>CBKWJC010000005.1:0-124507 GCA_966674685.1 uncultured bacterium
GTTCGTGCCTAGCACGACCGCGATTTTCTTTAACTCTTTAGTCTAAACTCCAGTACTTAGGTCAGCTTAGGACACTCAAATTTTGCCCGCATAAAAGGGAATTCTAATCTCAAGGCATTTGGGAAAAGCAGCATTCATGCAGAGTTTAAGTGAGTATTATGCGCTTTTGGGCTTACAGACTGGAGCTGCCACCACAGAAGTCAAACAGGCGTATCGGCGGCTAGCGAAGCAGTGGCATCCCGATAATTTTCCGAATGATCCAGTGCAGCGCCAGCAAGCAGAAGACAAAATTAAGCAAATCAATATTGCTTATGCAGCATTGAAGTCAATCACTCCGGCGTCTGTTGGATCTCAAGAACGGTCTACTCAGACCTACACTTCGACCTCTACAAAAACTACAACCTCTACGCGCCCCAACAGCCCAGTTGACCAGTATAATCAGGCTGTTGAACTGGTGCAAGCTGGAGACTATGAGGAAGCACTGTCGGTGCTCACGCAGGCGATTCGGCTAGATCCCAATTATCTAGCGGCCTATCGCTGCCGAGCTTATGTGCTCTCTGAATTGGGCTATGAGTATAGGGCAGCCTCAGATTTCCGCAAAATTAAGGAACTAGAACTCCAGCAATCCTCTCAAGCAGCATCAGTCAAAACGTCCACATCTTCCGGAACTTCTGCTAATTCGGCTGATTCAAGCTCGATGCACTCTGACCAGGGCAATCAACCCTGGCAGCGGATCAAGGTATTTTCTGGTCATACCGATGCGGTGACATCGGTTGTCTTTAGTCGCAATGGGCGCTTTTTTGTCAGCGGCAGTTGCGATCGCACCCTGCGGCTTTGGCAAATTAATACCGAGCGCTCGATTAGTTTGACCACTCAGCATCAAGACGCTGTTCAAAGCATTGCCATCAGTCCTAACGGCCAGCTCATTGCTAGCGGGAGCAAAGACAAAACCATTGAACTGTGGGATCTGAGCACCCGCCAGATCGCAGCCAAATTCGGTGGAGATGTCACGGCACATCAGGATGCTGTTCAGGCTGTGGCTTTTAGTCGAGATGGTCGCTGGTTGATCAGCGGCAGCCTGGATCAAACAATCAAGATTTGGGATGTTCAGGCCAAGACGCTGCATCAGACGATTAAGGGCTATGAAGGCCCCATTTATGACATTGCGGTTCATCCTAACGGCTACTGGTTCCTCGCAGGTGGTTACGATCCTCACTTGCGATTTCGCAAGCTACCCGTAGGCAACTTGGTGCTGTCCCTGCAAGAGGAATCTCGCTACATTACGTCTGTTACTTTTAGCGCATCTGGCCTGCTGGCCACGGGTGGATTACGAACGATCCGCCTCTGGGATGTTCAACAACGCCGTAAGATTCGAACACTAAATGCCCATGCGGATGCAGTCTTGACGTTGGCCTTCAGTCCTGACGGTCGCTACTTAGTAAGCGGTGGCTATGATGGTACAGCTAAGCTATGGAATATCCAAGATATGACCGAAGTAATGACGCTTAATCGCGGTCAGCGTCCCATTTATGCAGTTGCTTTCAGTCCGGATGGACAATACATTTTAAGTGCTGGTGAACATCAGCAAATTGTGCTTTGGCAACGTCGAAAGACCTGATTACTAAACCGATGGCAATTGAGCTTTACTTGATTCGACACGGTATCGCTGCTGAGCGAGGCACCTATGCCAATGATGATGAACGTCCGCTGATTCCAAAAGGCGAACAGAAAACGCAGCAGGTGGCGCAGCGACTCCAAGAATTAGGGATCACGTTTGACCTAATTTTGACCAGTCCACTGGTGCGCGCTCAGCAAACGGCTGATATTTTGCAAGCGGTTGGACTGGGTTCATCCGTACAAATTTTGGCTCAGCTTGCACCCGGAGGAGAGTGCGATCGCGCCTTAGCTGACCTCGCAACTATCCTAAAATCACTGGATCAACCCACTCGAATCGCTTTTGTCGGTCACGAACCTGACCTCAGTCTGTGGGCTGAACAGCTCATCAGTAACACAACCTTGGGCAATATCCAGCTTAAAAAAGCAGGCATTATTGGCCTCAGTTTACCGGATGATCTCGCAACCGCACTGGGAAACAGCGAGCTGTTTTGGTTAACGCCACCTCGACTGCTGCTGAGCCAATCTTAAAATCCCTCTTCATCGGCATCGCCCCATTCGTCCTGGGCTTTTTGCTCAGCCTGAATGATGTCAGATTTCACGTCGTCCCAGTTAATTTGATCAGCGGGTGCGGAGCGAACCAGTCTGCCCTGCTGAAGCTGAACGACATAGGTACAGTGCGATCGCGCTAGTTCAACCTGATGGTTGGCCATTAGCACGGTCATGCTGCCGGACTGCGTCAGCTCAGCAATCAGCGTTAGTAAACTAGTCGCTTGGCCTAGATCGAGAGAAGCCGTGGGTTCGTCCAGAAGCAGAACTGGGGGGGAAAGGATGAGGGCGCGTGCGATCGCAATTCGCTGGCGCTGGCCGAGAGAAAGCTGTAGTTCATTGCGCTCTAGCCATTCGGATGGAATTTGCAAACGCTCTAACCAAGGCTGTATCTGGGCTTGAGCGGCTCGTGGGGCAACGCCGCGCAGCTTGAGGGGATAGAGCAGCGTTTCTTCCACCGTCATACCCAACAGCTTGGGTTCTTGCGGCACGAGAACCACTTGCCGCCGCAGTTCCAGGACAGGCAGTTGACGGATGTTTTGTCCGCCCAGAAAGATGCTGCCCTGGTCGGGATCGCTCAGCCGATTGAGCAAGCGCAATAAGGACGTTTTGCCTGATCCTGAAGGCCCAACAATCAGAGCGAACGCTCCGGCAGGGACATCAAACGTCAGGTTGTGCAGGATTTCAGTAGGGCCGTTGGGTGCAGAAACGTGAACTTGGTTCAGCCGAATTGAGGTGGCAGCAGTGGTGGAAGTTAACCCAATTGACACGATTTAGAATGCCCCGTTAATTGCGATCGCACCTGTCGATGCCGTCCAAAAGACCCAGGCGTCCACTAGCAGCAGCAAACTGGTCAAGCCAAACAGGATGAGATACATCCAGGGTTGAGCGAGCGGACGCACATCGGTCGTGTCGATCCCGGTTTCCTGCTCAACTCGGCGGACGAGGCGGGCAAATCCCACAACGCGCATGGGTAGCAAGTACGCCTTTTGCTCCTGACTGACAAAGTAATAGACAAGCCCCCCCTGCCCCGTCGAGCGGGGTTTGAGCGCTTGAATCTCGGACCAGTTGAGCTGCCAACCGCGTCGAAAAAAGCCAGGTACCCAGGCCGGATAGGTGACGCGAATGCCGTCTTTGTCTACGATGACCCGTTCTGACAGAGCTGCAAAAAGTGCGATCGCACCCAGTAGTAATCCCAGCGCTAACAACGTCGGCGGTACAGGAGCATGAGTGACTTGGGCCAGAATTGGCAAGGGTGCCGTCAGCGCCACATACAAACTCAGCAGCGTAATGCGGACAATCGGCGAGAGCCGAAAGGTTTCTGAAGTGGTCGGAACAGAGGAATGTGTGGATTCAGCCGCGATCTTAGACACAGGCAGAGAACGGTTCACAACAACAATTCCCTTTATCCTAAAGCAAATTTCTTAAGGCAAATATTTTTGCACCACCGACCAGCCGCTGAGCGACACGGCGATAAAACCTACCAGCAGGACACCATTAATGCCAAGGTGTAGCGTGCGTGCCCAGGGTCGTTTAGGACTAATGCGAGTTGCACTCCAAGCCGAGCCAAGTACCAGCGCAACGACAGACAAGCCTGCGGGCAAATGTACCGAATGACCCAGATTACCGTAGTAACCCAGTGTGCCAATGATCCCAACGGACAGCAGCAACAACACCAAGGCCACCAAAATGCCGCCAATTGTATAGTGAAAAGGCCGCAGCCAGTTGGGACGCGATCGCTTATTTTTCCGCGCGTAGAGAATCCAGCCGCCGCTAGCGGCCAAGATACAGTAGGCCGTAATCGACAAGCCCATCGACCACGCCGCTATTTTCCAAAGCCATAAAAAAGACGGTAAATCCAAAAGCAACTCGCAACGCTACTGCCGATTTAAGTACTTTACTTTAAAACCGTCTTGCCCTCCAGCACATCCTCCCAAATCAACTTGTCGTAGCGCTACGCGCTCAGGATTGTGGATTAAATAGCCTGTAGACCGTTCCATCCTTAGGGACGGCATTGCCGTGTCCCTACTCCAAAGATTTCACCTGATTAAATCCGCGTTCCTTAGAATTAGGCAGGTGTTTTTTGTAGAAGCCATGTGGAGCGCAGCTTTTACAAAAGCAACCTTAACCTGAACATAAGGCTATATATTCATCACCCAGTAAAAAGGCTGCATCCTCGTAGATGCAGCCGATGTAACGGATACACATTGAACACCGAATCCTTTCGTGAAATACCTGTGCAAACGTACCAAACCAGTGTGTGAAGGAGCTTGGATACCGTGATGACAGGCTAACTTGGGTTGCACCGTTCAGTGTGGGAGCAGCCGATTTGGATACTAACGTGGGGAACGGCAGCGCGATCGCAAATCGACTTTCGCAAGATTGTCAGCTACGCTTTCCGCTAAGCAATCCGCCCAATATCAACACCAGCGGACACCGAACCAACCGCTGAACCCACCGATAAGGGCGCAACTGCAGCCGATGTCACAGTTTGAGATTCCGTTGTGGCAGATAGGCTCGAAGTAGAGTGGATGTTTTCTACATCAGCATCTTCCACGAGCGATTGCGGCACATCCTCCAGCGCTAAACGATGGCACGGGATCGTATCCGATAGAATCGCGCTTGCCATCATGCCCGTATGAATTTCCAGGAGCGCTTCCGGTAGAGCTTCAAACATCAATCGCTGCCCCGGAAAAACCACCCGCTCAAAGTACCAATTTGGGATGTTTGTAATCCGAGCAATCTGGATCTTGCTCGTGGCGTTGACGTAGCAGCAGAGTATCTTATCCGAGTTATTTGATGGAATTGGATCTATAATCTGAGCCATGATTATTAAAGGATTGCTACACAGGTATTAGCGTTACACCTGAACGTTAACACCGCCTGATCCCTGTCGCTGTAAATCCGACTACCAACGATGAGAAACGGGTAGATTTCCCCGCTTCCCCGGCTGAATTATGTTGCTGCTGAACAAAATAGCTGGCGCTGTTTCTGCTGGTATTAAGCGCTATCACGTAACTATCATTTTGGCATCTTAAGTACGGTAGAGATGCAACTCACTTTCCCACATTGAGCCGCAAAGATTGGTTTACCACAGCCAACTAAAAATCCTCTATGGCTGCGGCTTGATAATCAGCGGTATCTGACAGCGTTTCAACTACCAGATCAAGCTGCTGCTGGTGCTGATTCAGGTAAGCTTCACACTGCTGCAACTGTGCCACAGCAATTCCAAACTGCTCAAAGACTTCGGCTAGTTCCAGTTCGCCGGACTCAATTTGACTCACAATCGTCTCAATTTGATCAACAGCAGTCTCATAGCGCCAGTTATCGTCTAGTTGGGCCACGTTGGCTGTCGGGGTGGATTGGGTGGAGCGAGTACGCTTAGCCATCAATATTAGATCTCCTAAAACTATTTTTTTGCTGGTGGAACGGTTATGAGCAGGGGAGCCAGGGGGCAGGGGAGCATTCTCTGTAGCCACAATTTAGGGGCTTGGTATGAGTAGAGCAGGAGTGAGCAACCGTACAGGTTTAGCGTGACACACTGGGATCGGTGAAGGCATCGGGCGAAATTGTGTCAACCGTAACGCCAATCTCCCCTTTAGCTAGCTGCACAGTCAGTTGCTGGCCTTGATACAGCCCTGTCGTCGAGCGCACAACCTTTTTTTGATCGCGCACTAGCGCATATCCGCGTCGCAGAACCGTATTGGGATCGATATCGTTCAACTTTTGCCGCAGAAGCTGACATTTCTGCTGCGATCGCACCAGGCGATTTTGAGTCACCTGCACTAGTCGCTCATATTGCCATGCGATCGCACGTTGCTCATGGCTAAGCTGTCGGTCTGGGCTGAGATGGCGCAGGGATCGCTTCAAATGCGCTAACCGATCCCACTCAAACTGTAGAGCGGCCTGCACAGCAGCCAGCAAAACAGCACCCCGGTGACGATGCTCAGCATACAAATCGGCCAGACAGGGCACAGCATACTCAGCAGCGGCGGTCGGCGTATGGGCGCAAACGTCGGCCACCAAGTCTGTCAGGGTTTCATCTCGCTGGTGCCCGATCCCGGTGATCACGGGAATGGGACACTCCGCCACAGCCCGCACAACCCGCTCATCATTAAAACAGGCTAAATCCTCAGTTGCCCCACCGCCCCGCGCCAGGATTAATACTTCGGCTTGGCTATGGGCGATTACATGTGCGATCGCAGTTACAATCGAGCGCGGCGCTTGATCCCCCTGTACCGTCGCTGGCGATAGCAGCACCCGCAGTCCCGGATGGCGCTGCCGTAGCGTCCGCTGAATGTCACCCCAAGCAGCAGCATGAGGCGAGGTGACAACTGCGATCGCAGTTGGATATGACGGCAATGGCTGCTTCAATTCATCGTCAAACAACCCTTCTGCCGCCAAGCGCAACCGGAGCTGGCGCAGCCGCAGCGCCTGCAGCCCCTCTCCCGCTGGCAGTGACTGCCACACATGTAGGCTGTACTGTCCCCGCTTGGCATAGAGCCGCAGGCTACCCAGCACAATCACTTCTTCGCCCGCCTTTGGCAGAACGGCCACCTGACTAAGCTGACTTTGCCAAATCACCGCATCAATTGACGCGCCCGTATCGGGATCTTGCAGCGTAAAAAACAACCCGCTGCGGTGCGGTTTGGCGCTGGAGACTTCGCCCGTTACCCAAACCTGATGCAGCTGGTGATCCTCTTCCAGCAGCTCGCGAATATACTCGGTGAGTCCTCCCACGCTAACGGCGCGGTCTAAAACGGCCAAATGGCGAAATGTTGAAGTCATGGGGCAGGTGTTTGGCTCTAAAGTTGGCAGACCACTAGATTTGGGGCTAGCTGTGAAGTTGCATGATACTAAATTTCAGAGACGCCAGATGACTATCAGAAACGAATGTCAGGAAAAACTAGTACAGCAAAACCAATTCAGCCCATTTTTGAGTAGAATTATAGTACGTTTGTATAGAAATTGATCTCGTCCAAGCTTGGCCGTCAGTGTGAATGATGGAAACGATCAAACTTGAAATCTATTGTTAGGATCTTTAGGCCAATGTCGAATCTGTCGCTATGCTTATGTCAAGCTGTGGCAGATCCCGGCAACCTGACGGCAGATTGGCACAGCTTGGCGATTCGTTTCTTGCACATGATCTTGTAAAATTTCCAGCTTTGGAGCACTCATGCCTAAATCCACCACTACAGGCAACACTGAAAAAGATAAAGCATTAAACATGGTGCTCAACCAAATTGAGCGCAGCTTTGGTAAAGGCACCATTATGCGGTTAGGGGATGCGACCCGGATGAAGGTCGAAACGATCCCCACTGGAGCGCTCACACTGGACTTGGCTCTCGGCGGTGGATTGCCCAAGGGTCGAGTTATTGAAATCTATGGCCCTGAAAGTTCCGGTAAAACCACTCTGGCGCTTCATGCGATCGCAGAAGTGCAAAAGCAAGGTGGCGTTGCCGCTTTTGTTGACGCTGAACACGCGCTCGATCCGATCTATTCCCAAGCTTTGGGCGTTCAAATTGAGGAACTGCTAGTTTCCCAGCCAGATACAGGTGAAGCGGCGCTCGAAATTGTCGATCAACTGGTGCGTTCTGCTGCCATTGATATCGTCGTAATTGACTCGGTTGCGGCGCTGGTGCCTCGGGCTGAAATTGAAGGGGAAATGGGCGATGTCCACGTCGGTTTGCAGGCTCGTCTCATGAGTCAAGCCCTGCGGAAGATTACGGGTAACATCGGCAAATCGGGCTGTACGGTTATTTTCTTGAACCAGCTACGCCAGAAAATCGGTATCTCCTACGGTAACCCTGAAGTCACCACGGGCGGTAATGCGCTGAAGTTCTACTCCTCGGTGCGCCTCGATATCCGTCGAATTCAAACCCTGAAGAAAGGCTCCGAGGAGTTCGGCATTCGGGCCAAGGTCAAGGTGGCTAAAAACAAAGTCGCTCCCCCGTTCCGGATCGCTGAGTTTGATGTCATCTTTGGTCAGGGCATTTCAACCCTGGGCTGTATCCTTGACCTAGCTGAAGAGCATGGCGTCATTGCTCGTAAAGGTGCCTGGTACAGCTACAACGGCGACAACATTGCTCAAGGTCGCGACAACTCCATTCGGTATATGGAAGAAAATCCTGAATTTGCTACCGATATTGAGCGACAGGTACGCGAAAAGCTAGAAATTGCCGGAGCATCTGCGATCGCAGCCAGCAAAAGTAGCTCTGCTGATAACAACGGCGATGGCTATAGCGAAGGCGAAGAGGAATAATTTATTGTCTTGATACTAAAGAAGGCGTGCCACACGGCATGCCTTCTTAGTTTTTTACGCTTGAAATTATTACTTGCTCATTTCGAGCATGCGCTGAATCGGCTTCAGTGCCGCCACTCGAATTTCTTCCGGCATCGTAATTTCTGGACTGCGATTTTTCATTGCCAGATACAGTTTTTCCATCGTGTTCAGCCGCATGTGCGGACACTCGTTGCAAGCACAGTTACCTAGCGGCGGTGCTGGAATAAACTGCTTGCCTGCTGCCTGCCGCTCCATCTGGTGCAAAATTCCAGCTTCCGTCGCCACAATAAATGATGGGCTAGCGCTCTGCTGTGAATACTTGAGTAAAGCCGTTGTCGAACCAACATAATCCGCATGGCGCAAGACAGGCTCCTCACATTCCGGGTGAGCCAGCACCTCGGCCTCTGGATGTTCCATTTTGAGCTGCACAATCTTCTTCTCCGAGAAGGTTTCATGCACTATGCAGCTCCCGTCCCACAGCACCATATCTCGTCCCGTTTCAGCCATCACGTAGCGACCCAAGTTGCGATCGGGGGCAAAAATAATCGGCTGGTCGGCTGGAATTTGGTTAATGATTTTGACCGCGTTCGAACTGGTGCAGATGATATCACTGAGCGCTTTGATCTCAGCCATACAGTTGATGTAAGACACCACAATATGGTCGGGATGATCTGCTTTGAACTGGGCAAACTGATCCGCCGGACAGCTATCGGCCAGCGAGCAGCCTGCCGCCAAATCGGGCAGCAGCACCAGCTTATCGGGGTTAAGAATCTTGGCTGTCTCTGCCATGAAGTGAACCCCAGCAAAAACAATCACATCCGCATCGGTTTCGGCTGCCTGCTGGGAAAGCCCTAGCGAATCACCCAAGTAATCAGCGACATCTTGAATATCCGATTCTTGATAATAATGCGCCAGAATAACGGCATTCATCTCCTGCTTTAAATCTTGAATTGCACCAAATAGATCGCGCGGCAAAGCAGTAGATTCAACAGAATTGTGAGGAGAAAGAGTGGTAAACACAGGCAGATATATCGCGTAAGCGTCTATAGAATGAATGGTTTCGAATTACATTATAGTTGATTTCACCAAAACATGCAGAGCTGATCCATTGGCTCTTACTCAGATCAGCGTTCTATGCCTATCCTAGAAAAGACGCTGTAGCGCGCATCTGCATACCAGGTTTGGCTAAAGAAAGGCAGCAGTAGGAGAAAGAATGACGGCTCAAATACACCCGGATCAGACAATCAATATCGCACTCATTGGTGACATTCATGACCAGTGGAGTGCCGCTGACAATGAGGCGCTGATTCAGCTTGGTTTTGATTTAGCGCTATTTGTGGGCGACTTTGGCAATGAATCAGTCGATGTCGTGCGGCAGATTGCGGATCTCACGATCCCCAAAGCGGCAATCATGGGCAACCATGATGCGTGGTACAGCGCTTCCGACTGGGGACGGAGCAAATGCCCCTACGATCGCAGATTGGAAGACCGGGTTCAGGCCCAGTTGGATTTATTGGGAGAAGCCCACGTTGGCTATAGCAAGCTGGATTTAGCCAATCTCAAGCTGTCGGTTGTGGGTGGACGCCCATTTAGCTGGGGCGGCAGCGCCTGGAAAAATGGCCAGTTTTACCAGGAGCGCTACGGGATTTCAGGATTCGAGGAATCCATTGAGCAGATTATGAACTCCATGCAGCAAGCCGCATACAAAACGGTCTTGATGATTGGTCACTGCGGGCCAACGGGACTGGGTGATGCAGCAGAAGCACCCTGTGGTAAAGACTGGAATCCCATCGGCGGAGACTATGGCGATCCGGATTTAGCGGTTGCGATCGCACAGGCCAGAGAATTAGGTAAAGTGATTCCCCTCGTCACCTTTGGTCACATGCACCATCGCTTGCGGCATCGCAAAGATCGACTGCGCCAGATAGTGTCCGTTGATCAAGCCAATACGGTTTATGTGAACTGCGCCAGCGTGCCGCGCGTGATTGAAACGGAGCAGGGCGTACTGCGAAACTTTTCCCAGGTGACATTGCGGGGACAGCAGATCACGAAGGCCGCATTGATTTGGGTTAACTCTGAGTATCAAATCGCTTCAGAAGATGTTTTATACGAAGCTGAAACTGCGATCGCACATTAATCAAACAGCACATTACGTAGGGGCGAATGGCCAATTCGCCCTCACCAAGCCCGTAAAATCGCTAGTCCGTGCTCTGATACGGCTGATCGAGAGAACTCGAAACCGCCGATTGCGACATCGAGCTTAATGTCGGAAAAACATACAGCACATCACCGTGATCGTTCGGCTCAAAATTGGCGTAAAACTCACGGGCGCGGGCATTAAGGAACTCTCTTGCTTCCGGCCCAGTCAGGTTGGTATGCACCGCAAAATCAAACACCGTAATACGGCCCTGGTTTGCTTGGAGCAACTGGTAAAACGTTTGCTGAAGGAATGTCTGCTTAGCCTTGATGATTCGCTGTCGTCGCCGCCAAAATCGCCACCCAATCAGCCCCAGCGTAATGGCCAGGAAAATCGGCCAGTAGCTTTTAATCAGCAGCACCAGTAAGACCAGCACAACGCCGATGCCAATTCCAGCAGCACAGCCCATCTCTAAGCCCATACGTTCCTGTGAAAGTTTTCCATAGTGCGGTTTTGGCGGACGATGGCTCACATTAAAATGGTGTTCAAAGCTTAAATATTGTCAACTTTATAGTAGTACCTAAGCCTGATTGCAAATACAGACGTATTACGAGTAATCCGTATTTTTCTGGTCTTCGACACCTGCTAGTTGAAATCTTGTATCGTGGAAAACCAGCACCTGACATGAGCCAAGTCACTGACTGTTGCATCGTCCGTTACTTGCCCTTTTTCTAATATGAACCAAATCAGCAAAATCGTAGGGTGCTACATGCCAGTTTTGTAACAGACAAACCGAGCCGTGGATGCGTAGTATGAATGAGTCCAATCTGCGATCGCTAACTAGCGCCATTCAGGATATTGCATCCCCATTTCGAACGTACTTAGTCGATCTGCACGAGAAATATCAGTCTTTAACCGAGGGTAAACCTGCCAATCCGTTAGCCGGAATTGAACCACCAGAAGCCGACTTTTTTGGAGTGTGCATTGCCACAGTCGATGGTCAAGTATACGAGGTGGGTCACTGCCATCAGCCCTTCGCAATTCAAGCCCTGTCTCGCGCGCTCCTCTATGGCTTAGCACTGGAAGATCACGGACGAGAGCAGGTTAGCCACTATGTTGGCATCGAACCTTATCGCGAACTGGAAACGCTGATTGGGCTAAACAGCAATAAGCATCGTCCCCATAACCCGCTGACGGATACCGGGGCAATCGTGATTGCGGGACTGATTCAGGGCGATAGCTTGGTCAGTCGGTTTAAGCGGGTGATGGCGATGCTGAGCCGCTATGCCGGACGGGATATCTCAACCAGTCTGCCAGTCTTTCTCTCGCAGAAAGAGCAGGGTGAACGGGAACAAGCGATCGCACATTTGATGGTGAAAATGGGGCTGGTGCAGTGCCCGATCACCGATGTGCTCGACCTCTACTTTCAGTGCAGTTCGGTCATGGTTAACAGTCGCGATTTGGCGGTGATTGCGGCAACTCTGGCCAATGGCGGGTTGAATCCAGTTACGGGAGAACGAGCCATTCATGAGCAGTACATTCAAGATGTGATTAGCGTCATTTTGACCTGCGGCATGCATGACTCATCTGGGGAATGGACGTATCAAGTTGGCATTCCCGCCCAAGCTGAATCGAATGGCGGGGTGATGGGAATCGTGCCCCAAAAGCAGGGAATTGGCATCTTTTCGCCTCGGCTGGACGACCACGGCAACAGCAGTCGCGGCATGAAAGTCTGCCAGGATCTGGCCACCGATCACCATCTGCATGTGTTCAATATTTATGAAAAGAACCAGCAGATGGCGAAATATATCGAGCAGGTTGAGAAAATCACCGCTGCTGCGATCGCAGTTAGACAGGGTACGTTTGCTGCCAACAGCCTCGACAGCGTCGTCCAGCGACCTGACGAGTTGGGCGAACTGGCGCGGGTGTTTACCAACATGGTGGAAACGATTCAGGCTCGCGAGCAAGAGCTGAGTGCCGCCAATCGTCAACTAGAGGCGCTGGTCAATGCCTACGGGCGGTTTGTACCTCATGAGTATCTGAAATTTTTGCACAAAGACAGCATTGTTGATGTCGAGCTGGGCGACTACGTTAGTACCGAAATGGCGGTCATGTTCTCAGACATCCGCTCGTTTACGGCCCTGTCGGAATACATGACACCGCAAGAAAGCTTTGACTTTATTAATGCCTATCTGGGGCACGTCGGCCCGGAAATTCACAGATATCACGGCATCACGATTAAATACCTGGGAGATGGGCTGATGGCCGTTTTCCCAAGCGGTATTGATGATGCGATCGCAGCCGGACTGGCTAAGCTCAAACGCTTGCAGGACTATAATCGGCAGCGTCAAGCGGCTGGTGAACCCTGTATCAACATCGGCATTGGCATCCACGTCGGCCACATGATGATTGGCATTATCGGCGAATCGAACCGGATGCAGGGCGATGCCTTTTCCGGCACAATCACGCTAACGGCCAGACTGGAAGGATTGACTAAGTACTACGGCGTCCATCTGCTGGTTTCGGAAGAAGCGCTCAACCAACTGCAACAGCCAACCTACCAGTTTCGCTTTCTCGATCGCGCCATTGTCAAGGGCCGCACCGAACCCGTCGGCGTGTACGAAGTACTGAATGCTGAACCAGCGCCCATTCAGGCACTAAAGCAGGAAACTGCCGCACTGTTCGACGCAGGCATTCAGCATTACTGTCAGGGCAATTTTATTAAGGCCACCGCCTGCTTCAAGCAGGTCGTCACCGTTAATCCCCTCGACCAAACCGCTCGGCTCTATCTGAATCGGATTCAGCAGCTACACCAAGAGGGCATTCCCAACAACTGGACTGGCATTTGGACATTTACCCAGAAGTGAAGTGCGCGAAAGACGACCTATTGCTGTGCGATGGGGTTGAGTTCAAGCGTTGGGCATTCATTATCGGGCAGTCTCAAATAGCGGTGACAGTCTTGATCGGACAGGGGATGTAAACTGCGATCGCGGGCTAAAGCTAACAAACTATCCCAGGTTGCCGCCCAGAAATAAACCTTGCCATCTTCCGTCAGCGCCGCCACAAACTGACCATCCGGACTAAACGCCACCCGTCCAATCGGTTGCTCTGCCCCTTTAATAGAAAGCGTCGCTTGCTCAACCCCACTAGCTGCACCCCAGAGTTTAACCAGACCGTCCTTATCGGCTGTAGCAAACTGGCTACCGTCTGGGCTGTAAGCCGCATCGACAATTGCGCCATGATGACCCATCACCGATAGCTGTTCGCGTCCGGTATCGGCGTCGAAAACTGTGATCAGCCCATCCCAACTGGTGGTTACAATTGACTGACCGTCCGGACTAAACACCGCACGACTGACCACATCCGCCAGAGACAGAGATCGCAGCAGCCGACCCGACTCAACAGCCCAAATGCGAACGGTTTGATCCCATCCTGACGTGACAAGATGCTTACCATCTGCGCTGAACGATGCACTCAGAATGGTGGCATTGTGGCCAATCAACTCCTGGCGCATCCCTCCCGACTGGGCATCCCACAGTCGCACGGTCAGATTATCATTGATGCTCGCTAGAGTTTTGCCATCTGGGCTATACACCAAGCTGGAAGCAACACTGGGCTGACGACTATTTTCGGCATGGCGACGCAGGTTCTCAATCCGCACCGTCTGTGAGTCTAGCTTTGGCAAGGCAAACGGCTGGTTGGTCTGATTTTCCGGATCAGTATTAGTCATCGTTTTGCTGATCGCTGCGGATTGAAGATTTTCCTTCTCTGGCAAGCTGTTCAGCTCACTATGGATTGTAATAATGCCATCTTGATCTGCGATCGCAAATTGTGTACCGGACGGACTCAGCGCGGTCGCCGTTAAAGTTGCAGCTACATCCTTAGCTTGCGGTGGTTGTGAGGATATAGAGTCTGACGCCGGATTGCCAGCCACCTGATTAGCGGCTGAATCAGCAACTAAAACGCGCTGTTCTGTCAGCGATGCAATCTGCTGCCAGGTCAAATCCTCAGCCCCTTTTGCCAAGGATGTAAAACCAAGCGTCAAAGAGCCAGAACGGGCATCTTGTCCAGCAGAAGGAGATGCTTGCAAAGCTGCGAGCGGGATTCGCTTAGCCGCTTGGCTTAGTGCATTCATCACCATTGATTGCCACTGAACATACCAAGGCGATACTGCCACAACCGCTGGCTGAGCCTTCTCATAATTGAGCCGTGTAGTTGCAGTTGCATAGGGAGTCTCTCGATCTGCCAGCCAAATCGGCACATTCCACCGCTGTAGAAACTGGTGGCTGGCCAAACTAACAATCTCAACTTGTGGTTGTGGCAGCGACGCAGGAGTAAAGGACGACCCCATTTCCAAATCTGGCAATCCACTGGATCGGCTAGAACTCGCAAAACTAAACCACTGCTCGGCACCTTCAGGCAGTTCAACCGTTGGCAATTCTCCTCTCGTCGTTAAATCCCAAAGTTGAATTTGACCCTCACTTGCAGTTGTCGCCAGATGGGTACTATCAGACGTAAATTGAAATGTCCCAATTCCATCCTGATGGGGTCGAATGGAGCGCACCTTCTCTCCAGTTTCGACTTGCCATAGGTCAACGAACGGCTGTTCTGACTGCTCGGTAGAGACGGTATGACGCGTCGCCAACCACTGTCCATTTGGGCTAAACCGCAGGAATGGCTCGTCTGTTGCAACACGCTGCTGTTCAAGTGTCAGAGTATTTAGGGGATCAACCTGTAATTGGGTTTGCAACAAACCTGAATCCGGTTGCCAAATCCAAATCTGCTGATCCCGGCCAACACTCGCCAGGAAGCGGTTGTCTGGGCTGAATACAACCTGCTGAACTGGTACCAGCGTCTTGGATTCAGACTGACCAATGACGGAGCCACTTGTGTCCGAAGGCGCAAGATGATCGATCTGTGACATGGTGTGTTGAATTCGCCCCGTCGCCAATTGCCATAGGCGAACGTTTCCATCAGTACCGCTTGTGGCAACCCACTGAGCATCAGCACTAAACGTGGCGTTGTTGATCGGAGCAGGTTGTACGAGGTGCTGGATGGAAGCGGCTAGCGAATGAGTCGGATCACGCAGCGCCTGAAGAGTTAGCGCTACCGTTGGCTGCTGAGCAAATATCGACTTATCTTCAGCGGCTGCATCTGCGTTATCTTCAGTGCCAGGTTGCTCCTGCTGCTGTTCAATTAGCTGCAGTCCTTGCGCCACATTCCAAAGCGTGATCTGCCCGTCTTGCGTTGCCAATAGGAGCTTAAGCTTGCTGTCGCTAGGGCTAAGTTCAACACTTTGTAATGGAACCTCGCTAAAGATTTGAATCGGAGTCGGGCGGCCCATTTGCCAAAGCATGACTTCAGAGGTGCTATGACCCATCATCCACTGACCATCGGCACTGAAGCTCAGTTGCTGAATATCTACAGGTTTATGGGGTAAATGGTGAAAAACTTTGTGGGTTGCTGTAGACCAAATCTGAATATTTGTGGAGTCATGACTTGCGATCGCAAGCCATTCACCGTTTGGATTAAAAGCCAACAGCGGTGCCGCTGGCTCAGGTTGCTCACTGGAAGCAGTACGTTCTGCTGATCGGGGCGGTAAGACTTCAACTGAGGACACAGCGCCATCCGGTGCCGCTGGGTTCAGCGCTGTCCAAACCCGCACGCTGCCGTCAACGCTGGCACTGGCAAAATGCTGTCCATCTGGACTAAAAACCAATTGATGAACCGCAGTTGCATGTTCATTTAATTGAGCGCTTAAACGCATTTCCTGTAGTGCTGCCCGTAAGCTAGCCTGCGCCTCATAGGTGGGAGCACCTTGTTCAGCCGCCAACCGACCAATCAGTAATGCTGTATTGGGATCAGTTTGAGAATCTTCTAAAACCGTTTGTGCGATCGCAGCCCACTGCCGCGAAGCCGCAATCTGCCGCTGGTGCTCCTGCTCAGCCTGAGCCGACAGATTCGATCGATATTGACTGAACGAAAGCCCCAAAGCCATCAATAGCGTGCAGGGAATAGAGAGCTGCATCAGCCAGTTTTCCTGGCGAACATTACGAATTTCTTGCTGACTCCGCTGAATGAGCATGTGAGCGGCTGTAGACAACTCTTCAGCCCGCTGTTTCAGGTAGTCCTCAGCTTCCTGTAGCCGATGCCCCTGCAATAAATAAGTTGCCTCTTCTGGACATCCGAGCCGCTCCCACTCCCGCGCTGCCCGTTCAATTCGCCGCTGACAGCGCAAATTCTCGCGCTCTTCCTCCAACCACTGTCGCAAAATCGGCCAGTGTCGAATCAACGCCTCATGCACCGCATCAACCGTTGTACTCCAGGTGTGATCACCGTCGCTGGACAGCAGCGCTAGCAATGACTCAGAAGATTTTTTCGTCCAGCTTTTATCCTTCGGAAATGTTGGACAGGCAGCAGACTTAAGATGCAAGAGTTGAGTCGAATCAGAACGCCCTGTCAGACTAGACGGAACTGAAGATAATCCTAAAGAGGCTGAAGAAGCGAAGGAGAATTTCGCTTCTGCTGGCGGCAACGGGTTTTGATTTAGCGCATTCTCATGCGATGACCATCGCGATCGACAAGACCAAAACCCCGAGGGGCGCGTATTCGGCAACTTCAACGCCGCATTCAATACCGTAAATTTACCTTGACTACGCTGTGCTAAGCGGAGAGCCGTTGACATATTAGTGGCCCGCATATGAGGATTAGCATAAGCCGCTTTACCCGTCATTACTTTATCAACAACGATAACCCGTGCAGCAACGAGCTTTGCAAGCACCTGATCAATCAAGTCGGTAGAAAAGCCAGTGCTAATCAACTCTGATTTCAGAATTCGCCGCCGCGAATCTTCCGTACCTTCCCCAAGCTGAGTCAAAGCTAAAAAGATGCGACGAACCGCAGTTTGCTCCTTAGGCGATAGCTGGGCATAAACCCGAGACGCTTGTTGCTGAATGATCGTGCGAATGCCGCCAATTTCGGTATAAGCATTTAAGGTTAAACTACTTTGCTGAGTGTCAGGGTCAATTTGACGATGCTGCCAGAGTTCAACTAACACTTGCTGCAAAAGCGCTAAATCTGCTGATGTTCCGACCACATCCAACAACAGCGTGTAGACGAGATTCGGCTCGCAGTGCAAACCGACTTTTTCAGCGGGTTTAACAACCGTAGCCTTTAAATCCTCATAAGTCATTGGCTGTACACGCAGCAGTTCCTGATCAGCAGGTTGAACAAACGCACTGTAATCGGCCAACCGATCTAAAACGTCTGTGCGTACAACCAGCAGGACATGTAGCTGTTGATTGTGGGCAATGGCTTCTTGTAAACAGCCAAAGAAGCGCTGACGCTCTTGCTCAGCTTTTGCGCCTTGGTGATGGGTAAATAACTGCTCAATCTGATCAACAACCAGTAAAAACCGCTGATCTGAACAGTGTTCAATCGGCTGCGTTTGGATGGGTAAAGTCAGGGATGAGGATTGAGACAGCAAACTAGCCTGGATTAGTTGATTTAAGCCGCGTCCACCATCTTCTAAAAAGGTTTCAATGCGTCGCAGTTGTTCGGCCCGCTCTAATTCAGTTTGGGTTGAATCTAGAAATGCATGGGCTAGATTCTTAAATGGATGGGTCGATAAATTGACGGTTTTAATCTGCCAGCGATCGCAACCCTCTGTTGTTTGCTCCTGCTGCAAAGCGGGAATCAATCCAGCCTGCACAACCGAAGTTTTACCACTAGCAGAAGCGCCAGTTAGGATACAGCAGTTATTCTGGCGTACCGCTGTAACCAACTGCTGAGTCAGCGTTTTACGTCCCCAAAAGAAGTCAGCTTGATGAGTTTGAAACGGTTCACCCCCCGGATAGGGACACTGATCATCGCTGGCTGAAACAGCAGACAAACGCTGAGCAACTTGGCTAGTGCGGGTTATCACAATTTCGCTACCCGAACTTTCAAATAAAGGTTGCTGAAGTTCTCCCTTAAGCTGATCGTTGACGGAACTGATTAAGGCGTGATTGGTGATAATGCCAGTTGCCGATTGCGTCGGATCGAGACCCGATAGTAGGGCTTGAGTAAATACGCTATAGGGGCTATCTAACGACTCAAAAGCAGACTCATATTCCCGCGATGCAGCCATAAACAGTCGATCCGTACCCGCTCTTGCACCTGGGTCTGCCTCTAGCAGGTTAAGAAGTTCACCGCTATGGCAGCAGTCTAGAATGACAACTCGCTGGCGCACGGGGCTTTCCTGAAGCAAACGCCGCAACCAGAAGAGAGAAAGCCCATAAAATCCAACCTGTGGATTGATGTCACTGGTGGCTAAAAATCCTTCTTGAATACCCGCGTCTTTTTGAATGCCATGCCCAGAAAAATAGAACAACGCTGTTTCTGGAATGTTTCGCCCTTTAGGCTTAAAAAGCTGAACTAAAGCCGCTTCTAAGTCTTGTACGGTGATCGCAGTACGAGTTCCAATCACAGGTTTTCCGTCTTGGATCACCTCTGGCAGACGGTGTACTCGAAACTCACCGTACTGCTGAAGTTGAGTTGCGATCGCTTCTGCATCCCGTGCAGGTGCAGTTAAGCTTGGTAGATACTGATATCCATTGATTCCAACAACAACAGCGTCTCGTGACATTTTCAGCACTTAGATAACAACGGTTCCGACCACTAAAGCAGAAGGACAAATTACAAAGTGTAAGCAATTAGAAATAGAACGCTGTTAAAGCAGTTTTAGCGAGCGCCAATAGCAACCAATAAAACTTGAATTTACTCGCCCTTATACAGAGCCTGAGTATCCTATCAAGATAAAATTTGCTACAAACCAACGCTTACATACTCAGCAATTTACCTTTACGTATTAAGCTACGTGAACCAATACAAACCTGTAAAAGGGGTGAGACCCATATTCCTCGGCACAAGATATATTAATCATGCAAAACTGAATTCAAGTCTCAGTAAATTTACTAATTCTTACTCAAGCTTGTCTCTAAATTGGATTTTATCTACAAAAAACAAGCCGAAAACTTACCAGGAATTACGGATATATCCCTCAGAATTTTCGTACTTGCCATCTACCAAATTAAGAAAATACGTAGAAATACTGAACAGGAGTTTTTCTGAATTACTGATAAAAACTCGTAGAATTTACTTTCAAAAAATTATGTTAGCTTCCTAACTTTTTAGATAAAAGGAATCAGCAATAAGTAGCTAAATATGGATCAAGGCATATCTAAAAACAGAGGGGGCAGCCTTCCGGGTCGCCCCCTCTGTTTTTAAGTAGGGCAAACAACTAGCCCCCCTTTTATATCAAGTCTGTGTATGAGAACCCAATTTATCTTTTGCAAAACCTTTCTTCCGCGGTTTTCAACCAGACTTAATACTAGTACAAGAAAACCACCGGATTTCTAGTTCTGCATCCTGGATCAAGTAAGTAGCCACTTGATGTCGAGAGAAGGTAAATCCGAACGGGGCTGTGGCATCTAGGTAACAACCGTTTTGTGTGGGCAACGCCACCCAACGAACAATCATCACCATTGCGGAAGATCTGGTAACAGAAGCCCTTGAAATGAGGAACCGCCCAATCCAAAACGAATTGGGCGGAGTGTGGTGTGAGGAGTGAACGGAAACTTGCGTCTCCGCTATTTCTATTGTAGGGGACAGCTCTAGTAATATGCGAAATTTCAGTCGCTAGAAATGGAAGACTTAAATATTGCTTTACATGAAGCCCATAGAACCAAGAGACTTATGCCTAAAGAAAAGCAGCACTAAGGATTCAGTGCTGCTTTTGCTCTATCTATGAGGTGTAATCCCTGTAAAAGGGGCTTAATGACGCTAAACAGTGATGTTCAGTCAGTCGGTTGGCATCAATAACCGCATCTAAAAACCGGATAATACTCTGCCGGAGCGTTCCCCGGTTTCTAGGTTATGGGCGTTGCTTAATCTGGGTATGAACTGTGATGTAGGAGCGCCGCCCCCACATCACAATTCATACTTGAGATCAGCAATTCCAGGTTATGCACTTATTTCTATCCGGCTACTTAGACAATCAACTACTTACCCATACCTAACTGCTGCGCTTTTTGATAAACCTTCCCTTCAGTGAGTAAAGACGGTGCAATGACAACTTCAACCTGCTGCATCTCCTTGATGTCTTTAGCCCCAAGCGTACCCATGCTGGTTTTGAGCGCTCCCAAGAAGTTATGGGTACCATCATCCAGTTGAGCTGGCCCTCGCAGAATTTGCTCAATGGTGCCTGTAGTACCAACTCGAATTCGGGTACCTCGGGGCAAAACTGGACTAGGTGTTGCCATCCCCCAGTGGAAGCCTCGACCAGGAGCTTCAGCCGCTCGCGCAAAGGGAGAGCCGATCATGACGCCATCGGCACCTGAGGCAATACATTTACAGATATCACCACCCGTCACGAGTCCACCATCGGCAATCACGGGAACATAGTTACCCGTTTCCTGCATGTAGTCATCACGCGCAGCAGCACAATCAGATACAGCCGTAGCTTGAGGAACACCAACTCCAAGTACCCCTCTAGAAGTGCAAGCAGCACCAGGGCCAATGCCGACTAAAACAGCAGCGGCACCTGCTTTCATCAAATTGAGTGCAACCTCATAGGTTACACAGTTGCCCAAGATAACTGGCATCGGCATTTCTTGACAAAACGCAGCCAGGTCAAGTGGCGTAATCGATTCTGGTGATAGGTGTGCCGTCGAAACAACTGTTGCTTGGATAAAGAACAGATCAGCTCCAGCTTCAGCGACTGCTTGTCCAAACTTCGATGCACCAGCAGGTGTAGCACTCACAGCGGCGATACCACCGCCTGCTTTGATTTCTTGAATGCGCTGCTTAATCAGTTCTGGCTTAACGGGTTCAGCATAGAGTTCTTGCATCAGCGTCACGAACTCAGTTGTACCAACAGATGCAATCTTGTCCAGAATTGGATTGGGATCTGCATAGCGTGTTTGAATACCTTCTAAATTTAAGACCCCTAAAGCGCCGAGTTTAGTTAACTCAATTGCCATGCGAACATCAACAACACCATCCATTGCGCTGGCAATAATTGGAATTTCGCGTTTGATGCCGCCAATTGTCCAATGCGTATCTGCGAGTTCTGGATCCAGCGTGCGTTGACCTGGAACTAGTGCGATTTCATCAATTCCATAGGCTCGACGAGCCGTTTTTCCTCTACCAAGTTGAATATCCACGTTATCAACGTCCCCTTGAAGCATTTAACTAGGCTAGCACCTCAAGAATAAATTTGATTAAGGTGATTTAACGGTGATGGAAAAAAGTTGCTTGAGGAATCGGTTTAGTGAATCTAAAACTGAATTTTCAAGGGTACGTTTATTTGGGCCAATCTACTTGATGGACAGCCAACTTTATTTAGACTCGGCCTGATGTTGATGTGCCTGTTTCGCGGGGCACATCAACATCAGAATTGTCGAATATCACCGTCAGCTATGCTGTACTCCTAGCAAGTAAGACACGGAACAGAAAACTAACGTTCTTCCAGAGGAGAGTCAGCCCCAGCTAACTAATTGGGTCGGAAGTCTCATCTGTGGGAGGCGGAGGCACTAGGGGCTGTATAGGCGGGATTGCGGTCGGGGATGATGTTGGTAAGTTGCTGGGGTTAACTGCTGTAGAGGATTGGAGGGCTGAGGGCTGATTGGATTGAAGTGAATTCATATCGGGAGTGCGATCGCGCTTCTCCACTTTCATCCTTTCCTTAGCATCTTGTTGCGATCCTTCTTCAGGTTCTTGCGTAGCAATCTGGCGAATTTGGTTGATCAACGTACCCAACTTACCTTCATCAAGCAGCGTATTAATTAGAGTCAGACCACTGGTTGACATCATCAGCTTACTGATATCTGAAATTCCACTGCTGCTGCCATTGCCATTGGCGCTATTGCCGTTAGTTCCATTACCGATTCCACCCGGAAAGGCATAAATCCGGGCATCGCCCAGCACACCGGGTTGAGGTGCCAATGCCTGCATAATTTCAGGCAGTTTAATGACCAGTTCGGGCCACAGCTCGCGAATTACGTCTGCTGTTAAGTTAGCGTTGCTGATGACGTTACGAGCTGCCACTTGAGCTTCGATCCCCTCGGCTTCAGCTAATGCTTTATCTCGTTCCGCTTGTGCCAATGTCCGAATCGATGCGGCTTCTAGCTCAGCCGCTTGACGAGCAATTTCGGCTTGGCGGCGACGGCGGAATACATCAATTTCAACCACATTTTGCTCTGAGATCCGCCGTTCTTCTGCTTCTCGTTCGGCAGCAATCATCGACAGCCGTTTTTGCCGCTCGGCGATTTCTACATCAGATGCTGTTTGAACCGCTTCTTCCGCCTGCGCCCGTTCAGCTTCGGCTAGTAAGCTTTCACGACGCTTATTGGCAATTGCGATCGCAGCCGCTTCCTGAGCGGTACGAGCCTCCTGTTCGGCCTGAGCCACTTCGATTTGAGAGGTCAAGCGCGACGCTTCTACCGCTTTCTGTCGAGTAATTTCAGCCACTTCTGCCTCTTGCTTTTGCAGTGCCTGCGCGACCTTAAGCTGCTTTTGTCGCTCCTCTAGCGCAATATCAGCATCAATTTGGCTTTGCTGCAAACTGAGCTTACGCGCAATCTCTTCTTCTTCAACCGATTTTTCTTGCAGAATCTTGGTTCGCTGTGCCGTTGCAGCTTCCCGGTCTTTCGCTTCTTGAATTTCCCGTTCTCGCTGTGCTTTAAGAGCTTCGACTTCAAGTTGTTGAGCCAGCTTAGCCCCTTCTTTTTCCTGAGCAATAGTTAGCGATCGCTTTTCAGCATCCAGCTCTTTTTGCTCAATCGTGACCTGAGTAACCAGTTCTACTTCCCGCTTTTGCTGAATTGATTTCTGAATCGTTTCCGTTCGCAGCCGTACCCCTTGAGCATCAAAGAAATTGTTGGTGTCGTAGGTATCGCTTTCTTCAACTTCTGAAATCGCAATGTTATTGAGCGTTAGACCCACTTTCTTCAAATCCGGCTCAATCAGGTTCAGGACTTCCTGTGCAAACCCTAACTTGTCGGAATCAATTTCAGCCAACTTTTTCGTCTTCGCCGCTGCTCGGATGGCATCATCCGCCCGTTTTTCCAGCGCATTCTTGATATCGGTCGGCGTAATTTGCCCTTCATTTGAAAGCCGAGCTGCCGCCGTTAGCACATCTTCTTGTGAAGGACTGACGCACACATAGAACGTGACCCGCATATCGGCCCGCAAATAATCTTGCGTCCGCACCGCCAGCTTGCCTGTACGCTCTACATCAATTGATAATTCTCGCAGCGGTACACGGGTTAATTCATGAAATCCCGGCAAGACGACACAGCCGCCATTGAGAATGACTTTCTTTTGCTTTTTGAAAACACCACCCGTTTTGACAAACGCTGCGTTTGTTGGCGTGATGGTATAGACGCGAGTATAGGCCCAGATCGCAATCAGCAGTAGAACAATAATGCCAACAAACACTCCTGCGAATGTCGTAATACTGGCTAAAGCTCCGCCTGGGATTTGGGCAAGATGAGACGCAGGCTGCGTTGGTGCTTCGGCGATGAGAAAACTAACTTCTGGCTCAGCTAAATCGCGATTTTCGGATAGCTCGGACGATCGATCCGCCATGGAAGCGAACAACGAACCAAATCTGGGAGCAACATCAGACAGCTGAGGCAAAGACTGCAAAAGTTCAAACCAAAACAACATGGAGATCACCGCAGAGGAAGAACAGATAGAACCATGACGATCTGCCTTCCATAATGGCTGAGAATATGGTGAGTGTCCCGCTGTGTGACTGAACTGTTAACGAAAAACCGTTAACGGCTGTTTGGCCGTTTGCATTGAATGAGTAACCAAAATGCAGCAAACCTGCTGTATTTCCTAAATTCCTAGGCTTTTTGCAGCACTATGCTGGAGTAATCGGATGGCTTGACCTGATACTTCACAAGGTTAGCAAGCTCTTGAAGCTGACTAATCGCCTCGGCACCTTCCAGCTTCATCAATTCGCGATCGTCGCGCATTTCTGTCCAAGTGATACCGTAATCCGAAACCAGAAATCTGATTAGGTGATCATCCCCAAGACTTACCATAAATGAGGCACTGTTCATCTGCCCACCACAGGTGTAGCACGAAGCCAGATACCCTTTGTTCTCTAACACTAAAGCAAGTGCCTGCAAGTTCATTACTAAGTCTTGCACAAATTGCCTATGTTGCTCTGCCAGTCGAATAAACACGCCTGTTCCTCCTATCACCACACAATTGTAAAACTTTTTACTTTTTTTTAATAATTCCCTGGGCGGATTATATGATAGTTTTCCTAAAAGGTATATATAAGCGAGAGCTATAAAAGCTTAAAGACATAAGCGATGAAAGTTGATGAATCAATAGGCTCGTACATGTCGCTTATTAATCTGTCATGATTGCTTGATGATTGCATTGGGGCAGAGTTCAGACAACCCACTAAAGTAATAAGCAGATTTCGCTATTAGGCATGAAGTAGAACGCGAATTAATAGGTCAGTCTGCTTACTTGATAATAAATTGATGGCTGAACAAATTAATCTTTTATCAGCCTAACCAATGGCTAATGATATTGGGGGTATCATCAGTGACAGTTCCTTTACACATTTAACTAGCAGCTATTGTCGCTTGATTAAACTGAGGGCAATTTCAGATTGGAGAAAGTGCTGCCTGCCGTTTGGCATAAGGGATAGCTGCCATTTAAACCTATCTAGGATAGTTTAGGCTGACTGATTATTCACTGGAATTTGCTTTAGCTATTTTGATACGATGTTACTGAGTTTTTTGTGCGATCGCGTTACTCTACGTAACTTTTAAGGAATAGATAGCTCGTGATTACTCAACCGTGACGCTTTTCGCAAGATTGCGAGGCTGATCGACATCTAAACCCCGAATGGCGGCGATATGATATGCCAAAAGCTGAAGCGGAATTGTGGCTAAAACGGGTGACAGAATCTCTTCAACGTGGGGCACAGGCAGCAGCACGTCAAAGACTTCTGCGGCAGCCTCATCGCCAATGGGAGCTACGCCGATGATTTGAGCATCTCTCGCTTTGGCTTCCTGCGCGTTTGAAATCACTTTTTCATAAACGAGTCCTGGCATTGCGATCGCAACCACAGGTACTTTGGAATCCAATAGCGCAATCGGGCCGTGCTTCATTTCGCCCGCTGGGTAGCCTTCGGCGTGGATATAGCTAATTTCCTTGAGCTTGAGTGCGCCTTCCAGTGCGATCGGGAAGTTGACGCCACGACCAATGAAGATAAAGTCCTGGGTTTCAACGAATTGGTGGGCAATTTCTTCAATGGCCTGATCTTGATCCTGCAAGACTTGCTCAATCTGATTCGGTAACTGCCGTAGGCCAGCAATAATTTCATTCAGCCGCTGGGAGGACAGGGTTTGGCGACGATAGGCTAGTTCCAGCGCCACAAAGTAGAAGGCCATCACCTGCGCTAAAAATGTTTTGGTTGCGGCTACGCCCACTTCGATCCCGGCTGGCGTGACAATCAAGTTCGGTACGAGGTGAGCAATCGTGCTTTCCGGACGGTTCGTGATCCCAACTAAACGAGGCTCAAAGCCAGCTCTAGCATGACGAGTGCGGCGATCTTTCTCCATTTCCAGCGCCGCGATGGTGTCAGCGGTTTCGCCGGACTGGGTGACACCGATCGTAACCGTATTGGGCGTCAGCGGTGCGGGTGAATAGCGAAACTCGGAGGCATATTGCACCATCGTGGGAATGCCTGCTAGCTGCTCAATCAAGTACTTCCCGACTAAGCTGGCATGCCAACTGGTGCCACAGGCCAAAATTTGTACCCGCTGCACGTCGGTGTATAAGTCCTCTGACAAACCCAGATTCACAGGTGATCCCGTTGCGTCACCATCTAGCCAATCAGCCGTTAAGTAATTCTCTAAACAGGTACGGACGACTCCTGGCTGCTCGTGGATCTCCTTCAGCATGTAGTGACGGAAACCCTGTTTCTCGGCGGAGAGAGTTGTCCCGCTGAGTAAGCGGGGATATTTAGAAACCCGCTGTCCAGCAAACGTCTGCATTGTGACGCCTAGCGGCGTCAATGTTGCCATTTCGTGATTGTCCAGCGTTACGACAGCGCGAGTGTAGGGTGCGATCGCAGGGATATCTGAAGCGCAGAAAAACTCGCCCTGACCAAAGCCAATTACCAGCGGAGCCTGCTGCCGCGCCATCACCAGTTCGTCGGGATAATCGGTACACAGCACGACGATTGCAAAGCCACCGTCTAGCTCATTTACCGTTCGGCGTACGGCTTCGGTGAGTGGTGAGAGAAATTGCGATAGCTCATTGCGATCGCGCATTTGGTTGAGGTGATCCGCAATCAGATTCGGGATCACTTCGGTATCGGTTTCAGTGGTGAACTCGTAGCCCTTCTGCTGCAAATGCTGCCGCAGCTCTCGATAGTTCTCCACGATGCCATTTTGTACCACGGCTACCCGACGCGACATATCGCGGTGGGGATGAGCGTTGTGTTCTTCTGGCTTACCGTGCGTCGCCCAGCGAGTATGGCCAATGCCAATTTGAGCAGGGGTCTCTTGTCCCTCTAACTTGGCTCGTAGGTTATAGAGCTTACCTTTGGCGCGAACGCAGTGTAGCTTATCTTCCCAGATGGTGGCGATCCCGGCAGAATCGTAGCCACGATATTCAAGTTGTCGCAGCCCCTCCATCAAAATTGGGGTTGCGGATTGGGTGCCGATGTAACCAACGATTCCACACATAGTTGCTCACTCCCTCTTGCCACACCACAAGGATCGAGTATAAATGCCTAAGACAACCTGGATCAAAATCAGCGCTCAATCGCTGCCTGACCAGTAATTAGCCCGTTATCGGCATGATCAAGCGCGATCTCATATTCAAAATTGCAAATTGTAAGTTGGCAATTGCAAATCCGCGATCGCAAATTATTTAGAGACGATTCTAACTGGATTGCTTTAAATCGGATCGTTCTGCTCGATGATTGCACCCTAAATTCAAAAGGGCGTTTTCGTTGCACTGCGACAAAAACGCCCTCTCGGATAGTTCATGGGGATGGAGGGACTTGAACCCTCACGACCTTATAAGGGTCAACGGATTTTCATTCTCCCGCAGCTTTCGCTCCTGCCAGCTTGAACCGTCAAATTTGCGTCAAAGCGGCTTTGAGAATTGGACTCTCTCTTTACCCTCGGCTTCACGTTAGGGTAGCTCCCGTCGAGTCTCTGCACCTTCCCGGATTAAGCAGTCTGAACGTAGTCTGACTCATAACCTGGGCTTGGCTCAGGATTGCCGTATCTAGAGCTGAAAACCTGCAAAAGCAAGTTTCAAAACCAGACTTAGGTTTCCCTGAATTTGAGAGCTGACACTTTAAGAATTTCTCCCTAAAGGCTCAATTACTTAAGTCCGCAGCGTCTACCAATTCCGCCACATCCCCAAAAGCAATATCGGAAAAACAGTATAACCTGTATTCCGCTTGTTTATTCCACCATTACGAGGCAAGTTTTGGCAACTCTATTTGACAGGATGTAACTTAACTAGTCTGTTAACTTTGTTTTAATGGGTTTTGCTAGTTGATGTGCCGCGCTCCGCGCGGCACATCAACTAGATTTGAGATAATACTAACTTCAAACTGATCCCGACTCTGCGCCAGGTTAATCCGTCAGGATTTAAGTTGTGTATTAAGATAAACGAAGCGCGATCGCAGATGAGACAAAGGTATCGCTGAAACGTATGAACGAATTGTTGACCCCCCCCATTTTGGCTGCTGGACTGTATTTAGCGCTAGGTGGAGCCTATTTGTTGGTATTGCCGGGACTGCTCTACGTCTATCTCAAAGAGCGTTGGTATGTCGCAGGTTCCGTTGAGCGCCTGCTGATGTACGGTTTGCTATTTCTGCTGTTCCCCGGCTTGCTGCTGCTGAGTCCATTCCTGAACTTTCGCCCCAAGCGGCGTTCCGTTGAAGGATAACCATGCGGCGCATTGATGTGATTGGTGTCGGCTTAGCCGTCTTTGGGGCAGGTGGACTGCTCTATGTCGCGCTGCTGGCAATTGGCTTAGATAATACGACCGCTGGCATTTGGGCCGAAGCAGGACTCGTGGTTGGGATTGTCGTTTGGCTGCTGACGTATCTGCTGCGGGTGCTGACGCGCAATATGACCTACAACCAGCAGATGAAAGACTATGAAGACGCCGTTCTACAAAAGCGGCTGGATGCCATGTCGCCCGAAGAGTTAGCCAAACTCCAGGCTGAAATTGAACAAGAACGGCAGCAAGAGAAAGAGCAACAGACAACAGATAGATAGCGGTATCTAGTTCATAGCCGTCTAAGGACGTTGATTTAATCAATCCGCAAACCTGTAGGGGCGGGTTCAGTCAATCGATCTGCACCTTGTCATAAAGTTAACGGCAAAACCCGCCCCCTACCCAATATCGAACTTATCTAAATTACAATCCTGAAAATCTTCTAAAAGCTGTAAAGAAAAAGCTGAGACAGTTCTAGTGTCTCAGCTTTTTCTTTGCAATTTGGTTTGGGATTTGATACCAAAGCACCGTAGAATGTGTAACTTGCTAGCGTATTCGGTATTCCCATGACATCTGTTTCTGAGCGTATGCAGTCCCTGCGCGATCGCGGTGAATGTGCCCTAGTCCCGTTCATCACCGCAGGCGATCCCAACTTGGACACAACCGCCAAAGCCCTGCAAATTCTCGATCAAAATGGCGCAGATGTAATTGAGCTAGGAGTACCCTACTCTGATCCTCTAGCCGATGGCCCCGTCATCCAGGCCGCAGCAACGCGCGCCCTCAGTCAAGGCGTCAAGCTCGACGATGTGCTGAAGCTGGTGCAGCAGGTAGCGCCCACCATCCAGGCTCCCATCGTTTTATTTACCTACTACAATCCCATCCTCAACCGGGGGATCAAAACTTTCCTCGACGATATCGCAGCAGCGGGTGTGAAGGGACTCGTCGTGCCTGACCTACCGCTAGAAGAAGTCGATACGCTGATGGAACCTGCGATCGCAGCCGGAATTGAATTAACCTTACTCGTCGCTCCCACCAGTCCAATCGAGCGGATTAAAGCGATTACCGATCGCTCTCAAGGATTTGTTTACCTCGTCAGCGTCACAGGCGTAACCGGAATGCGAACTCAGGTCAATGATCGCGTACAGAGCTTACTCCAGGATTTACATCAAGCATCGGACAAATGCATTGGTGTTGGCTTTGGCGTTTCCCAGCCCGAACAAGCGGCTCAACTACGCAGCTGGGGCGCAGATGCCGTGATTGTCGGCAGTGCCTTTGTAAAACGACTAGCAGGCGATGATCCTGTAGCGAGCTTAGCCGCAGTGCAATCGCTCTGTTCCGAGTTGAAGGCAGTTTTGCGATAGTGAGGGGTGAAGTGTAAGGAGTGCGGCGCGTTCATTCCACTGGGCTGTACTCCTCAGCACTTGCTCGAATCACGTTATTTGCCAACCCTCAATACCAAACTGCTGATTTTAAGTATGAATGGTGATGTGGGGGCACCACCTCCACATCACCATTCATACCCAGATGAAGCAACACCTCAATAGGATTTGAGAGTACTTATACCTAATATCGAGGATAAAAAAGCGTTATCTATAGCCCAGAACGCTTTATACATATAGCTTCCATTCCCTCTGGCAGATCGGAGTGCTACTTGCATCTCGTATAATATTTACTTAAGGTTTGATCAGTTACTAAATCATCGAAAAGCGTTTAATTCATTTATAAAACTTTTTGATTTTTTGTTAATAAATTTCAACCCATCCGTCGCGGGATTCAGGCCATGAGCACAGAAACAGAAACCAACGGTAAGGCTGCCGACCACACGCAGGATTCACACGATCAGCAAGAGGAGAACATGAGCAACACCGATAGTCAGGCAATCGTCCTAAGCACTAACAGCATCAAGCTAACAACTTCCGCATCCCTGCCAAACAATCGCCCGATCACAGCTAGTGATTTACAGATTGTTGATACGCTCAACATCATGGGACATCGCCCCGTCGTTGCAAACACGTTTCAGATTGCCCATAGCGACACACTGCCCGGACATCGACCCGTTGCAGTCAGTTCTCTCATGAGTGCTGATACGAGCAAGCTCCCTGGTCATCGTCCGATCGCACCGAATGAAATCGATGATCCAGCATCCCTAATGGGTTTTCTGGACTAAAGGTTGATTTAACCCAATCGAATACTCAGAACTCAAAGCGATTATTTTGCCGCTGTATTACAGCGATCAAGTAATCGCTTTGCTTTTATTGTGTAATGTAACGTAGCGCTGCTTTAAGCATGTAGCTAATACCGTTTCTCTACACTGCGGCTACATACGGTTGAGATGCGTTGCTTAATTTGGGTATGAATGGTGGAGACGGTGCTCTCACGTCACCATTCATCCTTAAAATTAGCAATCCCAGTTGAGCTATGAGGAACCTGTGAAAACGTTTAGCCGTTCGAAGGTCGAATGTGATGCACCTATGGCAAATTCTACGTTTTATGAGGAACTGTGAACCTTTGACGAATTCCTGAGACAAACACCTGACAATATCGCTACACATAGAAGTGAACAATTACTTGCTGCCGTCTCATGAAAACGTTTCATCGCCACAGGCCAGTAGAAGAAGATACCGAAACTCGGATCTTGAAAGCCGCTCAGCGTCTATTTGCCCGTAGCGGCTTTGACGGCACGACGACTCGTGACCTAGCTCAGGCGGCGGGTGTAGCAGAAGGTACACTATTTCGGCATTTCGAAAATAAGAAGGCTATTTTGGTTGAGGTGGCCACGCAAGGTTGGGTTGAAATCCTCACAGATTTACTCACTGAATTAAGCGAGATGGGCAGCTATAAAGCTGTCGCACAGGTGATGCGTAAGCGAATGCTCAACCTGCACCAAAATGCTGATATGATGCGCGTCTGTTTTATGGAGGCTCAGTTTCATCCTGATTTGCGCGATCGCATCCAGTATGAAGTCATCGCCAAGATGACCGATGTGACGGAGGCATTCTTCCAAACCGCAATGGATCGGGGCGTTTATCGGCAGATGAATCCACGTACCGTGGCGCAGGTGTTTTTGGGCATGTTCACCGTCGCGGGTTTTAGCCGCAACACCATCATGGCAGAAGACGCTTCACCTCAAGCCATGCAGGCAATGGCAGAAGATTTGGCAGATATCTTCCTAAACGGAGTATTGGCGAAAGACTCCGATAGTTAAAGGTAAATATGGCGATTTTCATTCAACCCGTTGGTAACCTACCATTCAGCGCCTCTAGCTACTGGCTCGATTGGCTAGCCATATTCGGCTATATCACGTTTGCCTGCTTTATCGTCTGGCGCGTTTTAATGCCGCGTTCAGACGATTAATATGACGTTCAGTTGGACATCTATAACATTGTGAGATGCGCGATTTGCAAGCATTTCACAATGTTATAGCCACTGAACTAAAGTCGCTGATTGGGTGTAGATTCGGAGCTGCCAGCATTATCAAGACGGTTGCTTGAATAATCAATTGCAGACTCGACTTCGCTGCTTTGCTGAGTCACAACATCTTCAAATGCAAGCTGATTTTTACCGATCCGTTTAGCTTGATACATTTTAGAGTCGGCAGTTCGCATCAGTGATTCAATGTCTGTTCCATGCAGGGGATAGAGACTAATACCGATGCTGGCTGTCACTGAAACTCGATGGCCTTCTAGGCCAAAGGGTTGAGACAGTTTGGCAAGGATTTTTTCAGCCACTCGTTTAGCTGCGGACAAATCTGGAATACCGGGGAGCAGAACGGTAAATTCATCGCCACCAAGCCGGGAGACGATGTCACTCCCTCTCAAGCATCCCGTCAAGCGTCCTGCGACGGCTTGGAGGAGCTGATCGCCCACGTCATGTCCGTGATTATCGTTGATTAGCTTAAATCCATCTAGGTCAATAAAAAGAAGACCGATCATGCGATCGCGCTCTGTGGCCCAAACAACACTCTCTTTGAAGCGCTCATAGAAAAACTCGCGATTCGGTAAACCTGTCAGCGCATCGTGATAGGCCAGTCGCCGCAATCGTCCTTCTGCTTTTCGCAACTCTGTATTGGAGCGCAAGAGTTCAGATGCCGTCCGGCGCAGCTCTTGTTCCATCCGTTTGCGATCGGTAATGTCCCGAATCACACCCACTAAAAACAGATTGCCAGCACTATCTCGGTGTAGCGATCGCTTAGTTGCAGTGAGATAGGTATGTCCATTGGCATCGGTGAAGCTTTCTTCACTCTCCTGGGCTTCTCCAGTCGTGAAAACTTGCTCATGCTGCTGTTGGAAGACAAGCGCTTCTGCTTTGGGAAAAACGTCAAATGGTGTTTTTTCGATCAGACGCTCAAGGGGATAACCGACAAAGTTGCAGTATGCCTGGTTTAAGACAATCCAACGCTGCTGTCGATCCGCGACAAAAATAGGATCAGGAATGGTGTTAATAACAGAACTCAGAAATTCTTTAGACTTTTTCAGCTTTTCAGCCTGCTGAATTTGATAGGTCTTGGTCAGCGTTGCTGAGCCGATGATTGCCATCACAGATGGTAATAGCGGCATCCACAGCGTTCCAATCAAAAAAGCCAACACACAGGTTCCACCGACACCAACCGTCAGCACCAAAATTAAACCCGCCGATTTTGTGACTGACTGCTGATGCCACACTAGATTGGCGGCACCATAGGCACAGGCGAGAAGCAGCACCCATACCCAACCCGTCGGCCAAACCCGCAGCATCGGTCGATCGTCCAGCGCAGCGCTAATTAACTGACTAGTAAAGTCAGCCTGTAACTCAACTCCAGCAAAGGGGCGTGATTTGTCTGTACTTTGGGTAAATGGCGTTCTAAAAAAATCTTTCAGGCTGGAAGCCGTAGAACCAATTAACACAATGCGATCGCGGAATAGACTGGATGACACATCTCCCCGTAAAACATCAGTAATTGAAACCGTGGTCATCATTTGTGCCCCTCGATAGTTGGCCAGCAGTTGATACCCACCAGCATCCGCTGCCACATACCCCCCATCATTGGGCTGAAACCGAGTCAGAACAACACTACCTAGCTGCAAATCGCCAGTCCGCTCAATAAGGTCTAGTTCAATACCCAGCGGATTGAGATAAGCTAGCGCCAACTGGAGTGATAAGCTAGCCGCAACTTCCCCATTCTCTCGACTCCAGTACAAAATATTCCGGCGGACAACACCATCAGCATCAGCAAGGACATTGTTAAACCCAACCTGATCCTTAGCTTGAAGCACTTTAGGTGCATTAACGCCTCTGTTATTCAGCCCATCAGGCAGCGTTTCGATGCCATAAATATAAGGGACGCGCTCAAAAAAAGCGGTCAACTGCTCGCGTCCTGTCCCGACTGGCAAATCTCGATAAATATCAAGACCAATCGCTCTCGGTTGTGCTTGCTCAACAATTTCGAGTAGCTGGGCCAAAGTGGTGTCTGAGATAGGCCATTCGCCTAACTGCCCCAGATCATCTTCATCAATCTCAACAATAACGATGCGATCATCTGGGAATTCTGCTCCACGCAGCCTAAACAGCCGATCCAGTAAATTCCACTCTGCAACCTGTAGCCATCCAGTCATACGGAGCAAAATGATACAGGCTGTTATAAAAACTGCAATTTCTTCAACCCGTCGCTTTCGCTGTAGGACATGCTGAACTGAAATGTGCAGAAATTTAGCTGATCGACACCACATGCTGAGTTTCGCAAATAAACGGTCGGGTTAAATCATGCTGTTGTCAAAAACAGCGATAGATCTGCCTCAGAGTTGAACAACTGAAAAAGCGTACTGAATTTTAGAAATTGAGGCCCAGTAGGGCGTTGCATGCTGCTTATTTAGGTATAACAGGCAGAACTTATTTAGTGCCAATGCTGATTATGGGCTGAACAATGACTTAAACTGCTGGGAGTTACATAATCTACAGTTCGGTTTGAGCTGGCAATTAATCAACCCTTGAAGAATAAGGAGTCTAGCCCTCTACGGACTTGAGCTAACTGCCGACTCAATTTCGAACGATACTTTGACTCGTTCAAGTCTGCGGAGGGGCATCTCGTAACCTCTAAACAAAGCTCATCGAGTATCCACAGCAATAGCTGGATTTGGTGAGCAGCCCACACCGTCCGCTTCGCGGTAGTGCTGAAAGCATGTCACGTTGGTTCTAGTCGGATCGGGATGAGTTCCAGACTAGTAGTCTGCCTAGCGTTGCTAGATTCACGATATTCCCATCATCGACTTCTAAAAAGCGAGAAAGTTCCTTATGGAACTTTCTCGCTTTTTGGTTTTGGCAATGGTTTAGAGGAATATCGTAGATTCAGTTGTTTAGCCAACGAAGTAGCTGCCTAAATAAATGCATAACCTACTGATTACTTAAAGTCGTCAACTAGATATTCGCTCCAGCTTGAAAATCGCGGGAGCCAGTGTAGCCGGATAAATCAGCTAGTTCATCTAATGTTCGTTGACCAGGATAGATTTCACCGTTGATTTCCCAGGTCGGATAGCTAGCAATGCCAACGGATTGACATTCTGCTGTTTGCTGGCGTGGATTATCCGGACTAGCACATTCAACGTAATTGATTAAGCTAAAAGCTTCTTGACCGAAAAGCTGCTTTTGCGCGTAGCAGTGTGGACACCACCAAGCACCGTAGTTTTTCGCTCCGATATCGGTAAGATGACGAGCAAGGGCAATTTCAGATTCCCCAGATGTGGTGGTAATGGCTGGGCCTTGTTGAGCGGATTGGCTGGTTTCTGAACCCACAGTGCCTGTGCCATCAACACTAGCAAATACGCCCAAAGCGCCGACTGAAACTAGGACGGCCACGATAATGCCGAGAAAGAATAGCTGACCTCTGTCATTCCAAGTGTTGCCAGCTAGAGTGATAACCAGCATTACAACGGTCAATAATGCCGATGTAATGCAGTAGATACAAGCAGCCTGAATTTGAAAGGCCAGCAGGTACATTAAGTAGCCGCTAAAAACGACCATCGCTACGGCACCGATAAATAAGCCTAACCAAGTCCACTGATTGAGTTGGCGCTGGAGATCTGGCTGTTGTTTTTCGGATATCACAAGTGGGGCAACTGCCATAATGCCCATACTGATGTAAGCTAATGAGCCAAAGAGGGACAGCGGTAGGCCAAAGACTTCTGCGTAGGGACTGTAGAGAACTTGGTCACAGGCGCTGGTTGGGCAGGCAGCGCTACCGCCTACCAGTTTAGTGATAGTCAAATAGGCCGTTCCTGCGGCTCCAATCACTGCGATCGCAGCAATCAATGGACGCGCCCATTTTTGAATCCAGGTTGATTGGCGACGGCGATTCAGACGACTCATACGTGATGTGACCTCACTAACGCAGACAACAATAATGCAAACACAAGTAATGCAAACACAAGTAATGCAAACACAAGGATGTTATGTCCTAACTCAACGCTGTATTGCTACAGAACAGGAAGACATGAATCCTAGTCGATCATAGCGACTCAGGACAATTTGTTGCGCTTAGCCATTATTTAGTTCCCACCTGTTGCTCTCGCCTTACTCACGTTGTCTATGCTGCGTTGACTCTAGATGTCCAACCGCAGTTTTACATGGGCTAACAGCGGCTTTACTAAAACGTTTTTGTCTCATGACAATCGCTGTATTCCTTAAACAGCAGGATGTACAGCCCAAGCAGAGAGATTTATCTATTCTTTGCTTTTCTATTTTTTTTGTATTTTCCGTGAAATCCCCTTATCAAAAGTACAAAAAAGTTAATATACTGTTGCTTGTACGAGTCAATAGGTAATTATCCTTATCTAAATTTACACCACCGTGTTGGTCTAGTTCGCCATAGTTACATACTGGAATTGGTATCAGACGCCCATCAAGACAGGTCTCTATGATTCACTGAATCATTCTGATCAGGTAAGGTATCCGCGCTAGCTACATTCGGACGCCTGTTGATCGATTCCCTACACTTCGGCCAAATCCACGCCGACAGTTTGTTCTCGGCAAGAAATGACCAGCCAAAGTTGGAGTTTAGATGCATTGCTGTTGAAATTGCATGTGAGATGAGTTGCGATGATTAGTGCCGAATTTCCTTGGTTAACGGCCATTACATTTTTTCCCCTGGTGGCTGCTTCATTTATTCCCTTGCTTCCTCGCGACGAGGGCAAAACCGTTCGCTGGTATGCACTCGCTGTAGGAGTACTTGAGTTTGCCCTAATCCTCTTCACCTTCGGGCGCTACTATGATGTCCACAATCCTGGGCTACAGCTGATCGATATTTATCCTTGGGTGCCCCAGATTGGGCTGAACTGGTCAGTTGGTGTTGATGGTCTGTCGATGCCGCTAATTATCCTGACGGGTTTAATTACGACACTGAGCATTCTGGCAGCGTGGAATATTAACCACAAGGCGCGGCTGTTCTTCTTCTTAATTTTGGCAATGTATACAGCGCAGATTGCTGTATTTGCCTCCCAGGACATCTTGCTGTTCTTTATTTCTTGGGAATTGGAACTTGTCCCGGTTTATCTGCTGATTTCCATTTGGGGCGGACAGAATAAGCTATACGCAGCAACAAAGTTTATTCTCTACACTGCGATCGCATCTATCTTCATTTTGGTCGCAGCTCTAGCGATGGCCTTCTATGGCGACAATATCACCTTCAACTTGTCTGAGCTGGCCTTAAAAGATTACTCGCTGACGTTTGAGCTACTAGTCTACACCGCCCTCTTTATCGCCTTCGGCGTTAAGCTGCCTATTTTCCCCTTTCACACCTGGTTGCCCGATGCCCACAGCGAAGCACCTGCACCTGTTTCCATGATTTTGGCTGGAGTGCTGCTCAAAATGGCGGGTTATGGTCTCATTCGTATGAACATTGAGATGCTGCCGAATGCACATGCAACGGTCGCACCCACTCTCGCTGTTCTTGGTGCCATCAACATTGTTTACGCTTCTCTAACCGCCTTTGCCCAGAAGAATCTAAAGCGCCGCATGGCTTATTCTTCCATTGCCCACATGGGATTTGTGTTGATTGGCTTAGCTGCATTTACCAGCCTTGGCATCACGGGCGCGTTGCTACAGATGATTTCCCACGGTCTGATTGCAGCGGCTCTCTTCTTCCTGTCCGGTGTAACCTACGAGCGCACCCATACTCTGCTGATGGACAAGATGGGTGGATTGGCTAAAGATATGCCGACCGTATTCGCGCTGTTTACCGCAGGTTCCCTTGCATCTCTAGCGCTACCTGGAATGAGTGGGTTTGTGAGTGAGTTGACGGTGTTCCTCGGTTTTAGCATGAGTGATGTTTATGGCACTACGTTCCGAGCCATTGTGATTATCATGGCTGCGATTGGAGTGGTATTGACGCCGATTTACCTGCTGTCAATGCTGCGTCAGGTGTTCTACGGCAAGCACACGCTTCAGCTGGAGCTACCGTCCTTTGGTTTAGATGCTAAGCCTCGTGAAGCGTTCATTGCCCTCTGTTTGATTGTGCCCATTATTGCGATCGGTGTTTATCCTAAGCTAGCGATCCAAACCTATGAAGTGAAGACGGTTGAAGTGGCTAGTCGGGCAAGAGATGTTCTGCCGCTGATTGCTGAACAACCCTTACCGCTTTACTCACAGCTTCAGCGTGCGCCTGAAATCGCTGTAACAGGTTCACAAGATATCATCGCTGAGACGATTGATTAGATTGAGTCAAACTTTCTAAGTCTTAAATTGACCTCGGAGTAGCTGGGTTTCTCAAGAACCCAGCTTTTTTTGTTGATTCAGCGCGGCTTATACAATCTCACGTAATCAAGTTAGGACAGATAGTTTTTGAGAAGCCACACTCCGCGTAGCTTCTCAAAAACATCTTCCTGTTCTAAGCGCGTAGCGCTATATTTTGTGGGGCTAGTATTTTGTCAGGCTATATCATGACAGAGTTTACACGTACTTTTGTATGACCCCATCAAAAACTCAGAATGGACTCAATTCAGCTTGTCGCAATTCGAGCCTATGGCTACGTTGGATATCTGCCGGAAGAACAGGTACTGGGGCAGTGGTTCAACGTTGATTTAACGATTGGGATTGATTTGTCTCAGGCGGGAAATAGCGATCGCATTGAGGATACGCTGGATTATCGCTTGGTGATTGAGGCGACTCAGCAGTTGATTCAAGCAGAGCGCTGTGCACTAATTGAGTCACTGGCCAGCAAAATTGCAGATTTGGTTTTAACGGCGGATGATCGGGTGGCGCAAGTGCGGGTTGAGTTGAGCAAACCAAGCGCACCGATTCCCAACTTTAGTGGAGTCGTCAAAGTCGATATTACGCGCCAGAGGTAGAAAAATTGAAGTATCCTGCTGCTCCAAAAGAATAACAGCTCCATCGACGTGAGTAAATTCATATCGCCGCATGGAGCTGGAGACGCAGTTAGGAGGTATCTTGCACATTAAAGTATCCGTAGAATATCAAATTTGGCGGTGTTTTTAATAAGTTCTTAATTTGGTTGCATGAATAGCCGATAAATCTATCTTTTTGTTAACAAACTTGTTAACACATTGGAGTTACTTGGAGGGCTATTTGGGCAGTGTCCATCCGAGTCGGGTGGGTTGTTGATAAATCTGCTTGAGGGTGTTGATATCGCGAGCCGAAATTGAAGCGGGACTGCGAACTTGAGAGTAGTAGAGCGCGTCTGTGTCGAGCGGGCTATGGCCCCAAATTCCCAGCGCGTGGCCGATTTCATGGCGAGCTGAGCCTTGCAGATGGGCGGCAGATTGATCGGGGCGGATGAAGATTTCTACTCGGTGAGTGAGGATTGGGTCATGCTCTCCTGCACGTTGCCGATACAGTGCATAGCGGGTTTCAGCGGCACGGCTGCGAAATTGGCCGTCTGCATTAACCTGTAGCGGTGGTGAGCGTCGCCAGATTTTGATATGGGCAGCATCTGGATTGGGTTCTATTCGCAGAGGAAAGTAAGATTGCCAATCTTGCACAGCTTGAATCACAGCTTCGTGCCAACGTTGCGATCGCACCTGCAATGCTGAAGCATCACCTGCTGCGGCTGGCTCCACATAAACGCGAACTGGAAATTCCGACCAAATTAAGTATCCGACTTCAAGCTGTTCAACCTGATCAAAATAATCCCCAGCCTGATCGGGATCTTGCCATTCGGTTAGGGGAGCAGGTAGAGGATGGACTGCGGCTTGGGGAAGTCTTAGGGTAGGAGGCGGGCTTGTTTGATCTGGATTTGCGCTCTGAGCATAAGTAGGGGCAATCCAAGTTGATGGTTGATGGAAAGATGAACTGGTACACAAAACTAGAACGAGAGTTGCGATCGCGCTCACCAGTAACCTAACTTTTACCTTCCCAACTTGCTGATATCGTTTCAAGCTCATCTTGCTCATTAACGGCTACAGTTCAATTCCATCCCCTTCCTGACGCTGCAAGTGCCGCAAGAGTTGCGTCCTCAACAAAGCCGCATTCGCGAGCAGCATTCCTGAGCCACACTAGCGAGATAACGCATTCCCTGTGCGTCGGCGTTGAAAATACACCATCAGCGCCACAAATAATCCAGTTCCGGTCATGTACTTCACGACATCTGGAATTAAGGGACTCGGTGAGAAAAAACCTTCAATTATCCCCGCAATCACGAGCATTGTGGTCATGCCATAAACCAGCTTGGCCGCCTTTAGTCCATAAAACCGCAGCGCCTCAGCCCGACGATAGCGACCAGGAAATAAGATACCGCGACCCAGCAGCAAACCTGCACCACCCGCCAAGAAAATTGCAGGCAGCTCCAGCGATCCGTGAGGAAAGACAAATGCCCAAAACGGTGTCGCTAGATTCGCCTGTCCCACCAGCGTGCCAACTGAGCCGATCAGCAGCCCATTCATAAACAGCAAAAACACCGTAAAGCTCCCCGGCGGCGTAATAATCGGCACCTGCGGAATGTACATGGTGACACCGCCAAAAATGGCCAGAAACGATACGCGGATATTGTTCACCATAATCTGACTAGAAGCCAGCGGCTCCATGCCCAGAATAGACCCCATCCACAGTTCTTGCTCCTCTTGGACTTTGTCAATCAGCCAGGGTGGCACAATCATGGCCATAAATTCCGGATCTTGCCAGGAGAACCACCAGCCAATTAGCCCACCTAAAATGAATAGCGAAGTTGCGATCGCGCTATAGACACACGTTTCCCGTACAATCGCCGGAAACCCGTAGTTATAAAACTCCACCACCGCTTGCCAGTCCTGCTTGCGTGACCCTTGGTAGATCTGGCTGTACCCCCGTGAGGTCAAATTCTGTAACTGCTGAATCAGCGCCTTGCTGAGCCGATTGGTTTGCGCCCGCGCCAAATCTGCTGACACCGAACGATACAAACTTGCCATCTGCTTAACCTGATCGGTGCGGAGCGACCTTAAACCTTTCTTTTCCGCCTGCTTCAGCAAGCCATCCAACTGCTGCCAACTCGGTTCCCGTCGCGCAATCCACCGTTTAACGTTCATACCGTCCGCTTCGCCGCTATTTTGCCGTTATGTTGCCGTGATTGATGTTGTGATTGATGGGGTCATGCAATCCTCTTTGCCTAAGATAGCCTGTCCTGTTCTGCCAACACTGAAGCCGAAAGGGTTTGCAATAATGCAGTTACGCAAACAAGTAGGTTGGGGCTGGCTGACTCAATATGTGCTGACGACACAAACCTGGCGATTAGAAGCTGTCAAAGCATTTCATCAGGGTATTTAAACCCGTAAATTTTAGTTCATTTGAACCATATTTAAGCTATAATCGGAGCATAAAGCAGTACAAGCTTACCATATACTGTTTTTGCTGCTTTGACTGCCGTTCATTCCCGATCAGCATAATGGCTACCTATCCTATCCGACAGGCTCCTGTAACCCTTCCTGCTCCTGCTGCTCCCCGCTGGGAAACGATTCGCTTCCGTCGTGCAAAAGATAGTAAAGGCTGGGCATTGTTGGGCATCCCCCACCAAGTTTATCCCCTGATTGTGACCCGGCTATTTGAGCAGCGCGCCAAGCTGATTCAAAAGCATGATGCCGAGGAGTTTGTCAGCATCCTGTTTGAGGCACCTGCGACGCTGGCCGCTAAATTAGCACTGGCCTTTCCTGCCCCTCCCGGTTGTGAAGTGCTCAAAATTGCGCCAACCCGCGATCGCGTTTTGTCCGGCAAAGCCGCCAATTCGAAAAAGGCACTACAGCAGGCAATGGATTCGGCAGCGTGAGGTTTAGCTAGAGTTTTTGTCGTGCTTAGTTACAGAACGCATGTGGCGCAGATGGTGCCGATGGCGACGATGGTGTTGAAAGTTGCGCGTTAGGCGGACGCTAAAAAAGTAACTCATCACCGATGCAACTAGTCCAACAATGGCCGAACCAATCATCAAGGTTAGGAGAATATCTGCTCCCATTGTTTGAATAGTAGACCAGGACTGGAGATCGGCATCTAAGACTTCATCCAGTTCAATCCCGGTAATAAACTGGCCGATCCAAAGATTAAAGGCATAGATTGGCACGTAGGTCAGCGGATTGCTCACCCATGTGCCTGCTGCTGCTGCAATCTTATTGCCGCGTAGAATCGCTGCGATCGCAATTCCAATTAAGGTCTGAAAGCCAAATAGGGGAAAACAGCCTGCAAATACGCCTGAGGCTAATCCTCGCGCTAGTTCTTCTGGTGTACTTCTCAGCCGAATGAAGCGGTAGTAAAGATAGCGAATCTGGCGTAACCAACTTCGTCGAGTGGATTGAAAGCGGGATCGATAGGGTTTGTCCTCCAAAGGCGGCATCATTGAACCAGGGGTAAGAGGGGTAAGGGGAGCGATATTGGACTGGCGGACTGGTTGACTTAGAGCGGGCCGCAATTGGTGCGATTCCTGTGTATCTAGCGACGGTTGTGACGATCGTTGTGAATCCGTAACTGGGTAGTTCCTATCTATTTTAGATTCAGTGTCTAATCCCTCATTCATAGCAAGTTTCGTTTGAGCGGTGTGAGGAGGCTGTGCATCCACGGCAAATTAGCAGTAGCTTCTGTCACTATATTAAGGGTTAGTTTATTTGCATTGGTTTGGGGTGGCTAATAATTAGCGAATCCTGAAGAACACCTCATGTTTTAATGCACTTGATTTATCTGCCGTTAATTTTTCTTGTAAACTCATGACTCAATCGCTGCCTCAACAAGACACCATCGCTGCGATCGCAACTGCGGTTGTGCCGCAGCAGGGCAGCGTGGGCATTGTGCGCCTATCGGGGGCAACCGCGCAGGAGATTGCCCGCCAACTCTTTCATGTGCCGGGACAGCAAGCCTGGGAAAGCCACCGAATTCTCTACGGCACGATTCGCGATCCCGACACGCAGCAAGTGATCGACGAAGCATTACTGTTACTCATGCTGGCCCCCCGCTCCTACACGCGGGAAGACGTAGTGGAGTTTCACTGTCACGGCGGCATCATGGCCGTTCAGCAGGTCTTGCAACTGTGCCTAACCGCAGGCGCAAGACTAGCGGAACCCGGTGAGTTCACCTTACGCGCCTTTCTCAACGGTCGCATTGATCTCACCCAAGCAGAAGGGATTGCCGATCTAGTCGGTGCCCGTTCACCGCAAGCGGCGCAAATGGCGCTAGCAGGTCTACAGGGAAAATTGGCTCAGCCGATTCGTGCTCTACGGTCAACCTGCTTGGATTGGCTGGCTGAAATTGAAGCGCGCATCGATTTTGAAGATGATTTACCACCCCTAGATGAGGCGCTTGTCCAGCAGCAGTTAGATACCGTTCTAGCTGAAACGACCCAGATTCTCGCCACTGCCGATCAGGGCGAACTGCTGCGAACCGGATTAAAAGTGGCGATTGTCGGTCGTCCCAACGTCGGCAAATCGAGCCTACTCAACGCCTGGAGCCGCAGCGATCGCGCCATCGTTACCGAACTGCCTGGGACGACTCGCGATGTTGTGGAATCGCAGCTTGTCGTGGGCGGCATTCCCATTCAGGTGCTAGACACCGCTGGCATTCGCGAAGCCACTGACCAAGTGGAGCAAATTGGCGTGATGAGATCGCAATCTGTCGCTCAATCCGCCGATTTGATTCTGTTCACCATCGATGCTCAAACAGGCTGGACAGATGAGGATCAAATCATCTACGACAAAGTCAAGCATCGTCCGCTGATCTTGGTGCTCAACAAAATTGATTTGGTTGAGCAACCCCCTGCCATTGATTTAATGGAACCCGTTCAGCGCGTCACCACCGCCGCCGCCCAGCAGCAGGGCATCGACAAGCTAGAGCAGGCGATTCTCTCCATCGTGCAAACGGGGGGACTGACCGCCGCCAATTTGGACGTTGCCATCAATCAGCGTCAGGCTGCTGCTTTGACCCAGGCGCAACAGGCTCTCCAGCGGGTTCAGCAAACCATTCAGGATCAGCTACCGCTTGATTTCTGGACGATTGACCTCCGTGAAGCCATCCGTGCCCTTGGCAGCATCACGGGCGAAGAAATGACCGAATCCATGCTGGATCAAATCTTTAGCCGATTCTGCATCGGGAAATAACACCTATTCAAACCAAAACCTTTCGTAGGGGCGGGTTGAGTCAATCCAGGCTCATCACAGCCCCCAATTGGCCAACAAAACCCACCCCCACAGGGATTAACGCATTCCAAGCACCAACGAGCCTTCCCCTTGCCAGAACGCTAGAGAATTCTGTCGAGTTTGACAGCAAGGCCAATGCTGCAAGTGCTGCTCTCTGACTGTTGCAGGCAAATGCTCAAATCCGACAAAGGGCTCTAGGCCAAGCCCCAAACATAAATGGTTCAGTACAGCCTGAAATTGGTCAGTGTGCCCCGGTGTTCCCAAGTAAGCATGGGCGTATTCATGGGCGACCACGCAAATCCAATCGGCGGGATCGACGCGTCCTACATCAATCAGCATGGTGATCGGGTCGGTAAAAATGTTGCACAGGCCATCTAGCCCTAAGTCTGAAGCAAGTGGTGCCGCCAAAATCCGAATATCAGGGCGCTCATACGACTCAAAACACTGGTGGCAAGCGTGCAGATAGGCATTCAGCAGCAGATTGATGCCGTAGATATGCTCCCCCATCCACTCACAAACTCGGATTCGCTGCGCCATTGCCTGTCCTGGGTCGATCATCTCCGGCGACAGCACTAGCGATCGCACCTTTGCTAGATAATCAAAACCCGCTTCAAACCAGTCAGCATCAGTTGCTTGCCAATCCGAAACCCTGGGAGCTATCGGACAAACAATTGGATTAACAGTAGACAAAACGGAATCAACTGGAACGTAACTAGAGTAGTTCAAACGCCTAAATCTCGAACAAACGACAACGCTAAAGACCGTTGTAGCGGTCAGCAACTTTGTATTTTGTAATAAATGCGTCAATCTGCTGCTATTTCAAGCTTTTGTCGGCGTTTGTAGACACAAATCTATCGAAATGGTTGAGTGGAGCGAATTCATCCATAACGCAGGGCAATCTGACTGGAGCAAGGCATTGAGCAAGAGCAGGTTTATGCATCCGTAATCTATGCAACGTTTAGCTAAAAAACTCAACATACGTTGATGTTGAGATCGCCCATTCTGCTATGGATAGAATATCTTTGAAGAAAGGCATCCTGTCGTCAGAAAACTTGGGGTTATGACCTGAAGTTATTCAATCGATGAGGTGTGGATAAAATGCAGGTGTAATTCAGTAGAATAGTTTTCTCTCGATTCACTTGTATTGTTCCCTAAATGCTGCGATCTCAGTTTCCTGTTGCCCAACATGGGATAACGGCTGGAGCAACTGACACCCGCAGCAGCGACTTTACTGAAGCCTTGCGCTTGACCCTGTTCTTTATCTAAATCCTGTTAATTTACAGTCGGTATCACTGCTAATGCGTCCTACGACGAAATCTAATCGCAACTTACCCGCCATCAACAATAACATTCGGTTTCCGGAGATCCGCGTCATTGCTGCTGATGGTGAGCAGCTTGGCATTATGACTCCTAGGGAAGCATTGGGCATCGCTGAAGAACGCGAACTAGACTTGGTTCTAGTCAGCGACAAAGCGACCCCACCCGTTTGCCGAATTATGGATTACGGCAAGTACAAGTTTGAGCAGGAAAAACGAGCCAGAGAAGCTCGCAAGAAACAGCATAATGCTGAAGTCAAAGAAGTAAAAATGCGCTACAAGATTGACGACCACGACTATGAAGTGCGCGTCAAACATGCCAAGCGCTTTCTCAAAGCGGGCGACAAGGTCAAAGCCACCGTCATGTTCCGAGGCCGCGAAATTCAGCACACCGATCTGGCTGAAAAGCTGCTGATGCAGATGGCCGCCGATCTGGAAGACATGGCTGAAATTCAGCAAAAGCCCAAGCGCGAGGGTCGCAACATGATGATGTTGCTAGCTCCAAAAAAGTCTAATTAGGGTTCAGCCCTTTTTCTTAAACCTAAGTGATCGGGTAGTGGAGTGATGGGGTGGATGGATGATGGGGTGACGACGCTAATCTACTTCGTTACTCGATTACTCCATCACCCCATCACTCCCTCTACAGCCTTTACAGTCCTCTATAGCCTTTACAGCTCTTTAAAGAAATTTTCGGTGAAAACCCCACCAGGTAAGCTTCCACCGAAATCAAAATTAGTTTGATCAGCTGATTAGATATCAATCAGCGATCGCAACTTTATGCACCCGGATTGGATGCCTCTTTAGAAGACCGTGCATTGTTTTGCTCATTGATCACCAGTTCTCGCACATCGGGTGTGGCAACAAAGCCAAAGTAGATTGCGATCGCAGCGGTTGCAGCGTGCAGAAAAATGTCACTGCCGTAGATGGGCACGAGGCCAAACATGGTGTTGGTGTAGGGGAATAGGCCCAAAACCGTTAGCAGACCGTAGAATACAGCCAGCGATCCGGAGTACCAGCGGGAGGTATCCCAAGAAATCGAGGCGGCAAAACCGAGAACGCCAACCGTTAAGTGAACTAAGTTATGGGCTATGTTAATAGGGAAGATACCCAGCAGATAGCCATATCCTTGTTCAACGCCTGTAATGGATACGTAGTCAGGAATATTAGCCGGGGCAGAGACGAACGCGGGAATGAATCCCATCAAGCCCACGAGCATGTAAACAATACCGATGATCAGGGCAAAGTTTTGTGCCCCGTGTCTTTTCATTTTCATATGAGAGTAACTCCTTAACTGAAACTAAGTCTCAGCTTTAGAGTAGTCACAGCTCGTTAAGAATCTCCTCCTCTACAGAAGGAGATTTGATTCGTCTGACTGCGCCGTTAGGAGAGTTTGAACTGAGGCGGGCGATAGAGTCGAAGTCGTTTGCGATCGCAGAAAGCTATGGCGGTTTTGCATCAAAATTAGCGCTGCGACAGCTAGCAGGAAATAGCCAAAGCTTTTTTGCAGTTGCTTGGCTGAAATTCGCTGCGACAGGTAAATTCCGATCACCATGCCGATTCCTGCCGCAAAGGTGAAGGACACTGTCAGCGGCCAATCAATCGATACATGGCCCAAGTAGCCCAGCAGTCCAGCCACCGAGTTTAAGAAGATAATCAGCAGTGAGGTTGAGATCGCATCGCGCATCGGCAGCTTTGCGAGCAGAACCAGAGCCGGAACAATGGCAAATCCGCCGCCTACACCGACTAAGCCCGTCAAAGTGCCCACCGCTAATCCTTCTGTCAGCAACCACAGCCAGCAATAGCGACACACAGGTTTGGGATAAAGGGCAAGCAGCTCAGCCGTCGCTGGCGATTCCCCATGACCAGCCGATGATGAAGACACAGCAGGCGCTATATTCTGTTCCGCTCTAGCTGTTTTTACAAGCATAAAGACGGCAGCCACCAACATCAGCACCGCGAACAGCAGCATCTGAAAGGTTTCGCTGACAAACGGCAGGTTGGCAATCCGGGCACCCGCGTATGCACCGACCATTGTGGCAGAGCCAAAGATGAGCGAGGTCTTCAGCCGTACTCGTCCCTTGCGCCAGTGGGGAATCGTGCCCACGAACGCAACGGAGCCAACGGTGACGAGGGTCATTGCGATCGCAGATTTGGTCGGCACCCCCATCACGTAAACCAGGACAGGCAAGGCTAAGACTGAGCCACCGCCACCCAGTAAGCCTAAACTCACGCCAATGCTAACGGCCAACAGATATCCGATTACGCTGATCATCCGTTTGCTCCCTGCTGGTTATAGGGCAGCTTGGCGAGCAGCAGGCCCATCGCACAGGTATTGGTGACGCCAGCGAATACGAGTCCGGCACCCACGAAACCGCTGAGCAGCAGCCACGCTGGGGAGACGAACGCGCTGAGTAGAGTGCCCGCCAGCACCAGCGAACCCGCTACAATTTGCACCTGGCGAAAAATACTAATCGGCGCATTACGGTTAACCTGAGTCGGATAGCCTGCCGCTTTCCACGTTGGCAGACCGTTTTCTAAATGGGCAACGTTTGTCAGACCCGCCTCTAAAAGCTGACGCCCCACCTGCCCGGAACGGTTACCAGACTGGCAGTAGAGCACAATCAGTCGATCATCATTAGTGGACAACAGTTGTTCCGGCTGAAACCGCGATCGCGGCCTATTTTCAGCTCCAGCAATGTGCTCTCCGGCATATTCACCCGGTTCTCGCACATCAATCAGGCGTACAGAATGCTGATCCAGCTTTTGTTTAAGTTGGTCGGCGCTGAGAGTTAGTAGGGTTTGGGAATAAGGAATAGTGTGAGTCATAGTGTATCGAAAGTAAGGGTTGTAGAGGCTGTAGAGGGCTGTAAAGGCTGTAGAGGTTTTAGAGGGAGTGGATGGGTGGATGGGTAATAGGGTAATCATGTGATGGAGTAGGTTGGCTTTGTCACACCATCCACCCATCCACCCGTTCACTCAGCCCCTAGTCCTCGAAATCCAAAATCCTCAAAGCCCAAGAAAAACTAAGCTGTTGTTAGAGTGGCGACCTTGCCGCAGCGCTCATTGGCGGGTACGGCTTCCATGATTTTTTTCGGATCGGGTAGATTCAGACCGTCCATGAACGCAATGAACTGAGTGCGATCGCGACCAACAAAGCGGGGGTTCCACTGCTTCTCTTCGCCAATGGTGGAAACCGTGTGGCCTCGATAGTCGTGACCGGGATAGACCCAGGTTTCATCGGGCAGAGCGAATAGCTTGTTCGTTACAGAGTCATATAGCAAACCTGCGTCCCCGCTTTGGAAGTCGGTGCGACCGCAACCGCGAATAAACAGAGCATCTCCGGTAAACAGATGGGTGCCGTTGACCAAATAGGCCAAGTGACTATCTGTGTGTCCCGGTGTGGCAATGGCTTCTATGTGAATTCCGCCCATCGTGAGGGTTTCGCCATCTTTCATAAACCGATCGGCGCAGGCAGCTTTAGCATGTTCCGGCACGACGCCCAGGCAGCCGTCTAAATCGCGCAGTTTGCCCGTTCCAGTGACGTGATCGGCATGAATGTGGGTTTCAAGACAATACTTCAGCGTTAAACCGAGTTCTGAAAGGAGGTTGCGATCGCGATCCACTTGTTCAATCACGGGGTCAATCAGCAGCGCTTCTTTCGTAGCCGGATCAGCAATTAAGTAGGTGTAGGTACTCGTTTCCTGATCAAAGAGTTGGCGAAACAGCATCGTGATTGCTCCTTATTTTTATCTGGTTTGAAACTCTCAATCTATTAACTATCTATTGACCTGCCCAGAGCAGTTGATACCGCCTTGCACCAATTAAAACGGATTTTGCCATCGGATTCAGTATCAGCCTCAGCAGACAGTCCATCGGCAATTCATCGTAAATCCGTTCTGCCTGTAACTTGCTCGTAACGTGTATACAACTGTGATATCTTTAGATTACTTAATAGCTATTTAGCTGTCAATGAGTGTTTTAGCCTACACCAGCTCTGTCCCTGGATGGGTAGCGATAGTGATAATCAGTGACGTTGTTATGACATGGCTTGGCCAAGCCACAAAAACGTCCATGTCCTAACTAAGCTGACTACCGCTACAGATGCTGGGGCTAGACTAAAGCGGTGCTGCCTACCGCTGAAAAATCCTGGACATGGCACAATTAAAGGACATTGCCCCCGACGCGAATTCGCAGGATTGTTTGAGTGCTGGATACAAAAACGCTATTTCCCTTTGAACTGGATGATTTTCAACAGCAGGCCATCGACGCGATCAATGACAATCGCTCCGTCGTTGTCTGTGCGCCAACTGGATCAGGCAAAACGCTGATCGGGGAATACGCGATTTTTCGGGCACTGGCACGGCAAAAGCGGGCATTCTACACCACACCACTGAAAGCGCTGTCGAATCAAAAGCTGCGAGACTTCCGCGCCCAGTTTGGTGAAGAGCAGGTGGGGCTGCTCACGGGCGATGTGTCAATTAACCGCGATGCGCCCATCCTGGTGATGACCACCGAGATTTTCCGCAACATGCTCTACGGCACGCCGATTGGCGAAGTCGGTACGTCCCTGCAAGATGTGGAAGCGGTAGTACTAGACGAATGTCACTACATGAACGATCGCCAGCGCGGCACGGTTTGGGAAGAATCGATCATCTACTCGCCGCCAGATGTGCAGTTAATTGCCCTGTCGGCCACGATTGCCAATAGCGATCAACTGACGGACTGGATTGATCAGGTGCATGGGCCAACGGAACTGATTTACTCTGATTTTCGCCCGGTGCCGCTGGAGTTCAGCTTCTGCAATCCCAAGGGACTGTTTCCGCTGCTGGATTCTAAAGGGAAAAAGCTGAATCCGCGTCTCAAGCCGAAAGGCGGCAGTCGCGATCGCAGAAAATCTCGCCAGGGTAAATCGAGCCGTCCGGAAGCGCCCAGCCTGCCGTTTATCATCAGCCAGCTTGAACAGCGGGATATGCTGCCCGCGATTTACTTTATTTTCAGTCGCCGGGGTTGCGATCGCGCCGTCAGCGATGTTGAGCATCTCAATCTGGTCAATCCAGCGGAGGCAAGACTCCTCAAGCAGCAAATTGATCAGTTTCTGGCTCGCAATCCCGAAGCGGCGCGAGAAGGACAGGTCGAACCGCTCTATCGAGGCATTGCCGCCCATCACGCCGGAATTTTGCCCGCTTGGAAAGGCTTGGTGGAAGAACTGTTTCAGCAGGGCTTAATCAAAGTCGTCTTCGCCACGGAAACGCTGGCCGCAGGGATTAATATGCCTGCCCGCACAACGGTGATTTCGAGCCTGTCGAAGCGCACCGACTTGGGCCATCGACTGCTCAATCCGTCCGAATTTCTGCAAATGTCCGGTCGAGCTGGACGACGCGGCATGGATACCGTCGGCTATGTGGTGACAGTGCAAACGCGCTTTGAAGGTGCGCCCGAAGCCTCCTATTTAGCCACTGCCGGAGCCGATCCGCTGGTCAGCCAGTTTACGCCCAACTACGGCATGGTGCTCAACCTGCTGCAAACCCACACACTGGATCAGGCCAAAGATCTGATTGAGCGTAGTTTTGGCCAGTACCTCGCCACGCTCCACCTCAGCCCGCAGCGAGTCGCCATTGACGATATTAAATCGGAGATCGAGTACAACCGCTCAATTTTGGAGTCTGTCAACGAAGAGGACTTAAACAGCTACGCCAAGCTCCAGGGACGGCACCGGGAAGAAAAGCGCTTGCTGAAAATTTTGCAGCAGCAGGCCGAAGAGGCTCTCACCCAAGATTTGCCGCTGGAGCTGTCATTTGCGATCGCAGGTACAATTCTCAGTCTGCGCGGTAAAAACGTCGCTAGCATCGACCCCGTTCCGGCCACATTAGTCACGAAAGTACCTGGCTCCGGTCAGTTTCCCTATCTGATTTGTTTAGGTCAAAATAACCGCTGGTATGTAGTGCATGTCAAAGATGTCGTGGGTTTGCATACTGAGTTGCCCCGCATTGAGGCGGTTGACTCCCTCACGCCACCAGACGACATGCCAGCCAAGCCCGGACAGCAGCGGAGTGGCGATGAAACAGCAGGTGCGATCGCGGCACAAATTCCGACGCCCACTCTAGCCTATGAAACCGCCCCCGAAGTTGTGGAGCAGGCCAAGCGCCTGCGGGCAGTGGAAACCGAAATGGCTCAGCATCCAGCACGTGAAATCGACAACCCCAGCTATTTTCTCAAGCGGCAAAAGCGGCTGCGACGGCTAGAGCAAGACCTGCGCGATCGCCAAAGCAAACTAGACAATCTCCTGCACCATAACTGGCAAGAGTTTTTGAATCTAATCAAAATCCTGGAAGCATTTGGTTGCCTCATAGACGACAAGCCCACCGAAATGGGCGAAATTGCCGCTGCCCTACGCGGCGACAACGAGCTATGGCTAGGATTAGCGATCGCATCTCGGGAATTGGATCAGCTTGCCCCCCATCACTTCGCGGCAGTTTGTGCCGCATTGGTAACAGAAATCTCTCGTCCCGATAGCTGGACAAACTACAAAGTTTCCCCCGATGTAGAAGAAGCACTCGGTGGACTGCGCGGCATTCGTCGCCAGCTCTTCCAGCTCCAGCGCCGCTATCAAATTTCACTACCCGTTTGGCTAGAAACCGACATGATCGGCTTAGTCGAACAGTGGGCACTCGAAACCGACTGGTCAGAACTCTGCTCTAATACCAGCCTGGACGAGGGCGATGTCGTGCGAATGCTGCGGCGCACACTCGATTTTCTGTCTCAGATTCCCCATGTGCCCCATATCTCTGATCAATTACGCACCACCGCCCGTCAGGCCAGCCGCTTGATCGATCGATTCCCGGTGAATGAAACGATTGAGTAGTACTGAATGCTGAGTGTTGAGTGCTGAGTGACCGAATACACTTCACTCCTCACTCCTCACCTTCTTAAATATTAAGTAAATGGATAAAACCAATCTACTCCGCTACTCGATCACCCCATCACTCCCTTTACAGCCTCAACTCTCTTGATACCCCCCACAGCCTCGCTCCTCCTCCAAAGTCTCCAACCGTCGTGCAGCCCATGCTTGATAAGTATGCTGAAGACGCTGCTGGGCGACTTTACCTTCTTGAGGATTGCAGCGCCAAACAAAGGCTAGATGTCGATCTAATCCCCAGAGCGGTAGGTATTGCAGTTCATCCCAAAAAGCAGGATGCCAGCGGATTAAGCTCTTTTTGACATCAGGGTGTCGAGGATTCAAACGATGCTGATCGAGTACATAGAGCAGCAATTGCCACGGTAGAAACAGCGGGTAGGTTAATAGCGGTCGCCAAAGATTGACGGAAAGACCGATAGCGACTGCCAGGCCAAAACCAATGCCAATTGCAAATCCCGGCATGAAGTGAAGAGTGTCAAGCGCGATCGCACCACCAACCAGTTCAAAAACGCCACCGACTAGCATCCCGAGCAAAAGTGGCAACCCAAAAACCAGCCTTACACTCTCTGACCATTCGACCACAGAATAGCCATGAGTCGCGCTGTAGCCTAATCCGGCGGCTGATCCAATGGCTAAACCGATGAGCAGGCTCAGGAAAACCAAAACGATCAGGCGGGTTGAGCTAGCTGAGTCAGCAGGGAACTCCACAGCATCAGTGAGCAGCAAATTAGTCAACAGATTAATCGTGATGCTAAATGCGATCGCAAGCACAACTCCAGCCGCCGTGCCTTCAATCTCCCCCCGTAAATCTGTCACAACATAGCCACCCGCTATCCCAATCAGCAGCGCCAGGCTGATACTGATCACCAGATGTATCACCAGAGTAGAAGCGGGAATCGTGATGAATGAGGCAATGGATGAAGCATTGCTAAACCCTAACCCTGAAATCAAGCCGTTGATTAGCACAGGCAGGAGGATGCCCTCTTCAATCATTAATCGTCCAAATGGATGCACCCACCGCTGCGAGGTAGGCATTAACCGACTGTTGCCCAAGTGCGGATGAATGCTCTGAAGATAGCTTGACCAACGACTGGGTCGGAAAACAAGCCAAAACAGCAACTGAAGACTGCCCAAGAACCAAGTCCGGCAGCGCTGGGGCAGAGGCTTAGAAGTAGTAGAGTACCCATAGGAAGGTGTCATAGCTGTCGTCAACCTATATGACATGACCTTGTCAACGTTATTTTCACTGCACATTTTGCATCAGAACCACTCTAAGGATGATTGGATGCACTGTCATAGGTATATGAACCCCTAATATCCAAGTCCGGTTGAAAACCTATATCCTGCACATTGAAAATCAAAACCAAATGAGTGATGCTGCCGCCACATCTTAACGGCAGCATCACTCATTTGGTTGTTGATGAGCGGCTTTGGGATCGTCAATTCAAACTCAGATTGAGCCGTGCCAAGATGAAAGTTACAAAATTCTCAGCAAATAATTGATGTAACTTTACATCAAGCGCTGACCAGTTACTCATTAACCCCTGATTGATGCGGTCTGTATAGGCCGTGACCGCACCTATTTTGTTGCCCATGATGCAGTTATCTAAAGGCGTGACGGTTACTCTAGCATCAGACTCAAGCTGCACAACTAGTACATTAAATCTTCACAAAGGGGGATACAGTCTCTCTCATCAATGTTACAATCGTTAACATATAAACCCTATTTCTTGAATTTTTATGACACATGACGCAATAACTCTGATTTTAGCGATCGCAACTAGTGCTGCGCTCTACAGCGAGTGGCAGCGTCATCAAGCCGAAGTGCGATCGCAGGAAGAAGCTATCCGTATTCCTGTACGAACTGATGAGCAGCTACCTCGTTAAAAACTCTTGAGAACCAGTGTTAAGCAATAGGTGTGAAGAGCAGGTTCAGCCAAACGGTTGGTTTGAGGTCTTGTCTACGAGCCAATCTAGGTTTTCTGAACCTCTCTTCCCCAAGAGTGATTCGAAATCTGGTTACAAAATTTCAAAATAGCGTTTGATAAATGGTGTGCAGCGCACTCCTTTCACCGAACGTTACGCTTAGCTTTTGCTGGCAAATTCAGTATTAATACTCAACCGTACATTGAAGCAGCTGCAGACAAGTAAATGCATATCTAAAACCGGGAGAGCATCCCGGCGGGGCGTTACCCCGGTTTCTGAAGTGCGTTTATTGATAGCCAATCTACTTAGCTTCATTGCTTCGCTGAATCGTTGTCCTTGACGGAGCAGTTGCCTGTTTGGGCTAACCTGCTCTCCCTTAGCCCCTTACACTTGATCTTGATGCTATGCGAACCGCTCAAACATCTACAGATTTAGTCCGGACTTACCTGAAAGAAATCGGACGTGTTCCGCTCTTGACCCACGAGCAGGAAATCCTCTACGGCAAACAGGTACAGCGGTTAATGGCCGTAGAACAAGTGAGAGACAACCTAACTGAGCAGCTAGACCAGTTTCCTGATCGCCGCACTTGGGCAGAAGCCGCAAAACTCTCCGTTGATGAACTGGAGCGGGTCATTGCTGAAGGCGAGATCGCCAAGCGCAAGATGGTGGAAGCAAACTTGCGTCTAGTCGTATCGGTGGCGAAGAAGTACATCAAGCGCAACGTCGATTTGCTGGATCTCATCCAAGAAGGCACAATCGGCATGCAGCGCGGCGTTGAGAAATTTGATCCCACCAAGGGCTATCGGTTCTCGACTTATGCCTACTGGTGGATTCGCCAAGCCATTACTCGTGCGATCGCAGAAAAGAGCCGCACGATCCGGTTACCAATTCACATTACTGAAAAGCTCAACAAGATCAAGAAGGCTCAGCGCCAGTTGTCGCAAAAGTATGGTCGAGCTGCTACGGTTGCAGAGCTAGCGGAAGAACTCGATCTAACCACCAAGCAGGTGCGTGATTACCTATCCCAGTCTCGCCAGCCGCTGTCGCTTGATTTACGAGTTGGGGATAATCAGGATACCGAACTGGGTGATCTGCTAGAAGATGACGGCATGTCGCCAGAAGAATTTGCCACTCAATCATCCCTGCGGGCCGATCTAGAGAACTTAATTGCCGAACTCACGCCTCAACAACAAGAAGTGCTGCGGCTACGCTTTGGCCTAGACGACGGCAGCACGATGACCCTGGCTAAAATTGGCGATCGGTTAAGCATTAGCCGTGAACGTGTTCGTCAAATCGAGCGCGAAGCACTAACAAAGCTGCGTAAGCGCAAAGCAGACATGCGAGCTTATCTGGCCAGCTAGCCTATATCCGCCGCCGCAACCACAAAGCAGGCTGGTCGTGACCAGCCTGCTTTGTGGTTAAGCCATGTTTTGTTTTCTAGGATGAGTAAGCTTTAACCCGCTGCTGTTGGCGAACTGTATGCACTCGGCCAACCCCTTTATAGAAATAGACGCAGGCTGTCATCAGCGCAATGAAGAGGTAGAAGCCGCGAACGCACCAGCCAACGAAATCGAACAGTAAACTGACAGCTTTCGATTCCATGCCGCTAATCTCAACCACCTCTCGATTAAGCCGCTGCTCTGAGCTGGCTAAATCTTGAATTGAGCGGGCATCCGTGGGCAACAGGGGAACTTTGATAGTGTAGAAAAAGTAGCCCAAGGAGCCACCTCGACCAATCTCCGTCTGGAGCAGATTGTCTGTTGTGCTACGGGCTTCTGCAACGGAAATTTGCCCTTCTGACGCCACCTGCCTCACCCAGTAGTGATGTCGGGTCATATAGCCAGCACTGATCACAATCGGGATCAGGATCACCAGCGCGATCGCACCCCAGCGCGATCGCAGTCGATTGGGCAAAAATACAGTTGCGACACCAACCCCAAAGCCCAGAATGGCAAAAATCAGAAAGTTACAGATTTCAACAACCTCAATACTTTGCAGCAGCCCACCCAGAATTGGAATGCTGTAAACGTAAACCTCACCCAGGAATGTCATCAAAATCTTCAGCAAGATCGCGATCGCAACTACAAATAAAGTTGCGATCGCAAATTGGCTAATGCGTTGGTTTGTTGTTTTAGTTGCCATGCCGCCCGTCGCTCACATCACGTTCCACTCTTACGTGCCATTTATAGTAAGAGCAAATTTACAAGATGGCGATGCTCTCAGACAAAATTTGTGATTTTTAATCTGATTCAGTCCTTCAAGCAGACTACAAACAAAATTCCCAGTAGGGGCGGTTTTTACAGACACCTTTGATCTGATCTCGTTTAATACAACTAGCGACTAAACCCGCCCCCGCTCACCGTGTAATTCCCTAAATCTATACTGAAATCTATGCTGTCTTCACGCTGGGATCAACCAGCACCTGTCGCAGCGCTTCTAGCAGCAGCACCACATTTTCACGCCGACTGTTATAGCCCATCAGGCCAATCCGCCAAACCTGACCCGCCAGTTCTCCCAACCCGCCGCCGATCTCGATGTTGTACTCCATGAGTAACTTGCGGCTAACGGCCTTGCCGTCGATCCCAGCCGGAATTCGCACCGTTGTCAGCGTCGGCAGGCGAGTTGCCTCATCAACATGACAGGTCAATCCCATGTCGGCCAGACCATCCCAGAGCAACTTGGCATTGGTGCGATGCCTTGCCCAGCGGGCTTCCAAGCTTTCTTCCGCAATCAGACGCAACGCTTCCCGCATCGCATAGTTCATATTGACCGGAGCCGTATGGTGGTAAACGCGATCGCGACCCCAGTACTTATTCAGCAAATTGATGTCCAAATACCAGTTTGCGATTGGTGTCCTACGGCGCATTACTTTTTCCATCGCCCGTGGGCCAAAGGTAAGGGGCGAAATTCCCGGCGGTGCACTCAGCCCCTTTTGACCACAGCTATAGGCTAAATCCACGTCCCACTCATCCAGGAACAGCGGCACGCCACCCAGACTGGTCACTGTGTCCAGCAGCAGCAGACAGTCAAACTCACGGCAGAGATCGCCAACGCCCTCTAGTGGTTGCCGTGCCCCGGTCGAAGTTTCGGCATGAACCAGACACAGCACGGCAGGACGATGGGTTTCCATTGCGGTACGCAATTCATCTAGGGAAAAGACTTGGCCCCAGGGCTTATGAATCTGCTGCACGGTCGCGCCGTAGCGTCCGGCCATATCGACTAACCGATGGCCAAAGTAGCCCATAACGCCAACCAGCACCACATCGCCAGGTTCAACGACATTCGCCAGGGTCGCCTCCATTGCCGCACTGCCCGCGCCGCTGACTGAAATCGTCGTTTCATTGTCAGTCTGCCAAGTGTAGCGCAGCAGTTCCTGCACGTCATTCATCACCTGCAAATAGCGGGGATCAAGATGACCAATCGGCTGAAGCGCCATCGCCTGTAGCACCAGCGGATGGGCATTCGATGGCCCAGGGCCAAGCAGCAAGCAGGGCGGCAAATTGAGCTGAGGAACGGTCGCTCGATGGGCGCTATTGACTGCTGCTTGGTTCGTTTGGTTGGTAGGGATGGATGCCGTCATGGGAAGAATTTAGTTATGAACAGGGCGAATGAACAAAATGTACCGTAACGAATGAACCGCGATCGCAATTGTCCCACATAGCCGAACCCCAACCACCAGATTTGTCGATACTCCCCGCAGCGTCTTAAAATTTGTTACAGTTTGGGCAGCAGCCCTATAGAGGGGATGAGGCAAACGCCTCATAAGCCTCATCTCTTAAAACCGATTCATTCGATTCAGAGGATTCGGAATCAGCGCTTTCGCATAGGTATTCACAGAAATAGGATGCATGAAAAAGTCTTCGTAAAACATTTGTAGAAAACTAGTATCCACAGATCATTCGCAAAAGACTGGTAACGCTAACTAGGTTGCAGTCAAACAATAGCGAACAGAACGCAGACGTATACAGGCAGGAGGGTTCATGCTGCGACTAGAGCGAATTAGCAAAATTTATCCCACGGGAGAAGTTCTCAAAGATGTCACCTGGGAAGTGAAACCCGGCAATCGAATTGGCCTAGTCGGAGTCAACGGCGCGGGCAAATCCACTCAGCTTAAAATTATTGCCGGAGAAGTTGAACCCACTACAGGTGAAGTGATTCGCCCCAGCAATTTGCATATTGCCTATCTGACCCAGGAATTTGAAGTCGATCCCAGTCGCACGGTGCGGGAAGAGTTTTGGACGGTCTTTCAAGAGGCCAATCATGTACAGCAGCGCCTCGCTCAAGTCACCCGCGAGATGGAGTCAGCCAATCCCGAACAGCTTGACGAACTGATTCACGAACTGGATCGGCTCCAGCGCAAGTTTGAAGCGTTGGATGGCTATGGGCTAGAAGCTCGGATTGAGAAAATTTTGCCCGAAATGGGATTCACATCTGATGACGGGGATCGCTTGGTCAGCGCCTTCAGCGGTGGCTGGCAGATGCGAATGAGTTTAGGCAAAATCCTGCTGCAAGAACCGGATTTGCTGCTGCTGGACGAGCCAACTAACCACCTTGACCTAGAAACGATTGAGTGGCTGGAGATTTACCTTAAAGAACTCAATACGCCGATGGTGATTGTCTCCCATGACCGGGAGTTTTTGGATCGCCTGTGTACCCACATCGTTGAAACCGAGCGGGGTATCTCAACTACGTATCTCGGTAACTACACGGCTTACTTGGAGCAAAAAGCTGAAGCCAAGGTGGCCCAGCAAGCCACTTACGAACGGCAGCAAAAGGAAATTGAGAAGCAGCAGGTTTTTATTGAACGATTCCGAGCCAGCGCCACTCGCAGCACCCAAGCCAAGAGCCGTGAAAAACAATTGGAAAAAATTGAGTTGGTGGAAGCTCCCGAGAGCGATCTCAGAGGGATGCGGTTCAAGTTTCCGCCCGCTCCCCGCAGCGGTCGTGAGGTGATGAATATCCAGAATCTCGTCCACACCTACAACGACAACATTCTATTTTTAGATGCGAATCTGCTAATCGAGCGGGGCGATCGCATTGCCTTTTTGGGGCCAAACGGCTGCGGCAAATCAACCCTCCTGCGCTTCATGATGGGCATTGAACCCCATGAGGACGGTGTGGTCAAGTTAGGGGATCATAATGTAATCCCTGGTTATTTTGAACAGAACCAGGCAGAAGCGCTAGATTTGAACAAGACGGTGGTGGACACCATTCACGATGAGGTGCCGGACTGGAAAACTGAAGAGGTGCGATCGCTGTTGGGACGCTTTTTATTCAGCGGCGATGTGGTCTTTAAGCCAGTTCGGGCATTAAGTGGTGGAGAAAAAGCGCGTTTAGCACTCGCTAAAATGCTGCTAAAACCAGCCAATTTGCTGATTTTAGATGAGCCGACCAACCACCTTGATATTCCTGCTAAAGAAATGCTGGAAACCGCACTACAGGAGTACGATGGCACAGTTGTAATTGTTTCTCACGATCGATACTTTATTTCCCAAGTTGCGAATAAGATCGTAGAGATTAAAGACGGAGAACTGCATCTCTATCGGGGTGACTATCACTACTATCTTGATAAAATTGCTGAAGAAAAAGAACGCGCTCGATTAGAAGAAATCGCTCGTCAAAAGGCAGAGAAAGCGGCTGCAAAACGAGAAAAGCAGCGGACTAAGCAGAAAGAGAAAGCATCGCAGCGTAAGACTTCAGCCAAATCCAATCAGTGATACGCTAGCTGCCGCTAAACGCTTTGTTTAACCGCGAGCAGAAAAAATATCGATTTGATGCTATCAGTGGATTCGGCCTTATTTAAAAGCCGCGCGTCATCTGTGCGTCATCTTACTCCCTTGCCGTAATTGCGAGGACTCAATGGTATCATTGCGAAGAAATCATCAATATTCAATTGCAAACAACGCAGAAGGGCATTCAGGCATGGCACAAGCGTCTGTTTCTCCAGTCGTACTCGTTATCCTAGACGGCTGGGGTTACCGAGAGGATAGCAGTGGTAATGCGATCGCAGTAGCCAATACGCCTGTCATTGATAGCCTTTGGGAAGTTTATCCCCATACGCTAATTCAGACTTCTGGCAAGGATGTTGGACTACCAGATGGCCAAATGGGTAATTCCGAAGTTGGTCATCTTAATATTGGTGCCGGTCGCGTTGTTCCACAAGAATTAGTTCGAATTTCAGACGCCGTTGAAGATGGCAGTATTGCTCAAAATCCTGCACTTTTGGAAACCTTTCAGGCTGTCAAAGCGCAGGGCGGCAAACTGCATCTAGTCGGTTTATGTTCCGATGGCGGAGTTCATTCCCATGTTGATCATCTTTTTGGCCTGTTAGAAGCCGCGAAGCAGCATGGAGTCACAGATATCTGTATTCACGCCATCACGGACGGTCGAGATACCAAACCCACCGAAGCCAAAGCCGTAATTCAGCGAATTGAAGAACGGATTGCTCAGATTGGTGTCGGTCGCATCGTAACGCTGATGGGACGCTACTATGCAATGGATCGCGATCGCCGTTGGGATCGGGTAGAGAAGGCCTACATCGCTATGACCCAGAAAGGCAGCGGCGTCGAGCAGCCATTGACGGAGTTAATTCAGGCTTCTTATGATCAAGAGATCACCGACGAGTTTATCCAGCCGATTCGGGTCGCTCCTGGTGCAGTTGAACCTAATGACGGCGTAATTTTCTTCAACTTCCGTCCCGACCGGGCACGGCAGCTCACTCAAGCCTTTGTAGATGCAGACTTTAGTGGCTTCGAGCGCGAATACGTTCAGCCACTGGCTTTTTGCACATTTACCCAGTACGATCCTAACTTTCCAGTGAAGGTGGCGTTCCAGCCGCAAAATCTGAGCAATATTTTGGGCGAAGTAGTTGCAAATCGAGGCTTGCGCCAGTTTAGAACGGCTGAAACGGAGAAATATGCCCACGTCACCTACTTTTTCAATGGGGGTTTAGAGGAACCCTTCGACGGAGAGGATCGAGAACTCGTCGCGAGTCCAATGGTGGCCACCTACGATCGGGCACCGGAAATGTCAGCCAAAGCGGTCACGGATGTTGCGATCGCAGCTATCAAGAAACAGGTTTACTCTCTGGTGGTCATGAACTACGCCAACCCCGATATGGTTGGGCATACAGGCGTAATGGATGCCGCTGTTCAAGCGATTGAAGCGGTCGATCAGTCTCTAGGTCGTCTGCTGGAAGCGATAAGTCAAGTTGGCGGCACAGCGATTATCATTGCCGATCACGGCAATGCTGAATATATGTGGGATGAGCAGGGCAATCCTTGGACAGCTCACACCACTAATCCGGTACCCTTTATTCTGATTGAAGGCGAACGCCGCAAGATTCCAGGTCACGGTACCGATGTCCAACTGCGCGAAGATGGCCGGCTGTCAGATATTGCTCCCACCATTTTGGACATCTTGCAGATCCCCCAGCCCCCCGAAATGACGGGTCGTTCAATGATCCTGCCAGCGGAAGTGGACGTGAAACCCAATCGTTCTCCCATCCGCGTACCGTTGGCACACAAGTAAGCCCTGCTTTCTCCAGCGATATGACTCAGATGCAGCGACAGTGTCGCCAGATCTGAGTCATCATGGCGCATTGGTGCCAGATCTCAGTAATATAGATAAGCAGATTCAGTTTAGCCAGCGCAGATTTATGTCACTCGAAACAGTCGTTCAAATTCTCTGGGGATTGTCCGCCCTGGGTCTCATCATCCTCGTGCTGCTCCACAGCCCCAAAGGCGACGGTTTAGGCGGAATCGGCGGTCAAGCTCAGCTCTTCACCAGTACCAAAAGCGCTGAGACAACTCTGAACCGCGCAACCTGGACGTTGACTATCGTGTTTATGGGATTGACCGCTGTCATGAGTGGCGGTTGGATTTAATCCGTTGCTAACAACGTGAGGCGAGAGGAGTGAGAGGAGTGAGTCGTATTCTTGTCACTTAGTTCTCAGCGCTCAGTTCTCATACAAAGTCCGGCTGAAACCCCAATTTATTGCTTGTGAAGCGTTTCACAAACAATAAATTGGGGTTTTATGCACAGGTTTGACATCAGCACTGATCTCATTTGTAGCGCTAGTCAACAGAATTGATATAAACCTAGCGACTAGGGCACGATCAGCTCAAAGATAATATTGTCGGCGAACCGCTTTGCTTGTTCATAGTCTGCCTTGGTGCGGACTGTCCAAGCGACGGTGGGCCTGCCAAATAGGCGACTAGTTAAAAAAGGTGCGATGTGAGGTAATGCCTGCAAGTCATAGCCAATGTAGGCTGGCTGGCTAACCGAATTCAGCAATAAGTTGCTGAGCAGGAATTTTTTAGTCCAGGCCAAATCCTCGCCCGCAAAGTTGCCGGAGAGCTGACCGCGTGGAACATTGGGTAGATTTTGCTTGAACCAGGCCAGCGTGTACGGGTTGAACGACTGGATGGCGTACTCCCCAGCATAATCGACTAATTTTTGGGCTAAAACGGTTTCCAAGGGGCCAACGCTGTCTTTACCTTTGCTTTTAATTTCAATCACCAGCGGCACGGCTCCATTCACTGCTGCCAGCACCTCTTCAATTAGCGGAATATGATGATCCGTGTTAGCTAAACGCATTGGTTTCAGCGATGCGGCATCCTGGTCGGTAATTTTGCCCGATCCCCCCGTCATTCGGTCGAGCGTATCGTCATGGAACACAGCGATATTGCCATCTTTGAGCAGGTGAATGTCAATTTCAACGGCATATCCAGGTGCGATCGCAGCTTCGACGGCAGCCAATGAATTTTCTGGAATTGAGCCGTTATTGTGGTATCCCCGATGGGCAATTGGTTGATCTTTAAACCAGGCCATATACGTATCACCTTATGCTAAACCGAGATCAATTTGCCAAAACTGAAGCTGTCCGGTGTTCTCCGGTGCGCGGTCAATCAGCCAGAGCTGCCAGCGCCCGTTAGCGGGTTTGCCGAGCAGAGGGCTGAGGTTAGGCGTTGTGGCTAAGGAATAGGTGGTTTGTAGCCGGGTTTGGCGACCAAGGATGCGTCCCTGGAGCAGAATTGCCGGATGCTGGGGCGGCAGCAAATAGATTTCCAAATCGCCGAGAAAGCTATGGTCAACAGCAAGGGTGACCTGAATCGAATGAATTTCCTGCTGTTCCACAATCACAATATCTCGCTTGATGCCAGCAGGATCAGCATCGGGGATTGGTGCGATCGCATCATTGCGTCGCTGAATTTGAGTGACGGCTTGGCCGATATCTGGTAGGCGGCGCAGGGCTTCTTGGACGGCTCGCTGCGCTTGAACACGACCATAGCCAAACCATTCAGAGTGGCCCTGATTGCTGTAGGTGCCCTTCCGCAGGTTCAACTGGGGATCGGGATTGGGATCAACAACCTTCTCAGCGGTTTGCTCAATCAGCGTTTTGACCTCTGCGGCAGTCAGTTCAGGATTAGCCGAGAGTACCAAAGCCGCGACCCCGGCCACCACAGGACAAGCGCTAGAGGTGCCACCGAAGGTATCGGTAAAATCACCTGTGGCATAGCCCAGCTCCGCCAGCCGATCCGCAGTCAATACGCCTCTTCCTGGCAGCGGCGCAGTAACAGGTGGGCCAGTCAACACTGCTCCCTCACTGGTGAGATAGGTACCCGGTGGAGCATTATTGCTCGGTGCGGCGACAGAAATTTGTTTGCCCCAGTTGCTGTACGCGGCCTTGCGATTCAGGCTGGTGATGGCAGAAACGGCAATTACGTCCGGATGCACAGCAAATCCGTTGAGCCACTGAGTTTCGCCTTTGAGGAGTTCTTTCGACCAGCCCGCCTCGTTAATTGGGCCACTCACGGGTCGGTTGGCATTGCCAGCAGCGAATAGGATGACGCAGCCTTTGCCGTTCCTGCCCTCGGTAGCGGCGCGATGAATGGCCAGTCGCTGTCGTAGAGATAGGGGAAAGTAAACGGCACTAACGCCCCAGCTACAGGAAATTACATCAGCCCCGTAGGTCATTGCCCAGCCGAACATGCGCTCAACCGAGTCGTCGTCAATATAGCCCGTGCTGCGAATCGGCATCAGTGCACAACCGGGCGCGACACCGACGATGCCCTGACCGTTTTCTTCTGCGATCGCAACTCCTGCGACTGCTGTGCCGTGATTCTCGGCGGGCTGCTCCGGCATGGGTAAGAAATCCTGAGCATAAAAATCGTAGGGAGCCACAATTTTGCCGAGTCCCTGAAAATCGGGATGGTTCAGATCAAAGCCATCGTCAATAATCGCTACAACAACAGAGCGATGACCCCGCGTTAGTTCCCAGGCTGCTTCAATTGCAATATGGGAATTGGCCGCCAGTGCAGCCCCACCATCATGCTGGAGATACCACTGCTCAGCATAGAGGGGATCAGTTGGGCGATAGAGCGCCTGAGTTTGGATGATTACATCCGGCTCAGCTACAAGGACATGAGGCGAGGCCGTGAGCCGATTAGCAAGCTTGATCGGATTTTCGGCAGCCGCCTTCCCGACCTGGACAACATAGGTACCCGCTAGTCCGGCAATGGGCTGTACGATGTTCAAGCCCAAGTCCGCCAGTAATGTCTCAATCGTTGCAGTCGGAGTCGCCTCCGCAAACTGGACGGTGATCTGATCGCCCAAGTACACAGCCGTGGCAGGGCTGGATTCCAGACTGTAAACATGACTGGCAAAGCGCACTGTATCCAGTTGCCGCGCTTGAGTCATGGCAGATTCGAGCTGGTCAGCGGTCACGGTAATTTCAAATAGATCCCCGGTGGGAATGCGGCGAATCGCTTGAGGTTGCAGAGCCGTTTGCAAAATCGCGGGATCGCTCGCGTCGTTAACCAGGCGCACGGTGAAGCGATCGCGCAGTTTGGTCAGCAGCAGTTCTTCTCCGCCGCGCTGGAGAATCAGTCCTCGATACTCGGGTTGGATGTCTGCGGCCATAACGTTCGTCCGGGAACCTAGCGTCAAACAGTAAGGTCTACCTATGGGTGTGGTGTTCAGCAATGTTTAACTATTGGGTTAACCATTGCCAAGTGGCACTTCGTTGGGGGCAAACGTGCAATCCCCGGTTGCGATCGCGATTTCGCAATCTAGCAATAAAGCATTTGGGAATCACCAAAGTGGCAGAGTTGTAATGATAAGATACGCGAAGGTTAATCTGTCTCGTTTTCCCCGATACACAACGTTACTCCATGCTTCTCCGTCAAAATAAGTTTATGACTTCATCTTTTTCTTGGTTGGCGCTGCCCTTAACGGGAGCAATTCTGCTCGGCATGCCAATGTCACTAAAAGCGCAAGAAGTGTTACCAGAGGAGTCCTCTGCTGAAATCGAGACGCCGGACGACCTTCGGGTGCAAACCAATGTTCTCAGCATGTCTGGTGGAGAGCGACTCTTACAGGAAGCTAGCAGCGCGGTTTCAGCCCAAAACTATGATCTAGCAGAGACGAAGCTGCAAGAGGCTCGCCAAGTATTCAATCAGCTTTCAAATTTCTATCAGCAGTTGTCTTCAAGCTTTACGGGAGTTGATAACCGGATTGCGGAAGCGAATCGAACGAATGCTCTAAGTGCGGCTGAAATGCGCGATCAGGCGACCTATCAGCTTGCGCTGGTGCATCGTGCTCAAAATCAGCCTGAGCTAGCTGTGCCGCTACTGGTTCAAATCATTGGCAGCCAGTCGCCCACTCGTGATCTGGGTGAAAAGGCGTATCAGCAACTGTTTGAGATGGGCTTTGTTGATGACAACTATCCCCGCACGGCGGCAAGTTCGTCTGAAGAAGGCTAGTTAGCTAACATTAATTCAAAATTAAAGACCCCGTAGGGTGTGTCACGGCGAAGCCTGACGCACCTTTTTGCTATGTATCAACGTGTAATCCACCATGAATTGAGTACGGCAATCATTGATGAGGGTCGTGAGATTCGCAGTTTGTCCCTATGCATGAATAAATTCAGCGGTGCAATCGTTCTTGTTGCAAGTGCGATTAACGAGTTCAGGTGTGCAGACGTTGTATTGACAAGCGACAATAACGAAGTCAGACGCGAATAAAGGTCTGCACAGGTGTAACTAACGTATTCAGGTATGAACTCGGCATTGACGCGGGGTTAATAAAGATCGCGAGGGCGAATTTGACGTTTGCTGGGGTCTAATCGTTGTTGGTGCAGGTGCGATCGCATAATTCGCTCATATCAACATTTTTGCAAGTGGATAACAAAGCTGGGCACTAGCTGAAATGTTGAGTTATGGTCTAGGCAACTTTATGCATAGACTGGTTTGACAATGGCAGCAGTTCAGCGGTTTTGGGATTTCCTCAATACAGATATCAAAGAGCTAGTTTCGCTCGATACGATGGATGGCTCGGTTGATACGGCGGCAGAGGTGTTTAAGTTAGCGGAAACGCTACAGGATGAGGATATCCAGGATTTAGCGGGCTGGGTCGAAAAAAGTGGTTCGCTGTTAGATGTACTGACCACGCCGGAAGCAGAACTAATTGAATCAGTGTTACCGTTTGCCAAAATTGCAACGGGATTACTGAAGTTTTATATCTTAAAGACCAAGAAACAAATAACCTACCCGCAGTCTGTAATATTAGTTTGTTTATCTGCTTACACAGAAAGCTTAAAGGAATTTACTGTAGGAATTCAGGTTTCGAGACGAGCAGCGAAACATAAACTTGAAAAGCCGCAATCTTGGAAAGACTTTGAATTAACAGAAGCAGAAGCAAACCAAGTTCTAGTTTGCTTTAGAACGTCGAAGCTAGCTGAAGACTTACGTCAGTTAATAGTTCAACACTTTCAACAGCTTGGAGTAGAAACTGAACGGGCTATCTTAATCACAGAAAGAGCCGTATGGCAGACTCACCGTTACATTACGAAAGCATGGAGCCAGTTACCGACTGAAGCTCGTAGCTTTCTAGGTGGAGCTTCAGTTGCTGAGTGGGCGGAAGAGCAACGTAAATATCAAAGTATTGATACGTATTTGCAGGAATTTATTTCACCCAATCCAAGCAACTCAATGCGAAAGGTCCAATGGCAGGTATTCAATGAGCCATTTACGTTCAAGGAATTATATGTGCCTCTGCGAGCTCAGCCGTTAGATGGCAATGGAGAAGTAGCGAAATACAGTAAATCTATTGGATTAGAAACATGGGCAAAGCAGTTGCTCAATGACTACAACAAGCAGAACCAAATTTTGTTTGTTCAAGCAGGGCCAGGGCGTGGTAAAAGCGTTTTTTGTCGGATATTTGCGGATTGGGTACGAGAAAACTGGTATCCGATTTGGATACCTATTCTGATTCGGCTCCGGGATTTGCCAAAGCTGCAAGATCGGATTGAGGATACGTTAAAAAGTGCGCTGAGTACTGATTTTGCTGAAAATGACAATGGCTGGCTGACAGATCGGAATACCCGCTTTTTATTCTTGCTGGATGGTTTTGATGAATTACTGATGGAAGGTCGTACAACTGGGGGATTGGAACTATTTCTGGATCAAGTTGGCAAATTTCAAGAGCGCTGCACCAGCCCAGAAATGGGACATCGTGTGATTGTAACTGGCCGACCGCTAGCGCTACATGGCGTGGAGCGATTGCTGCCCAACAATCTAGAGCGCGTGAAAATTTTACCGATGGGTAAGCTAGAGCAAGAACAGTGGCTAACACAGTGGCAAAAATTAGTAGCAGTAGACAAAGCTCAACAATTCAGAGAATTTTTACAGAACGATCAATGTCCAACTCGGATTAAAGGTTCAGGTGATGAAACTGGTTTAGCACAAGAGCCCTTGCTGCTGTATTTACTGGCAGCAATGCATCGAGATGATGAGCTAAATCTAGAAACATTTGCTGGGGCAGATAGCACTCAGGCAAAAGTACTGATCTATCAAAAAACTTTAGATTGGGTACTCACAAAACAGCGGCCAGATTGGCTGAATCGAGATTTGACAGAGATGGAAACAGAAGGACTGCGGCGAATTTTAGCTGAAGCAGGACTCTGTGTGATTCAGTCTGGGGGCGAATGCGCTGCGATTCAAATGATTGAAGATCGGCTAAAGACCGATGATGAAGCTCGTACTCTATTGGAAGAGGCACAAGAACGGCTGAATGAAAATCCATTGCGGAATGCTTTAGCGGCATTTTATTTGCAGGCCGGACGTAAAGGTTCTGGTTCGGTCGAATTTGCTCATAAAAGTTTTAGCGAGTTTCTCTGTGCTGAACGAATCAAAGAAGCACTGCTCGATTGGTCACAACTGGGCGGAAGAAGAGGCAATCTCTATCTAGTCTCAGACCAAGAACTATTTTGGGAAATTTACGATCTGTTTGGCACTCCAATTTTAACGCCTGAGATTGTGGAGTATTTGATAGTTTTGTTAACCAGCAGTGATGAGTATCAACCGGTTCAATTATTCGAGCGACTACACGATTTCTATCTATGCTGGTGTGAAGGTGAATTTATTGATGCGGAAGAGCGAAATCTTCCGCAAGAAAAGATGCGTACATTGCGAAAACAGAATATCCAGACTGGCCTACGACAGGTGGATGTATATGCTGGTTTAAATGTGATGATTTTGCTGTTTAAGCTACATGCCAATGCATGGCAAGATTATGATCCCAAAGATAGAACAGTACCCAAACCTGAAATCGAATTTTTTCCTTGTGGAATCCCTGATACCGATATGTTTCAGGAGGACAAGTTACTTAATCAAATTCATTATGCAGATGCACTAGGAGCTTTTACATTTACCAAAATTATCGGCCCACACTTGGCTTATGCTAATCTTGCCAGAACTGATCTTGATAGTGTCAATTTCTCCTATGCAAACCTTTCTTATGCAAATCTGTCTAACGCTATTCTTCCAAATGCCAATCTCTATGAAGCCAATCTAATTTCTGCCAATCTCCATGAAGCCAATCTAATTTCTGCCAATCTCTATGAAGCCAATCTAATTTCTGCCAATCTCTATGAAGCCAATCTAACAAGGACTAATTTCTCTCGTGCCAATCTAACAAACGCTAATCTTTCTGAAGCTAATCTCAACAGTGCTGATCTTTCCGAAGCTGATCTCAACAGTGCTGATCTTTCTGAAGCTAATCTCGACAGTGCTGACTTTGGACATGCTAAATTGATGCGTACTAATTTCAATCGATCTAACCTCACTCATGCCAATTTTACTGGTGCCTGTTTAATTCGAACTAATCTGTCTTATACCAATCTTTCTTATACCAACTTTGATAGCGCCAATCTTTCTCGTGCCAATCTTTCTCGTGCCAATCTTTCTCGTGCCAATCTTGATAGTACCAACTTTTATTGTGCCAACCTAGACGGTGCCAATCTCTCTTATGCTAATTTTGTTGGCACAAATCTCTATTGTGCTAACCTTCCACGTGCTTATATTGATAGAGTAAATCTAGTTAATGTTGATCTCTCTCGTGCCAATATTAACGGTGCTATCATAAAAAACTCCGATTTCAATATTGAAGCTGATTAGAAAAGTCTTTAGGAACTGCAAAACAGTAGAAATATACTACCAAGAATCAAAAGTAATACTATGGTAATTCAACGTATTTCTGAACTTTGCTTTAGCAAAAAAGGATGAGAAATCGAAAAGAATATTTAGAGATTTAAAATTGCACATTCCACCTCTCGCTTTAAGTGCGATCGCAAGTTGAGAAAGTGTTCTGTGAGAAGTGCGACGCAACACTGAAAGAAGTGCGATCACACCTTGTCCCCTGTGCTAACGTCCAGATAAATCTAGATAAATACTGAGTAGTCTTCTATGTCTGCTTTAGCCGAAGAAATCTTGAGAAATTTTGATAAGTTGTCCAATCCAGAGCAATTAGAGATTGCGCGAGAGATTTTGCGGCGAATCGTTGATCTCGACTTTCCAGCGTTAGCTGATGAGGAACTAGCGCTGAATGCAGAAGAACTATTTCTAGCGTTGGATCAAGAAGAAGCAAGCCATGAGTAGTCCTGAGCGAGGCAAAGTCTATGTAAGAAGTGCGATCGCAATTACTTCAAACTCAAGACTTCGATTCAAGCCTCTGATTTTGATCATCAGCCCAACCGATAGACTTCAAATACCAGAACGCCACTGCAAACAGTAAAACGTATCGATCCAGTGGAAACGCCTTGATCATGATTAGGCAATTGAACAGCCAGATTAACGTGATCAGATTCAGGCGAGAAAATCGCAGACATGCAATCAACGCCAAACCGTAGAGCACAGCTACAGCAATCGCGCCCTGCGGCAACAGCGCAATCACCTTCATCAGCGGGCCATCACCAACCAACGACGGCGGAAAAATTAGCACATAGATCAGTAATGCGATCGCAACTCCAATTCCCTTACGAAACGGCATCTCAAACAGCTTTTGGCGCAGAAGTCCAATAAAAATCAGGCTCTCCGGAATCACCACATAAAGGCTCGTAAACGCCATAAAGTTGACAACATGACCTGGCCCCACCGCCCAAAATGTTTGCTGCACCTCCGGGGTCTGGCGAACCTCAATCCCAGTTTCTGGGGCGAGTCCCTGAAATAGGTAGAGCCAAACGCCAATCGACAGCACAGCGACAAGCGGTGCCAGCCACTTCCACTGATCGGCTAGTCGGATCTGACTGGATGCGATCGCAGTTTTCATCGCCAAGCCAAATTCATAGGTGAAAATCGCCAGCGGAAAAGCCAGCGCATACTGACGGGAAGCAACGGCCAGAATGAACGCGATACCGCTCAAAAAAGTGCGATCGCGGACATAGGCCATCAACCCCAAAACAATCCAAAAGCAGGTAATCAGTTCGGTGTATAACCGTCCGCTCAGCCAAAAATAGTAGGGACACAGCCATAAACCAACCAAGCAAAATAGCGCATATGGCCTACCCGGTTTAGGCCAGCCGATGATCAGGCTAATAACCAGCGACAGCCCCAGATTCACTAAACGGCCTAAAAAAATACCCTGCTGAAACAGATACTCCAACGCACCAAATAGGATGAAAGGCAGCGGCGTATTCAGCTCTTCATAATCGCGCAGTTGCTCCAGCGTCGGCAAGATGCGATCGCTAAAGCTCAAACTCGTTTCCCAAAAGTGGCGCTCATCCCGCCAATAACCGCCTTGGAGGAAATCCAGCCAAATCAGCAAAGCCACATAAACTGCCGTGACTAAACACAAGACAATGAAGCGCTGTTTGGATCGAGAAATTGAATAAATCATGCAGCTCGTAAAGGATTGAAAAAGTCAGGTTAAACCTTAATTAGTAATGCAATTACGGTTGATGTCTGTTAATCCTGATGATGCTTGTAATCAAAATAACGTGTAATCAAAAGATCTAGAATCATTGCCCCCTGATACAGCTAAGTTTGAGCACTTGACGGAATGACTGAGAACCGCCTTAAGGCTTAATCCCACTCATTCAGCGTTTCACCGCTTTATGATGGAAACACTGGAGAACACGAATTAAGAGTCTCTTACTGGATTCATGGGATTTATTCAAGCTTGGCTGAATTGGCTCGAAGCTCGCTGGGTTAGCCCAGCCTACGCTGGTGCATTGCTGATCGGGTTGACCCTCTGCTTTTTCGGTGCAGCACTGAATACAATGGCAGGCTGGCTCTACGTAATCAGTGGCGTTACGATGGCACTGCTCCTGATTGCGGTGATTCTACCGCCGAGAACGCTGCGGGGCATTCAGATTACGCGATCGCAGATTTCACCCGTCAGCGCAGGCGACCTGCTCCAGGTTGAATTAAACATCTTAAATACAACTCCGCAGCCCAAATCGCTGCTGCAAATTCAGGACGAACTGCCGCCGCGACTGGGGCGACCCGTGACCCAATCCATCGAGCAAATTCCAGCCCGAGGCTCCTACCGCTGGACATACACCCAACTTGCGGAGAAACGCGGCATCTATCGCTGGCAAACGCTGAAACTCCGCACTGCCGCGCCGCTGGGTCTATTTTGGTGTCTGCGATCGCAAACCGCCAAAGCCACCGCCATTGTGTATCCCACCGTATTGCCGCTAGTGCAATGTCCGCTGATTGACCAAATCGGCCAAGATCCCCACGAGCAGGTCAGCAGCAGCTACCGTTCGCAATCTGCCGCCGAAGGCATTACCCAATCACTGCGTCCCTACCGCTGGGGCGACCCGATTCGCTTAATTCACTGGCGTACCAGTGCCCGCTATGGCGATCTGCGAGTGCGAGAACTAGAGCGGCTAACTGGATCAAACGAGATCGTGATTGCGCTAGACAGTGCCGCACAGTGGCAGTCGGATGCCTTTGAGCAAGCCGTAATTGCCGCCGCCTCTCTCTACTTTTACAGCCAGCGACAGGGACTCCAGCCCCACATTTGGACAGCAGCCACTGGCCTAGTGCAAAACGATCTATCCGTACTGATGACCCTGGCAGGTGTAACCGATGGTGAACCACTGACCACGGACACCCGCTGGCAGAGCCAAGTCATCTGGCTCACTGCCGATTCACAAACGCTCAGCGCGTTACCTGCCGGGAGTCGCTGGCTATTCTGGCCAACTGCGATCGCAGGCAGCAGTCACCAATCGCGCTCAACATCCGAATTATCCGGCGAGGGCCTAGTGATTCAAGCCGATCAGCCCCTACAGATCCAGCTTCAGCGCTAATACGAGTTCTGTTCTACACATCTCTACACGCCGCTATGTTGAACCAAATAGAAGTCATTCAAGCTGATATTACCCAACTTCAGGTTGATGCCATTGTTAATGCAGCGAATACATCTCTATTAGGCGGCGGTGGGGTAGATGGTGCAATCCATAGAGCGGCTGGCCCGAAGCTGGTTCAAGAGTGCCGCTTATTGGGTGGCTGCAAAGTGGGGCAAGCCAAAATCACCCGTGGATACAATCTTCCGGCGCAATGGATTATTCACACGGTTGGCCCAGTTTGGCGAGGTGGATCGAACAATGAACCACAGTTGCTAGCTTCCTGCTATCAATCTTCACTCAAGTTAGCGGTAGAACACTCAGTCAAGTCGATTGCCTTTCCGGCTATCAGCTGCGGCGTCTATGGCTATCCAATTCAACAGGCCGCTCAAATTGCTGTTGCAGAAACAGCTCGGTTTTTACAAGGTGACGACACGATTGAGCAGATCCTATTCACTTGCTTCTCGCAGGATATCTATCAAGCCTATCGGCAGGTGTTAACTCAAGCTGAGCAGTTGCCTCAGTAATCCGGTTATTTTCTTGTTTGAAAGGATACAGAAGATCTATATTGCAAATTCTCGCAATTCTGCGTTCCATTTGTCCTCAGTTGGGCTAAGCTTGCAATGATTTCTGGAGTCAGCATCGACGGATATTCCAAGGGTTCGTCGGTGCCTATAGTCCAGGAATCGTTACTCTATAGCTAATTCGAGGTGAATGATGAAGTTCACACCGCTTGCGCTTGCTGCGATCGCAGCAAGCAGTTTTGGGATTGCGACAACCGCAGTCCTTGTGACAGACTCACCTGCTCTGGCTGATCGTCCCGGTGCTTACTATCCCCGTCCCCATACCAGTGGTGGCGGTGGTGGATCGTACAGTCCAAGTACACCAAGTAGTCCATCGACGAGTGGCCAGACTGGGGAGTTAACAGGTGCTAGTCCAGAAACGCAAATTCTGGTGTATCCCCAACCAGCCGCTGATGCCGAACCAATCGGCTATGGCTTTGCTGGAGACGACGTTACCGTACAAGATACGGTAAACAACGGTAGTTGGTACTATGTCCAATTTGCCGCCTCCGGCGCTCGGGGATGGGTTCAAGGTCAATACGTCAGCATTAACTAAAACTAATACTGCCTATGACAGAACCCGTGTGATATCGAATCACAACACCACGTTTCGAGATAACGACTAGACATTGGTAGACCCATCAATAAGGTGTCATCGCTAAGGCACCGTTTGTTGATGGGTTTTTTTGTTTTCACGTCTTGCATTAAAACCCAGACAGTGATTCTGCCGCCGCTAAGCGGCGGCAGAATCTTGAGAAAGAGAGCTTTGATCTGCGATCGCGAAACTAGCATGGAAAGAAACAAAGTGGGAGAATAAACAAAATGCAAAGTTTGATACGAATAGACAAAAGGTTTGTTGAGGAACGGGTTTAACATGTTGAAGCGAATTACTGCCGCGTTGCTGATTGTCCTCGCACTTGGCTTGCAGGGCTGTATCCCCGGTGGTGCAGGGCTACAGAGCTATGCCGATAGCTACGATGGCTATGAGTTTTTATATCCAACGGGCTGGGTGCAAGTGCAAGTTTCCAATGGGCCAGACGTTGTCTATCGTGACCTGATCAACGATACCGAAAACGTCAGCGTGGTGATTAGCCCCGTGCCAGACGGCGAGAGCTTAGAAGATTTGGGCACTCCCACCGAAGTGGGCTACAAATTAGCGAAAAGCATTTCCGCGATCGCAGAGTCTGAGCGTAAAGTTGATTTAATCAGCGCAGAAGCCCAGCAAAAGGGGACTGAAACCTACTATCTGCTGGAATATGAAGTAGATTTGCCCAATCAGCAACGGCATAACTTAGCCAGCGTTGTTGTCCGTCGGGGACAGCTCTTTACGTTCAATGCTTCAACTCTAGAAAACCGCTGGAGCAAAGTTGGCGACCTGTTGCGTCAGTCAGTGGATTCGTTCTCGGTTTACTAAGCCAAGTAAGTTAGTAACAATAAACCCATATCAAGTCCACGTATAAGAACCCAATTGATTTTTTGTGAAACGCCTGTGGAGCAGGCGTTTCACAAAAAATCAATTGGGCTTCTAACCGGACTTCATATTATTTGTTTAATTGCTTTAGCGACTATGGGACAGCCCAGCTTTGTTTTAGCCTCAGCGTCTCCAGCCCGCAAGCGGCTCCTCCAGTCCATTGGCATTGAGCCAATTGTGCGGCCCAGCGATTTTGATGAATCACAAGTTCAACTCACTGATCCGCTGACACTGGTTGAAGAGTTGGCGCTGGGCAAGGCGAACGTGATTGCGCCTCAGTTTGCCAATACGCAGACGCTGGTGATGGGATGCGACTCGGTGTTGGCCATTCAGGGCGAAATTTATGGCAAACCGGAAACACCAGAGATTGCGATCGCACGTTGGCAAACCATGCGCGGTCAGATAGGCCAGCTTTATACAGGGCACGCGCTAATTGATATGCAGCAGCAGCGCACGGTGGTGCAAACCGGGATTACACAGGTGTATTTTGCCGATGTGTGCGATCGCGAAATTGAAGCCTATGTCGCAACAGGTGAACCACTGAAGTGCGCGGGCTGTTTTGCGCTTGAAGGCAAGGGTGGCGCGTTTGTGGAAAAAATTGACGGCTGCCATACTAACGTCATTGGCCTCAGCCTGCCACTGCTGCGCCACATGATGATGCAGCTAGGCCATCAAATTACCGATTTTTGGCATTAAACACACATCAAAATCAGGAAATCACCCCCGGTTTTGACGTGATGCATTTCGTGATGCATTTATTGATATGCAGTCATTTACTTCTCGAAAAGCTTGCATCACAAGCTTTTCGAGAAGCAGAACTTACACCTTAATCGATTGAACAACCCTGTTCATCACAGGAAATATTGTTAGCCGCTTCTGCCGGAACAATAGTAAATCCGCCAACGCGAATCCCTTCAAAACCAAACTTTTCTTGTAGAACTTGACTAAAACTATTAATGATATCTGGCAGTTGCTTTTCAATTTCAGCCCGCAACTGATCAGCTTCGGGTGGGGGGTTTCCAACGGCTTCTACAGGCATCGAACCAACATCCTCTAAATGACTACATTTATTGTAAGGGTCAAGCTTCAGGTTCAGATTTTAAAACTCAACCTTTTCGTAAACGCCTTGCACAGCGAGACGTTTACGAAAAGAGTAATACGGCGCTACAGATGGGTTCAGTACTGAGAAGTGAGGACTGAGTGGTAAGTGCTAAGGGCTGAATCTTTACGACCTTAACAGCCTTTCATACGCCTCACTCCTCACTCCTCTCGCCTCACATCTTAGTGATGTGAGGCCACAGCTACAGCGAGAGTTATGTTGTAATTCCTGCTGGATTAGCCGTGTCAATGATTAGATTTTCAAGTTGATTCACGGTCAGCGTGGGCACTGCACTCAGCAGCAGAGCCGCCACACCTGCGGCATGAGGAGCCGCCATCGACGTACCGCTGAATGCTTCATAGCGATCGCCAGGTGTGGTTGATACGATATCAACGCCCGGTGCTACGACGTAATCCAACACAGTTGACCCAGCGAGATTGGAGAAGGGCGCAGTTCGGCGGTTGATATCAACAGCTCCAACTGCAATTCCCCAGTTCGTTGCATGCCTAGCGGGAAAGCCGGGTTGGAAGCTATATTCATTGCCAGAGGCCATAATCACCGCGACTCCTTGCTCCCAGGCATATCGGATAGCGTTACGGATGACACTGGAAAAGTCACCGCCCAGACTCAAGTTGATCACATCTGCACCGTTATCCACGGCATAGATGATGCCATCGGCAATATCTGAAAGAAAGCCTCCTCCTTCGTCATCCAAAACTTGAACTGGCAAAATGGTGGCGTCTGGTGCGACACCGATCGCTCGATTTGTTCCTGTTGCGGCAACCGTTCCTGCAACGTGAGTACCATGACCATCGCGATCCATCGGACTATTGTCGTCATAAGCGAAGTCCCAGCCCCGAATGTCGTCAACATAGCCATTGCCATCATCATCAACGCCATTATTGGCAATCTCATCGGTATTGACCCAGATGTTATCGACTAGATCAACATGGTTGTAGTCTACGCCCGTGTCGAGAACGGCTACGACTACGTCTTGCCCGGTGTAGCCCTGTGCCCAGACCTCTGGTGCTCGCACCTGATCTAGCCCCCAGGCATCGCCACCCAAATTGGGGACATCATTGAAAGCCGATTGACCCAGTGCGGTTGCGACGAGTGCGGCTGCGTCAATCTGCCCATAACCGTAGACATTGCTGAAAGCGCCGTTCACACCAGGAGATGGACTGTCGCTCTTGGGAACTGGACTAACGTCGTCAGCCGATGTTGACAGCGTATAGTTTCCCGTCTCACCCGGCGCATAAGAGGTGACTTGAATGATGTAGTTAACGCCTGCTTGGGCCACAAATGTGAGCTGGGAATTGCGACCAGAGCCACTGTCATCATCAAATGCAACTAGGCTACCCGTATTAGCATTGACGATCTGAAGGTAGGTGTCAAACTCACTAGAGTTTACCTGGACTTGAACAGATTCTCGATTCGCTAGACCAGAGAGAGAGTAGCCATCGTAGAAGCTGCCGTTACGCAACGGATTGTTTGGATCAGTCCTCTCCAAGGTGCCGACGAGACGGGAAGCAGCGGAATTTACCTCAGTGGAGCCAATCAGCGCTGCTGCTGAAGTCATCCCGGTTAGAACATCGCCTGCGGCAAGTTGTCTGAAATGTGCTAGATCGGATTGTGTTGCAACTGTTGCAGATAGTGCGAGTTCTTCTGCCCAAACGGGAACAATTTGGGCGGGTAGAGATGGATCACGGCTCCAACCAGCTTGAAATTCCTGAACATCAAAGTGGTCGATGCTCAGGTCGCTCGATGCTGAAGCAGAGTCGCCAAAGTTGCCAGAATTACCAGTGAATGATGCATGACCAAAAAGTGAGGTGTTTTCGTGCGGAAAGCTATTGGGATGGGCATCAAAATGGAAACCTAATGCTGTGTTTTGGAATGCAGTTGGGTAATGCATATCTAATCCTGTTTGCATAAGAGCAACAAAAGAGGACAAACGGCTCTTGTGGGGCAAAATTCTGTAAACGACTTTCTGAAATACAGCGATAGACTGTGGTGATCAGGACGGTTTAGATAAGTTCGTCAAGCTAAATGGCCTAGGCTTTATCAGAAATACATGCGATCGCACATTTATTGCACATTTAATGAAGCTGCTATAAAGGCACGGGGCTTCAATCAGGACATGAATTTGCTGCTCAATACGGCTGAACTGCATTGAGTGATGCACATCGGGCATGGGTAGGAGTGGATTCAGTGAAGAAGTCTAAATGGGTTTTGGCTCAACCCTGTCTGAGCTGTCTGAGACACGCTATACTGCACGGCATTCTAAGCTGACGACGACATCGCGTTAGTGCCGCTAGTTTGGTGACATTAATACCGTTAGAAGCTCATAGGCTAAGTACTTTGGCAGCACAAAGGTCGTGAACGACTGATATGAAATCCGGTTGAAAACCCATTGTTTATTTTTTGTGAAATGCTTGCTAGGCAAGCATTTCACAAAAAATAAACAGGTTCTTATACACGGACTTGATATGACTAGCCAACGCTATATCTAGGACTTGGAAAAATCGGAATTGAGGGATACAGGGGATGCAGGGCACTACCATGACCGTAGGACAGCGGATCCTCAGGTTAGTTAATTTACGACCAGAAGAAAGCGAGCGAACGTTCTTGATGTTCTTGGCCTATACGGCCACATCAATTGGCATTCTTTGGCTAGAGATGAGTTCGGCTGCGCTGTTTCTAACCAGCTACGGTGCTGAATTTCTGCCCTGGATTTACATTGCCAGTGCAGCAATTGGGTTGGGATTGAATTCAATTTATTCCGTCCTTCAGCGACTGCTGCCGCTGCGCCATGTCATTGTACTGATTGCAGTATTGATGGCTCTGCCGCTACTAGTTTTTCGGGTTGGTTTAGCAATTCCGGCGCTCTACGCAATTACGGTTTTCATCATGCGCCTGTGGAATGAGGCCATTTTTGCCCTCAACGAGGTTAACACCTCGGTCACGGCGAATCAAATTTTCAATATTCGCGAAATTAAACGGACATACCCGCTTATCAGCAGCGGCAACCTCATTTCTGACGTCGTTAGCGGTTTTTCGCTGCCGCTGATGCTGGCCCTGCTAGGAATCGAAAACATTTTGGTGCTGGCCTGTCTGGTCATGCTGCTGGGTTCAGGCATGTTGTTTTCCCTCAGCCGCACCTATCAACAGGCGTTTCCAGATTTTGTTCGTCAGCGAGAGCATAAAGAGCCGATTCGGCACTCGGAGCGGGCTGATTCAGCCGCCCAGCGGTTACGTGGCTCACTGTTGCAGTATGTCGTGCTGCTGTTTTGCTTTTTTGTGCTGGCGCAGGTGATGTATTTACTGATTGATTTTCAGTATCTCAGTCAGCTTGAGCTGAATTTGGATCTCAATGCGATCGCAGGTTTCCTGGGTTTGTTTAGCGGCATTCTCGGTCTGGTCGAGCTATTCACCCAGTGGTTTGTGTCTAGTCGGGCGATTGAGCGGATGGGCATTTTCTTCATCGCGTCACTGCTGCCGATTATGGCGGGACTGCTAGCGCTGCTGCCCTTGTTGAATATTGTCAGCCTGTTGATCGGCCTAGTGGTGCTGAAGTTTGTCGATGAGTTGCTGCGCTATACCCTGCAAGCGAGTACAACTCCGATTTTGTTTCAGCCCGTGCCCAATCGGGTTCAGTCTCGCATTCAGTCGCTGGTGCGGGGGCTGGCCGAACCGCTGTCAATGGTGATTACTGGCGTGGGCATTCTGCTGGTGATTGCCGGACTGCGGCCATTTGTGTCGGCAGCAGCCAGAAGCGAAATCCTGCAAAGCAAGGTATTCGTAGTCAGTATTATGCTGGTTGCACTGATCTGGCTGGGTGTAATTTACCTGTTGCGATCGCGCTATCTCAATCTGCTCGTCGTCAGCGCCGACCGAGGCGAATTGAGTACGGCAGACGGCAACCTGCGAGCCATGCGGCAGGCCATGCTCGATGCCATTGGCCGCCCCGGTAGCGAAACGGATCGAGCCAGCTATCTTGACTTACTGGCTAGTCTCGACCCCGAGGGCGTGGCCGAAGCGCTGGTTCCGCTGTTACCGACATTGCCACCCGCGCTCCAGTGCAAAAGCCTGACAATTATGCTGGAGCATCCCAGCTCCGATCATCTCAGCACAGTGCGATCGCTAATTTTCGACCAGCAAGCGCCAGAAGTGCTGGCTTTGGCCCTGCGCTACGTCTGGATTACCGAATCCAACAGCAATCAGGGGGCCGACACGCGTATGCTGATGGATTATCTCCGGCCCAGCGTCGATCCGGTTGTGCGAGGCACCGCAGCAGCGCTCATTCTGCGAAATGGTTCCATCCGGGAACAGGAGGTTGCCCTGAGTGCGATTCAGCAAATGCTGGTTGATCCACGAGAACGAGAGCGGATCATGGGCTGCCAAGCAATGGGCGATGCGGGCGCAATGGATATCCAACAGCTCAGTACCCAGCGTTCAGACACTCCCCGCACGGGCATTCAGCGCCTCAACACCTTAGCCGATTTTGACTTTGTACCCAACGTCACCAACCGTAGCTTCTACGAGTCCGAATTTAGTATCTATATTCGGGGGCTGCTGCAAGACGAATCCTTACTCGTGCGTCAAGAAGCCCTAGATGCGATCGCAGCCATGCGCCTGCAAGAGTACTACCCGTCGCTCCTGCGCGGTTTACACTACAAATCCACCCGTGAAGCCGCAGAACGGGCGCTCAGCCGTTTAGGCAATGAAGCCATTCCGATGCTGGTGCAACTGGCGGAAGATCCCACAAAGCCAGAAATGGTCTGTTTTCACGCCTGGAGCGCCATTGGCAAAATTAATACAGAACCCGCTTTAGACGCGATGGTGCTGCCGCTGCGTACCATTTGGGGCAACCGACGCCGGACGCTGCTGCGTGCGCTGCTGCGAATGCCCCAGGATAAAGGTATTGAAGCCGTGCTGGAGCGAATTGGCCGCAGCGGGGTTGAGCTAATGCTCGATCAAGAGCTGATGTTCGTTGGTCAAATTATTGCAGCGCTGCAAGATTTAAGAGCAGACATGGTTGCCACCGAAGAGGCTGAACTACTGCGGCGGGGACTGCAAGACCTGCAACTTGACGGGGTCGAGCGCATATTCCTACTGATGCGGTTCCTGTACGACGCCGACGCCATGCAGGCGGCTGAATTTAGCATCCTCCGCTCCGGCTCATTCAACAGCATGGCCAGGGGACTAGAAATTTTAGACAACACGCTGGATATTCCCAGCAAGCGGGCGCTATTGACGGTGCTAGATCAGACATCCCTAGACAATCAACTTCAGAGCCTATCTGACTTGATTGTGTACTACCCGCTGCTGCCTAGCGATCGCTTACGATTCCTGCTCGATCTGCGACATTTTCTGTCGGACTGGGTCGTAGCCTGCTGTTTCTATCTTGCACGTCAGCAGCGCTGGAGCATCACAGCAGAACAGATTTTGGTTTGTCTGCGACATACTACAGGCTTCGTGCGAGAGGCCGTTTTGGACTATCTCAAGATGGCCTCTCCGCGATCGCTACAGGAGCTATTGCCTCTTATGCAAAATGATCCGAATCCACTGGTTGTGGCTCAGGTGCAGAAATTGCAGCAGGAGTTACAGCAGGGATGAAGAAGGGTGAGGAGTAATATTAAGCCTGGTTGAAAACCCATGATTTATTTTTTACGAGACATTTGTGTAGCAAACCTTTCACAAAAAATAAATCGGGTTCTTATCCACAGACTTGATACAAAGCGTGAGGGAGAAGAGCCGTAAAGTCCCAATCCCCTTCCAACCTCTCACTCTCGCCCATCCACTCTCCCAAAACATTAAATTCTTATCTACCCTGTAGCGTTCTGTCGATATAGAGGTATTCTGAGGGCGTGTTGGCCAAGATGTGAGCCGTATTTTATTCAGTCAAGTGGGTACGCTAATGATTGAAGGTAGCGAGATGCGATCGCACATCCCTGTTTACTGTTCCAAACTGTTGATATGTTAAGCAGCGTCAAACGATTATTATTCGTGCGCGGTGTCCCCATCTTCCAAGAGCTGCGGGACGACTTTTTGATCCGCTTGGCATCGATTATGGATGAACTGTCATTTCCAGCGAATCACACCATTTTCACCCAGGGAGAAGAAGGCCGATCGCTCTATATCGTCATTTCCGGTCGAGTTCGAGTTCACATTGACAACAATGAACTGGCGCAGTTGGATGCAGGTGCCTGCTTTGGCGAGATGGCGCTTTTCGATGCCGAACCTCGATCCGCTTCTGTGACCACGATCGCCCCCTGCAACTGTCTGGTTTTGACACAGCAGCAGCTTTATGAAGCGATTGATGAAACGCCCGGTATTGCCGTGAACGTCATCGCCATGCTGTCGCGCCGCGTGCGGGAACTGAACCAAAAGCTGAATGAAGCCGAAAAGCTTCTGGCACAATCCCAAACTGGCTCCCAGCCTATTAGCTATGTTGTGCGCCCATCTCCTGATCCAGCATCTGTCGCTGTAACCAATGGCGGTGCGGCTAATTATTACGACAGTCAGATCATGATTCGACGCTCATCCTCTTCTTAGTCGGCGTAATCAGAGCGAAATGGCTGTTCAAACATCCGTGCAAGTTGAATCAACAAGCTCAGCTTCTACCGGAAGCAGGATTAACGGATTCGATTTATTGACTCTTCAATTGCTTTCACGCTTGATAAAGAGTTCAAAAGCTAACCGTGAAATTGCAGAATAAACAGTTTATCTGAGGTAGGGTTAAGCAGTAAGTGTGTCGATTTGTAACTTTAACTGACTAAGGAGCACTACATGGCTCATTTCCCCCATTTCATCATCATCGGCGGCATGAAATGTGCAACCAGTACACTACATGATCAACTGGCTGCCCAGCCTGGCTTCTTTATGACTGAGCCGAAAGAACCGAATTTTTTTAGCAATGATGAAATATATGAGCGGGGTTTAGATTGGTACACCGATTTATTTGCCGAGGCTGATTCGGGCGACCTATGTGGTGAATCGAGCACTCATTACACCAAGCTGCCAACTTACCCTCAAACAATTGAGCGCTTACAGCAGCACGTTCCCCAGGCTAAATTTATCTACATGATGCGCCATCCGATTGAGCGGCTGGTTTCCCATTTTGTGCATGAATGGACAAGGCGTGAGGTTTCGACATTTGATATTAATACGGTTCTTGATGACTATCCAATTCTGATCGAGTACAGCCAATACGCGATGCAGTTGCGGCCCTATTTGGAAACCTTTGGATCGGATCGGATTCTGCCGATTTTCTTTGAGCGGTTTTGTGCCTATCCCCAAGAAGAGCTAGAGCGGGTCTGCAAATTCTTGGCATATCCCCACCAACCTGTTTGGCAGGATGAGGTGCAGCAGCAAAACGCCTCTAGCGATCGCATTCGCAATCATCCGGTGCTGGAGTTTGTGGTTAAGAATCCGGCGTTAGAAGCGCTGCGTCGCCAAATGGTGCCAAAGTCGTTCCGTAGCTGGGTGCGGGGGCAGTTGACGGTTAAAGAAAAGCCTGCTCTGTCGCCGGAAAACATGGAAAAGCTGAAGGTTATTTTCGATCAGGATCTAGCGGTTTTAGGCACCTGGCTGGGTGTAGACATCACCTGCGACACGTTTAAGGACGTTGCCCGCCAGCAGCCCTACACTTGGACGAAAGCCGCCAATCTGGTGCTGGCGAGTGCCTAACCATCGCCTCAATTTTAATAACGAAAGAGCGGCTGGGCGCATGCGCTCAGCCGCTCTTTCGCTTGCAGGAACTTAGTGTGCTGCAACAGCCCGCTTATAGGCATCATCGAGCACTTCTGAGAGAGTTGGGTGGGTATGCACCATAAAGGACAGATCCTGAATCGATAGTCCCTGTGCGATCGCATTTGCCGCTTCTTGAATCAGGTCAGATGCGTGCAGGCCCAGAATGTGAGCACCGAGGATCTCGCCCGTATCTTTGCGGTAGATCACTTTAGCAATGCCGTCCGTTTCTCCTTCGGCCAACGCCTTAGAGTTGCCCTTGAAGTAGCTGCGCGTGGTGGCAATCTCAAATCCCTCAGCATCAGCCAGTTCTTGAGCCGCAGGTTCGGTCAGACCGACAAAGCTAATTTCGGGATGGGTAAAGGCAGCGGCGGGAATGCTGCGGTAGTTGACGGTGCGATCGCGATCGCAAATATTCTCAACCGCGACGATGCCTTGAGCCGAGGCCGCATGAGCCAGCATCATCTTACCCGTAGCATCGCCAATGGCCCACAAATGCTCAACAGGTTCACCATCCCGCAGGACGCGCATGTGATCGTCCACGGTAATAAATCCGCGACGGTCGGTTTCCAGCCCAATTGATTCCAGCCCTAAATCTTTGGTGTCCGGAATTCGGCCCGTTGCCACGAGACAGGCATCAACTTCCAGAACTTCGGTCACTTCCTTCGTCTTAGCATCCGCCAGTTCAATTACGACGGGAGAACCTGGCGTCACTTTCATCGCTAACTGTCCCACCCGCGTTTCGACATCGCGGGGCGTGATCAGCACCCGCTGCGCCAGCTTAGCGATATCGGGATCAAAACCGGGCATCAGCTGATCCAGCGCTTCGATCATGGTGACTTCTGAGCCGAGCGCCGTGTAGATGTCAGAAAACTCTAGGCCGATGTAGCCACTGCCCACAATGGCCACCCAGTCCGGCAACCAGTCCAGCTTAATTGCATCGTCGCTGGTAAATACAGTTTTGCCATCAACCTTAATTCCTGGTGGCACGAAGGGAATTGAACCGGGAGCCAAGATAATGTCGCGGGCGGTGAAGATCTGTTCGCCATTGTCACCCGTTACCGTGATCTTCTGGGTGCCAGCGATCCGACCCCGACCGCGCAGCGTATCAACGCCCAAGCGGGTCAGGCTGTTGGTCAAATCGCCCTGTAGCTTGGCGACCAGATTGGCAGCGTGATCTGCGATCGCAGATCGATCAAACGCGACATTACCCAATTGAATGCCCAGAGACTGGAGATGATGGGCATTACGCAGCTCGCGCACCCGCCCCGAAGCGGCAAGCAGAGCCTTTGACGGAATGCAGCCTCGGTTGACGCAGGTGCCACCCATATCCGCCATTTCTACAATGGCCGTTTTTAATCCATTGGCAACAGCATGCAGCGCGGCTCCATGTCCACCAACGCCTGCGCCAATGATGATCAAATCATAATCAAATGCTTCGCTCACGGACTTCTCCTAAAAACAGACTCCAAAAACCAGCTATGCGGCCACTTAACCCTCACCTATTGTTGACCGCAGGGGCAAATTAGACAACCGTTAACCCTATGTTTATTGTGATTCAGTTGCGATGTGATTAGCTGCGATGTGATTAGCTGCGATCGTGCCATTCAAGTCCAAGTTATTGCAGTAGCCATATTGGTTAGAACATGGATGCTTTTGTGGTGCGGTTTGCTGCGCCACAAAAGCATCCATGTTCTAACTGATCTAACTACAGCGATGAAAGATTGAAAAATTTATTACGATCTTGTGATTGATCACAGCCTGCTTGACAAATTCAGCAACAGAATTGGGCATGTTGAAAATAGATCACAAGTTTTGAGGAGGCTTCCCAAAACGATGGCTATGAGTCAGTCTGAAGCTCGACGTGCCGCCATGAAGGCGTTTGAGGAGTCTCTATCTCAATTGCAAAATACACTGCAATCAGAGGCACCAGACAGCCCGCCTTCGGTTCCAGTTCGCCCTGTTCGTCCAGAACAGAACACAAACACGGCTGCGACAAAACAACCACCTCACACAAGTCCCGACAAGTCTCGCTCCCCTCAGTTCACGCTAGAGGAGCTAGAGGAAGCTGTTCAGGATATCGAAAACTACATGCGCTATCAAGCTGAAGGATATTAAGTTTAACCCGTCAAGATTACCCCCGCCGCTGTCGTTTCGCTTCATACAGCACCAGCGCTGCCGAAATCGTCACGTTGAGCGATTCGACACCGGGACTGAGCGGAATAGTGACCGACAGATCCGCTAGATCGGTCAAGTCTGGCGATAAACCCGCTCCTTCATTGCCCATCAGCAACAGGGTCGGCTGACGTAGATCGACATCCCAGTAAACCTGGGCAGCATCTGGGCGCGTCGCGATAATTTGCACCCCCTGCTGCTGAAGCTGTCGTGCGATCGCAACCGGATCAGCGCAAGTCAAAATCGGAGCACGGAACCACTGTCCAGCCGAAGAACGCAGCACTTTGGGATGATCCACCTCTACACTATCGTCACTGACCCAAAGCTGATCAATTCCAGCGGCGGCGGCTGTCCGAATAATGCCGCCCAAGTTACCGGGATCTTGGAGCGTTTCCAGCATTAGCCCCAGAAACGCCTGAGACGTACCAAGCGCCGGATCTCCAAATACATCATTGTCAAATACATCATTGTCAGATACAGCAGCGCGACGGGGCGCGGTAGCGACAACGCCATCTGGCTGCACCGTCGTCGTCAAAGCAGCTAAGACATCAGGACTCACCACTTCAACTCGATCAGCCTGCTGCTGCACGGTCTGCCACAGAGTTGGGTACCGCTGCTGCCAATCTTCAGTATGACAAACCACATGTAGGGGATAAGCAGCGCTACAGGCTTCCTGAATAAGATGCGTACCCTCAAGCAAACACTGCTGCTGCTGACGCCGCCCTTTGGTACGATGCAGTTTCCGGATGGACTTGATTAGAGGATTTTGAAGGCTCGTCAACATTCAGCAAACTACAGCATTGGTTATCTGGCAGATTAATCTGCGAATAGGGGCGATTAGGCCAAAATCGACAGGTTTCCAAATCTAGTTTGGCTTAATCGCTCGTTTGGGGATTGATCAGTTTTTTATGGCAAAAAGACGAAATGTGATAAGAAAATCTAAAATTTCACCTAGCTCTCTTAAATCATGCCCTAGCCGTGCATTTAGTACACCCGCACTCAGTTCAAATGAGACAGCAGGATGTCTGAGAGCGGCTTAAATGCCAGGGGTTAGGTTAAGAACTGCGATCGCAACCCAGCTCATATTAACTAGCCCTCAATCCTTTCAGGCACCAACCAGCCTAGGCTTTCTGCACTCAGTCAACATTCATCGGCTATACAGCCCTTTATAATGCGGAACCCGGGACTTGAACCCGGAAGTCCTTGCGGACACTAGAACCTGAATCTAGCGCGTCTACCAATTCCGCCAGTTCCGCCAGCGTTACGTTACACAAAATGTGCCGCGATTTATAATCATTCACCATTATCGTGATTTCGTCAACTATTTTGTGGATGAAAATAATAAGTTGTTGACGCTAAATTTCCTATCTTCCGTTATAAATGACAAGACCTAGGGTAGACTTTCATTGTCTTTCAGGTAGAATCTAGACGAATTTATACCTAATCTAGTCTTAATGCTGGAGGATAGAGCCATTAATCCCTCTCTCGGTCTATCAGATAACTCCCCATCCTCGGCAACGGGTGATGCGGCGCTTCGAATTCGCGGCAAGCGCCAGCTTAGCGGTCATGTCAACATCAGCGGGGCTAAAAACTCGGCGCTCGTGATCCTAGCAGGCACATTGCTGTGTTCTCAGGAGTGCCGAATTCGTAACGTACCCGATTTGGTTGACATTGCTCGCATGAGCGATGTTCTGTTGGCCTTAGGAGCCAAGATCAAGCGTCATGAAGACACCCTTGAAATTGACTCACGCCATATCATCCATTCTCGTGCGCCCTACGAAATCGTTAGCCAATTGCGCGCTAGCTTTTTTGTTATTGGGCCACTGCTAGCCCGTTTGGGAGTGGCACGCGTTCCCTTGCCGGGTGGCTGTGCCATTGGTGCTCGACCTGTAGAACTTCATGTGAGAGGGCTTCAGGCACTAGGTGCAGATGTCCATATCGATCACGGCACAGTTCACGCTGCAATCCCTGGCAATCGTCGCCGCCTCCAGGGCGCAAAGATTTATTTGGACTATCCCAGCGTTGGCGCAACCGAAACGCTGATGATGGCGGCCACCCTAGCCGAAGGCGAAACCATCATTGAAAATGCGGCTCAAGAGCCAGAAGTGGTCGATCTAGCTAATTTCTGCCGAGCAATGGGAGCACGCATTCGAGGCGCTGGCACCAAAACAATCGTCATTTCGGGTGTTCCCAGTTTGCACAGTGCCGACTACTCCATCGTTCCAGACCGAATTGAGATTGGGACATTCCTAGTTGCAGGAGCAATTACCCAATCAGAGATTTCGCTGTCGCCCGTCATCCCAGACCATATTGCAGCCGTGGCGGCCAAACTACGCGAAATTGGCGCAGTTGTGCAGATGGAAGGCATGAACTGCATGCGGATTGCTCCAGGCACACAGAGAATCGCGACCGATATTAAGACACTGCCCTATCCTGGCTTTCCGACCGATATGCAGGCTCAGTTTATGGCTCTTTTAACGCTGAGCGAGGGAAACAGCATTATCACAGAAACCGTGTTTGAGAATCGGCTCCGCCATGTTGCCGAGCTACAGCGCATGGGCGCTGATATTCGAGTCAAGGGCAACAATGCAATCGTCCGAGGAGTTCCGTTTTTATCAGGAGCACCTGTCGTTGCCACAGACTTACGGGCATCCGCAGCCCTAGTGCTGGCTGGTCTAGCGGCTGAGGGTGAAACGATCATTCAGGGCTTGCAGCATCTTGACCGGGGCTATGAAAACCTAGAACAGAAGTTGCAGCGCCTCGGGGCAGAAATCGAGCGGATTCAACATAGCGCGGATTCACCTGAAGCATCACCTGTCAAATCGCCAGGGATAGTGCTGTAGGTCGATCTATAGCGATGGGCGTTTAGTCCAAACCATAAAGCGAAGTCATGCTGATATCAGCATGACTTCGCTTTTATGTACTGAATCTTTCAGGGGCTAGGTTCTGTCGGTAGCCGTAACCAAGCTGACTACTGCTATCACATCAGGCCAGCAATTCAGCTTGCTTAGCTTTCGCCACCTTCACCGCCTTCACCACCTTCTGCTGGTGGAGCTGTTTCATCTGCTGGTGGAGCTGCTTCATCTACGGGAGCCGCTTCTTCTGTCGTTGGGTCTTCTGTGGTTGGTTCTGTGTCGCTAGGGCCGCAAGCAACGGTGGTTGCCGCTACTACTCCGAGAGCCATTAGAAGCTTGATTAGCTTGGAATTCATGGAATACTCCTCATCAAATGAGTGTAAAGAATTTAAATTGAGCTAAGTATACTATGATGTCCGAAATTTAGGCGATAAGGTCTATCTGGAGATGGATTTCGGTTACGACTAGCCTTTTTTGTTGTCTTTTCCTGAGATTTTCTCAAATCATGGCCTCGTAACCCAGCGTTAAATCGGCTATTGGCCGCATTGCACCCTTACTATTAAGTCTGTGTATACAGCGTTTTTCATGCTGCTGGAGTACAAGGATGTCTCCCTGCCGGAGGCAGAGAGACATCCTTGTAAGCCTTCCTAGACTAAAACATGCTGTAAGAACCCAATTTATGGTTTAGGAATAGATTATGGGTTTTCAACCAGATTTCATCAAAAAGGGCGTTTAAAAAAGCGTTCTCAGGAGTATGGCAGCTTAAGTTCCTAGCATCTGAAGGCGATATAAGCTGGCGTATAGTCCTTCTTTGGCGAGTAGCTGTTCGTGGCTACCAGACTCAACGAGCCGACCCTGCTTCAGCACCAAAATTCGATCCACGTTGCGGATAGTTGATAAGCGGTGAGCAATGATGATGGCAGTTCGGTTCTCTAACAGCGTATCGAGTGCTTGCTGAATCAGCGCCTCAGTGCCAACATCCAAACTGGCTGTGGCTTCATCGAGTACCAAAATGCTGGGATTACGAATCGCGGCTCGGGCAAAGGCCAGCAGTTGTTTCTGCCCGCCTGATAGATTTAGGCCCCGTTCCCGTAGCGGTGTTTCATAGCCCTGGGGCAGTTCCTCGATGAAGCGGGCAATATTAGTTTGTTCTGCCGCTGCACGAATCTCAGCGTCAGAGTAGCTTTCCCCTAGACTGATGTTGCTTTTCACGTCTCCGGCAAACAAGAAGCCATCTTGTAAAATCACGGCCATTCGATGCCGCAGTTCGGCCTGTCGCATATCGCGAATGTCTACACCGTCGAGCAGAATGCGCCCCTGATTAATGTCGTATAAGCGGCATAACAGGCGGATGATTGAGCTTTTGCCTGCGCCTGTGGGGCCAACTAGGGCTACTTTTTCACCTGGGGTGATGGTGAAGTTGAGATCTTGTAGAACGTATTCATCCGGTTTGTAACCAAACCAAACGTGGTCAAACCGAATTTCGGCTGGAGCAGGCGGTTGGCCGGATAGGAGCGATGGCGGGGTGGGTGTGTTTTGAGGCGTAGATGTAGCGATCGCAGGTGCGATCGCACCTGCTCCACCCATCGCGGCTGCCAGTCCAACCTTACCGTCCGGTAAATCGCTTGCCTGTTCCTGCTCAATCTGATCCATGAAGGACTGATGATCCGGCAGTTCTGGCTGAAACAATCGATTCTCCGCAGCCGGATCAATGGCTCCCGGATCGCGAATCTCAATTGGCTCAGCCAGCAAATCATTTAAGCGCTCAATTGCCGTTAGCCCCGCCTGAATCGCTGTAAACTTCTCGGCAAACTGGCGCAGCGGATCGAATAGACGCTGGGCAAACAGAACAAACGAAGCTAAAGTACCAATCGCCAATGTTTCCCGCAGCACCAGCAGCCCACCCAGCCAGAGGACGGCTGCGATCGCAACTAATGCCACCCACTCCAGCGTGGCTGATACTGCCGCATCGTAGAAAATCGTGCGATCCACCGCTTCAACGTAGCGCTGGTTAATTTTGCGAAACAGCTTGCTGTTGAACTGCTCCCGCCGAAAAAGCTGCACGACGTTAATGCCCGCGATGTTTTCCGTCAGATTGGCGTTGAGTACCGACAGCTCTTCCCGCGCCTTGTAATTGGCTCTGCGGTACTGCTGCTGGAAGTAGACAATCAGCCCCATCACCGGAAACAGCATCAGGATTAGCAAAATTGCCAACTGCCACTGGAGAAAGATCATGGCAACTGCGATCGCAAGCATGGAAAACAAATCACCGACAATGCCGATTGCTCCCGTCGAAAATACATCTCCCAGCGCATCTACGTCACTAGTCAGACGAGTAATCAACTTACCCACGGGCGTTCGGTCAAAAAAGCGCGTCGCCAGGGAGGTCACATGCTTAAACAGGTCATCGCGAATATCTGCCGTCATCCGCTGGCCCACTTCCTGCACCAGATAGCCCTGCACCCCCGTCAGCACCAGCCGCACCGAAACCGTAATCAGCAGCAGCAGAATCAAGATATTCAATCCAGTTTGCAACTGCCGACCCTCCAGAAACCCGGCAACGGGTTCTCCCCGAATCAGCGAGATTGCCTGCCCAATCAAAATCGGCTGCAATGCACCTGCGATCGCAAGCGGCACCAGCGCCACCATCGACCAAATCAACAGCCGCTTATTCTGCTTAGCATAGGGTACAAGCCGCTGAACCAATTGCCAGTCCGACCGATTTTGCCGATTAAAACGAGATAAAAACGAGGATGCAGTCATCTGTCCGTCAAATGCCGAATTGAAAAGCCTTTAACCCAGAGTAACGCAGCGCTAGCGACAGCGTGATCTCAGCCCTCAACTTGGGCACGCTAACAGCAATCACCACATTGCGAGACTCTTCATGCAATCTCAACCCAATATCCAGTCCCCTCATTCCGTCTTGCCGCCCCAACTGTTACAGATCAAGCCTGGACAGCTTTCGACTGTTTTTGCTGTGTCGCTCGTTGTCGCTTCGTTTTATTTTCAGATGCCAGCCTATGTGTTCTATCCCCTTTTGCTGATTGGCATGTTGGGATTGCTGACGTTCTCGAACTACACAACTTTGTTGAACTCGTTCACCGAAGCGGGCGCACCACGCTCGATTCCAGCCAATTTTGCATCCAAGATGGCGGAACTTGAAGCAGATGCCAATCAAATGCGGCAGCTTGGCTTTGAGGAGTTGGATCGACACTACATCAAGCGCAACTTTGATGGGCTACGCATTGTGTTGAGCCACCAACAGCGACCAATTTATTGGAACCTAACCCATTTTCTGAAGCGGCTTACCTATTCGGAACTGTTCACGTCATTTGAAGACGGCTCGTTTCTCTCTACCACGTCGGTGAGTAGTGGCAATATGCCCTTGGCTGAGGGAATATACATGCAGTGTTTAGAACGCGCTCAGCCTGCTCAGCTTCTGGAAGCGCATCAAGATGCACTCGAAATCCTAATGCAGTACGGCTATGTTCCCGTTAATTGCCTAACTGAGCAAGACGCTCTACGCAGTTTTGGCCGAGATGTCGAACGCCAAGTGGTCAGCCACGTGACGACGGTGCCGCTGTGGCCGCTAAAAATGACGTTTTGGGTTTTATTCAAGGCAGGTCGGAAGTACTGCGTTCCCCTACGAGAACAAATTGCAAATAATACGACAAAAATTACTCCTATTACTGCTTAAAAGTAGTTCGATAAGTAGCTGCATATAAATAAACGTAGCTACTTACGAGGCAATTGGTTATTCAAGTTTTCTCATGAGATCCCAATCTGATTCCCAAACTCCTCGCCCGATTTTGCCTATCTACTTTTTAGGGCTTAGGGTTGGAGCACTCACTATTATCTTTCCTGTTTTGATGTTTGTGGCGTATATTTATTTTCGCCTGTCTCTTATTGTGTTCTACCCGATTTTGCTAATTGGTGTATTAGGAATCTTGACATTGTCCAATTATGCGAATCTGCATAAAGTTTTTATTGATCAGGGCGTAGCACAATCAGTGCCTGCCAAATTTGCTTCTAAAATGGCAGAGCTTGAGGAAAACGCTAATCAAATGCGACAGCTTGGCTTTGAGGAATTGGATCGACAGTATATCCGGCGCAATGTTGATTGTTTATTTATCATTTTGAGACATCAACAGCGACCCATCTATTGGAGGTTGGCTCAATATCCACTCTTCACCTACTCCACATTGTCTACTCTATTTGAGAATGGCTCTTTCCTCACTACAAAGTCGATCAATAACGTCAACCATCCTGTCAAGAATTTAGATCATCGAGGTATCTACGTTCAATGTTTAGAAAATGCTAAACCTTCACAGCTCTTAGAGGCTCATCAAGATGCTCTCGAAATTTTGATGCAGTATGGCTACATTCCGCTTCCCTGTTTTACTGAACCCGATGATCTGCGCCAGTTAATGGTAGAGATTGAACGCCAGGTGATCCGCCAAGTCATGATAATTCCGTTTTGGCCCTTGCGAATGTCGTTTTGGATTTGGTTTAAGGTAGGTCGTAAATACAATGTGCCTTTACGAGAACAGATTGCAAACAACACAACGAAAATTGTTCCAGTTCAAAGCTGAATGGTTAATTGGCTGAAAGATGTTTCCTGTAGGTTGATTAGAAACAAATTTTCAAGAGTTTTGGCAGATTTAGCCGGAGATTTTCCCTTAGTATGGGTAGGCGGATTGATTACGTGTTCAATTCACAGTTTTTGATCCGCCGTTGACGACCAGTAATACATCAGACTCGTTGTACCCATGTCCTCCACAATCCAGCTCAACTTAGTCGAAGGTTCCGTCAGATTCAGCTTTACGCAAGCCGCTGCCGAGGAGCTAAAGCGCGAGATTGCTGTTCTCATGGATAAGCTAAAAGCGGCGGCGGCTTCCATTGGTAGTCGGCCAGAGCCGCAGCAGCCCATGGAATATCGGCATACGGGGGATGTTTTCTTAGAAGTGTTTTGCAATCCCAATATTTGGCCGAGTCCTTTCGCGGCTAAGGTGTTAATCACCGTGCGCGATGAGCGGATTCGCTTAACCACTGAAGCTGAACTGACTCGCGTGATTGAAGATCTTACCCAGTTTTTGGATCAGTAGTTCCAGGCTTGGCTGCTGATCATGAGCATCCAAAAGTTGTCTATTAAGATTTGGTGTGCGATCGCAACTCCAGAACTGCGATCGCAGGTATGCTAAGAAACCCTGTCGAGTTAGACGCACCGTCATGGATCGCTTTACTGTTGAGGTCATTGCCCAAACCCCTAATCCGCAGCAGACAATTTACGCTGCCATGCACCAGGACTATTCAGAAGCGTTCGTTTGGGATGAGCGCGATCGCTGGCCCAGCGAGGAAAAGTGCGGCGAAATTGTCATTACCAACTTACTGAAAGGCGGACGCGGCCACTACGGCCCCCTAGAGCATCCCCAGATTGTGCTGAACTGCGGCTGGTTTCCTCACTCCACCATGCAGCAAATTCGCACACACAGGGTTGGCGTTTCGTTCGATGTCCAGTGCCTAGCAGGTGATACAGAGATCACGTTTGTTCATGCCTCTGGCAGTTTGAGAAAATATCAAATCGCTGAGCTTTACGATCTATGGATAAATGGTGAAAAAGCGATCCGCGATCGCAGCATTCGCGGACGCAACGGCGAACCACCCGGTCATTATCGGCGCGACTGCAAAACTCGCCTCAAAAAGATGCGCCTGCGAGTGCTTAATGAAGAAACGGGATATTTTGAAACAAGCCATATCCGCGATGTGATGTGTAGTGGGGTACAACCCGTTTACCGCCTGACGATGGAAGATGGCAGGACGCTAGACTGTACAGCGAATCATCGCCTGTTGACCGAGCAAGGCTGGCAAACGATGGGCGAAGCTGTCGGTTTAGAAACAACGGCAAGCGGCGAAGTTGTAGGTATGACTCGCCAATGTGCCGTGATGGCAAATGGGATCACAGCAGTTGGCACAGGACTGTATCGCGATCGAGTATGGCTGAGCCAACAAATTGAGCGCGGATTGACAACCCAAGAAATCGCCAATCTAGCAGAATGTTCTGAAACTACGATCAAAGATTGGGCAAAGCGCTTTGAGCTAAAGCTAAATCAGCAAAATACTCAGTTTCAGCCTGGACAAAAGCCCTGGAACTACAATCCCAATGCGCTTTATCGCGATCCGCAGTGGCTTGAAGATCAGTTGCAGCAAGGTTTGCATGTTGATCAAATTGCTCAGATGGCTGGCTGTTCAGTTGAGGCAGTCAAAAAATGGGTTTACCATTACGGATTCTCTTTGAATAAGCGACCAACGCCTTTCCAAAAAGGGTTTACACCTTGGAATAAAGGTAAGCCAGGATATCAGTTAAATTTATCTGCAAACAGTATTGAGCGACGCCGGGAAAACGCGGCGAAATACACCAAGCGTGGGGCAGAATCAAATTTTTGGAAAGGAGGAACATCCGACGAGCGAGAGCGCATTGGTGCGTGGACTCGCCAAGTTGCGCCGCAGATCCATGAAAAATTTGATTATATTTGCCAGCGCTGTGGCGTCCGAGGCGGTCAACTCCACGCTCATCATCTTGTCCCAGTGTATGCAGATGAATCACTGGCCTATGAGTTGGGGAATCTAGTCAGCCTTTGTAAGAACTGCCACGAATATATTCATCACAACCATTTAGAAGCTGATTTTGCAGCGGACTTCCAATCCATTACACAGCCACAGGCATGGAACCCTAAACCAAAACCCAATGGACGCAAGCTGAGAGCTCATGCCCTGCGGGTCATTCGGGTTGAATATTTAGGTTGCCAAATGACCTATGACCTTGAAGTTGAGGAACCGTGGCACAATTTCGTCGCGAATGGCTTGGTTGTTCACAACTCCTTCCGCTACACCGGGAGCCGTATCGTTGATGTTGTCAACGGCAAACGCGATATCGAAGACGTGTTTTATCTGCGGCCCTTAGGGAGCTACACCGATCGCCAGGGCAAGCGCTATGACTATACAGAAGAACTGCGGCAGCAGGATCTGGAATGGTGCTTGGAAGCCTGCCGCCGTTACAAAACTCGGATTGATCAGGGCTTTGCTGAAGAACATGCTCGTGGACTGATTCCGTTCGACGTGCGGCAACATTGGGTTTTGTCTGCCAATGTGCGATCGCTAATGCACCTGCTCGACCTGCGCTGGAAAGCCGATGCTCAACTGGAAGCCCAGAAGCTCTGTGAGTTTATCTGGCCCCATTTCCAAACCTGGGTACCCGCGATCGCAGATTGGTACGAAACCAATCGCCTCAAGAAAGCACGGCTTTCTCCGTAGGGGAAAATTTTGGATTTTAGATTTTGGATTTTGGATTTCAAGAATAAGTCGATTTGTACTAAAGCCTTTTAACCTACAATCAGGTTAAGGTTTGCCATTCGTACTGGCGGAGACAGATAAGACGCTGTAAGCGCTACACTGCCGCTGCCTCAATCCAAAATCCAAAATCGCCAATCCAAAATCGCATGAAACAGCACTATTCTCCCGGTATTCTGAGTGGGCCAATGCGCGTTATGAAGCACTTTTTGTCATTGGGCACCAATGCGATCGCAGTTTGCCTACTGCTGCTGTTGCTGGTTGCCACTCAGCGAGATGGCCGATTTTGGCAGGGTATACGAGTCATGCTGTCGCCTGCACCATCGGAGGCTAAAGCAGACGTACGCTCAGTTGTGCTGCAACAAATTCGAGGAGCCAGTGAGCTGACGACAGCGGTGTTTGGCATGGAATCCGTTGTGCCGGCCCACCGCGATCGCACAATTGCCGGATACACCATTGGCAAAACCACGTTGCTCTACATTGCCTATGGAGAAGTGCGGGCTGGTGTAGATTTAAGTGCACTCACGGCGACCGACATCCAGGTCAGCGGCGATAGCGTTCAAGTACAACTGCCACCTGCCCAAATCCTCGACAGCAAAATTGATGTCAATCGCTCTCAGGTCTACGACTACGACCGGGGACTATTTAGCCTCGGCCCCGATGCAGCGCCAGAACTCCAGTCCCTTGCCCAGCGAGAGTCCTTGGCAAAACTAGTCGATGCGGCCTGTCAGCAGCAAATCTTAACGGAAGCGAACCAAAAAGCCGAGCTAGCCGTCACGCAACTATTGACAACGGCAGGATTTGAGTCCGTGCAGGTAATGACTCAGTCTGTAGAGGCCACAAATTGTGCGGCTCCAGCAACAACCGAGTTAAGCGCTCTGTAGTTTTTCAGAATATTCCGCAATAAGTTATGGCTGTAGTCAGTGAGGTTAGGCCACAGCCATTTTGATGGTGCGGTGGAGCCGCACCATCAAAATGGCTCAACTCAGATGACTATCGTTATCAAACTGATCAGAAGACAAATCCTTCACCATTTCATTATCTGAGTTCACAGAGAGTTTATTTGGATAGTCCAGAACCGCCGAGATTCCTACGTAGAGTAAGGAACCATAGAAGAAAATCCGTACATGTTCTCGTCGTACTTTTCAACTGTATCTACTTCTAGTCCAGCGGCTCTTTCTCCTTCAGCTATCCATACCAATCCCTTACTCGCACTATCGCCTAGCTGCACAGGCGGCATTATTCTGGCTGGTCGGTTTTTCAACGATTTAGTTTGGCCAGGTGCAAGTCTCGCAACACCTCGTTCATTCGACTGTCAAGCCATGTATGTCATCGGTCAGGTTAAGTACAGCCGGACGACCTCTGTAGCGGCTTGGCAGTTTGCAAAAGCACAGCGAATTCACAGTATTCAAACGCTGGAGCGCATTTTAGATGAAACGTCCGCTGTGAAACGAGCCAATTTACTTTACAGTTTTCTCTGCCGTCGGTTTGGCTTGGAATCCGTGCAGACTGTGCCGCTGGATGCGATCGCACGTTTGATTGCCGTCTCTGTTGATGAAGTAGAAGCGGCTCGAACTCGCTATCTCAACTATCTCAGCCAACAGGCTAGCCAGCAGCGCATCAGTCAACCCAACTTCTTAAGCTGGCAGCGACAGCTTTATCAACAGCAATCTGCCACCAATTCGTAGCCGCTTCCATATTTCTACGGATTGATCTGGAGAGAGATTGTCAGTTTGATGAGAAGTCTGCAGCTTGCGTATCAATTTCTTGTGAAGCGAACCTGCGCCAATGTGCGTTTTTATACTGAATTTAACAAAGGTGTGCGATCGCAGACTTCGCAGGTGAAATCTATTGAATGAGGCGTAAAAGTTGCTAACAGAAAGTAAGTATATTCCCCTCTGAGTCAGATTTTTGAAGTTATTACCCAAGTGAAACCTGAGTGGAGCCGCTTTCGAAAACTTTATTTTTTAGCTACCAGGTTTGCAGAGATTTTACTGATATAGCCCTAAAAGCACCCTAGGATTATACGTATATTCAGGAAACAATCTATTCGGAATATACGTAGATGCTCTCATCATGTTTTTCGACCGCTGCGGCTTCTTTTTCGCCTGACTTCGTTCACTCTTGCTCATCGATCGCACTTTCGCCGCGCTGTAGTGGCGCTGTTATTTTATCTGGCCGCTATTTTAATGATTTAGTCTGGCCGGGAGCGAGTGCATTTACACCCCAGCAGTTTGACTGTCAGGCCATTTACACAATGGGCGAAGTGAAGTGGTGTCGAACGACATCTGTGGCCGCTCGTCGATATACTCAAGCGCAGCGCATGAAGAGTATCCAAACCCTACAGCGAATTTTAGATGAACCCTCTGCTGCCAAGCGAGCCAATCTCATCTTTAGCTTTCTGTGTCGTCGATTTGGCCTAGAAGCAATGCAGAGCGTACCGCTAGATGCGATCGCACGTTTAGTAGCCGTTCCCCTGCCAGAAATTGCCGCCGCTCAAGATCGCTATCTCAGCTACTTGAAACAGCAAGCAGGTCAGCAGCGCCTGAGCCAAACCAATTTCCTGCGCTGGCAGCGACAGCTCTATCATCATCAAACCGCTGCCATGCCTCTATAAAAGCTCTCATCCAGTCCATGCCAATCCTCCCCACCCCCCTTACTCCCAAACCCCAGTAAATAAATAAGACAGCCACAACGTAGCCCTATTGCACTCCTCCCTCAACATCCATAAAATTTTGTGCAAGTTTGGTAACGCGATTAACATGTGTGTTGTAATCGACTAGCACGTTCCAAGATTGTGGGGAGTGGAGGTTAATGCGGCGTTCTGGAAGGTCACGACGGTGGCAGCGGCAGCGGAGAGTCAAACGGGAGCAGTCGATTCTGAAGGGATTGCTTTTGGGTTTGGTCATTGTCCTATCAGGCTATAAGCTCTCATCGCTGTCAGTTACGTCTCTGAATGGACTGTGGAATCCTGCCGATGCGTTTCTAGCTTCAACGCCGATTGAACTGCCGCCACCTTCAATTTTTAATGGCAGACCCAGACTTTCCCCTCTACCTACACCGGAAGAGGTTTGGGAATGTGAAGTCGTGGTAGTTGGTGGTTCGCTGGGCGGAGTGGCGGCGGCTAGCCACGCCATGCAGTCGGGGGCAACGACCTGTCTAATCGAGTTAACGCCTTGGCTGGGAGGACAGATCAGCTCCCAGGGCGTATCGGCATTGGACGAGTCCGCCGCTATGCGCCAGCAGTTGAACTATTCGGAAAGCTGGCGTTCCTTTCGAGAACGGATTAAGCAGCAGTTGACCGACTTACCGGACTGGAGTCCAATTTCATCGCCTCAGCCTGTCGCCAATATCAATAGCTGCTGGGTTGGTACGCTCTGCTTTCCGCCGGAAGCTGGTGCAGTCGCTTCGCGGGAACTCCTAGAAGAATCCGCCCAGCGGGCTCCGGAGAGTCGCTGGGCAGTTGAAACGGCGTTTAAGGGCGCTGAATTTGATCCCGCTGGGCGAGAAATTACGGCAATTTACGCGGTACGACGCACACCCACCGATTCGGACTATGTGCCCAGCGGTCAGCTCTCCAAAGATTTGTCGGACTGGTATAGCTGGTCACAAACGGAAAACTACGAAAAAACGCCAATGCGTCTTCAGCCACCAGAGGGCAAACGCATGGTTGTCATTGATGCGACCGATACGGGAGAGCTAATCGGCTGGGCCAATATTCCCCATCGGCTGGGATCAGAATCGCACTTCACGACAGGAGAGATTAATGCAGCCAATCGCGATAATCCTGAATGTACTCAAGCATTTACCTATCCCTTTGCGATCGCAATTCATGATGATGGCGGCAAGAGTCTAGAAAAGCTAGCGCAGGTGGAGCCAATTTATGCTCTGCATGAACATGAAGGACTCTTCGATATGGAAGGCTTCGGCATGTTCACCGGACGCAGTTTCTTCCACTATCGCCGCATCGTCAGCACGACTAAAAATGATCCCAATTTCGGTTCTCCAGCCCGTGGCGATATTGCCATGATCAACTGGAATCGCGGCAACGACTGGATCTGGATGGAACCCCCGTTGATTCTCACCCAAGAGCAAATCCGCGAGTCGGGGCAGTCCCAAAACTGGATGGGAGGGCTATCACCTAATGCCTTACGGAAAGCAGAGGTTCATGCTCTGCTGTTTGCCCATTGGTTGCTCAAAGGTAAGGCAACACCCGACTATCCCTTGGCATTTTTAGATGGTGCCGACGCGCCAATGGGTACGGTTTCGGGGCTGAGTATGTATCCCTACATTCGCGAAGGTCGCCGCATTTTAGGCCGCACAGCCTACGGTGAAATCGAATTTATGATGCGGGAACAGGATTTGCGTACTGATATGTCCGATGGCCGCAGTTTTCACCCCACAGCCGTTGGTTTTGCTCATTACGACATTGATATTCACGGCTGTCGCTATCGCAACTGGGAATCATCCGGTGAAGCCACTAGCGCGGGCACGGGTTCTGGATTGGTGCGTCCGGCCAAGGTGCCGCTCGAAGCGCTAATGCCCCAGGGTGTTGATAACGTGCTGATCGGTGGCAAAAGCATGGCGGTTACCCATATTGTGAATGCCATGACTCGCATTCACTACAACGAATGGCAAGTGGGCGGAGCCGCAGGTGCGATCGCAGGTTGGCTCGCCGCGCATCCTGAACTTGAACAGCCTGCTGAGATTATTCCTCAAGGTGAAATGCCAACTGTGCAAAGTCATTTGATTCAGCAAGGGTTGAGGATTGATTGGTAATTGAGATTTGAGGGCTGGGTGCTGGGTGCTGAGTTAAGCATTAGAGCTAAAAATTGAGCGACGCCACTGCTGGTTCACTTTGCGATCGCACTTAAACTCCAGTAGGCGAATGCCGGACTCCGGCAGATCGCTTAAATACTGCTTCACCTCGTCCCAGGTTTGCAGTGCCACATAATCAATACCGTAGACGGCGCAAAGCGGCTCTAGCTGAACCGATTGGGGCGTGGCAAAGAATTCCTCAAACGGGGGATCAAACTGAGCCATCGGCAGCATTTCAAAAATGCCGCCACCGTGGTTGTTGATCACCACAATCGTGAGATGCCCGTGAAACTTGGGGCGAATTAATAACCCATTCGTGTCGTGTAAAAACGCCAAATCTCCGGTCAGCAGCACACTGGGTCGTTGTCGATGGGCAACTCCCAGCGCTGTAGAGAGCGTACCATCAATCCCATTTGCGCCCCGGTTGAAGTAGGGCTGAATGGTGCGATCGCAGGGTGGCCAAAACCATTCCACATCCCGCACGGGCATACTGTTGGCAATAAACAGCGGCGTATGGGACGGCAACACTTGTGCTAACTGCCAAATCAGCTTGCTTTCTAGCCATTCATCGGTTTGAGCCAGCAGGGTATCAATGCGCTGGCGCTGCTGACGCTCAACTTGTAGCCACTGCCAGAGGTAGGTGGCAGAAACATGAGATTGCTGGGGAGAAGGTTCAAGCTGACTAAGAGTGTTGAACTGATCCAATTCAGCCTCTACGCCATCTACAGCAGTCGGACGAGCCACCCACTGCTGCATAAGTGCTTCGATTGAGATCGGCAGCTTAGTTGTCCGCCCGTGTAGGGGATCTAAGTTGCGATCGCGCGGATCAATCACCCACTGTAGCGGCGGCACCTGAGTCAACCACTGGCGCAAAACCTTGCTTGTGGGCATGTCGCCAATACGAATCACCTGTTCCGGACGAAGCTGTGCCGCCTGTTGAGCATCCCGCAGAATCAGGTCATAGGTCGAAACCAGATGAGGGTTCAAGCTAGCCCAGTTCCGCAGTGGGGATAGACCTTCCGCTAATACTGGCCAGTTGAGGATACTGGATAGCTGAGCAACAGCACGGCAATACGTCTCCGGCTCAGCAGGTTGGGCAATGCCTGCAATAATCAAACCGCGATCGCACATTTGCCACTGATCGATTAAATCCGTCAGCGCGGCCTGATGAAGCACGCTGAAATGTAAAGTTTGAGGTAACGATGTAGAGCGGTTGAGGTGGGCGAAAAATTTCTGGGTGGGGAACTGATCGGCAAGTGCGATCGCGGCCTCTTCGGGCACGGGAGCCAGCGGATCACGAAAGGGAAAATTGAGGTGAACCGCTCCGGCAGTGACGGCGCTGGCCCGCTGCCAAGCCTGCACAATCGTCTGCCGCACGTAGTTCAGCAACGCAATATCCAGTGATGGCAGTGCGACTTCGTGATACCAGTTGACATAGGAGCCGTAGAGCTTCTGCTGATCAATAGTTTGTCCGGCATTGCAGTCACGCAGTTCCGGCGGTCGATCAGCCGTAAAAATCAGCAGTGGAATGTTGCTTTCATACGCTTCAATTACCGCTGGATAAAAGTTTGCCCCAGCCGTGCCAGAGGTACAGACAATCACCACCGGACAGTGAGACTGGCGGGCGCGACCCAGCGCAAAAAACGCCGCCGAGCGCTCGTCCAAAATAGGAATCGACTCAATCTGAGGATGCTGGGCAAAGGCCACAGTCAGCGCAGTAGAGCGCGATCCCGGACACAGAACCGCCGTTTTCAGGCCAAGCCGTGCTAGGGTCTCTACTACGATTGATGCCCAAACTGAATTCGTATTGCGAAAATCAATAGCCATGCCGACGGCAGCCTGCCTCAATCATCCCAACTCAAAACACCCCTGATCTTAATCGCAATCGCGACTGGAATCAGGACAAGAATAGTAGGCTAGCGTGACACCGTCCGCACCAATACTCTAATCTCAATGCTGCACAGCGCTAAAAGATAAACGCTAAAAGACAGACGATAATAGAATGACTAAACTCTTTCAGCTCGATATCGTAGTTCCTGCTGACGTGATTGACGAGAATAATCACGTTAACAATGTGACCTATGTACAGTGGATGCAGGACGTTGCGGTCAGTCACTCGCGTTCAACGGGCGGCACACAGGCAGCGAGAGAGGCTGGCGGTACATGGGTAGCTCGCGCTCACTACATTGAATATCGTCAGCCCGCCTTCGAGGGCGATCGCATTCGGCTGATGACCTGGATCAGTGACTTTCGCAAAATTCGCAGCCAGCGCCGATATAAGTTTTTACGCCTCAATGACAATGTCACCGTAGCTGTCGGCCATACAGACTGGGTGTTTATTGACGCCGCCACAGGACGCCCACGCTCGATTCCACCCACCGTTATTGCCTGCTTTAATATTCTGCCCGAAGCTGAAGAACCTTAAATCTGATGCATTAAACTCTCGACGCGGCCTATTTGTTCTGAATAAGATGGACATGCTGCAATTAACGGTGCGATCGCATGGCTCTCAACGACCCTCACCATGAAAAAGAAACTGAACTCCGTCAGCGAGAAGCTGAGTTACAGAAGCGAGAAATGGAAATTCGGCTCCGGGAGCTAGAGGCCGAACTTCATCAACGCCCGCCTGCGACGCCCGCACCGCAGGTTGAAGTGCAAACAGTTTACCCAGGCAAATCCGCCAAACCGGAAACGCGCTGGCAGCGCTGGCAGCGATCAATTGGCAACTTTGCCAAGTTCTGTATTGTTCTGATTATTGTTCTAGCAGCATTTCGCGTTTCGCTACTGATTGCCAATATCCTCATCGTCGGCACCGTAGCATTCGTCGCCTACAAGCTATTTTTCGACGGCAAATCCAATCGGTAATTCTTGCGCGCTGCGTAAATATCAAAGAATTGAGGGCCTGTTGCGGTTACCGCAACAGGCCCTCAATTCTTTGAATATCCGACCAAGATTACGGCACAATGCTCAGCGTAAACGAGTGCTGGCCTGCACCTTGCTCACCCACGTATACGGAATACTGGCCCTGATCCCAGAGCCCAGGAATTTCAATCTTGCCATCCGCATATTCATCGGCCATGACGCAGTGAACCTGACCATTCGGGCCACGCACCAACAGCGTTAGGCTTGACAAAGCCGGACTTTCCACGCGAAATCGCAGAGAAGTCAAATCTTGATTGACCTGCACCTGCTGATGGGGACTCGCCGGAATATTGCCGCAAGAGCTAGACTGACTGCCGCCAGATTGGCCATTCATCGTGACAGCACTGGTAATCGGGGTAGATACAACATCTCCTTGTGCGACCTGTGCGCCGAGTACAAGCACCGCGATCGCAGTGGGAAGAACAAACCACCGTGGAGAACTTTTCATCATTCGTACTCCCCAAATTTGACAGAGCAAAACAGCATGGCTGAAATAGAAATGCTGTTACTAACGATACTAACTAGCGGGTTGAAACCCAGCGATGGATTTATGCCACTTCTGCGATCGCACGTTGCACCATACCACATGTAGCCACACCGAGTTGGATAACGATTGATTACAGCAAGTCACCGGATAACCCCGCTCATTACGAAGTACATCTATCCCACCCAGACCGATGCATTCTGGTCTATTTTGACCTGATATAGTCGCGCTACAGCAAGGACGACGACATACTTAATCGCATTTACACGTTTCTGTATAAATGGCTTCATATCAGCGGCATAGATGCAGCATTAATGCGGTAGTTGATCTCGGCAATTCAGTTGCTGCATACAAATAAATGCATAGCTTGCATAGCTAAAAAACTAGGGGAGCACCCCAGTTTCTAAGGTGAATTGATTTTGCCAACCTACTGAGTTTGAACGGGGACAAGGGTATGGGAAAAGTCCTAATCAAAAATGGTCGAATTGTGACCGCCGTTGATGACTATGTCGCAGATATTCTGATCGTAGATGAAACCATTGAAGCCATCGCCCGTGAACTGAACGTTGAAGAGGCGGAAGTGCATGATGCTAGTGGCTACCTGGTCATGCCGGGTGGCATCGATGTCCACACCCACATGGAAGGGCCGCAGGGCGTTGCGGTTAATTGCGACGACTACGAATCGGGCACAATCGCCGCAGCCTTCGGCGGCACGACAACCATTGTGGACTTTGCTTACCAGGAAAAAGGCGACGGCGCGAAAAAAACGCTGGATGATCGCCTAGCGCTGGCCGATCCGCAGGTCTGCATCGACTACAGCTTTCACCTGATTCTAGTGGATGTGAATAAGGACATCCTGGCTGAGCTGCCGGACATGATCAACCGCGACGGCATCTCCAGCTTCAAAATGTACATGGCCTATCCGGATATCCTGATGGTGGACGACGCAGCAATCTTTCGCACGATGACCACCGTGGGGCAACATGGCGGCATGGTGAATCTGCACGCCGAAAATGGCCACGTTATTCAAGTCCTGATCGAAGAGGCGCTAGAGCAAGGCAACACGTCACCCCGATATCACATGCTGACCCGTCCCCGCTTGATGGAAGCGGAAGCGACCCATCGCGCCATCCGGATTGCCGAACTAGTAGACATTCCGGTTTACATCGTGCATTTGTCCGCACCGGAAGCATTAGACAGCGTTGTTGCTGCCCGCGATCGCGGCATTCCAGCCTTTGCCGAAACCTGTCCTCATTACTTATTTCTGGACGACCGCGAGTATGATCACCCCGATTTCGAAGCGGCCAAATACGTGATGACGCCGCCGCTGCGGGAACATCACTGTCACCATGCCCTCTGGCGCGGCCTACGGTTTGACCACCTGCAAATTGTCGCCACTGACCACTGCCCGTTTTGCCTGAATGAGCAGTCGATGGGCCTAAAGTATTCCAAAGCACTGGGCAAAGACAATTTCAACAAAATTCCCAATGGCGCACCCGGTGTCGAAACGCGCCTAGTGCTGCTGTATGACGGTGGCGTCAAAACGGGCAAAATCACGCTCAATCGATTTGTCCAGCTCGTCTCCACCGCCCCAGCCAAGATGTTTGGCTTATTCCCCCGCAAAGGAACCATTGCCGTCGGCAGCGATGCCGATCTGGTTCTGTTCAACCCCAATGCAACGCAGGTATTGAGCGCTGCAACTCATCACTCCCGCGTAGACTACAGTATGTTTGAAGGTCGAGAAGTCACAGGTAAGGTGGAAAAGGTATTTTTACGGGGCAAACTGCTGGTAGATGGCGAACAGTGGCATGGCAAAAAAGGCTACGGCAGCTTTCTCAAACGATCTGCATCGGGGCGAGTGCTGTAATGCCCGTAATCGGTGATCTCGTAAGTGCTATAGCCATCGCCACTTGGGTTGAGACATTTACGAAATCCAACGTTTGAACGGTTTCAGAGTTTTCCAACGTCCTAACCCATCTGACTACTGCTATATGTCTAAGTATCACTACCCAATTTGATTTGGAAGGTCGCTAAGAATTCGATAGAATTAGTCACCTGAGAGTTAGAAATCACCGCACAAATCGGGAATTATATGGGCAAGATAGACAGGGATGCGATCGCATCCAGCCTGAATTCTTGACCGTGCCTTAAGGCTGTATTTTAGCAATACAGGCTTTAACGAGCGGTGCGTTCAGCTTCCCAATAACCTTTACCGTGACGAAGGGGGCAGTCACTATCATGTCCACCCATCACTTTGATTTAATGGCCCACCAGGAGCATCAGACAGCATGAGGACGGTTTTAGTTGTAGACGATAGCAATACCGTGCGGGAAATGATTGCCGATCTGCTCGGTAAAGTCGGGATCAAAGTGCTTGAAGCGTCTGATGGTGCAGAGGCCAAGCAGAAAATTGAGGCCAGCCCACCGGATCTAGTCGTGATGGACATTGTCATGCCCAACATGAACGGCTATGAGCTGTGCCGCTGGGTTAAAAGCAACCGCACGACACAGGATATTCCAGTCGTCATCTGTTCATCCAAGGGCGAGGAATTCGACCGCTACTGGGGCATGAAGCAGGGAGCCGATGCCTACATTGCTAAGCCATTTCGCCCCGATGAAATGGTAGAAACCGTGAAGCAACTGCTGCGGAGCCGAGGATAGACATCAAGACCCCTATGACTTATTGCCTCGGCGTAATTAATCGAGCCGGATTGGTAATGGCGGCGGACTCCCGCACCAATGCTGGCGTGGACTATATCTCAACCTATCGCAAGCTGTTTGATTTTGTCGTGCCCGGAGAGCGGGTGATTTTAATCAGCACCTCTGGCAATCTCTCGGTGACGCAGGCGGTGCTGCATGAGCTAAATCGCGATATTAAAATTGCCGCCGATGACAGCCTGCTGACGCAGCCCACAATGTACGAAGTCACTCGCTATGTTGGGCGCAAACTCCGCAGTATTGAAGAGCAAGATCGACAGTGGCTCGAAAAAGACAACATTGATTTTCGCTGTAGCCTGCTGGTTGGCGGTCAGATTCGGGGCGAAGAGGCGCAGCTTTATCGGGTCTACAGCCAGGGCAACTGCATTCAGGCCACACCGGAAACGCCCTATTTGCAGATTGGCGAGACGAAATACGGCAAACCCATCCTAGATCGAACGCTCAAGTTCGATACGCCGCTGGAATCAGTAGCGAAATGCGCGCTGCTCTCGATTGACTCCACCATGCGCTCTAACATTTCGGTAGGGCCGCCGATCAACCTGATGATGTACAACTCAAACAGTTTTGAGATTCGTCATCAGCTTCAGCTCCGGATTGGCGATCCCTATCTGGCTAAAATTCGGCTGCTCTGGGAAACATCGCTGAAAGAAATTTTTGAAGGGATGCCCTCAATTAACTGGGAGCACTACCTGGAAGAAGGCAGCGATCGCACAATCGACCTTGATTAGTTTCAATTAATTGAGTCTCGCTTAATTGGGTAAACCGATTACACTGCGGCAGTCTACGTCATTAAAATTGGTATTTTCAATTTTGGCATCCTGAAAATTAGCCTGATCCAGCTCTGCCCCTGTGAGCATGATGTGGCGCAGGTGCGATCGCACAAATACAGCATTTCGCAAAATCGCTTGCGTAAAGTTCGTCCGATTGAGCTGACTCGCCATCAAATTAGCATCGGTCAGATCCGCCTGACTAAAGTTTGTGCTCTTTAAATTGGCGCACACTAAACCCGCTCGCTGTAGATTGACGTGAGTAAAATCGGCATTGCTCAGATCCGCCCGCGTCAGATCCGCATCCTGAAACGTGGCACCGTGGCAGTTAGCTAACGCAAAACTTGCCGCTGCACAGTCCGTTTTCCGCAAGTCCGTTTTCCGCAGATCAGCCTGGGTAAAGTTGACGCCCGTTAACTTAGCGCTGATAAACCGGGCCCCAATTAAATTGGCGAGTGACACATCTGCCCCTTCCAAATGGCAGCCGATGAGGCTGGCACCAATTAGCCGCGCCTGATTGAGATTCGCGCGCCGCAACTGAGCGTTAATGAAATTAGCCCCGCTCAGATCAGCCTCACTCAGGTTCGCAGCGACTAAAATAGTGCCGCTGAGATTTGCGCGGGTGAGATTGGCACCACTGAGATCGACCCCAGTCAAGTCCGGCTTCAGATCCGGATGCTGGTCGCGCCATTCATTCCATGCAGGTACGTCTTGTCGCAGGATGGAGAGGCAGTCTTGGGCAGTTGCAATATTCATGGCAGGATGCAAAGGGTTCGCCAATCAAAACGTGAGTAAAAAGCCAAGATGCTAACCTGATCCAAACTCGCAATCGAGCTGCAAGCCTGTGCGATCGCAGTGAGTGACAAGCAAATCAACTCGATTCAAACTCTGATCAAAATAGCCTCCGATACCCAGAGGCAAGTCAAACATTGAATAAACAGCGCTTTTAAACTGCTAGCAGTTTAAGCCAGAACGGTCAGATCAGATGTAAATTTTTTCATGCTTATCTCCCACCGCTAAAAACAAACTGCCAACTTGATTTCGATGGTTCTTGAGGGTTGACATGCCGCGCGGGGCGCAGCACACCACCCATCGAAACTTATATGGCAAAACAGTAGGACGTAGCAGTGATGACCAACCCTTCAGGATCTCTATCTTATGCGATTTTTCTAAGCCCTGATGGAATTGTTAAAACTGTCGTGACCATTCCTGCGGCCAGCGCTCAACCACAACTTTTGTTTGGGTGAAAAATTCAACCGCGTGCTGGCCTTGCCCGTGTAAATCGCCGAAGAAACTTTCTTTCCACCCGCTGAACGGGAAAAAGGCCATCGGTGCCGCCACGCCAATATTAATGCCGATGTTGCCCGCTTCGGCTTCATAGCGAAACTGACGCGCCGCCGCCCCGCTACTGGTAAACAGGCAGGCCATGTTGCCGTACTGATTTTGGTTGACCAGCGCGATCGCAGCTTCAATCGTGTCAACGTGAATCAAGCTTAAGACTGGGCCAAAAATCTCGGTTTTGGCAATTTCACCCGCCGGATCGACATCCGAGAGAAGGGTGGGGCGCACAAAATGGCCGCTTTCATAGCCTGTAATCTTGGTACCCCGTCCGTCAATCAGCAGCTTAGCGCCCGCCTGTTCGCCTTTGTGAATCAGCCCTTCGATGCGGGACTTGCTTTGAGCCGAAATCACTGCGCCCATTTCCACGCCGTCATCCAAGCCGTAACCGACAATCCGAGATTCAGCGGCAGTTGCGATCGCAGCGGTAAAATCGTCCTTTGCAGCTCCCACCGTCACCGCCACAGAAGCCGCTAAACAGCGCTGTCCGGCGCAGCCAAAGGCACTGTCAGCTAAAATGCGCGTCGTCATCTCCAAATCGGCATCGGGCAGAATAATCACCGGATTCTTCGCCCCGCCCTGACACTGGGCGCGTTTCCCCTTCAGTGCTGCTCGGCTGTAAACATACTTCGCCACCGGAGAGGAGCCAACAAAACTGACCGAGCGAATTAGCTCATGATCCAAAATGGCATCTACCGCTTCCTTCGCGCCATTGACCAAGTTCACCACACCAGGCGGTAAATCGAGCTGATCGATCAGCTCAAATACCTTGTGCATCGTCAGCGGTACCTTCTCCGACGGCTTGATGATGCAGGTATTGCCACATGCGATCGCATAGGGCATAAACCAGAAGGGAATCATGCCCGGAAAGTTAAACGGCGCAATAATGGCCGTCACGCCCAGCGGCTGACGAATCATCATTTCATCAATACCACGGGCAATATCCTCGCTGTTATAGCCCTGCATTAGCGTGGGAATGCCGCAGGCCGTTTCCACATTTTCCACCGCTCGCTGCATTTCGCCTTGGGATTCCTTCAGCGTTTTGCCGCACTCCATCGTGATTGTGCGGGCCAGGTCATCAAAATGGGTTTCCATCAGCTCCCGCAGTTGAAACAGATAGCGAATTCGCGCTGTCGCTGGAGTGCGCCGCCACTCGCGAAAGGCGGCCTGCGCGGCCTGTGCTGCATGATCAATATCAGCCGCTGGCGAAATCGGCACCTGAGCTAGGAGTTCCAACGTAGCCGGATTCCGCACCTCTAGGGTTTCACTGGTGCTCGCTGCACACCACTGACCGTTAATGTAGTTGGGGAGTTGCTGGGAGGAAGCTAGGGTTAAGTCCATAAGAAAAGAGAATGAGATGGAGATGGGATAGCAGTCAAGGTCAGGGCTTCTCAATCAATACGATCCAGATATATAGCAGTAGTCACATGGGTTAGGACGTTGGAAAACTCTGAAGACGTTCAAACGTTGGATTTCATAAATGTCTCAACCATCTCAACCAATATGACTATCGCTATAGCGATCTTACGCGGCTGGTTTCTCATCAATCAGTCAATTAGGGCAGAACTGCGATCGCAGATTTCCGTCTTCCGATAGGACAAGGTGAATGACGCATTGTCTAACGTCAGATGATGATCAGCCTTAAACAACATGCATAGAAAGGGGATTGGACGAAGATTAAAGTACTTATTTTTGGGCATTATAGGCTTCTTGGCGGTGATTCTGCTGTGGGGCTTGATTGAGCCCTATATTCTTGATGCTGAGCAGGAAACCGCTACGATTCCCAATTTACCTACAGCTTGGGAGGGACAGCGAGTTGGGCAGGTTTCTGACTTTCAGATCGGCATGTGGATGGATAACGTCAGCACAGTGCGCCAGAGTGTTGAAGAACTAGTGGATGCATCCCCCGCAGTGGCGTTGATTAGCGGCGATTTTGTTTATCATTCCCGTCCAGATCCAGAAGTCGAAATCAGTCAAGCGATTGAACTGCTACAGCCCTTAACCACAGCAGGTATTCCCACTTATGCTGTTTTGGGCAACCACGACTACAGCCACACTCCACCCCAGCCCGAGTTAGCCAATCGCGTAGAAGCAGCGCTAGAGGCCATTGGCATTGTGGTTTTGCGGAATGAAGCCGTGCCGCTGTCGCTACCGGAGACTGAGCCGACCGACATCCAGAATCCTGCCCAGACGCTCTATTTAGTCGGCATTGATTCTCATATCGCTGAGCGCGATCGCGTTCAGGCCGCCCTGGCGGAAGTACCCGCCGCCAGTCCTCGGCTGGTCATGATGCACAATCCCGCCACGTTTCCCCAGTTCCCGGCAGAAACAGCCCCATTTGCGATCGCAGGTCACACCCACGGTGGCCAAATTCGTCTACCCTTCACTCCGTTTTGGAGCTGGTTAGACCTAACTCAAAGCGGAGAGGCCCCTGCCGATGGCTGGGTTGCAGAAGACTACGGTCAGGCGGGCAATCAGCTCTATATCAATCGGGGAATTGGATTTAGTAAGATCCCAATTCGGATCAACTGTCCACCAGAAGTCACGTTCTTCACTCTGCAATCTTCTGGGGTAGCTGAACAGTAAACGTCGTCAAATTGTCCCGACTGGCAACGTGGATTTCTCCGCCCAAAAGCTCCGTCAGTTTTTTAATCAGCGCTAGACCCAGCCCCGTGCCGCCCTGCTGCCAGCGATCGCCACTGGCCACTCGGTAAAATTTATCAAAAATGCGCGGCAGTTCAGCTGCCGGAATTTCGGCACCGGAATTTTGGACTTGAATCATCAGGTGTTCCGACATGGCCACGGCTCGCACCGTAATCTGTTCGGTCGGAGGAGTATACTTGCAGGCGTTGTGAATCAGTTCACCCAGAATTCGCTCCAAGCACAAGCGGTCAGTGGTGATGCTGGGCAGATCATCAGGACAGTCTACTTCTAAATTTTGCTGTCGCTCCGAAATTCGCCCCTGAAATGATTCTGCAATGTGGGGCAACCAAACGGGAATCAAAATCGGTTCGGGCATTAAATCTTTGACTCCAGCTTCCAAGCGCTGAAGATCGAGCAGATCGTTAATCAAATCCGTTTCGCGATCGCACTCGGCCCGCAAAATCTCCAGATATCGCTCTCGCTGTTCGGGTGTCTGAGCAATTTGCAACAGCTGAATTGCCATTTTGATATTGGCCATCGGCGATCGCAGCTCGTGAGACACCGTGCTCAAAAAGTCATCCTTCATCACGTTGAGCTGCCGCTGCTCCTCGATTTGACGGCTCAAGTTCGTTTCAATCTGTTTGCGATCGCTAATATCCTTAATCAACAGCAGCCAACCGTTGAGAATCAACTTTTCGTCCGGTTGGAAAGTTGGCAGCGGATAGTGCAGCAGTTCAAACTGTAGCTCATACCAGTGATGATCGCGATACACCTCTTTGACATCAACCGTTTGCGTATCCAATAGCCGCTGGCGCACCGTCTGCCACTCTTCTACCGTCAGCCAGTGGGGGACAAGACAACTGGTTAAGTCTTGCCCAACCTCCGCTTGCAGACAGTATGCTGCGACTGAATTCAAAAACCAAATTCGCTCATCTTCATGGGCAGCGAGCAGACCGACCGATAAGCTTTGAGCAATAGCCGCCTGGGTCGATTGGGATCGGCCCAGTTGCTGCGCGATCGCAGATAGCTGCGTAATCCGCCATAGGGAAACCGGACGATAGATAAAGCTCGGTTCCGTCCAGTGATCAACAGGCAGCGCCAGTTCCCCGGTCGGACTCACCAGATCGGCCTGATACATCATCCAAAGCTGCTCAATCTGCTGCTGGAGGATTTGGCTTTCCCGCAGCCGCTCAATCAGTGCGATCGCAATTGCTGTCGCGCAAAATAAGATCAGCGGCGTCGCCACTGGCAATAAATAATTCACGCGAAACAGCCACAGGCTCAAGATCACCCAGCTCATGCTCAGTCCCGTCACCAGGCCAAACTGCTTGCGGGTCGAACATCCGGTCATCAGCCAGCTCAGTCCCGGCCCCCCAACCAGTAGAATCAGCAGCCAACTCACTTGCGGCATTGGCTGGAGCCAGTTTTGCTGGAGCAAGTTGCTCAATGCTGCCGCATGGAGATGCACGCTATTGGCGGGCGGATCATAGTCAAACGGCATCACTATTTCATCAATGCCCGTAGCCGTCACGCCAACGAGCACAATCTTGTTATCCCAGGTTGCAGACGGAACCCTGCCTTGATACACATCCACAAAAGAATAGGTCGGCAACGTCTGACTGGCAGCGGGCCAGTTAATCCACACTGGGTCACCTGAAAGCGGCAGCGGTACTGGCTCAGCCACTAGGCTATAGGCTTGAGCAGCAGCCACATTTAAGGCTGGCTCGCCATCAATGTAAGGTAGCAGCGTCCGCACAATGCCATCGCTACTTTGGTACTGCTGGATATGCCCGGTTGCGATCGCACCCTCTGCTAGTAGCGGGACGGGCGAAAGCTGCTCAGCATTAGCAGCCCAAGCCTGCGACAGCACCACCCGACCATGCTGGTTGATCGCTGCCGCTAGTGCAGCATCTTCTGGACTGGGTTCCGACCAGAGCAAATTAAAGACCACCACCGATGATTGACTCGTAGCCAGTTGGTTCAACAAGCCGACATAGCGCGATCGCGACCAGGGAAAGCGACCTAACTGCTGCAAACTGCGATCATCAATCGCAATCAAGACCAGCCGCTCATCCCATGAGCGTTCACCGCGCAGTTGAAACAAGCTGCGGTACGCCATCTGTTCCAGCGGCTGCAAAACTTCCAGTTGGCACAAACCTGCGATCGCAAGTGCAGTTACCGCTCCCGGCAAGACCCGCCATCCCACATGCCAAATCGGGTGACGGATTAAAGCCCGACCAAATGCTCTAGGGGCGCACCAGAATCTCATGGGTTTCTTCCCGTCCGAGGGGTGTAATCACCGTCACTGCCAGATTAACTCGCGTACGGGCAGGCAGCTCCACCGTAAACCGCCCATCCCGATTCAGCGGCTGCGGTTCATTTTCAATCAGCACAATATTGACTGGATCAACCTCGCCAACCAGCAGCAACCGACGCTGAGACCCGGAAAACTGACGCCGAATTCGATAGTTTAAGCTTGTATCATTCCGCAACGGCACGGCTGGAGCAGGTGGTTCCCCCGGAATCGTAAAATTCTGAAACCCACCCGGCACATCTACCGCCGCGCCTTCTGCGGTGGTTTCAACTCGCCCTTCCAAAGTTGCGATCGCCATCCGGCCATCGGTATGCACGTTGATGCCAAAATCTGTACCTCGCACACCACTCACCCCCGCTGGCGTCCGAATTTCCAACTCTGATCCCCGATGCGTGAAGGTTCGAACCCGCAATCGCGCTTGCCCTTGACTCACATATAAATGCGTAATTCGCCCATTATCTGGCGCATATTCCAAGGTCTGCACTCGCAGATTTGTTTGTTCGGCCACATCGATAAAACCAATACCCGTATCCACTTCCAGCGTCGCTGTTGCATCCCGTCCTGTGTTGATTCCTTCTCCCACCTGCTGCAACCGATCCCCAACCTTGGCCGGACGAGTATCATTGCCCTTCAGATAGTTCACATTACCAGCCACATCACGAATCGACAGCCAGCGGTTAATCCGAGCCGGAATAGACTGCTGTGCATAACTTTGCAGCACTGTCCCGCCCAAACTGGTCAAGGCGATCGCTCCTAGAAAAACAGCGACCCGAAACCGCCAATTTACGAACCGAGACTGAGAAGCGAAAATCCGTAAACGTGTCATGACCAGTTATCAAGATGACGGCAGTGATCTCAAAAGCCTAATTTTATTTATGAAAATCGTACCTCATCTTGATTTTGACAATAGACTTTATTGGAAATAAAGTTTTTGGGGTTGGAAATTGTTTGGTAGCGCGGCTGAGCCACGCTACCAAACAATTTCCGATAAAGTTTAATAAACCTCCTGCATGAATTGTTGTGCGGTGGTGCTGCACAACATAGCATCATTTGCCCAGGCATTCTGATATCCAATTTAGGTAAGCGGTTGCTCCCTGTTGAATCGGCAAGGCAATGATTTCAGGCAAATCATAAGAATGCAATACCTGTATTCGGGCGGCAAGCTGGTCAAAGTGAGCCAAATCGGTCTTGATCATTAACTGCCATTCCTGATCCTGCTGCACCTCATTCTGCCAGGTATACACCGACTGAACCGGGGTGAAGTTGACACAGGCCGCTAGCTTTTCTTGTACGAGTGCATGTGCGATCGCACGAGCTTCCTCCTCCGATCCAGCCGTTACCAGTACCACACCGAATGTTGTCATCGCTGTCATCACTAAACTAAATACCCATGCTGGTAAAACCAGGGCCACCATCCCACAGCCGTGCCGCCTGTAGCGTTGCCCGCGTCGATTGGTTTGACCAGGTGGTCTGACCCGATGCGATCGACATCAGATAATCATATTCCCGCTTGGTCATCCAGCCACCCGTAAACTCTGCCCCCTCAATCTTGACATCAATTAAATTTGAACCTCGCAGATCCGCTGCACTCAAATCGGCCCGACTCAGATCTGAATCGTGCAAGTCCGCGTGATCTAAGTCGGCTCCGCTTAAATCCGCTGCATTTAAATTAGCCTGCCCCAACCGAATGCCCCGCATCCGGGCCGCACTCAGGTTAGTCGCAACTAAACTAGCACCTTCTAGGTTTGCACCGCTCAGCCGCGCACCACTCAGGTTGGCACCATTTAGATCAACGCCACGCAAATCGACGCCGTTTAGATAGGCATCTTCCAAATTTACGCCCGTCAAACAGGCTCCATCCAAACAGGCTCCACTCAGCCGCGCACCGCTCAAATTGGCCCAGTTCAGATTGGCACCCGCCAAATTGGCGCCCCGAAAATTCACGCCTTGCAAATTCGCACCACACAAATTGGCTCCAGCTAAATTCGCGAGTCGAAAATTGGCATAGCTCAGGTTCGCGCCGCTCAGTTGCGCTTCTGCCAAATTCGATTTCACCATGAATGCGCCCTGTAAATTTGCTTTCGTCAAGTGGGCACCAATTAAACTCCCTTCGCTCCACTTGATAAAACTGAGATCGGCCCAGGTTAAGCGAGCCTGATACAGATTTGAGCGCGTCAAAAATGCACGACTCAGGTTAATCCCGGTTAAGTCGGCATAGGACAAATCGAGATTGACCAGAATCTTGCTGCTGAGATCAGCCCCCCGCAGATGCACCCCGTTGAAATCGCGATATCCCGTTTCGTAGAGCTGCAAAAAATAAACGACTTTCATGGGCTGCTGATTCTGGCAAGCAGTTGAATCAGATTGTGTCCAAGCAGTAGTCATTGCGATCGCGGCTGTCGTCGTATCAGTTGCCGTTGTTGTAGTCGCTGTCATCGTCACCATTGCTGCACCTGACGGATACATAGATACATGGAGAGTGGGTCGCTATTACGCTATGTATTCCCTAAAACAAACGCTAGAATCCGTCATCTTCACGGTTTTATACAGAAACGCTGTCAAATCCGCACATTTGCATAATGGGCACAGCGTTATCCAAAATCAGTTAAAACCGAATGAGCGACGTTTTGTAAAATGCTTGCCAAGCGAGCGTTTTGCAAAACATCAATTGGATTCTGACACATGGATTTGATACTCATTATTTAGTCCAATTTCCAACTTAAGACAGCAACCACAACTTGTGTGGAACCGTTACATTTGTTTTGATGTATCGCTGTGAAACTTAACCGTCGGTAATTATGGTTAGAAAAATCGGCTTTGGCCTACTGTGGATTGGCTTTGTCAGCTACGCAGTTTTACTAGCTCCGCCCAATCAACCGGATACGTTTGACTTGATCCTACGCATGTCCACGGGTGACTGGGCGGGCATTAATCCGCTGATTATTGCTCTATTCAATCTGATGGGCATCTGGCCGATGATTTATGCCTGTCTGCTCTTAGCTGATGGTCGCAATCAAAAACTACGGGCCTGGCCGTTTCTGATCGGTTCGTTTGGCCTCGGCGCATTTACGCTATTACCGTATCTAGCACTACGGCAGCCCAATCCCACATTTATAGGTGTCAAAAACTGGCTGATCCGTCTACTGGATGCTCGAATGACTGGTGTGTTACTCGCACTTGGTGCGATCGCACTTCTCATCTATGGCTTCAGTCAAGGCAACTGGTCAGACTACATCTACGAATGGCAAACCCGCCGCTTCGTCCACGTCATGAGCTTAGACTTTGTCATGCTCTGTCTCCTTTTCCCCGCTCTACTGGGCGACGACATGGCCCGCCGGGGCTGGCAGAACCAATCTGCCATCTTCTGGTCAGTTGCACTCCTGCCCTTGATTGGCCCACTGGTGTACCTAATCGTTCGCCCGTCACTACAGCCGACTAATTCAGACAGGACAGAACCCACCCAGCCCGAACCTGCATCAGTTGCCTAATCTTCGTCATATCCGCAGGGGCAAATGGCTATTTGCCCCTGCGGATATGACAATCATTGCAGGTATTTTCTATCCAAAATGAAAGAGAGGCGTGCGATCGCACGCCTCTCTTTTGAGAATTCGAGATGAGAGCAACGAGCAACTTTACTCTTCGTCTTCGTCTCCATCTTCATCCGTAGGATAAACAAAACCTTTGGAGCGTCCGGTCAGAATTGACTTACCGAGAGAAAGTGCCTTTTCAGCTTCAAACGATGCCTTCCGACTCCAGCTCGCACGACGCTTATCCCGCTTTGATTTTGAGGTTTTCTTCTTTGGAACCGCCATGACCGTATTGCCTGATCAAAACTCTACAACCTTTCTATATTAGATTATTTGTCCTAAACTCCCAAATATTTTTTTGATTAAAACAAACCCGGTACCTTCCACTTGCGTCGCCGCTGCTCCTGCATCATTTCACCCACGACAACGTTAAGCTGATCGCCCAGCAGCACAGCCAGCGACGAAAACTGGAGCCACAGCAGCAGCACGATGATGGCCCCAACTGCACCATACGCCTTGTTGTAGTTGCCAAATTGGGATACGTAGTAGCGAAATCCGCTGGAAATTGCTGCCCACAGCAAAGCAGCCAGCATCGCCCCTGGCACTAGCGGCTTACCATTAATCCAGCGACTGGGGCCAAACCGATAGAGCAGCGAAAACGCCGACGAGACAATGAACAGGGTCAACGGCCAAATCAGCAGTTGCCGCAGCCCCTGTATCCATTCCCCTACGACTTCTCCCTGTTGAGCAATCAGTTGCTTCACCATCAAGTCACTCACCAGAAAAAGGCCCGACGCGAGGAACAGCAGCATAACAATACTAATCGTCAGCGTCAGCGAGATAATTTTTGCTTTCCAAAACGGTCGCGCTTCCTGCGGCGGAATCTGATGAATTTGATCCAGAGCGCGCATCGCCGCGCTCATCGTCGCCGAAGAAGCCCAAATTGCAAAGACAAAACTGATAGAAAATAAGCCGCGATTCTGACTACCACTAATTTCAGTGGCAAAGTTCTGAATCAGTGTCATCACCTCATAGGGCGCTAATTCACTGACTCGTAAGGCTAAACGCTCAAATGTAGACTGTAAAGAAGGCGATAAACCAATCGCAGTCAAAATCACCAGAATGCTCGGAAATAGACCCAACATCGCGTTAAACGCCATTTCTGATGCCAAACTGGGTAATCGTTGCTGGAGCGCTCGCTTAACAGTTTGGTAAAGGGTCTGAATCGTCAGGTAGCGGAAAAACCAAAAGAAGCGTTTCGGTGTGGCCTGCGATCGCAGATACACGGCCTGCACCGTATTCTGAACGGTATCTCGAACATTTTCGCGAAGGTCTCGATACACCTAACCGTCTCACTAATACCCTAGATGGATTCGTTGATAACAGAGTTTAACGCATGTGCGATCGCAAAACACGCTTATCACTGTATTGATCCCCGATCGCTACCGATTCTTTTACACAAGTATGCTATCCGAAGCCAGGATACACAATTGAGATTCAATTGGTGTTTCCCGAAGTGCCAAAATTTATATCTATATAATTGGAATTAAAATAATCAAACTGAAACAAATTAGCAGATCGAGCGCAATTGAGCTAAAAACCCAAAATCGAGGGAGCACCTCCGTGGGGACGCCCCCCAGTTTTCGGTGAAATCGGTTTATATCAACCTAAGTAGGTTGGCATCGATAAACGCATCTAAAAAACCGGGGAGCCACCCCGGAGGAATCCTCCCTCGGTTTTTAGAGATGCATTTATTTTGATGCAGCGACTTACTGTAAACGATAAACCAGCAAATCGAGCCAGAATTCGGCACAATAATTCAAGCTCCATTTTTCCCTGATTTACAGGCTCACTGCCAACTTTTCGACGACCTTTAAGGAATCTTGTTGTAACGACTGACCAATGAAAAGCGTATTTCTCGACCATCTCCGCAGTCCCAATCGTCCTGTCCTCGTATTTGACGGTGCAATGGGCACATCGCTGCAAACGCAAAATCTCACAGCAGCCGATTTTGGAGGTGCAGAGTATGAAGGCTGCAATGAGTATTTAGTCGAAACGAAGCCGGAAGCCGTCGAGAAAGTCCATCGCGGATTTTTAGACGTTGGCGCAGACGTCATCGAAACTGACACATTTGGCGGCACATCCCTTGTCCTCGCCGAATATGATCTGGCCGACAAAGCTTATGAACTGAATCGGAAAGCTGCCGAAATTGCCAAGCGCGTTGCCGCTGAATATTCCACGCCCGAAAAACCACGCTTTGTTGCGGGTTCGATGGGGCCAGGCACAAAACTGCCGACGCTCGGCCATATTGATTTCGATACACTCAAGTCTGCCTATGTGGAGCAAGCGCAGGGACTTTACGACGGTGGCGTCGATCTCTTCATTATCGAAACCTGCCAAGACGTGCTGCAAATCAAAGCAGCCTTAAATGCGATTGAAGAAGTCTTTGCAGAACGGGGTGAGCGGCGTCCGCTCATGGTCTCAATCACGATGGAAGTGATGGGCACCATGCTGGTCGGCACCGAAATCAGCGCTGCATTAACGATTCTAGAACCCTACAACATCGACATTCTGGGCCTAAACTGCGCCACTGGCCCAGACAAGATGAAAGAGCATATCAAATATCTTTCTGAGCATTCACCGTTCATCATTTCCTGCATTCCCAACGCGGGCTTACCCGAAAATGTGGGGGGGCAAGCTCACTACCGCCTGACGCCGATGGAACTGCGGATGGCGCTAATGCATTTCGTTGAAGATCTGGGTGTCCAAGTTGTTGGCGGCTGCTGCGGCACGCGACCTGACCATATTCAGCAGCTGGTTGAGATGTCGAAAGACCTGCATCCGAAGGATCGGCAAATTGGCGATCGCAACTCAACGCCTACCCCTTATCAACCTCTACCGTTTACGCCAGCAGCAGCCTCCATCTACAGCACCCAGCCCTACGACCAAGACAATTCGTTCCTGATCGTAGGTGAGCGCCTCAACGCCAGCGGTTCTAAAAAGTGCCGCGAAATGCTGCTGGCTGAAGATTGGGACGGATTGGTATCTCTAGCTAAATCCCAGATTAAAGAAGGTGCCCATGTTCTAGACGTCAACGTAGACTACGTAGGCCGTAATGGCGAAAGCGATATGCACGAGTTAGTGTCTCGCCTGGTCAACACCGTTACGCTGCCGCTGATGCTCGACTCAACCGAGTGGACAAAAATGGAGGCGGGCCTCAAGGTGGCGGGCGGCAAGTGCCTTTTGAACTCCACCAACTATGAAGACGGAGAAGAACGCTTCTTCAAAGTTCTGGAACTGGCCAAACAGTATGGTGCCGGAATCGTCGTTGGTACAATTGATGAAGACGGCATGGCTCGTACAGCCGAGAAGAAGTTCCAAATTGCCCAGCGTGCCTATCGGGATGCGATTGAGTACGGCATTCCGGCTCATGAAATCTTTTTCGATCCGCTGGCTCTACCCATTTCAACCGGAATTGAAGAAGACCGCGCCAACGGCAAAGCAACCATCGAAGCCATTCGCCAAATTCGTCAAAACCTGCCGGGTTGCCACATTATTCTAGGCGTTTCAAACATTTCCTTTGGTCTCAACTCTGCCGCCCGCGTCACCCTCAACTCCGTCTTCCTGCACGACGCCATGGAGCAGGGTATGGATGCCGCCATTGTCAGCGCCAGCAAAATTTTACCTCTGGCCAAAATTGAACCGGAGCATCAGCAGATTTGCCGCGACCTAATCTGCGATCGCAGGCAGTTTGATGGCGACATTTGCACCTATGACCCGCTGACCAAGCTGACAGAGCTGTTCGCTGGGAAAAAAGCGACTCAGCTTCGCTCCGATACGTCTAACCTTTCTCTGGAAGAGCGGCTGAAGCAGCACATCATCGATGGCGAACGCATTGGCCTCGAAGACGTTCTCAAGCAAGCCTTAGACAAGTATCCGCCCCTCGACATCATCAATATCTACCTGCTTGACGGCATGAAAGTCGTGGGTGATCTGTTTGGATCGGGTCAAATGCAGTTACCGTTCGTGCTGCAATCTGCCGAAACCATGAAAGCCGCAGTGGCTTATTTGGAACCGTTCATGGATAAGGAAGACGGTGCTGACAATGCCAAAGGCACGGTTATCATTGCCACTGTCAAAGGTGACGTACATGACATTGGCAAAAACCTGGTCGATATTATCCTGTCCAACAATGGCTATCGGGTGATTAACCTAGGCATTAAGCAACCTGTCGAAAACATTATTGCAGCCTATGAGGAACACCAAGCGGACTGTATTGCCATGAGCGGTCTGCTGGTGAAGTCCACGGCCTTTATGAAAGATAACCTAGAGGTCTTTAACGAACGAGGCATTACTGTCCCTGTAATTCTCGGTGGTGCAGCGCTCACGCCGAAGTTTGTGAATGAAGACTGCCAAAATACCTACAAGGGCAGGGTGATTTACGGCAAGGATGCGTTTGCCGATTTGCACTTCATGGATAAGCTGATGCCTGCCAAAGCGGCTGAAAACTGGAGCGATCTCCAGGGCTTTTTAGATGAGGTCGATCAGGTTGACGAGAGCACAACCATTGCTTCAAGTAACGGTCAGTCTGCTCCAGTCAAAGAAGCCTCTCCAGCAAACGATCAAACCGATTCAGAACCTTTAGTCATCGACACTCGACGATCAGAAGCTGTTGATGTCGATATTGAACGGCCTACCCCGCCCTTCTGGGGCACCAAAGTTCTCCAGCCGCAAGACATTCCTCTGGATGAAATCTTCAGCTATCTTGATTTACAAGCGCTGTTCGTTGGTCAGTGGCAGTTCCGCAAACCCAAAGAACAAACGCGGGAAGACTATGACCAGTTTGTTCAAGAGAAAGTACAGCCGATTTTAGATACCTGGAAACAGCGGATCGTTGAGGAAAATCTGCTGCATCCTCAGGTGATCTATGGCTACTTCCCTTGTCTAGCAAACGGAAATTCTCTAGAAATTTATGCCCCTGATCACGCTAATCAGGAATTAGATAAGCTACCAGATGCGATCGCAACCTTCCAGTTTCCCCGCCAAAAATCAATGCGTCGTCTGTGTATCGCCGACTTCTTCTTACCCAAAGAAATGAGCACCACAACATCACGCTTTGATGTTTTCCCCATGCAGGCTGTTACCGTCGGCGAAGTCGCGACCCAGTATGCCAAGCAGCTCTTTGAGTCCGACCAATATACCGATTATCTTTACTACCACGGCTTAGCCGTCCAGATGGCGGAAGCCCTGGCAGAATGGACACATGCTCGCATCCGGCAAGAACTCGGCTATAGCGATCGCGAACCTGAGCAGCTACGCGATATTCTGGCTCAGCGCTATCAAGGTTCCCGCTATAGCTTTGGCTATCCCGCCTGCCCCAACATGGCCGACCAGTACACACAGCTTGACTTACTCGGCGCTCAACGCATCGGTCTCCATATGGACGAAAGCGAACAGCTCTATCCCGAACAATCCACCACTGCGATCGTGGCCTATCACCCAGCAGCTAAGTATTTCAGCGCTTAAATCTGTTGTTATCACATCGAAAATGAAGCGAAGGAAAATTCTGGAATATGGAGGTGTCATCCTCGCTGGAGTAGGGTTGGGGTTGGTAAGTTGCGATCGCAATCAACCACAGTCTATTGAGCCGAAGCCTACAACCTCACCCTCACCTACCAACAAAGGACTACAGCTGAAAAGTTTTGCATTTGAACCCAACGGCTTAATCCCAGTTCAATACACCTGCGATGGTGATAATATTTCGCCTCCCTTGACCTGGGACAAAGTTCCAGATGGAACTCAGAGTCTTGCCCTCATTGTGGATGACCCCGATGCCCCAGGCCGTGCTTTTGTCCATTGGGTTGTATACAACATTCCTGCTAATGTCACCGAGTTGACCGAGTCTCTGCCCTCACAGGCCAAGCTTGATGGCGGTATCTTGCAAGGCACAAATGGATTTCGCGAAATCGGTTATGGTGGCCCCTGCCCACACAGTGGAACTCATAGTTATGTATTCACGCTTTATGCTTTGAATACCAAACTAGAACTAACTCCAGAAGCCCAAAAATCCGAACTCATCAATTCAATAGACGGACATATTCTAGAACAAGCTGAGCTTATAGGACGCTACGCCCAAAAACGATAATCAACAACTCTAACTCAAGCGGTACAGTTCAGATTCTATTTCACCTATCTAAAAACTGCTGCACCAAAAGGTTATCAGCGGTAAGATACCGGGGTGTACACTAAGCAAGAAGGAAAGCAACAATATGCCTTTATCTGCTGGAACGAGAGCCCCCAATTTCACAGCCAAAGACACCAACGGCAACACCGTTTCTCTCTCAGATTACAATGGGAAAACCGTGGTGCTGTATTTCTATCCTAAAGATGACACCCCCGGATGCACCAAGGAAGCTTGCAGCTTTCGAGATAACTACTCGCAGTATCAAGGAAAAGATATCGCTGTCTTCGGCGTCAGTATGGATGATGAAACATCTCATAAAGCATTTACTGACAAATTCAACCTGCCATTTCCGCTACTAGCCGACACCGATGGTAGTATCACCAAAGCTTATGACGTTGACGGTGGTGGATATGCCAAACGCATCACCTACGTCATTGATGCTGACAGCAACATCAGCAAAGTCTACAGCAGCATCAACACTGAAACCCACGCAGCCGACATCCTAGCCGAAATCAGCTAGTCATCCACTTACCCACTAACAATCTATCATCAACACC
>CBKWJC010000006.1:0-111307 GCA_966674685.1 uncultured bacterium
GCAGTAGACCAGACCAGCCAATAAAGACGAATCGGTCGCGCTTGAGCCAGTCATCGAGGACGTCGAACCATCCTCGATCGGCTTGCGCCCGTCCCATTGCTATGGTCATAACGGGATTCTCCAAAAATATGTTTACGAATGAGTTCTCTTCAAACTCAGCAAACGCGCTTAACCCTACTTAATTATGATGTCGCGAAAGATGAGTGAAGTTTACTTTTCTTTACTATATTGAATTATATGAATAGAGCAAGTTTTTTTCATCCCTTTTTTAGGTTTTCCACTCTGTTTCCCTCAAAAGGGCTATATGTCTGTAGGTGCAAAGACTTCCGCCATAGCTCCATCGACAGGATGCATGAGTATAAATACGTATGCATATTGACTTGGCTTTGTCCACATTAGCAATTCTATTGCAATAAAATTTAGGATTGCTGGTGCCGAAAGTAGGTGGAGATATTGCCTGAAACTCGGTTCTTGCTGAATTGACGTTTAGTTTTTAAGAAATTAAACGTGGATTTCTCATTTTTCTGGGTTGTGTGGTGAGAACGTCAAGTTGGAAGCAGCGCGATCGCAGATCTGATGTAGTACGGGTTCACACATTAGGGCTATGGATTAGCGCCATAGATGAGATTAGCGCTGAGTGCTAAAAGCGGAGGAGTGAGTGAGGAATGAGCACCAAATCGGTAGCCATAACCTGGAGGGACGGTACAAGCTATCGCTCTGGTTTTGGGATTGGGTGTCTAGTCAGTACCCCAACGTGTTGATGAACGCGCTAATGTAGTTAGGGCATAGTTTTTACTCATTCTGAGCAAAGACGCTCAAACTTCAACGCTAAACTCATCATCATTCGTATTGTTGACTGTTCCTTATGTTTATTATCGATATCACGCTGAAGAATACGCCCGTTACGCTATCTGTACAGCGGGAAACGGTGGAAGGGGCTGAAGCCGTTTATGGTGAAATTATGACAGCCCTAAAGTCAGGTGATCCGACTGTTGTTGAACTAACTTGCGATCGCCAAAAGGACAAAAAAGTTTGCATCCTAGTTAGTCAAATCTCGGCAGTGCAAATGTCTGAAAAATCCGGTACGGCAGCATCATCTGGCCGTCCGCCTGGCTTCTTTGCACTAGCTTCTGAGTAAGTCAAATTTAAATTATCTTGGACAAACCGATTGAACGACGAAGACTGCTGTGAACTAACGCTATGAATAATGCGGTATCTCCTCCTGCTATTGCTGTCAACAACCTGACGTTTCGCTGGAGCAGTGGCAGTGAGGTATTACATGCCTGCTCCTTGGAAGTGCCCAAGGGGCAGTTTTGCATGTTGCTGGGCAATAACGGAAGCGGTAAATCAACGCTACTGCGCTTGCTGGCGGGTCTACTGTCTAAGACATCGGGCGAAATTCAAGTAGGCGAACCCGTTGGATTTGTCTTTCAAAATCCAGATCATCAACTGGTGATGCCCACAGTGGGCGCTGATGTGGCATTTGGTCTGGTTGACGAAAAGCTTTCGTTTTTAGAAATTCAGCAGCGGGTTGATGAATCACTCGATGCAGTCAATCTTGCCTTTCTAAAACGGCGGCCAATCTATGCGCTCAGTGGCGGGCAAAAACAGCGGGTTGCGATCGCAGGTGCGATCGCCCGCCACTGCCAGATACTTCTATTAGACGAACCGACAGCACTACTCGATCCAGATAGTCAGCTAGACTTAGTGGCTCGCGTTCGTGAACTCGTCAAGGAGCGTAATCTAACAGCGCTCTGGGTCACGCATCGGCTCGACGAATTGGATTATTGTGATCAAGCCTACTTACTGGAAAAGGGAAAAGTCGTCGATCACGGTGATCCACAGCGGTTAAAGCAGCGACTACTCAAGAGTTAAGCACCTGGTTTAACAGTTATTCTCTTATCGAGATAAGGGAATGAGCAGGATTCTGTAACATTTGCTACAAAAACAAATTAAAATGCTAGATTAGCAGTAGGATCATTACCGCACTGACAAAGAATTGGATGTTTGCTATGAACAGAAAACGTCGCGAAATCATAACAAAAACCGCTGAAGCGCATCGTGAAGCACTGCGTCAACGCCTACAGCACCGGATGGAAGCTGCTCGTTCTAGGGGCGATGAAAACCTGGTACGTCAGCTAGAGCAAGAAGCACAGTATCTTGGCTAAATATCTGATTTCAATGTCTGGCTAGATACGTTCTAGCCAGACATTGAAATCAGACTGTGTAGCAGTCTCAAAAACTAGTAATGAAACGTATCGCTTCAGCTATATTTTGAGCGGATCAAATCATTATTCCTTCAGTTGCACATACGGTTAAAGCGAAGTTTTGTCTGTCAGCAAAACTTCGCTTTTTGTTTTGGTGCAAGATGTGAGTGTACTAACTCTATTGGACAAAAGCTAGCCATGAAATGGTTCTGAGTTCTTTTCCCAAAAGTTGCTATTAGCTGCGACGCTCAACTTCAGCTTTGATTGCGAGCATATTCTCCTGTAGGCTATCGGCGAAAATCTTGTGAAAAATGCCGTCAAATAATCCGGCCTCTGCTTCTACGTCTACAACTTGAGTAATCAATGCTTGTTCGGTAGCTTCAGCAGTAACCACATCAACCTGCCAGTAGCCATTCATTTTCTTTAAATTGCCATCAATTAGGTGAAAGTCGATCCGTCTCTCCTCTGGTTTTGCAACATTTTGAGTACGGATCGTCGAATCAACTTGCATCATTAACACCTGACGTCGATCAACCTGCTCTACGATTTTTTGCTGTCCCTGATCGTCAACTACATGACTCGAAACGACTGTAGGCAGGAAATTGGGCAGACTTTCAAAATCATTGAGAACAGCCCATGCAACATCTGCGCTGGCATCAGCTAGCACTTGCGCTTGATATTGGTTTTGGTGCTGCGCGATCGCAACATTCCCATGCTGTAGCTGACTAGGCTGAAGTCGATTGTCCTGTCCAGCTAACGGCGCTGTTGGATCAGATGTAGCAGTCATAAGGATCAAATAGTGACAACACCCCAAAATTAACAAATCTCAATACACCCGCCGTCTGTCAAGCGCAGGACTTATATAGAGGCGTCAGAATGTTGAGTCGGCAGGACTACTCTATTTTTGAAGGCTGAGTGCTGAGTGAAGGTGGAGATGGTAGATGGGTAGATGAGTGAAGGGGTGATCGCGTGATGACACAAATTGGCAGCAGATATTCCGGAGATTGTTGCTTATTGCCTGAAAACAATGAATAGCAGCCCATATTGTTATAGTTCGGGGCTAGGATATTGTGTATGACGCCTCTAGAGGATTACGAGATTAAACGGTTGGCTCAATCTCTGCGACGAATTCGCCAACCTACTCGACCCAACGCACCGACAGGAACTACCAAAGTTTGGTATCAAGGAGGCGAGCCTTACTTTGACTTGACGGTTGAAGTGCAAGAAGATGGTGCGATCGCAACTCTGCTGCTGACGTTAAAAGGTTATTTTCTGTCTTGGAACCACAAGAGCCGCAAATTTAGCACCGGATGCACCAGCCAGCTAGAAATTCCTGGTGTTTCGTATCACCCAGCCAGCACGATTATGAATCAGTTCAATCGAACCGATTCAACGGTTTTAGATCAACTTCAGGCACTGCTGCTCGCGATTCCACCTTCTGATCCAACAATTCAGCAGATGCAGCAGTTGGTGATCGAGTCGGACACGAGTTCGAGAGAGAGAACGGAGGAGTAGTGCGGACTACAGACGCTTTGCGGCACGGCGAGGCCGCACCACAAAAGCGTCTTAATGAATCGGACGATCGCTGTACAAGTGACTTGACTTACATCTTGCACCAAAAAACCAGAGATGATGTTGCCGCCACGATGCGACAGCAACATTATCCTTCTAGATTCTCATTGTGCAAGGTGCAAAAAATGTGACGTTATTAACCCAAACCTAACCAGGACAATAAACCCTGTCCGGTGAAATACTCGATTGCCAACGTCGCAATAAATCCGATCATGGCTGCCCGACCATTGAGACGTTCAGCATAGCGGTTAAAGCCCACTTTAGGATCTTGAAAATTGGGGGTAACAGAGGGTTGTGGTCGGTTCATAGGAATACGCGTTTGTTACAAATCTTTACTCATCTCTATTGTAAAGAAGAAAAGCTGCGATCGCAGCTTTTTGGATTCAGATTATCTTGATCGACGATTCCGATCGTGTTCAGACATCAAGTCTCGAATCTGTTGATCAAGCTGTAGCAGCAGTTCATGTAGGGCAGGCAGCGACTCAACATCTAGAGGTTGAGCCGATAGTTCATCTCGGGCTCGGCTACGGATCTCATTGAGCTGCTGCTGCAATTTATAGGCCAGCCCCAAAGCATCACGTCCCAGTCGATTAACAATTTGACGCTCATAAAATTTGAGCGCTGCACCCCGCAATACCTGTAGCGTCGCCTCCTCACCATACTTGCCCGGCATCACTCGAAACCGCAGAAGTAGCCGCGACCCCTGATAAATGCGCTCCTGCTCAATTTGCTTCGTAGACTGTACAGGCAGCATAGGCAGTCCCGCTAAGCGTTTCAGTTCACCCATTACTCCGTCAAATCGAGGTACATCTAACCTTTCAATGGCTGACTGCATCACCCCGTCTTGACTCCAGAGAATACGCCCCTGATGCTGATGATGCTCAAAGTAAAGCCGACCAATTCCGTCTTTTAATACTCGTCCCAACAGCTCGTACAAAATTGTCTTGGGCTGCTGCTGAGGCAGTGAATCTAAAGGCAGTGAAAAGCTCGTGATATTTAGTTCTAGAGGATTAGTTTGGCCAGGTGGTAGAGGTGGATCTAAGCGATTAGATGAGGCAGATGAGATCTTAGCTTTGGCTGGGTTGATAGTCTGTTCAGTCCACCCCGGCGAACCAGATTCTGACTGACGAGTTGCGGCATTTGCGGAAGGGAAAGCCTCTGATGACCTCGGCGGTGATGATGCAGCACTGGGCTTTGTCTGGTTAGATTGTGCTGAAAGCCCAAATGCTCGATTTGACTGAGCTTCTTCGGGTTTAAGCGGTTGGTTTAGTTCATTCTCATCTAGCGCTAGGGTTTGATCTAATGCAGCTTCCTTCTCAAACCGAGTTAATGGAGTTGGTTCTGCAAATTGGTCAGAAAAGTCAAAATCTAGATCCTCTAGTTCTTCAATTTCTTCTAGCTGCTCTGGAGAATCCACAATGAACGTTCTCTGCTGGTCTGGATCAGGATGAACAGGAAACGAACTCACTTTAGTCTGACGATTATTGAGATGTTGAGATGAATTATCACTTGATGAACTGCCGCCCGATAGCGCAGGTGCGCTCCTTTGGGAGTAGTTCAAATAGCGGGTCAGCATCGCATGGTGCCCATCTAGTGAAATTGGACGGGACACGATTGAACAGTTGATATAGGACAATAAACGCCGTACATAATCTGCCGCCGCCGTATCGTCTGGATCAACCATGCCGAGATTCAGGCGACTGCCATCCAGAGACAAGGGAAGAACGCGGTAGTATAAGCACGCTTCTAGGGGCAGCAGTTGCTCAATCAGCGTAAACATCTGTTGTTGATTGGCCTGTGTAAGCCAGTCTTCATCAGAAGGGGAATTGGATGCGGACATGGGATCGATCATGTGGAGCGGCCAATGATGACGACGATGATCTGTTCTGTATTAATACCGAATTGGTATTGCACGGGTGCCGGATCTCTAGGTTAGAACCCGACTGCCTTTTGCAAAAAGCTTGCCGTACAAGCTTTTACAAAAAATAACTGCGGATTTCTAACTAGGCCGAAATTAGGCGGATGGCCTAGATCCATTCAGTCAAAACCGGAAACCACCTCAGTAGCTGTAGATAAATAAATGCACTACCCCAGAAACCGAGGGGGCTGCGCTGGAGGAAAATTCTTCCAGTTTTAGATGCGTTTATTTATGCCAACCTACTCAACTACTTAATTTAACTGTACCTATTTTTCTCTACGACGGGTTCAAGGCCCCATCAGCGTAATATTTCAATTGGATGCTGCAATTTTCCGGAAAGGCTACATCCCTATCTTTCCCCCAAAAATCATTAATGCTGCTGCTTAATGTGAGCAGCATATATTTAACCCAGCCAAAATTAACCAATAATATACGGCGAAGTCACTGCCGGAAAACGACCAGCGTATACTCCGGCCTGATACATAACGGCTGTCACCTCTGCACGAGTAGCGGGATGGTTCGGTCGTAGCTGGCGCACATCGGGAAAGTTGACCACCAAATGATGCACTGTGGCGCTGGCGACAAACGGGCGGGCAAACTCGGGGATTTCGAGATGATCTTGATAGAAATTGAGGATTGACTCGTCTTCAGTATCCAAATCTAATTTTAAGCCATTAATTAATGACACGTAGAGCTGCACTCGTGAGAGCGGTTGGTTTGGTGCGAAGGTTTGATTGGGAAAACCAGACAGAAATTCGGCCTGATAGGCTTGTTGAATGGCTGCCGCTGCCCAGAGGTTCGATGGTACATCAGTAAATTGAATGCTATCCCGTTTCGCGGGCGGATCGAAGACTCGCTTGATGAGCACGGTGTATTCCGCTCGCGTAATCGGCAAATCGGGCCGAAAGGTGCCGTCAACAAAGCCGCTAACCATCTGCTGATTGGTTAGACCGTAAATAAAATTGGCTGCCCAGTGATCTTGAGTATCGGCATAAAGGGGAATGGTGGTGTCCGGTCGCACAACGTAGGGTGAGGCAACCACAGGGGCACGCCCCTGCACAACCAGTGCCTGATAGACCGTTGCTGCCATTTCTGCCCGCGTCATCTCGTGCATCGGGTTCAGCTCGTCGTAGTGGGGATAGTTCACGACTAGGCGGCGCTGGGTGGCAATTTCGACGGCTTCAATCGCATAGGGCGGAATGTGGGCGCGATCGCGATAAATCCGCAGGGCATCTGGCACTCCTCCGGTTAATCGCAGTCCATTAACCAGTGACACTAAACCCTGCACCCGCGTCAGGTTCGCATCGGGCCGAAATGAGCGATCGGGATATCCTGCTAGAAACCCCATCCTGTTTGCTTGCCGAATCGCTTCATAGGCCCAAAACTGGGGCGACACATCTACAAAGTTACTCGCTGGACGCACGGCCTCTTGGCGAAAAGCGGCCATCAAAATTGCTGCGTACTGGGCACGGGTGATCTTGGCATTGGGGCGAAAGGTGCCGTCCAGAAAACCGCGCACAATGTTTAAGTTTGCGAGTCCCTCCACAAACAGGGCTGACCAGTGTTCGGCTAAATCCTGGAATCGAGTTGAAACTGGATTTGCGATCGCACCCCCATCAACAGTTCTATCCGACGGATTGGGAGCCGTTTGCAGCGGCAGTGAAGGGTATACCTCACTGGTGACCCACTCGACTTGTCCCTGAATGCGAGTAGGGTTTAGGTCGTTGCCGACGGACTGCACGGGTATTTCCGTGGCGTTGTGCAAGTCATAGTTCCCGTTGCGGCGCAGCATATTTAGCCCTGGATTTTGGGGATGCCCCAGATCCACGACCACCTGATCGAGCATCGCTAAACCCTCGGCCTGATTCTGCTCCACCACGTTTTGGCGCAGGACGGGACGGGCTTGTCCCCAAACCAAAATGCCGACTTGATTGTGCGTTACTCGATTGGCAATCACCAACGGAGCCGCCTGTTCACCAATGGCTAACCCGTATCCAGTGCGGCGAAAGGCATTGCGGTGAATTTCACCTTTGGCCGAATGCACCATTGAGATGCCGCTGAGTCGATTTTGCTCAAAGACATTGTCAATCAGGGCCGGATTAGCATTGCCGCTGATAAATACGCCTTCTCGTCCGCAGCGAGTAAACGTATTGTGAGCCAGCGTCGGGTCAGCAGATTCAATCCAGACACCCGTGCCGTTTTCGCTGGGATTTGAAACGGTGATCCCCCGCAGTTCTGACCCAGTCTGCATAACAAACGCTACGTTCTGCGGCACAAACCCGTTGCTGGTATGGAGCCCTCCACCCGTGATCAGGATATCTTGTCCCCAGTTCACCTCGTCGCCTGCGATCGCAACCTGAGCCGGAACCCGCAGCGGAAACTGTTCACCATTGGCCGCATCATATCGTCCCGCTGCGAGCTGAACCGTAGCACCAGCCTGCACCTGCCTCAGTGCCCAAGTCAGCGTCTTATAAGGCTGTTCTGCACTGCCATAGCCCAGTCGATCTCGACCACGATGCGGATCAACATAAATAACCGCGGATCGGGACACAGAACTAACCATTAGTCGCTTCCAAAACGGCGCGATCCAGAACTACCATTCCGTTTTCCATGTCGCCTACAAAAAGATCAGCTAAAGCTTAAAAGCGAGTTCCCGATCTGCCACTGCTTTGCAACGAGACTTAACGGTGTAAAAGTGGCTTGGTGTGCGCTGATACAGTTGAAGCTACAGATCCATTTACGGATCAAGCCATCAATTGTTTAGATATTGAGGGCAGGGGGGCAATGGGGCAAAGGAGCCTGATTTGTGGCTTCAATTTAAGCACTGAAAGAGGCAATTTTGCGTGTCGCAGTGCGGTAGCAAAATCGCCTCTTTTGCGTTAAGTCAAAATGTGAAGAAATTGTGAAAAAAATACAGTTTGCGATCGCAACTGAACTGGGGTTAGAAGGATTAACCCAGGATATCAATACGCAACCTGTAGTGCCCAATATAACAGGACTACGATACCGCCGAGGATAAACATGCCTGAGAGCGCGATCGCAGGTGAGGTATCAGCACTGTCAAACTTCATGATGCCGCGATTTTGCTGAGTCATAACGAGTTTCGCTCCTTTTGATCTAAAGAATAGATTCGACACAAATCCGTACAAATCCGTTATGAAAATCATGTATGTTGGTAGTTTTCAGACATCACTATCTGATCGCTACCTGTATGTTTATGCTAGCGATCAGAATTTGGGGATCGCTAGATTTTAATTTGCCCTTCAGCAAACTCAATTTGGCATTACAAAATGAAACATTTTTTGTGTTTTGTTAGAGCTACTCAATTCAAAATGCTGGTTATAGGCATAGCCACATCGGTTAGGACATTAGAAAATTCCTACAACGTTCAAACGTTAATTACCTAGCTGTCTCAACCCAAATGGTAATGACCATACCTCATACAAAACCCCTAAATTGATCTAAACGGATTCCGCATCAACAGGTATAGTTCTGACTAAAAGCTTTTATCCTAAATCTGCTGCTTGTGAAAATTGTCCTCATTCTTTTGCTGATCGGTGTAGCGATCGCAGTTGTGCTCGAACTTGGCTTGCGGCGCATCTACGGCTTTGGTCATCCGCTGCTCTACGTAGCCGATGTGCAAACGGGATACCGAATTGCGCCCAATCAAAGCGTGCGCCGTTCTGGTAATCACATCCACATTAACCAGTACTCCATGCGTAGCCGTGAAATTACACCAACTCGGCCACCGAATATGCTGCGAATTCTGCTGCTGGGCGATTCGATTGCCAACGGTGGCTGGTGGACAGACCAGGCGGATATTGTGTCAGAACAAATCGCCCAAGAATTGCGATCGCACCTTTCAACCCTGACCGTTCATGGTGAAACTCCGCAATCTGTGGAAGTGCTCAATGCCTCAGCCAACTCCTGGGGGCCGCGCAATGAGCTAGCTTATCTAGCTAAATTTGGGTCGTTTGAATCGCAAGCGATTGTGCTGCTGATTAACACCGATGATTTATTTACGATTGCGCCCACATCGCTACAGGTCGGTCGCGATCGCAACTATCCCGCCCGTAAACCACCCTTAGCAATTGTCGAAGTCATTCAGCGCTATGCGCTTAAACCTGATCCGATTCCAGAACTACAGGAACTGCGGCAGGAAGGTGGGGATCGGGTAGCCGCAAATATGGAAGCGATGCGCCAAATCAAAGTGATTGCTCAGCAGAACAACAGCTTTTTACTGATTGCTATGACGCCCCTGCTGCGGGAAGTGGGTGAACCGGGGCCACGAGATTATGAGCTAGAGGCGCGGCGACGACTACAGGATTTCATGCGCTACGAAACCATTCCCTATATTGACTATCTGCCGATGTTTAACCAAGCTGAATCCGCTGAGGCGCTCTATCGAGACAACATTCACCTCAGTCCAGCAGGCAATCAAATCGTGCGCGATCGCATTGTTGAAACGTTACTCAACCAGTTCAACTCGCTATCCACCTTGCCTGGAACAGTCGAGTTTACACCTGCTGCAACAGGGACTGAACCATTCAGCATTCAGCACGATGCCATCAGCAACCCTGCCCATCATCCCAGCAATGACATCATCGACGATCCCTGGATCAGTTCCGACTAATATTAAGTCTGTGTATAACCCGATTTATTTTTGTGAAACGTTTGCGAAGCAAACGTTTCACAAAAATAAATTATGGGTTTTCAACCAGACTTCCTACGAGTGCGATTTAATCATTCGTCAACTGTGGGAGCGGGTTTTGCTGTCAGCTCTATGACAAGGAGCAGATTGGTCTACTAAACCCGCCCCTACCCAATATCTTCCCTCGCCCCGTTGCCCCTCTTGCCCACAGCTACGTATATCGTCCCCACCTCAATAAGGCTGTGACAACATACAAAATGATTGCCGAACCGATAATCGACGGGATAATCGTCACCCCTTCGAACTGCCAGTTCAGAAAATCGAAGTCAATTCCATATTGATTTCGAACGAGTGCATGTGCCCAAGCGCCGAACCACACCCCTGCAAGACCGATCAAAATTAAACCGATGATCTTGCCCGGTATTGTGCGTGGCACCAGCGCATTTGCGATCGCAGCGCAGATGGCTGCAATCACTAACTGAATGAGGATTTGTTTAGGATCCATTGTCCCAACCCCCTTATGATTGACCCAACTCCTGCGATCGCGCACTCGCGGCTCTGACGGCTTCGATTAATGCCGAGCGAAGTCCAAGTTCTTCCAGCTTGGCGATTCCCGTAATGGTCGTACCGCCAGGACTGGTAACGCGATCCTTCAGCACCCCAGGATGTAAATTCTCTGTCTGTATTAATTCTGCCGTACCGCGCACAGTTTGGATCGCCAACTGTAACGCAATCGGACGCGGCAACCCCGCTGCCACACCACCATCAGCCAAGGCTTCAATCACCAGCGCCACATATCCCGGCCCTGATCCTGATAGCCCCGTGACTGCATCCATCAGATACTCTGGTACATCCACCACGTCACCAATCGCCTCTAACACCTGTCGCGCTTGGGTTAGATGGTGAGATTGAACCTGCTGTCCCAGTGCGATCGCAGTCATCCCTGCCCCCACTATAGCAGGCGTATTCGGCATCGCTCGAATCACCGCCTGATTGGGGAACGCCGCCTCTAAACGGCTCAGTGGCGTCCCTGCCAAAATTGAAACGATGCAGGCTGTGGGTGCGATCGCAGTTTCCGCTAGCTCAGCAGCCACCACGGGAAAGATCTGAGGCTTAATCGCCAGCAGCACAATGTTTGCGGCCTGAGCTACGCGATAGTTCTCCGTCGTCGTTTGCACGCCATAGGTTTGCTCTAAATACGTCCGACGACTCTCGGCGGGATCGCTAACTAAAACAGCATCCGGTGAATATAGGTTTCGATGAAGAAGGCGGGATAAAATGGCTTCTCCCATTACCCCGCCTCCAATCATGCCAAATTGAATCGACATTGAATAATCTACACAAATTGTTTTCGGTAATCAGGTGATGTATGGGGTTGCACAGACCAAGCCCATACAACCCAACATCATCACCTTTTTGAGGACTACCCGCTAACCTACGCCATGCGTACCTGTGGCTCAACACCCCATGCCGGAGTAGGAGCAGCCTGCTGTGGGCGCATGTGGGGCTGGGGCTGAGGCTCATGCATATCGTTTTGCAAATCGACCTGAGTGCTGACCTGAACACAATTGGGAGTGAAGAGGAAAATGCTCTCACCAATGCGCTCTTGATGTCCATCAATGGCATAGGTTCCACCTGCAACAAAGTCAACGGCACGCTGAGCCTGGTCAGGATCCATGATGGTTAGGTTTAGCACAACGGACTTGCGCTCACGTAGCGCCTGAATCGCTTGCGGCATTTCTTCAAACGAACGAGGTTCCATGACGACAACTTCTGACATGCCGTTCATGGCTCCGGGCATTCCGATTACGTTATTCATAGAAGATACCATTCCGGGTTCTGAATTCATGACACGATCTCTAACTCGACGACGACTGCGGATTTCTTCCTGAGGCTGGGGAGGCGGAGCAACAGGCATGGGCGCTTGGGGCGGCATGTGCTGCTCTTCCTGATACAGGTTTTGATACTCCTCAACCCCGTCCATCTCGTCATATTCGTATTCGTAATCGGCTGGGTCACTTAAACCCACAAAATCCCGTAACTTCGTGAAGATACTACTGCTCACGGTTCACGCTCCATCACGACTAGAGTTAACAGTTCAATCAATCTTTGGCTAATCGCTAGTTAGCAAATTGATTAAACATCAAAAACCAAACAAAAGCAAAACTTTTTTCAGGTTGAGACTATTGTCTCCCCAATGAGCTATTTTGCGCTGATCTTAATCAAGAATTAAGGCATGGATGCAAAGCTTACGTGTTCGCAACTTTGCCAAAAAATCACTGAGCGCTAAAGGCTTTCTCCGCCTCGTTTTTGTTGGCTGTCTTTCAACATTGAGTCCACAGTATACATCAAATTTTCAAAGTCAACCCTTTGTTAATTTCTTGTCAAAATTGAGCGGCTGATAAGGGTCAATCTGCGATCGCAGAATCATTGTGCCATTCCAGCAAATGATGACCGGCAGGGACTTTAGGCGGATCAGCATATGTTGATGATGTGAATACTGAGTTTGCATTCACTTAACGGTTCGAAAGAGAAAGGGGAGTGTCTATTTGAGCAAACTTAAATCCTCTAACAGACTGTTAAATTTTCATCTAAAGGATCAGCAATCATTGAAAACGTATTCGATTTAACAAATTACTCGCTCTATGCAAACTTATATCACCATCACTATTCACTATTGCTATAAATAGTGATGCCAGTTCCACGAAAAATACGCAGACCAAATAGCAACCTAGCAGAAACAAAAAACCAGATCGCCAAACTCCATTGAGCTAGACTCAATGCCTATGAAATTGATGGTGGAATGAATCAAATAAGTAGCTGCACATCGATAAATGCATATCTAAAAACCGGGGGAGCATCCCGCCGGGACACTCTCCCGGTTTTTAGATGCGCTGATTGATGCCAACCTACTACTTGAGTTGAATAGGGAATAAATCATGAATATCCACATTCAACCCGTGCTAGACGTTTCCAATCAGGTAGTGTTCAGGCGATGGTTTTGGATGATATTGACACAGCCCATACAATCCAAAATCATGATCTATTAAGGACTATCGTCAATGGAAACGGGGTCTAGCTGTATCTGCACCTTGTCTAGTTGATGCTGGCTTTGATGGCGGTCTAGGACGATGTCCCAATTTCTAATGAAATTACAATGCGGTTCACCCGCCAAGGCAAATTGGGAGATTGTCCGAGCCTCTCTCTGCTTACTGCTGAAGGATAGCACCATTTATCAAAAATGGAACACAACAGTCAAATATTGTCAGATGAACATTGGGTTAAGTAGCTGAATCTGGTTCTACATAACGGTTATACTCAAGAGCTTCATTGAATTCAGTCGGCAATTTTGTCAGTATACGCGCTGTCCAAACAAACTGCGACCAATTCGCACCATCGTTGAACCCGCCCGAATTGCGATCGCATAATCTGCCGACATCCCCATCGAAAGTTGATCCATCGGCCAATCGGTTTCTTGAGCCAGTTGATGCGCCAGTTCCCGCACCTGGATAAACCCCTGCTCCGTTTCAGCCTCGGTTAAACCCAGGGGCAAAATCGTCATCAGTCCCCGAATTGGTAGATGCTTACACTTGAGTAATTCCGGCAAATCCTGCCGCAGTTCCGGAATCGTCCAACCGTACTTATTGGGGTCGGGCAGTGGTTTAACTTGCAAGCACATCTGCGGCACTCGCTCTAAATCTGCGGCAAGACGATTCATCCGCTGCGCCAGCTTCAGGCTGTCGACCGAATGAATCCAGTCAAACTGCTCCAGCGCTTTTTGAGCCTTGTTGCTTTGCAGATGACCAATAAAGTGCCAAACCATATCTGAGTCATCGAGAATAGCCTGCTTCGCTGCTGCCTCTTGCACTTTGCTCTCACCAAAATCGCGCAGACCAACCTCATAGGCAATCTGCATCGCCTCAACTGGGATCTGTTTAGACACCGCAATCAGGCGGACATGCGACGGAATCGATTGTCGCACCTGAGCAATCTGATCAGCAATTTCAGAGTTTGATAAAACCATAATCCGCCACTGACTTAACCGCCTACCCGTCAATCTTGACGTGAGATAGCCGCAAACGCGATAACCGTTATTGGAACGTACGCTTATAGGTCTGCATCAGCTGATCATATTCGGTGTACTGCCCTGTTCGTCGCAACAGGCGCAGGCGATTTTCCAAAATGATACGGGCATCAGTACGGGTCGTTGGGTCAAATCGCGTTCCACTACCCGATATCGTCACAATAAAAAATAGCCGTTGAGCATAGAGAGTCGAAAATAGTTCGCTGTTTTCGTCGATGACACAGATCCGAAACAACAAACCAAAGGTTGGATGATTTAAATAGGTTTCAGCACTCATTCAAGCTTGGTTTTCAGATGAATATTCAACATGGGCAATCTATCAATCGTTAGAGGAGATATTTTACACCGTTTTGAACCCGTATTCATTACAGAGCAAGGGTTTCAGCTTATCAAAAATATGCCTAAATATAGAATCTCAAATGAATCTTAAAATTCGGACGTTACTTTTAGAGCTTTCAAAACGTTAAGCCGAGATTACCGCTATTCCGACCTATCTTACTGCGTTTGCTGCCTTTTCCAATCTGAGATTTGATAGAACTCAATTTCTGGAGTGAGGAGTGAGGAACTTGCCTACCTACTCTCCTAACTACCTACCCATCCACTCATCTACCCATCCAGTCTCTAACCCAAGGGCTAACAATTGCGCTTTGGCCTTTTGAATTGATTCATGCCATTCCCGTTTTGGGTCGCTGTCGGCTACAATTCCGGCTCCTACCTGTCCCCATACGGTCTGTATTTTTCTATTCACGGAATTTGATGATGAGTTGGACGGTGCCATAAGGAGGGTGCGAATCAGAATGTTTAGATCCAGATGTCCCCGTTGATCTAAATAGCCGCAGGAGCCATAGAACAAGCTGCGCCGCACGGGTTCCAGTTCTTCGATGATCTCCATACAGCGGACTTTCGGACAACCCGTGATGGTACCCCCTGGGAAAACGGCGCGGATTAAATCAATAGCATTGCGATCGCACTTTAGATCGCCAATCACGTTACTCACCAGATGCATAACGTGGCTATAGCGCTCCACGGTGAGTAGCTCGTTGACCTGTACGGAACCCCATTCACAGACGCGGCCTAGATCGTTACGCTCTAGGTCTACCAGCATAATGTGCTCGGCATTCTCCTTCCGGTTTTGCAGCAGCGCTTGCTCGTAAGCTTGGTCGTCCAGCGGCGTTGCACCACGGGGACGAGTACCTGCGATCGGACGGGTTTGCGCTCGACGTTTTTCAAGTTGAACCAACCGTTCGGGTGAACAACTGACAACTTCGCCCCAGGGAGTTCGCCAGTAGCTAGCAAAGGGTGAGGGGTTAATCTGCTGGAGCTGACGGTAGATGACCCAGCCTGTTGCTTCGGTTGTTAACTCAAATCGCAGTGACAGATTGGTCTGGAAAATATCGCCAGCCTGAATGTGAGCTTTGGTCTGCCGCACAGCCGCTTCATACTCTGCTTGTGATGTACCAAAGCGTAGGGTTGAAGCTTGCTGTAGCTTGAGCGCATGAGACGGGACTGGATCAGTTGACGATGTTTGATATTGACCCTTTTCAAGTCGCTTTTCTAAATCGCTAAACTGCTCAGGATCAGTAACAGCCAGCCATAACCGCTGCTGCGCGTGATCCAGAACGGCAAACCACTCCGGCTCATACCAGTAGGCCACCGGAAACGGCAGCGGATCGGTGTTTAAGGTCGGTAAGCTTTCAATTTCCCAGGCCAAATCGTAGCCCAGCCAGCCCAGCCAGCCACCTGTGAAGGGTAAATCCGGCTGTGTCTCAGTTCTGACAGCAGTTGCAGCCGTCGCCAACCGTTGTTGTAACGTACTCAGAATATTGCCAATCTCAGGTGTCCACAGCTTTAACTCACCCGCATTCTGACGCGGTGGGCCAGCGCAGATGGACATGCGCGTCATCGACTGCACCGCATCCACGCTTTGCTGATCGGCGGGTAATGGATAGGGGCTTTCCAGCAGAGTTGCGATCGCGCTTTCTGGCGGCACCAAAGCAGCAAACACATCCGATCCCGTGCGCTGTGCTAACGGATAGGAGCGCCAGTGCCAGGGCTGTAGAACGGGTTCCATTGATTGGGCGGGAGGTGGTTCTAGGGTTGGTTCCGGCACAGTCACGCTTCACCGCCCCATGTCAAACGCCCAGCAATCAGCAGAATCAGCCCTAATACGGCTAGCCAATCTAACCAAATCAGCCGTAGGCGATGCCAAACGACGCGATGCTCATTGGGACTGGTAAAGCCGCGTACCTGCATGGCGCTGGCGATTTGCTCGGCTCTGAGCAGCAGGTTCTCTAGAATTCGCTCAACCACAATCATCCAAACCTGAGCCGCTCCCCGCAGCCCCAGCTTTTTCCAGTTGATGGCTCGCGTCCGAATGGAGCGCACCATGTTCTGCACTTCTTCCAGCACCAGCGGAATAAACCGCAGCGAGAGCGTTAACGTCAGCGCAATCTCAGTTACGGGAATATTCAGCCGTCGCAGCGGACTCATCAGGCTCTCTAGCCCTTCGGTAATTTCTTCTGGAGCCGTAGTGAGCAGAAACAAATTGGTACCGTAAATCAGCGTAAACAGCAGCGTACTGACTCGAATTGCCAGCTCTAAGGAGCGACGATTAATGGTAATTGGCCCTTCATTAAACAGGACATATGTGTAGCCCGTTGCCGGAGGCAGCGTCACCGTCTCCGGCACTATTGCTGGATGAAGAAAATCTAGCTCCATTTCTGGCAAGCGGGGCTGATGGCTCACTGCTAATCCATCGGGTGCGATCGCAGTTATCACAAAGACCAAGCCACCCACGAACAGCAGCCAGCCCATCTGCTGTCGCCACACCCGCAGCGGAATCCGAGCGCTGATCGTCAGCACAATCAAGATACCAACTAGAAAAATCCGCCAAGGGGCATTAGCTAATACGGGTGTAACCAGAAAGCTCATCAGCCAAGCCAGCTTAATGCGGGGATCAAGCCGATGCAGCCAGCTTGTCGGCTGTTCCAGATAAAGGCCAATTGGCAGCGATCGCAATAAGTCCATGCCCGTCGTATCCTATACCCGCGTCGCGCGGTTCACACTGCCCCGCTCCATATCTCTGGCCTTTTTACCCCGCCACAGTAGGCGAATGGGGGTGCCTTCAAAGCCCAGCGATTCCCGGAACTGACGCTCAATATAGCGGCGATAGCCATCACCAAACAGCTTCGGATCATTGACAAACAGAGCAATCGTCGGCGGTTGGCTGGCAACCTGGGTGCCGTAGTAAATCTTGCCCTGTTTGCCCTGCCGAGTTGTCGGTGGCGTATGCCAGCTAATTGCGTCTTCCAGAACTTCGTTAATCACAGAAGTCGAAATTCGTTTTTGATGCTGTTCAGCAGCGGCATCAACCAGATCGATAATCTTTTCGACCCGCTGCCCTGTCAGGGCGCTGACAAAAATGGTTTCAGCCCAGCCGACAAAGTAGAGTTTGGACTCAATCACCCGCTGAAAATCGTAGATCGTGTGGGAATCTTTTTCTACGGCGTCCCATTTATTGACCACAACGACGCAGGCCCGACCTTCATCTTCAATTCGTCCTGCCAGTTTCTGATCCTGCTCCGTGACGCCATCCAGCGCGTCAATCACCAACAGCACGACGTCAGCCCGCCGAATCGCCTTAAACGAACGATTGACGCCAAAGAATTCCGGCCCATATTCCACCTGTTTCTTACGGCGAATTCCGGCTGTATCAATCAGGCGATAAATCTGACCCTTCCGTTCCACCGTCATATCAATCGCATCGCGAGTTGTGCCAGAAATGGGGCTAACAATCGAGCGCGTTTCACCCACAAATGCATTCAGCAAGCTGGACTTGCCAACATTGGGCCGACCGACGATCGCAACTTTAATTTCTGGGTCAACGGTGACGTCATCCACCGATGGCAAATGCTCGATCACCTTATCTAGCAAATCGCCCGTACCGCTGCCGTGAATGCCCGAAACGGGATAGGGTTCACCTAAGCCCAGTTCCCAAAACTGAGCGGCTTGGGTTAAACCTTGCTCTGGTGACTCACATTTATTCACGGTCAAGAAAACAGGTACAGACTGTTGACGTAGCCAATCTGCGATCGCTTGATCCAGTGCCGTTGGCCCAGTTTGCCCATCAACAACGAAAATTGCGACGCTGGCTTCCTGTAGCGCAGCCATTGCCTGTTCGCGAATGTGGGGCAAAAACTCGGAGTCATCATCAAACACCAGTCCACCCGTGTCAACCACCATGAATTCGCGATCTTGCCAATACGCTGGCCGATACATGCGATCGCGAGTAATTCCAGGTTCATCAAATACGATCGCATCTTGCACTTCGGCAAAGCGATTCACTAATGTAGATTTCCCAACATTGGGACGGCCAATGATGGCAACAATGGGCAGCGGCACGGCGACCTCCTAGCGAGCGCTTAAACATGAGTGGGAACCGCGTTATCAGCAGTTTCCATTTCCGAGAATGATCTGTCGGCTGCACTAGAAAATAACAACGGCGGAAAATCTATTGTATCGCGTTCATCTAAAACGAACCGCACCAACCTATTATTCAGTATCGGAAGAGCCATTTGCATACTGCATGGCAGCCGCCAAATTATCCTTTTGGATTTTGGTACAAACTGTAAGTTGATTCATATTTTGCAGCATTCAAAATGGAAACCGGAAGAAGTTATTTTGCCGCTGCCATGCAGCGACAAATAACCATAAAGTTGACAGACTATTAGACAAAGAAAAAGGATTATCATAAGGTGCCAAGTCAGATCAACAATACGCAGTCTATCCACTGCAATCGGCTATGCAACACCATCGGGCAATCTTAATTAGCATTAGCGGCTTTTTTCTGCTGAGTTTGTGTATGAGCTGCGACTCTCGTCGGACTGAATCAACCGCCAATGCCCAAGTTGACGAATCTGCGATCGCAGATTCCGCCGATTCCGCAGATTCTGCCGATATTGTCGCTCAGTCTGCCCAAGCACCTGCTGCCAACCCGCCCCAAGACTTTTCCCCCAGCGCAACCAGCCGCCAAACGAGTAATCAAAGCACTAGTTCTTCGACGACCCAAGGAGCGACAACTAGCGTTTACGGGCAGTCCTACACCTGTGAAACAGCAAATTACGTGATCGAGCTTCTAGGATCAGGTACACAGCCGAGCATGGTGGTGAGACGCAGAAATGGAAGCATCGTCCTCAATTCTCCCGCTGATGTGCTCCGCGAAAAAGATGATTCTCTAGTGTTTACTAATTTGCGGGGAGAGTCTACCTACTACGTCACAGTCAATCCCAGTACCAATACCTGCAACCTGCAAGTGATTGGCTCCAACGACTCCACGATTGTGAACGAATCAGGTCAATTAGTATCACCCGACGACACCGATGATATGGATTTAGACGCCTATCGGTTGGGCTATCAGCAGGGCTATCAGGCGGGTTATGAGTCCGGGTTTAACTATCGCAAATATAAATACGGCTACTACCCAGACTCAGCCTACCGCAGTCCTTCCTACAGAGACGAAGGCTATGCCAAGGGCTATCGGGACGGTTTCCATGCTGGCTTCCACCAAGGCTACTATTCCGTCGTCGAAGGCGGCATGTGGTAAGAGAACTGAGTGCTGAGTGGTAGAAATACGCCTTACTCCTCTCGCCTCCCGTCAAAGAGATACATCGTCACAGTTCAGCGAAACAGTATTGCAGTAACCTAAACGTGACGGTGCTCACGGTGAACGACATTCATTTCCCTGGGCTGATAGGGTCAGGGATAAAGTTTTGTATCATTCAATCAATTGTCCCCTTGTTGGCAACTGGATTTTGTCTATTTGAAAACTCCGGTTCCCAGTATGGGTTTGATGCAAGGTTCGCAATTGTATAGGTTGTACCTAACTTTGTACGCTCGTGCTTAAGAAAGGAGGCTTATGGTAGCCACAGCGTCTCGGGTTGCGATCGCACCTGAGGAAACCCAAAAGTTACTGGATTGGGCAGCATCTGTCCACCAGTCTGAACAACCCCTATTTAAGAAAGCGCAAATTTTAGCTCGGCGACTCGGTGCCCACTATCGAGACGATGGCTTAACCGAGATCGGCTTCTGGACTCCAGAACTGGGAGCCGACATGATTCAACCCAAAAATATTTATCTAGAAGTTTTAACGCCTAAAAAAAAGATTGACCCAACCCAACCAATTCAGAAAACCGTTTTTCGACGCGATTATGTGCAGCTAGAGAAGCAGGGTGAATACTTTTGGGGTGTCATCTCTGGGATGCAGGCCGGAACTAAAGATCAGTTCGGCTCTTTCTATTGGCTACATTACTTAGATATGAACACCAATGAAGTGAAAATCATTGGTGACTGCTTGGCCTATTCATTGCCCTATGGCGTGTATGCACCAGCCGAAGTTTACGATCTGAACCAGCTCCAGGCCAATCGAGCCGATCTAGATTATTTAGCTCAAGGTCAGGATGAACTAGAAGCGGCAGAGGACGGGCAAGATTCGCCGTTTGTTCAGGTTGAACCACCTCAAAATATCCTACAGCTCCATGTCAACACCTCGTCTCCAGACGGTACGCTAGCGGGTCTGACGAAGCTTTATCAGGACATCGGCCAAAAAATCACGCAGCAGCAAACGCTGACCCCGGCGGAGCAGAATTTTATTGGCTACGATGCCGTACAGCTGATGCCGATTGAGCCGACGGTGGAATATCGCGGTGAGCACGAACTGGGGCATGGCTTCTTCATTTTCAATGAAGACGATCTGGATGAAATGGATCCCGAAACCGAGGGAATTGAACATGAACCAGGCGATATCAAGGTCACGCTGAAAAAGCCGGATACCCAAAACTGGGGCTATGACATCGTTATTTTTGGCTGCTCGGCCACCGACCCCTCGGTGCTGAAAACGCTGCGGCTAGAAGAACTGGTTGAGTTCATCGCCACGCTGCACAACTTCCCGACTGGCCCAATCAAGGTGATCTACGACATTGTGTATGGTCACGCCGATAACCAAGCGATTGATTTGCTGAATGGGCGCTTCCTAAAGGGGCCAAATATGTACGGTCAGGACGTGAACCATCAAAATCCCACCGTGCGGGCTATTCTGCTGGAAATGCAGCGACGCAAGAACGAAACGGGCGTTGACGGCATTCGCATCGATGGGGCGCAGGACTTCAAGTTTTTCAATCCGCTGTCGGGTGAGGTGGAGTTCGATGATCAGTATCTGAGCGATATGGCCGAGGTGATTCAAGAAATCAACGGTAATCGCCGTCGCCTATTCACGATTTATGAAGATGGTCGGCCTTGGCCCAAGGAAGGCTGGGAGGAGATTTCCACCTATCGCGACATTGTTGAGTACAAGCCGGATGCGTTTCAGTGGGGGCCGCTGATTTTTGCCCACAATACGCCGAGCCTGAGAAAGTTTTGGGATCGGAAATGGCGGCGAGTTGGCGAAGTGATGCAGGTGGGAGCCAACTGGATCACGGGCTGCGGCAACCACGACACCTTGCGGCGCGGCACCCAGGTTGATACCAGTCTCGACATTAACTGGAATCTGGGCGATTCCTTCGTCGATGTGCTGCATACCGCCTACGATCATCCGGCGATTCTGCTGATGACCTATGGCTTTGCGCCCGGTGTACCAATGGATTTTATTAACTGCACCATGCGAGCACCCTGGGGATTCCTGCGGAATACCGACGATCGCTATGGCGTCAAGGTGGTTGCAGAAGAAGCGGGTGGCTTCCTGGACTGGCAAATTATTCCCGACACCTACAGTCTGCCTGAGGTGTTTCCACGGGTGAAGGCAATGGGCTTTGGCAAACTGAACGAACTGCGGCAGTTTGTTCGTGGCCTTTACGACGCCATTGAGGAAACGAATTACGACTTGGATGAAGTAGCCCATATCTGTCAGCGCCATTTAGGAGCGGATGCCCATAAAGAAGAAGTTAAGGCAGAAGCCAAGCAGCGTAAATCGGCAGCAGAGCTGCAAAAGCTGAATTTACCGGACAAGTCCAAAGTGCTGGCTGAACTCGACGTTCAGAAACTAAAAGACTTTGCCAAAGCTTTTATGGAAGATGCCCACGACATCAGCAACGTGTGGCTACAGGCCGATGTGGTTGATGCGGAACAGGTAGCGTTTAACCTAGCGCTGCGGCGATTCCGGCTGGCCAATCCCTGGCTGCGGCAGAACTTATCTAACCTCGATCGCTTTAACCGGATTCACGATGATGACTACACCCTGTTCTACGGCTTACGGTCGGCTCCCAAATCTGGACAGGATTCAGACCAAACCCCTTATCAAGTCGCCATGCTGTGTCACATGGGCGGCGATCCAATAACGGCAACGCCCGGAGACTGGCTGCAAATTGATCTGGACGACTGGCAAGTTGCGATCGCATCTCCTGGCCTCGAAATTGACAACCTGAAGTCGTTTGAAATGAAGGATAGTCAGGCGGTTTTACTGGAGAAGATTGGAAAGGAGTAGGGTTTGGCAGGTGAGGAGTGAGGCGTAACGCTGAATTTTAGATTTTGGATTTTAGATTTTGGATTTAGCTTGTTGATGTTGGCAATGTTAGCCGTACTCATGATGGGTATTCGCGTATTGGCGATAGAATGAAATCCGTTTCTATTGCTGCCAGAATCACTATGACTGCTCTCTCGTCTGCTCCGTTTTCTGCTGAAGAAATTGCATCGGAAGGGATTAAACCAGAAGAATACGAAGAAATTGTCCGACGACTCGGTCGTCATCCCAATAAAGCAGAACTGGGCATGTTCGGTGTGATGTGGTCAGAGCACTGCTGCTATAAGAATTCGCGTCCGCTGCTGTCCCAGTTCCCGACAAAAGGCGATCGCATTTTGGTTGGCCCTGGTGAGAATGCTGGGGTGGTGGATTTGGGCGATGGCTTGCGGCTGGCGTTCAAGGTGGAATCGCACAATCACCCGTCAGCGGTTGAGCCGTTTCAAGGTGCAGCAACAGGCGTGGGCGGCATTCTGCGCGATATCTTTACGATGGGAGCGCGCCCAATTGCGGCGTTGAACTCTCTGCGATTCGGTTCATTGGAGAATCCTCGCACGCGCCAGTTGTTTAGCGGTGTGGTAGCGGGCATTGCTCACTACGGCAACTGCGTCGGCGTGCCGACTGTGGGCGGCGAGGTGTATTTTGATCCGGCCTATTCCGGCAATCCGCTGGTCAACGCAATGGCGCTGGGGCTGATGGAAACGCCGGAAATTATCAAATCGGGTGCTGTGGGCATTGGCAATCCCGTGCTCTACGTCGGTTCGACAACCGGACGAGACGGCATGGGTGGTGCCAGTTTTGCCAGCGCAGAGCTGAGCGATGAATCAGAAGCCGATCGGCCTGCGGTGCAGGTGGGCGATCCATTCCTAGAAAAGTCATTAATCGAAGCCTGTTTAGAAGCCTTTAAGACCGGAGCCGTGGCCGCCGCGCAGGATATGGGCGCAGCCGGACTCACCTGTTCAACCGCAGAAATGGCGGCCAAGGGCGGCGTTGGCATTGAGCTAGATCTTGATAAGATTCCAGTGCGCGAAACGGGTATGGTGCCCTACGAGTATCTGCTGTCAGAGTCCCAGGAGCGGATGCTGTTCGTGGCTCACAAGGGACGTGAGCAAGAGCTAATTGATATTTTCCATCGCTGGGGACTGCATGCTGTCGTTGCGGGTCGCGTAATTGAGGAGCCGATTGTTCGCATCCTGTTTCAAGGTCACGTTGCTGCGAATATCCCGGCAACAGCACTGTCAGACGATACGCCAATTTATCATCGTGAGCTAATGGCCGAACCGCCGGAATACGCTCAAAAAGCGTGGCAGTGGACAGTTGATCAGCTACCCAACTGTACAAGTCAAGGCATTAACGAACAAAGCTGGACAGAGGTGCTATTCAAGCTGCTGGCAACGCCGACGATCGCATCTAAAAACTGGGTATACCGCCAGTACGATCATCAGGTGCAAAACAACACGGTGAAATGGCCGGGAGATGCAGATGCGGCAGTGATTCGCCTGCGTCCCCAGTTAACCGAAGGTGGCGCGTTTAACAAAGGTGTTGCCGCAACAGTAGACTGCAACGCCCGCTACGTGTATCTCCATCCCTACGAAGGAGCGAAAGCCGCCGTAGCCGAGGCGGCGCGTAACTTAAGCTGCGTCGGAGCGGAACCGCTGGCTGTAACCGATAATCTCAACTTTGGCAGTCCAGAGAAACCAATCGGTTACTGGCAACTGGCTGAAGCTTGCCGAGGTCTGTCGGAAGCCTGCTTAGCATTTTCTACCCCCGTCACAGGCGGCAACGTTTCCCTCTACAACGAAACCCTGGATTCAGAAGGCAATCCCCAGCCGATTTATCCCACGCCAGTTGTTGGCATGGTCGGGCTGATTTCAGATTTACAAAAAATCTGTGGTCAAGGCTGGCAAGAGACGGGCGATCGCATTTATTTGCTCGGTCTATCCGCTGACCAATCCCAGCAGCCCCACGTCACCCTCGGCGGTTCCGAATATCTTGCTGCCATTCACAACACCGTTGCTGGACAGCCACCAGTTGTAGACTTTGACCTCGAACTGCGGGTTCAAGCCGCTTGTCGAGATGGCATTCAGCAGGGCTGGATTCGCTCAGCCCACGACTGTGCCGAAGGGGGTTTAGCGGTGGCGCTAGCTGAATCCTGCATCAGCGGTCAAAAAGGTGCCCAGATTCAACTTGCGATCGCAGATAGCCAGCTCTCATCTGCCAACCTGCGCTGGGATCAAATCCTCTTCGGCGAAGGTGGCGCTCGAATTATTGTCTCGGTGGCATCAGATTCTGTGGCAGAGTGGGAATCCTATCTAAATAATCAGCTTGCCGATTATTGGCAACTGCTTGGCCAGGTGGGAACAGCCGATGACGAATTACGGATTTTGTCCCAAGACACGGTTGCCCTCATCAACGCTAGGATTGAGGCGATTGCGGATTGCTGGCAAAATGCGATCGCGCGTTACTTCGTGGATGCGTGAATCAGCGAATCGTCAGCGCCAGATTAAAATTGAAGATACAATTGTTAAGAAATAATTAAATCTTCCCTGTTGTCACCACACGTATGGAGCTTGCTCTTAGCATGATGCCCTATTCTGAATCTGCTTCTTTGACCCAGACGGCTGCATCAGCAGGTTCGATCAGTCCACAACTGGAACGACCCGACAAACCCGAAGAAGCCTGTGGAGTATTTGGGGTGTATGCTCCAGAAGAGGAAGTCGCGAAACTGGCGTACTTCGGTCTATATGCGCTCCAACATCGAGGACAAGAATCAGCGGGGATTACGACCTTTGACACCGATGGGCAAGTGCATACCCATAAAGATATGGGGCTGGTTTCCCAGGTGTTCAACGAACATACGCTAGAAGACCTTCCCGGTTATCTAGCGGTCGGCCATAATCGCTACTCGACAACAGGTTCGAGCCGTAAGTGCAATGCTCAACCTGCCGTGGTGGAAACCCGTCTGGGACATTTGGCGCTGGCTCACAATGGCAACTTGGTTAACGCTGCCCAACTACGCGAAGAGTTAGCTCGCAGTGGTTTTGACATTAATACCAGTACGGATTCTGAAATGATTGCCTTGGCAATGGCCGAGGCCGTCAATCAGGGACAGGATTGGCTGGAAGCCGCGCAAACCGCTTTTCGCCGCAGTGAAGGAGCCTTTAGCTTAGTCATCGGCACGCCTGTGGGTCTGATCGGCACTCGCGACCCCCACGGCATTCGTCCGCTCGTTCTCGGCAAGCTGCATTTGGAAGATGACGATTCAACAATTCGCTATGCCCTGGCTTCTGAAACCTGTGGCCTCGACATCATCGGTGCCGATTTTGTGCGTGAAGTGCAGCCGGGAGAAATGGTTTGGATTACTGAAGCAGGCATCACCTCGATGCAGTGGGCCCAGGCAGAGCGCAAGCTTTGCGTTTTTGAGATGATTTATTTTGCCCGTCCCGATAGCGTTGTCAATCAGGAAAGCCTGTATAGCTATCGCCTTCGTCTCGGCCAACAGCTTGCAAAAGAATCCCCCGCCGATGTGGATTTAATTATTGCAGTCCCCGACTCCGGTGTGCCAGCGGCGATTGGGTTCTCCCAAGGCTCCGGTATCCCTTACGCCGAGGGACTGATCAAAAACCGCTACGTCGGTCGCACGTTTATTCAACCAACTCAGGTGATGCGGGAATCGGGCATTCGCATGAAGCTTAACCCGCTGCGGGACGTGCTAGAAGGTAAGCGGGTGCTGATTGTAGACGACTCCATTGTGCGGGGAACAACTAGCCGTAAGATTGTCAAAGCGCTGCGGGATGCCGGGGCAACGGAAGTTCACATGCGGATTTCGTCGCCGCCTGTCACGCATCCCTGCTTCTACGGCATCGATACCGACAGTCAGGATCAGCTAATTGCAGCTACCAAGTCAGTGGAAGAAATTGAGCGCCAAATTGAAGTAGATTCCCTGGCTTACCTAAGCTGGGACGGCATGTTAGAAGCCACACGGCAGGCTAAAGACAGCTTTTGCTCAGCCTGCTTTACAGGGGACTATCCGATTGCCATTTCTGAGGTGATGAAGCGCTCGAAGTTAATGCTCGAAGAAAAGCCCGTCACGGTTTAAATCTTTCAACAAAGCTTACAAGAGGAGAGTGCGATCGCACTTCTCCTCTTTTTTCATGAGGCAAACATTTAAGCAGGCTTACACTGTCCAGCTCGAATCAAACCAACACGACGTGCGATCGCATCTCCCTGCGACTCAAACGGCCCCCAGGTTTTACCCGGACGGCTCTCTTCAGGCGGCAACTGCGCGGCGGGACAAATCTCACACTGCCCTGCTTCGGTTTGGACGATGTACCACTGATTAGAAGAATCGGCTGAAGTCATAATGTCGATGCCAAATAGGATTCAGTAACGATTTTGAACGCGGCAGATGCTGCTTGTACCCTCCCAAATCGTTGCTTTGTAAGACTAACGATGGTTATCACTATGATACGGCGTTAGCCAAATTGCGATTTGATGGTTAACCGTGCTGATCTTCTAAAATTGGGACAAGATCAATCTATCTCTTACCATCAGAAAATCTAAATGGTACAGTCTCCATCTAAACCCATCACGCTAGAGGAGTTTCTGAAGCTGCCAGAAACTAAACCTGCTAGCGAATATATTGATGGGCAAATTATTCAAAAACCCATGCCACAGGGGAAGCATAGTACAATCCAAACCGAATTTTCGACTACTGTTAATGCCGTGCTTAAACCTCAACAAATTGCACGGGCATTTTCAGAGTTGCGGTGTACCTTTGGTGGTCGCTCAACGGTTCCAGATGTGTCTGTATTTACGTGGCAGCGAATTCCTCGTGATGAAAACAGTGAAATTGCCAACATCTTTCCGATTGCTCCTGACTGGACAATCGAAATTTTGTCACCGGATCAAAGCCAGACTAAAGTAACTAAAAATATTCTGCATTGCTTAAATCACGGAACGCAAATGGGTTGGTTAATTGACCCGGATGAGCAAACCGTTTTTGTGTATCGTCCCAAACACCAACCCGAAGTTTTTGACCAGCCAGAACAAAGACTTTCTGTGCCTTCTTTCGCTGATGAGTTGAATCTGAGTATAGGTGTAATATTTGGCTGGTTATTAGAGTGAAGTGCTGCGCTTAACTATGTGTATTTTGTCCTCCTAAAAAACATTAAATATGAAATTTGAAATTGTGGAAACCAGCGTATTAAAGGTTTGTAAGTTTCAAATTCGGAAACTTGCTGGTTTTGCTGATCACTATTACCTTTCTGAGAATGAGGATTTTCGTAACTCTTTAGGCTGGGGGCCAAGTGGACTTGAAGTAAAGGGATTGGTCAAAATCACAGAGCAAGAGTTGGAACGGGTAGAACGGTTTATGCAAGCTGCAAAATATAGCATTGCTGTTAATAACTGTGAACACTTTGCTAACTACATTCTCTACGGCATCAACCTTTCGTCTCAGCAGCATATGTGGTGGAAATGTTTGGGTGCGGAAGTTATTAATCTTTTACAACCTGTGCAAAGAGTAAGAGATAACTACAGCAGTTTTATTGGTCAGCAATCTGCAGAAATACTAAATGAAAATTTAAGACAAGCAAAAATTGAGCAAGCCAATCGGGAACGAACTGAGTTTTGGCAAGCTAGAGAAGACTAATCAAACGGGAGAGGAAGAACTGATATTCTCATCATGCGTATCATATCTCGCAGCACTTTACGCGACTTCTGGGAATTTCATCCAGATGCTGAAGGAGCCTTGAAAACCTGGTATTACGATGCGTCTCATGCTGACTGGAAGAGCCCAACAGATGTCAAAGCTGTTTATGGTAGCGCTAGCATTATTGCGAATAACCGTGTTGTTTTTAATATTAAAGGAAATACCTATCGGCTAATTGTGGCGATCCGCTATGACATTGGCATAGTCTTTATTCGATTTGTTGGTACTCATGCTGAGTATGACAAGGTAGATGCAGAAACAATTTGAGCTGAGGTTGAGATATGGAGATACATCCAATTAGAACCCAAACTGACTATCAAAAAGCTCTTCGAGAAATTGAATTGCTATTTAATGCAGTTCCCAACACATCTGAACATGATCGACTAGACGTACTAAGTACTTTAGTGGAAGCTTATGAGACAAAACACTTCCCAATTGATTTACCTGATCCAATTGAAGCGATTCATCATTACATGGATGTCCGAGGATGGTCTGATCGGGATTTAGAATTCTGCCTTGGAGGAAAAGTAGCGGTATCAGAGATACTATCTCGTAAACAGCCTTTGACCCTGGAAATAATTCGGAAGCTAAATCAGGAGTTAAAGATTCCGGCTGAGATCCTTATTCAGCCTTATGGATTAACACAGATTTCTGCCTGAAAACGCCTATGCTGTTAGTCTTTGAGAACCCATATGATGAGTACTCCAAAACAGTTAAATTCCTATGAGAATTGCGATCGCACCTTTCACTGTTCATAAACTTGTACCGTTAACAATTAGCCGAGGCACCAGTGCCGGATCGACCAACCTGTGGGTGCGAGTGATGCAGGATGGGATTGAAGGTTGGGGGGAGGCGTCGCCGTTTTCGGTGGGTGACTATCGCCGCGATACGGAGGATTTGCAGCAGGAACTAGAGGGGATTGCGCCGCTACTGGAGCCGTTTAGTCCGTTTGACTATCAGCAGATTGAGCGAGTGTTGCTGAATGAGCCAATTTCTTCGGCGACGCGGGCTGGCATTGATTTGGCGATTCAGGATTGGTTGGGCAAGCGAGTAGGACTGCCGCTGTGGAAACTCTGGGGTTTGGATCGGGCTGAGATTACGCCCACATCGGTCACGATTGGCATCAGCGCGCCGGAAAAAGCGCAGGAGCGGCTTCAGCTTTGGCAGCAGGTTGTTGATGTTCGTTCAGTAAAGGTCAAGCTGGGTAATCCAGAGGGAATCGAAGCCGATCAGGCGATGCTGCTGGCGCTGTTACCGCTGGTACCTGCCGGGGCAAAAGTGAGCGTCGATGCCAATGGTGGCTGGAGTCTCAAAGCTGCGATCGCAATGAGCCACTGGCTAGCGGAACAGGGCGTGACTTACATTGAGCAGCCGTTGGATCGGGGTCAGGAAGCTGATTTGCCGAAGCTGTATGAAAAATCGCCGCTGCCGCTGTTTGTAGATGAGAGCTGTTTTACAAGCCATGACATTCCGCTACTGCGCGATCGCGTGCATGGCATTAACATCAAACTAATGAAATCAGGTGGGCTGACTGAAGCGCGACGGATGATTGCGACGGCTCGCGCCTGTGGTCTGCAAGTGATGTTTGGCTGCTATGGTGACAGTGCGATCGCAAATACGGCTTTGGCGCATCTCTCACCGCTGGCGGATCATTTAGATTTAGATAGTCATCTGAATTTGAAAGACGATCCATTTCAAGGAGCCGAGGTGACAAACGGCTGCCTGATTCCGACCGACCGACCTGGACTAGGAGTGATCCAACATGCGTCTCAATCCTGAGCAACACCGCATCGCCATTTTGATGCACCAAGGCTTGACTAGCGGCAAAGGCAAGACGGGCCATTCGGTCTTGCGCTACAGCGAAATTCCGGTGGTAGCCGTGATTGATCAGGAGCATCCGGGCGGTTCGGTTCCAGAATTGACGGGGATTAAAGCCGATGTGCCGATTGTTGGCTCGGTGAAAGAGGCGATGGCTCATAACCCGAATGTGCTGCTGATTGGCATTGCGCCGTCGGGAGGAGCGCTGCCGGATGAGTGGTTTGCAGAAGTGCAGCAGGCGGTTGAACTCGGTTTATCCATCGTCAATGGCCTGCATACGCCGATGGCTGAGCATCCCGACCTGGCCCCGTTGGTGAAAGATAACTGGATTTGGGACGTGCGGAAAGAACCCGGTGGTCTGCGCGTCGGCTCCGGTATGGCTAGCAAGCTGCCCTGTTCGCGGGTGCTGACCGTGGGCACCGACATGAGCATTGGCAAAATGTCCACGGGGATTGAGCTACACCGTGCCGCTGTGCAACGGGGCATTTCATCCTACATGATTGCGACCGGACAAACAGGGCTGATGCTGGGCTACGACGGCATTCCGCTGGATTCGATTCGCGTAGACTTTGCTTCTGGTGCGGTTGAACAACTGATGATGCGCTATGGCTATGACTACGAAATTCTGTTCGTCGAGGGTCAGGGTTCATTCATGAATCCGGCTTCCACGGCTACACTGCCGCTGATGCGCGGTTCCCAGCCGACGCACCTGATTTTGGTACACAAAGCCGGACAGACGCATATTGAAAATTTCCCTGAGTTCGCGATTCCGCCGCTCAAAAAAGCAATTGAAGTCTATGAAACCGTCGCCACTGCTGGCGGTACGTTTCGCGCCCCGGAAGTCGAAGCGATCGCACTTAATACCCATCACCTATCCGAACGAGATGCGATCGCAGCTATTCAACAGGTTCAAATCGAAACAGGCTTGCCCTGCACCGATGTGATTCGCTTTGGCCCAGAGCCGATTCTAGACGCCATCTTGCGGGACTAGCCTGGGATGGGATGATCTGCGAATACTCCCAATTTCTCTGGATTGCGACTACCGACTAGCTTCCTGTGCTCCCCTGCCCCCTTGCCCACCGCATCTGATCTGTAGGCCGATCTCACAGGAATAGAATAAATCTAGCCGACCCAGTTCACACCACCGTCAGACGGAATCGAAGGCAGCGGTTTACTCACGGGCGCACGACGTGCCTCGTGGGTAGAGTTTGGCTGAGTTGATTTTTGTTTTTGCTGTTTCTGCTGTCCTGAGCTGTTTCCGGTAGACCGCTCATCGGCGGGCTTGGCCATCCCTTTCAGCTCGTACCTGGGTTCTGGCTTCAGCGCTTCTCGCTCGGGCTGAACAATTTTACGCATAAAGTACTCAATCGTCTTTTGCTTCACCCAGCCCCGTGTGGCTAAGATTTCGCCGAACTTCATGCCCGTTGCTTTTTGATCGTTCAGAGCCACATCAATCTGGGCTGGCGTCAGCAAGCCCGCATCGACTAAGTAACTGCCCAATCGCTTGCGCCCCGTCATCGAGGTTGGCACGGTTTGGACTTGATAGCGCTCGCTACTGTCTCGCATGGTGTCCTCCAAACGTATCGTTAGTGGCAATGCAGCAGTTCAGGCCACAGAATTTGGCCGTTTAAGCACCTCTACAGCCTGCTGTCTACCGTTTTCTTAAACCTTCACCCTGTCTCTACTAAGACGGCAATTTTTTTAATATTTGGTTGATATTTTATTCACTATAGCAATTCCTCCTGAAGCCACCCACCCACGCTGGGGTGATCTACTGCGTGCTTATATCAAGTCTGGTTGAAAACCCATAATTTATTTTTTTGCAACGTTTGCGGAGCAAACGTTGCAAAAAAATAAATTGGGTTCTTATCCACAGACTTGATATTACTTGCCCTGAAAGACAAATGTCCTGCTAGGGTGGAATCAGGTCACCAACTGTTGACTCGATCCTCATTCAAAGTCCGTGTATGAGAACCCAATTTATTTTTTTGCGAAAAGCTAGCCTAGCCAGCTTTTCGCAAAAAAATAATCATCGGGTTTTAATCGGACTTCGACAACTAAAAGCAACGCTTAAGATTCACCATTTACTTCAACGACTTACAACCTCAATGGCTGCTGATTCATCTGCTCAGGCTCCCTGGTGGAGCGCTCCCAAACGCTATTTTCAGAAAGAAGTTTTACCCTTACTGGCTGATCTCCGACTTGCGATCGCACTTCTACTTGCGATCGCGGTGTTCAGCATCTCCGGCACGGTGATTGAACAGGGGCAATCCCTGGCGTTTTATCAGGCCAACTATCCCGAAGATCCAGCCCTGTTCGGCTTCCTCAGTTGGAAGGTTCTGCTGACGATTGGCCTCGACCATGTGTATCGTACTTGGTGGTTTCTGGCGCTGCTGATTCTGTTTGGCTCCAGCCTAACCGCCTGCACGTTCACGCGACAGTTCCCAGCTCTCAAGGCCGCTCGTCGCTGGAAATTCTACGAGAAGCCTCGCCAGTTCGAAAAACTCGCTCTCAGCACCGAGTTCAGTACCTCCTCTTCTGACTCCCTCGACTCCCTCGACCATTTACTGAAAACCAAACACTACAAAGTCTTTCAGGAAGGCAATACCCTCTACGCCCGCAAAGGCATCGCTGGACGCATTGGCCCAATTATCGTTCACGCCAGTATGCTGCTGATTTTGGCAGGCGCAATCTGGGGAGCGATGACCGGATTTTTTGCTCAGGAGATGGTGCCCAGTGGCGAAACGTTTCAGGTGAAGCATATCTTTGATGCAGGCCCGTGGGCTGAGCGGCAGGTTCCTACGGACTGGAGCGTGAAGGTGAACCGCTTCTGGATTGACTACACGCCAGAGGGCGACATCGACCAGTTTTATTCCGATCTGTCGGTGATTGATCAGGATGGGACAGAACGCGATCGCAAAACGATCCATGTGAATGAACCACTCACCTATGACCATGTGACGTTCTATCAGGCCGACTGGGGTATTTCAGGCGTGCAGGTCAAGCTCAACAACAGTCCCATTTTCCAGCTACCGATGGGCCAGCTAGAAGTGGGCGGCGCGGGTCGCCTCTGGGGGACGTGGGTGCCGACCAGCACGGATTTATCCTCTGGTGTGTCGCTGGTGGCAAAGGATTTGCAGGGAATGCTGTTGGTCTATGACCAAACGGGCAAGCTGATTTCGACGGTACGCGAGGGGATGTCCACGGAAGTAAATGGCATCACGCTGTCGGTCGTCAAGATTATTGGCAGTACGGGGCTGCAAATTAAAGCCGATCCGGGGATTCCGATTGTCTATGCGGGCTTTGGTCTGCTGATGATTGGGGTGGTGATGAGCTATGTGTCGCACTCGCAGGTGTGGGCACTGCGGCAGGATGATCGGCTCTATGTCGGTGGCCGCACAAATCGCGCCCAAGTGACATTTGAGCGGGAGCTAATCGGCATTTTTGATCAGCTCAGCGAAACCGGATTAGACGCTGAAGCAAGTTCTCCAACTCCAAAACCAACGTTAGTCAGTTAACAATTCCATCAGGTGGGCATTGCCCACCTTTTTTATTAGAAATTTGCGCTGGAGAATCTGCGATCGCACTAACTGCTCTAACTAAATATAATTAGCTAATTCAAGTTTGCGATAAAGCTTATCAATAATCGCTTCAAGCAAAACTATCAAAGGACTTAACAGCTGCTTTTGAACAGGGCTGACACTTTTTCTGCCATGAAACATATTGCATCTAACCTGATATATAAGTTGTAGTATTGCTCTTGCACGTTCATCGGTGCTTGGTGAATCGAGCATTTTGATAAGTTCTCTGTCCTTTTCTTTTTGTGGCTCTCCAAAAACTGGATCAAGGCAGATCCAAAAATGAGTAGCACTTCTACCATGCATCAAGACTTTAAGTTCGTTAATAGCTTGTTTAGTAGCTTCCTTCCCTTCTAAACTTTGCATTAATCTTCTACTTGTCAGTAAGTCAAGCACATACTTCGTTGCAGCTTGCTTATCAGGAAAGCTTTCATCATCAAGCTTATAGTTTTCTTTTCCTTCATTAATGGCTTTACGGTGAAGATATGCGGCAGTTTCAGCATACAGAGCGTTATAAGCTACATATAAACTAAAGAATTTGTCAAAAAGCTGGTGAGTATCTTCTTCGTCATACTGCTTAGCTTTTCTGCGCCAACGTTCACATAGAGACTTGAATTCAGGGTTGAGCGTCATGATTATCTAGAATTTTTAGAGTGAATTGTGAAAAATTCGAATAGAGGAGAAAGTGCGATCTAATTTTAGATAAGACTATGAGAAAAGTGCGATCGCATTGCAAACGTGGCTGCGGAGAAAGTGAGATCGCAGTGCAGGCAAGATTGAGGGGAAAGTGCGATCGCAGTGTAAATGGGATTGAGGAGAAAGTGCGATCGCATTCTAGATAGGACTGGGAGAAAGTGCGATCGCATTGTAAACGTGGCTGCGGAGAAAGTGCGATCTCATCATAAATGGAACTAAGGGAAAAGTGCGATCGCATTGTAAATGGAGCTGTGGGGAAAGTGCGATCGCACTACAAATGATCATTTGACTCTGGCTCAACATCAGCGACTTTCGCCAATACTGACTCATACTTTGACCGATCACCGCGGCTTGCACGCTCTTGTAAATATCCTTCCGTGGTTAACGCAGAAATTTTTTCCGCCACTGCCAGAGCAATAAACTGATCCAGAGAAACCCCATCCTGCTCGGCTAGCTTCTGTAAGCTTTTATAGAGCGAGTCTGGCAATTGAATATTTAAGGTACTCATGCAAACGCTCCAATTGATTTCAAGAATTCTGCCGGAGTAACAGCATTAATGCCGAACCGCTCAATGCCGCCAAAATCGCGGATATTGTGTGTTACCACGCTATCACACCCAGCCTTAACTGCTAGCTCTAGAACCATATCGTCCTTTGGGTCACGCAAGTAGGGTCGCCAGAGGAAGAAAATTTGATGATGAGTTGCAACTGCACAGTGAAAGTCAATGAAATCTTGAACATCTACAGCATTAATCGCCAGGTTTGGAAGCTCCCTCAATAAAACATCTTCATACTCCAAAACCAAAGGTACAGAAAGATGAATGCTAAATCGATCGCTACCAACCAAACTTAATAGCCGGAAAGCGCTTCCGTTTCTAGATCTTAGACCAGCCACAATTACATTAGTATCAATCACGATCTGTGGAACGGACATCTGTTTACATTACGCTCGTTATTCGCAATAATTTTCCTTGATTTTCTGAGCTTGGCAAAATAGAAATCGCATTCCAGTATAGAGATGAGAGAACAAAGTGCGATCGCATTGTAAACGTGGCTGCGGAGAAAGTGCGATCACATTCTAGATAGGACTGGGAGAAGTGCGATCGCAGTGCAGGCAAGATTGTGGGGAATGTGCGATCGCAATGTAAATGAGGCTGGGAAGAAGTGCGATCGCATTCTAGATAGGACTGGGAGAAAGTGCGATCGCAGTGCAGGCAAGATTGTGGGGAATGTGCGATCGCGTTGTAAATGGGACGGTGGGAAAAGTGCGATCTCATTTCAAACAAGTCTACACTTTACCAGTGTGGGAAATGATGTATAGCAAATCAAGCAATTTAATATTGAGGATGCTCATACAAACGCTCCGAGTAATGCGACGATCACTCTGTCCTACAGGCCATAATAAAAAAGATATGAGGAGCATCAAGGGCACTACGATCTGCAAATTGGTAAGTGAATCTGCCAAAGGAAGCCCCTTCTTCTCCGGGTTGAATTGCTAATGCTTTCCATCCGTAATTTGCAAAGAAAGATTCAGGATAATCGCAACTAGACTGCCAATATTTGGCCCATTCATCAGATCCATTTTGAATCACTGTGTTGATCACATCCGCCCCCAGCCAACTACCTATTGCAGAGATATCTTCAATTGTTGTAAGTAAATTGTGGACATCTGTTTCACTCAAGTAATAGAGGAAGCCTTCTAGTAACCAAATTGATGGTTCTGAAGGTCGATAGCCTTCCTTAAGAAGCAATTCAGACCAAAAAGATTCTCTTAAATCAGCACAAATGGCGTGTCGAGTGCAGTTAGAACTAATCCCTGCTAAAACTGACTCCTTATAGCTCAAGATATTACTTTTATCTATTTCATAAATATGGGTTCCAGATGACCAGTTTATTCGCAATGCTCTCGTATCCATACCTGCGCCTAATAGAACAACTTGCTGGATGTTTTGAGAGTGGTTAATTAAGAAATCATCAAAAAACCGAGTCCTAACCGAGACAAACGGCCTTCCTTCTTTTTCATACTCTTCTAGACGTGGAATAGCAACTTGAATAGCTTCTGCACCTGCCAATTTTTCAGCGAAGGGATCAATGAATAAAGCATCAGCTCTTTGTGTTTCGACAGCCCGAGCAGCAGCCATTACTTTTGCAGTGAAGCTAACATCGACTTCTGTTACATCAGACATACATTTTTCTCCGACTAGAGCTTTAGTCATACTAGCGGGAGACAGCATGAAAAATGCTAAAGTTTTTTAAAACAATACTCCACTTTTTTAATATCGTTGGTACTCTCATGAATCTCATTGAGTAAAGATTTCTCTACTTAGGCAGGAGTCTACATTTACTCAATTGCGATCGCACTTTCCCACCTAAACAACTGGCTTTTCTATGGGCTGAACAGGTAACTTCGACGGTGCAGGCGAATAGATGACACCTGCTGCTTCGCGTACTGTGTAGAGGGGTCGCCCTTTCACCTCTTCATAAATGCGGCCAATGTATTCGCCCAGAATACCGATGCAGACGAGTTGCACACCGCCAATAAAGAAGATGGCCATTGTGATCAGTGCGGCTCCAATCAGAGGCGAATCTGGCTCGAACAGTCGCCAATACAGCACTAGCAGCATCATGATTAAAGACAGAGCCGCCGCAAAGAGACCGACATAGGTTGACAGCTTCAGCGGCACCCGTGACAGAGAAATAATGCCATCGATGGCCAGCAGCCAGGATTTAAAGAACGTATATTTGGGCTTGCCTGCGAAGCGAGGATCGCGCTGAAATTTAACTGCTGTTTGCCGAAAGCCGACCCAGGAACGGAGTCCCCGCAAGTAGCGATTCCGTTCCGGCATGGCGTTGAGGACAGTCACGACCCGCTGATCCATCAGGCAGAAATCACCTGTGTCCGTGGGAATTTCCACATCCACAAGCTGGCGCAGGATGCGGTAAAACGCAAAGGCCAGAAATCGCTTCAGCCAGCTTTCCCGCTGCCGCGAGGTGCGCTGAGCGTAAACGACATCGTAGCCAGCCTGCCAGCGCTCAAGCATCTCCGGGATCAGCTCCGGTGGGTCTTGCAGGTCAGCATCCAGAATTAAAATGCAGTCGCCCGTGGCAAATTGCAGCCCTGCGGTGACAGCGATTTGATGACCAAAGTTGCGGGCCAAGCTGATGTAGCGTACTCGTTCATCCTGCTCCCGCAGTTTTCGCATCTGGATCAACGAGCGATCGCAACTGCCATCATCGACCAAAATCAGCTCAAACGCCCCCGGCAGCGGCTCCATCACCTGGCAAAGCCGCCGATACATTTCCGGCAAGGTATCTTCCTCGTTGTAAACCGGAATCACGAGGGAGTAGTGAACTGTGGTCATGTACCAGGGGAGAAGGGTGTGTAATTGGGCATTTGGTGAATAGTTACTGGTTGATGGTTATACTAAGTCTGGTTGAAAACCCATGATTTATTTTTTGTGAAACGCTTGCAGAGCAAGCGTTTCACAAAAAATAAATTGGGTACTTATACACAGACTTGATGTTAATAGGTTGGTGTGTTTTGAGTGCCCAGCACACCTGAGAGTGAATGTCCTAAGCGTCTTTTTGATGATGGACTTCGACGACGGTGTGAACGTTCCCGCGCGGGGTGAAGTCGCCTTTGACGGTTACTTCTAGGGGATCGCAGGCGGCTACAAAGTCGTCCAGAATTTGGTTGACCGCTTCTTCGTGGGGGATGTAGCGATCGCGGTAGCTGTTGATATAGAGCTTGATGGCTTTTAGCTCAACTACTCGTTCGTTGGGTACGTACTGAATATAAATTGTCGCAAAGTCAGGATAGCCGGAAAAGGGACACTTACAGGTAAATTCTGGCAGCGTGATGTCAATCGTGTAGCGGCGACCAATGCGGGGATTGGGGAAAGTGATCAGCTCACCTTCTGCGATCTCACGTTCACCATACTTCATTTCGGTATTCGAGGCAGGATGATTGGCGGCGTTACCGTTGGTGGCCTGTGGGGCGGCATTCATATTGGACGACAGGTTGGAACTGGAAGATTGGCTCATGGTCACAAATGGTTGAATCAAATAGTTTATATGAAATCCGCGTATAAGAGCCCAATTTATTTTTTGTGAAACGCTTGCTCTGCAAGCGTTTCACAAAAAATAAATTATGGGTTTTCAACCAGACTTCATATTTTAGATGTCAGTTAGTCTTCAGCAGGCTCAAACGCCATCTACCAGTATAGATAAGACCTGTTACCAAATTTAATGCAGACTGCTTGACGAATCCGAATCCGATTGCTCTAATTGCAACTATTCCACAGCATACGAACAGCACATCAATCAGCACATCAATAGGTGATGGCGCATCCCACACGCCGTCCAGGGGTGATATTTTTCAAACGTTTTGAGCTTAACCCATGAAATCTCCAGTCAATTTCGATATTCAGATGCCTAACTTGAATCCGCCTGCTGCGCCATCGCCTAGCGCTGCGTCTGATAGCTCTAGCAGTATGTCCTCCAGTGCCTCTTCAAAATACGCACCGTCGGTGCCGATTTCGGTGTACCGGGAGCTGGCCGCAGAGCTACAAAATACGAGAGGAAAGCTCGATACGCTGAATACGCAAAATCAGCAGCTTGTGCAGCAAAATCAGCGTTTACGGCAAGAAATTCAGAAGCTGGCGCAGTCGGCTGTGCAAACTCAGCAGGTGGTTGAAGCACTGCCTGCGATTCGGTTCGATCCGGCCACGATGTCCGCTCAAATTCCTGCTGAGTTTGACTTGGCTCCGGATACCAAGGTCAAATCATCGGCTGTCCCTGCGGCTCGTCAAAAGCCAGCGGCAAAATCAACCTCCAAATCAGCCAAGAATCAGCCGAGCGGGAAGCGTTCGCCCAATGGCAAGTCACCCAGTGCAGCCAAGTCGCCCGAAGTTTACGTGATTGAGCAGGACGATAAGCGCCCTGTGCAAGCGTCATCGAAAAAAGCATCCGACATGGGCGGTCTCTGGCTTGCGATCGCAATTATCTTAATCATCGTCAGCGCCTTCGGTGCCGGATTCCTGATTGTGCGTCCCTTCATCAGCTCTCCCGCATCTGAATAATCTCTGCTTTCAAAACAGCGAGAGGCACGGGTACCCGTGCCTCTCGCTGTTTAACTAACCAAACCACCATACCCACAGCGGCAGCATTCCCAATAAGCCCACTGTGCCCATGATCAGCGTTGTCACCGTTAGCTCTTGATCCAGCCCAAATGCCTCTGAAAGTACCAGCGAGGCAAAGGCAGGCGGCATGGCCGTCTGTAGAAGCATCACCAGTTCAACCGCCGGATCGAGCGCAATCTGATGCAGCAGGAAGCCCAAACCCAGCGGCACAATCAGCATTTTGATACTGAGACTAACCGAGGCGGTATGCACATGCTGCCAGGAAGACATTTGCCGCAGTCGAATGCCGATCAGAATCAGCGAAAGTGCGATCGCGCTCCAGCCCAGGCTGTTCAGAACGCGATCGACCGCACTGGGAAAGACCGCATCATGTAAAATCAGTCCCAGGCAAAAGCTCCACAGCGTTGGATTGTAGAACAAGGCTTTGATAATTTGCCCCGTGCCGCCCACGGCTGAGCCAAACTGCGCGGCCAGGACAACGCCTAAACCGTAAGAGGCCAGCATGGTGCCGAGCAGATCATAGAAAATGGCCCAGCCAAAGTACTGCGATCCCACCAGAGACAGTACCACCGGATACCCCAGATAGCCCGTATTTCCCACCATTGTCGTCAGCAAAAAACTGCCCTGGGTAGCGCTGTTCCAGGCTGGAGAGGAGTGCGATCGCGCATTCGGCCCCTGCGGAGAATGATTGGGATCGAGTGCTGGATCAAACGGATCCAGCTTGAGATCAGCGCATTCGACTGAAGGCGGCGAGTGTTTAGCAGCAGATCGAGAAGACTGCGATATCTGGCTCTGCATCCAAAGCCAAGCCAGCGCTAGGCTCACTAAAACGGCAACCCAGGCTACAAGCGGCGCAATCCAGATGCTGCCGGACAGGTCAGCCTGACGCAGAAAGGCAAAGACGCTGATCGGCACGCCAATCCAATATAGGCTCTGGCCGAGCCAGTGAATATGACGCGCCGATAAAAAAGCTGCCAGTATCCAGCCACAGCCCGTTCCGGCTACTAATGGCAAATAGAGAGAAAGAAGCTTATATCCAAAGGTCATAACGCAGCCTGGACTAAAGATTGTTACTGCTGGCAAGAAGCGCTAGTCTACCTTAAAGAAGTAATAGCAAAGGTTATCGTCTCGGTAACAAGGGCCACATTCATGACGCACTCGACTGCAAATACTGAAAATACTGCTCAACCAATGACCAATGGCGCGATCGCAGATCAGGTGACCACCAATGGTTCATTTCCAGCAGTGTCGAGCGACAACTTTCAACTAACGGCAGACGAATTGGCTCCAGGCGATAATTTTGCCCAGCGCCACATTGGGCCGCGTTCGACCGACATTAATGACATGTTAGCGACTCTGGGCTATGACAGCTTGGCGACGCTGATGTCTGCTGCCATTCCCCAAGGCATCCGACTAGAGCGATCGCTGGAGATTGGCGAAGGCTATACCGAATATCAGCTTTTAGAGCATCTGAAGGAAATTGCCAGCCATAACCTGGTTTATCGGTCTTACATTGGCCTGGGCTACTACAACTGCATCACCCCAGCCGTGATTCAGCGCAATATTCTGGAAAATCCCGGCTGGTACACCCAGTACACCCCCTATCAGCCGGAAATCGCTCAGGGGCGGCTGGAAGCGCTGCTCAACTTCCAGACGATGGTGACGGATTTGACGGGGCTGGAGATTGCCAATGCCTCGCTGCTCGACGAAGGTACCGCCGCCGCCGAAGCGATGAGTCTCAGCCGCGCGGTTAGTAAGAACAAAAAAGCCAGCGCTTTCTGGATCTCAAAAGACTGTCATCCCCAAACGATTGAGGTGGTGCAAACCCGCGCTATTCCGTTGGGCATTGAAGTGATCGTAGGCGATCATCGAGAGTTTGATTTCAGCACACCTGTATTTGGCGTGCTGCTGCAATACCCCGCCAGCGACGGTGCCATCTACGACTATGCCGAGTTTATTGAGCAAGCTCATGAAGTGGGTGCGATCGCAACTGTGGCCACCGATTTACTTAGCCTGACGTTACTGAAACCACCGGGAGAATTTGGCGCAGACATCGCGGTCGGTAACAGCCAGCGCTTTGGTGTGCCAATGGGCTACGGTGGCCCTCACGCGGCCTTTTTCGCCACCAAAGAAGCCTATGCTCGTAAACTACCGGGTCGTCTGGTCGGCATTTCAAAGGACAAGCACGGGAAGCCAGCCCTGCGACTAGCCCTGCAAACCCGTGAGCAGCATATCCGCCGCGACTCCGCCACCAGCAATATCTGTACGGCGCAGGTGCTGCTGGCAATTATGGCCAGCATGTACGCGGTCTACCACGGATCTCAAGGACTGAAGCACATTGCCGAGCGGGTGCATGAAGTCACGCAGGTACTGGCGCTGGGACTGGAGAAACTGGGCTACGAGATTGTTCATAAACCCTTCTTTGATACGCTGCGGGTCAATGTCGGTGAAGGACAGGCCAAGCGAATTAAGTCACGTGCGATCGCGCATCACATTAACCTCAACTACATTGACGACAGCACCGTTGGTGTCTCACTGGATGAGACGGTATCGTCGGACGATCTAGTGGCGCTGTTCAAAGTGTTTGCCGCTGGCGAAACCACGCCCCACTTCATGCCGGAAGATCTAATCAAGAAGGTCAAGCCCGGTTATACCGACACATTGGCCCGCACCAGCGAGTACCTGACTCACCCCGTCTTCAACCGCTACCACTCCGAAACCGAAATGCTGCGGTACATGTATCGGCTACAGGGGCGCGACTTATCGCTGGCTAACGCCATGATTCCGCTCGGCTCCTGCACCATGAAGCTGAACGCCACGTCAGAAATGCTGCCCGTCACCTGGCCAGAGTTCAGCAGCCTGCATCCCTTTGTCCCGCTGAATCAAGCGCAAGGCTACCGAATTCTGATTGAGCAGCTAGAAGGTTGGTTGAAGGAAATTACCGGATTCGCTGCTATTTCCTTCCAACCCAATGCGGGTTCCCAGGGGGAATATGCCGGACTGCTGGTGATTCGCGAATACCATCAGCAGCGGGGTGAAAGCCATCGTCATGTCTGTCTGATTCCCACTTCGGCTCACGGCACCAATCCCGCCAGTGCCGTCATGGCTGGCATGAAAGTGGTTGCGGTTGAGTGTGATGACGACGGCAATATTGATATTGCTGATCTGAAAGCCAAGGCCGAAAAGCATCAGGACAACCTGGCAGCGCTAATGGTGACGTATCCTTCTACTCACGGCGTATTCGAAACTGGCATCCGCGAAATCTGCGATATTGTGCATGAGCATGGCGGCCAGGTTTACATGGATGGAGCCAATATGAATGCCCAAGTCGGGCTGTGCCGTCCCGCTGACTTTGGGGCGGATGTTTGCCACCTCAACTTGCACAAGACGTTCTGCATTCCCCACGGTGGTGGTGGCCCTGGCGTTGGCCCCATTGGTGTCAAGCGCCATCTCAAGCCTTACTTACCGGGTCACAGCCTAGTACCCGTCAATGGCGAACAGGGGATCGGTGCAATTTCTGCGGCACCCTGGGGCAGTCCCAGCATTCTGCCGATTTCCTGGATGTACATTGCTCTCATGGGCAGCGAGGGGCTAACTCAGGCAACGCAGGTGGCGATTTTGAACGCCAACTATATTGCCAAGCGCCTGTCGTCTCACTACCCGATTTTGTATAAAGGCAAAAACGGTCTTGTGGCCCACGAGTGCATCATTGACCTGCGCCATTTCCGCAAGACAGCGGGTATTACGGTTGAAGACATTGCCAAGCGGCTGATTGACTATTGCTTCCATCCGCCAACTATGTCCTGGCCTGTGGCAGGCACGATGATGGTGGAACCGACAGAAAGTGAATCGAAGGAAGAGCTAGACCGTTTCTGTGATGCCATGATCGCCATTCGGGAGGAAATCCAAGCCATTGAAGACGGCAAGGTTGATCAGGAAAACAATCTGCTCACGAATGCGCCCCATACCGTGGCTGACTTGGTCGCCGACGAGTGGGATCGCCCCTACTCCCGCGCAGAAGCCATTTATCCAACTGCGTGGACACGAGAGCATAAGTTCTGGCCATCCGTAGGACGGATTGATCAAGCCTATGGCGATCGCAACTTGATGTGTTCCTGTTTACCAATGGATGCCTATCAAGACGAAGAGTAGTTGTTATATCAAGTCTGCTTGAAAACTCATCATGTATTGTTTGTGAAACACTTGCTGAGCAAGCATTTACAAAAAATACATTGGGTTCCTATATACAGGCTTGGTATTAGCTTTAGAGGGCGCGATCGCATTCTTCTCTAAATGGCAGATTGACGCGATGTAGACCTTTCTTGAAAAGCTAGTCAATTCTGCATTTGGTCTCACTCCCCACCCTGCTCCTAATCTTGGGAGCAGGAAACTCGATATGCGTCAAAATTAGGTGAATATGATGACCCTCGAAGCAACGTCTGCGCCCTACAGCAAGTTACTGACTGGCCGTGTGCTGCTTTATGGCTTAGCCGTTCACTTTACGCATAATGCCGAATATTTGAGCAACTATCCCAACCTGCCAGAATGGTTTACGCGATCGCAGATTGACGGCACCTGGTTCTGTAGCAGAGTGCCTTTATAAAACAGAAAGAGAGCCGTGCAATGCACAGCTCTCTTTCTGTTTAACTGATGCGGATGAAAGGACTTGAACCTTCACTTCCGAAGAAACTAGAACCTAAATCTAGCGCGTCTACCAATTCCGCCACATCCGCGTGCTGTTTTGCCCAGCGGTAAACAAGCATAGCAAACAAACGGAACATTTGTCCATGCCATTTAGCGATTTTTGCGTAACAGCGGATTCACCAGCTCGTTTAAGCCCTCGCCTACCAATGACAACCCAGTCACCATCAGCGTTAGCGCCAATCCAGGAAAAAACGCCGTCCACCAAATTCCGGTCGGCAGCGCATCTAGCGCTTGACGCAGGTCAAAGCCCCACTCCGGCGTTTGCTCCGGCAAGCCCAAGCCCAAAAAGCCCAGACCGCCCAGAATCAGCACCGCATCCGCCGCATTCAGCGTAAACAGCACGGGTACACTCTGCATCACATTCATAAACAGATAGCGCGACAGCACCGTCCAGGTAGACGCGCCCATCGCCTGTGCCGCTTCGATAAACAGCTCCGTTTTGATACTGACCGTATGGTTTCGTACTACCCGATAGTACTGCGGTACATAGGCAATGCTCAGTGCGATCGCAGCATTAATTACCCCTCGTCCCACGACAAACGCCAGCGTCACCGACAGCAGCAGCCCCGGCAGCGTATAGATCGTATCCATGATAAACAGCAGTATCCGATCCAGCCGTCCGCCCAAGTAACCGCTCACCAGTCCCAGCGGTACACCCACCACCACGCTCAGCATGGTCGCCAGAATCACCACCTGCCAAGCGGCCTGGGCACCAAATAGCGTCCGAGCCAATACGTCATAACCCTGGCGAGTGGTACCAAACCAGTGTTCGACTGAAGGGGGTTCATGAATTGGGTTAATTAGGGACGCTGTCGGATCTTGAATCCAGCCCCAGCTTTGGAACAGTGGCGCACCCAGGGAGATGACAATAAACCCAACTGTGATCACCAAGCCAACCCACATCAGCCACAGTGAAACGCTGGGTGATTTGCCAGGAGCAGGAAACAGAGCCGTTTTCAAAAACTGCGGTACTCGAATGGAGCGAAGAATCATAGCGGAAACCGACAAACTGGCAATTGGACTGAAGTGATCTTATAGCGCCGTTAATCATTTGTGAAAAAACTGTAGGGGCAAATGGTATTCGCCCTCGGATAACCCCCAACACCTTGTCAGGGCGAATACCATTCGCCCCTACGAGATAATCGGGATTACTCCTTGGTTATTGCGGCAAAATAGCCGTTTCCTCGGTTGAAACGGGCACTACGTCATGAAAGCGGGTATAGTCTACAATCCGCTGACCATCGGCAGCCCGAGACAGGACATCGGCAAAGCGCACGTTCCAGAGAATTTCATCAGCCAGATAGGAATAGCGAGCATGGATCGTCTGCGATAGCGTTTCGTCCAGTCCCGTCAGAATCACTACAATTTCAATCTCATCCCGCTGGAGACTCTCTGGTGTAGTTCCGTAAAGCGGACTGGCCGAATCAATCGGATGCATGGCCGTCCAGGTGAGGGCGAAAATCGGCGTCTGACGCCGCACCAGTCCTAAATCGTAGAAGCGGCGCATAAACTCGCCTTCCGCTGTAGTTTCATTTCGCACCAGCGTTACCCAAAGCTGCGCCTCCAAAATTTGATTGCGTCGCCGATTGCCTGCTCGTAGCATCAGTGTTGGTATGCCATTATGCTCAGTGATAATAGCTACATTGGAAAACATCACCCGTGCCGTCGGTCGCGAAAAGCGGGCAAACATTAGACCTGTTGCGATCGCAATTCCTAACAGACCCACCATTGACTCCAGCACTACCAGCACATTGGCATAGGTCGTCGTGGGATGCATAGCCCCGTAGCCGATTGAGGCCATTGTCTGCACGCTGAAGAAAAAGGCATCGGTAAACGATCCCGGTTCGGCATTGGCGATACAGTCGCCGCCTAGGGTATATGCGATCGCAAATAGCGCATTGGCTGCCAAGTACGACAAACCCAGCAGCAGCAGCAGCCAACCCCAAGAAATTACCAGCAGCGAATGATAGAGGTCGTCCCAGCGGATCAGCACCATGCCCCGCCGAATCACATTGATGTGACCATCCCGATCCACAATGCGGCTTGGCCGAGACCTATAGCTAGAATGTTTGGATCGAAGCCGAGAACGCTGAATCATGGAGTATCATCCTTCAGAACTATGGGCCAGCAATAGCTCAAGCTGGTTATCCGTAATTCGTCCAGCTTCACAGAGCGTTTCGCCAATTTCAGATAGCGTCAGCACCGAATAGGGTTCATAGCCCTGTTCACGAATCCGTTCTTTTACGCCTTTTTCATGATCAATAAATACGACGATATCTTTCACGTTTAATCCCACTGATTCCAGCTTGCGTGCGCCCTCAACTGCACTTTGACCCGAAATCAAAATATCATCCACCAAAACCGCTGTTTCGCCAGAATTGAAGTGACCTTCCACTAAACGCTTCGCCCCGTGAGCTTTCACTTCTTTACGGGGAAAAATCATCGGCGTGTTGAGGCGTAATGATAGCCCTGTCGCCGTTGGCAGGGAACCGTAGGGAATGCCCGCAATCCGATCAAAGGTCAGTCCCCGCAGAATACCGCTGTAAGCACTGATTACGGCATCAAAGACCTGCGGATTCGAAATAATCACCCGCAAGTCAATGTAGTAGGGGAAAACTGCGCCCGATGCCTGCACAAATTCGCCAAATCGCAGACAGCCAATGTCATACAGTTGCAGCACCAAATCTTCATAGGGATGGTGATTCAGCAAGCACACATCTGGCATCCAAACTTGGCAGGTTGATGGATCAACCATCAAAGCTTGCCGAATTTGCTGGATGCGATCGCATAGCTCACGTACCCGTATGCCAACATCCGCATCGGTCAAACAATCGGCGGGTACAGCAAACAGCAGGCCGCTTTCGCTGCTGTTCATGCCCGCTACGAGCAACTCTTCCCAGTTAGTGTCCTGCTGCCAGCGACCGTTCAGCCAAATTGTCCGCTCCGGTGCGATCGCACGTACAGCTTGTAACGTTGCAGGCGATACAGTGCCCAGTTCTAAACAGACCTGCTCTGGTGTGCCCCAGGTTTTCGCTTCTGCCGCGAGCTGTAAATAAAGTGGTGCCTCTGGACTAGGAAACTGCTGCAAGGCGGCAGCGGCTGGATTCCCCGTGGCCGTTAGCACAAAGATTGCCTTGTTGGGATCAACCAAAAACGGCGCTACCTGATCCTGCCCCGTGTAGGGCGATAGGGTAATGGCATCGACCTGCCACAGCTCAAACACCAGCTCCGCCAAGATTGTGCTGGTGTCCGGATCGCTGTGTTTGGCATCGAGAATAACGGGTAGATGGGGTGGAATTGCAGCCAGTACCGTTTCCAGGAGAGTTAAACCTGGCGCACCCAGTACTCGAAACGCTTCCAGCCGCAGCGTATAGGCACACACAGACTCAGACGTGGCCTCAATTACATTCAGCAACCGCTGATTCGCCGTTTGTAGAAGACAGTCGAGCTGTTCCTGCGATCGCAACACCTCTACTAAACCCAGAGCCTTACCAACATCGGCAATTTCTAAATCGGGAGAAAGGTCAACCGTTAACAACGACTGATGCTGGGCAATGGCCGCACTTAGCTTATCGAAAAAGCTCATAAATCCTTTTCGACTTACTCTATCCCAAGTTTGCTAGGAAAAACTAGCATTCCTTTCAGCACTCAAAACTCAGCACTCAAAACTCAAAACCCCTAACTCCTAATAAAAAAAGGGGACAGTCTATGCCCCCCTTTCAACCATTCACCGCACGCTCAATCCGATTAATCTTCGTAGATGCGACATTCCGGCGCATCTGGATTATCGTCGCAATAAACCTGTAGAGAATTGCGAGCGTCCTCCGGTTTGCCTCGCTTATGAGAAGCTTCTGCCTGAAGTTCTTCTACCGTATCCCAAGCAACAGCGCATTCTGAGGAGCCATCGCCGCTAGTGGAACAGGTAACCCGTGCTTCTTCAAGTGCTTGATTAATTCGATCTTGAATGCTCGAAGACATAAAACAATCATTTCTGCTAGACATGACATCTCCAGTGTAGAAATGGCATGGGGATGCAAAATGTGTCCTAAGGATCTTTGAGGGTTAGATTTAATGTTTCTTTGTATGCTGTAACACTGCTGTGCGTGATTAAAAATGGAGTGGGGGCACGCTATGCTCCCACTCCATTTTTAATCACATTTTAGTCACAAAATAGATTAGTCTTCGTAGATGCGGCACTCGGGGGCATCGGGATTGTCATCACAATAAACCTGCAAGGAATTTGGTGCGTCTTGAGCTTTAGCTCGCTCGTGAGAAAACTCAGCTTGCAGTTCTTCTACAACATCCCAAGCGGCAGCACATTCTGCTGAATCTGCACCCTTCTCATTGCAAATGGCATGGGCTTGTTCGCGCGCTTCTTCAATCCGATCTTCAATGCTGCTGGTGTTGGCGGTGGCCATGTGTACCTCCTGATATAACTTCGTCTTAAATCTTTACTTTACAGGAGTTTTTTTGTTTACGCTGTGTCCAAACCACCTTTTCCAAGTTAGCCAGAGGTGATAAGGAGAAAAATGAGGTGCGATCGCACTCATCCCAACTGGCCTGACTATCCATTAAACTTAACTCCCAAAACAAGCCAACCCGGGGAGTCTAGGCAATGTGAAAGCCTGTAAAATCCGCTATGGCTTGCAGTCCCTTTCGGAACCGGATTGGCTACCGTTGACAAAACATGATTTGTTCTTATGACTCGGTAAAAAGAATCAAATCCGGTTTCGTAGGGAACACTATCCAAGGTTTCCTTACAAACCGACTGCTTATCCTGTCATGGAGTCTAAAGTGATAAAGCATAACCTGTTAACTTACCAGAAAACGCCGGAACTTTTTGCAGCTTAGTTACTTCTTTTTATAAAGACTTGACACCAATGCAAATCGATTTGTGGTTGGCTAAGTAGTCGCGACAACAGGCACAACCCGTTAATCGTCTTGACACCAAATCTACAAACGACATTGTTCAAGCACGTTCAAGCCGGATTTTGTACAAATCCATCATTGGGTTCATTTTTGGTTTTTGGAGATTCTGAACTTTTATGGCTAATTTCAAATCTTGGCAGTCTGGCACATCTTTATTCCTAGCATTAGGAATGGCCGCTGGCGCAGCCGCACCAATTGTAATGCACGCACCAGCACAGGCACAGACCTCCTTCTCAGACGTATCATCCAGCTACTGGGCCTCCGGTTACATTCAAGCACTTGCCTCTCGGAACGTGATCAGCGGTTTTCCCGATGGCACATTCCGTCCTGATGCTCCGGTGACGCGGGCACAATTTGCAGCAATGATTCGCAGTGCATTCGATGCACCATCCACTCGCAGTGCAATTAATTTTGTGGATGTCTCTTCCAACTATTGGGCATACAGCGCGATTCGGGAAGCTTACACCACTGGTTTCTTATCAGGATATCCAGGTAATGTGTTTAATCCAGAGCAAAATATTCCTCGGGTACAGGTTTTAGTATCGCTTGCGAACGGTTTGGACTATTCAGCTAGTAACGTTCAAACGACACTCAACTACTACACAGATGCCAGCGGTATTCCTGACTATGCTCGTGCTAGCGTGGCCGCAGCAACTGAGGAGCAAATTGTCGTCAACTATCCTACGTTGAATCGACTCAATCCCAACCGCAATGCCACACGGGCTGAGGTGGCTGCGTTTATCTATCAGGCACTCGTTAGTGCAGGTGAAGCACCCGCCATTAATTCTCCCTATGTAGTTGGTGGGGAAGAGGATGACGACACGACATCTGTAGTCATTCCACAAGGTACCACCTTACCGATTCGTTATGACGGTGCAGAGCGAATTCTGATTTCGCCTGAGGAACCCGATCCTGTTCCTGTGACGCTGATTATTTCTCAAAACGTAACTGACCAAAACGGTACGCTGCTGATTCCAGTGGGTAGCGAGGTTGTGGGCGAACTACGTGTTGTGGAAGAGGATGGCGAAGAAGGAGCTAAGTTCTATGCCGAAGAACTGAGGGTACCGAGAACGTCTACGAATCCGAGCTACACTATCGACTTGGATGCTGAATCTGAAGTCATCACTGACACGGAAACCATCCGACGCGGTGTAGATGTTGGTAATGTTATCCGTGATGCGGCTCTGGGTGCTGCGGCTGCGGCTGCGATCGCAGAAATCACTGGTGAGATTGAAGTTGAAGAAGTGCTGGGTGGCGGCGGTGTCGGCGCACTCATCGGCATCTTCTTGGATCGCAATCAAGTAGAACTATTCACCATCGATCCTGATCGCGACCTGAACTTGACTCTGACAGAGTCTTTGACTGTTCAGCTTGACGACTAGGCAGTAGGTGTTGCTTAATCGCGATACAAATGGGTTAGGGGGCAAAGTCCCCTAACCCGTTCGCGCTAGTAATCAGCAATTTTAGGAATAGTTATATAAAATCCGGTTGAAAGTCCATTGTTTATTTTTTACGACATGCTTGCGAAGCAAGCATGTCGTAAAAAATAAACAGGATTCTTGCACAGGAACTTGACATTAATTTTCCCAATAGACTTAGCTTTTGTTCCAAAACCAGGAAGGGTATTTTGCCGCCATGTGGCGATAAAGCATCTTGCCTGAGTTCTTGATTAGCAATGTGCAGGTTATGAATATAGCTACATCACTAAAAGAGCCAGCGCTGCAGCGCTGGCTCTTTTGGTTTGAACTGTTTGGCATTGCTTTTAACATGCTCCCTTGCGAGCTAGAACCACCCAAACTGTCTTCCAGATGAGCTGTAAATCGTATAACACTGACCAGTGCTGCTGGTAGGCCAAATCCATATCAACAATCGCTTCGAAGTCTAGAACTTGAGAGCGACCATTCGCTTGCCATTCTCCGGTGATTCCAGGTTTAACCTCCAGACGTTTCCAGTGGCGTGGGGTATAGTGCCGAACTTCATCAATTGTAGGTGGACGTGTTCCAACTAGACTCATCGAACCGACTAGAACATTCCAAAACTGGGGAAATTCGTCCAAACTGGTTTTACGCAGGAATTTGCCGACGCGGGTGACTCGTGGATCGTCGTCATTCTTGAAAATGTGGCCGCTGGCCTGATTTTGAATCAGATGTTTAATCTGTTCAGCATCGGTCACCATTGAGCGAAACTTCCAGATTCGAAAGGTTTGCCCACGGTGTCCACAGCGGAGTTGGCTATATAAAATTGGGCCAGGACTATCTAATTTAATCGCGATCGCAATCGGCAACCACAAAACAGCCACGATGGCCAAGCCAATGAGCGCTCCAGCAATATCAATAAAGCGCTTCAGCGAACTGTCCACTGAAGAATGAACAGGCTGGTGCCCGAGTGTGCAAGGGGTTTTAGGAGCAACGGATGAGGTGAATGAAGTCATCAAAATGCTACGAAAACGAGAGGTTGACAGGTAAGAGCAGAGCCACTAGACAGCCGCAGCTCTATGGAGTCAAACAAACTGTGCGATCGCATTACAGGAAAAATGGTCGATTTCCTTACGTCTCTACACAAAACACAGCCAAAGATGAAAAAATCATCAAGCTGATAGCTCTAGGATTGGCCATTTGACAGTACAAATCGCAATTTTGAGCAGGTTTAATGCAACCTTTACATTGCCGTTGTTAAGGCTAGGGTTTTGGCGGAATATGCCGAGACGCCCACTGGGAAAATTTGGCATTAAACTTGTCTGCATACCCGTAAAGTCGCTGAGACAGGTATCAAAGTTTTCAAAGCAGTGAGTGGATGATTCAAAGATGATATGTCGCATCTGTAGATTTGCGCGATCGCAGCGTAGCGACGGGTTACACATCTAAGTCTGCATGTCCAAATGCAGTATGACGACACTAGCCAGCTGTACTGATACTGGATTCAGGCTGTACCATGCTAGTCATTCTTGGGCTATCATCCCTGAAAATAAGAGTTAGAAAACCCGTCCAAGACTATAAATCTTCAACAGATATTATAAATCCACCCTTAAACCTGGCGGCTTTCCTGGAAAATGTATCAAACGATACAAAATATCCCAATTCCTATCTTTAGGATGAGTCAGATGTGGCAGGGCTTCGGTATGGGTCCTGCCTAGCTCCGCAGGGTTTGCATAGCTAATGCTTAACCGCAACCGCCGTTAAGCAGTGCTAGCTATTAGGAGTTTGTTGCGATCGCAGTTGATGGCTCATATCCACACCCCTAGACGGTGTTGCAATCTGTCCCTGTCCCGGCACTACAGGTAGCCTAGAAGTTGTTAAGGAGTAGTTCATGACCCAAACGCCTCAAGACGTCTTGAATCTGATTAAAGAGCAAGACATCAAAATGATCGATCTGAAGTTTATCGATTTGCCTGGAACTTGGCAGCACCTGACGGTTTTCCACGATCAGATCGATGAAAGCAGCTTCACCGATGGTGTTCCGTTTGACGGTTCTAGTATTCGTGGCTGGAAAGCAATCAACGAATCGGATATGGCAATGGTGCCTGATCCCACCACTGCCTGGATCGATCCGTTTATGAAGGAGCCTACCCTCAGCCTGATCTGCTCCATCCAGGAACCCCGAACTGGGGAACCCTATGAGCGCTGTCCCCGCGTCATCGCCCAAAAAGCAGTTGACTACCTCAATGCTTCCGGTCTTGGTGATACAGCCTATTTTGGCCCAGAAGCAGAATTCTTCGTCTTTGAAGACGTTCGATTTGATCAAACCGAAAACAAGAGCTTTTACTACGTAGACAGCGTTGAAGGTCGCTGGAATTCGGGTAAAGAAGAAGAAGGTGGCAACCTGGGCTATAAGCCTCGCTATAAAGAAGGCTACTTCCCCGTGTCCCCTACGGATACCCTACAAGATATCCGGACTGAGATGCTGTTGACGATGGCAGAACTGGGTGTTCCCATTGAAAAGCATCACCACGAAGTGGCAACAGGCGGTCAGTGCGAACTCGGCTTCCGCTTTGGTCGGTTGATTGAAGCGGCTGACTGGCTGATGATCTATAAGTATGTAATCAAGAACGTCGGCAAGAAGTACGGCAAGTCCATCACCTTCATGCCCAAGCCGCTGTTTAACGACAACGGTTCTGGTATGCACACCCACCAGTCTATTTGGAAAGACGGACAGCCCCTATTTGCTGGCGATGGCTATGCAGGTCTCAGCAAGATGGCGCTCAACTACATTGGCGGTATTCTGAAGCATGCTCCAGCACTGCTGGCGTTCACAAACCCCACGACTAACTCCTACAAGCGGCTTGTACCCGGATTTGAAGCTCCAGTTAACTTGGCTTACTCCCAGGGCAACCGTTCAGCTTCGGTGCGGATTCCGCTCTCCGGTAATAATCCCAAGGCCAAGCGTCTGGAGTTCCGCTGCCCCGATGCGACCTCTAATCCTTATCTAGCCTTTGCAGCGATGCTCTGTGCGGGTATCGATGGCATCAAGAACGAGATTGATCCTGGCGATCCGCTGGATGTTGATATCTACGATCTCAGCCCTGAAGAGTTGGCCAAGATTCCCTCTACTCCAGGGTCTCTGCTAGATGCTCTGAAAGCGCTGGAGGCCGATCATGAGTTCTTGACCGTTGGCGGCGTATTCACTGAGGAATTCATTTCCAACTGGATTGAATACAAGCTGGATAACGATGTGAACCCCATGCGTCTGCGCCCCCATCCCTATGAGTTTTCGCTCTACTATGATGTCTAATTAGCGAATTCTCGCTTAGCTAGACAATCTCATAGCACGATCTCAAACAGGACATTGGTTGTCCGCCACGATAGCCAATGTCCTTTATTTTTGGCTCAGAATAGGTGCAGAAAAAGCGAAAACCTATGCTAGCCTAGATAAGCAACGGGATGTAGCGCAGCTTGGTAGCGCACTTCGTTCGGGACGAAGGGGCCGCTGGTTCGAATCCAGTCATCCCGATTTTTCCAGTAAAAGCCCAGTAACTGGGCTTTTGGCATACAAACTTAATAGTGTTCGTATATGGCCATAGGCATAGGAGTTATCGCCTCAGGCGATCTCGGTATGGATCTTTGGAGCTAGCGGAATTCTGGCGAAACAGTCCTAGCAAGGGGCCGAGGACAAGTCCGACTAGGAACCCGCCAGCATGTGCCCAGTAAGCAATGCCGCCAGTTTCGATATTCGTGGTGGTCTGTAGGCTGGCAAAGCCGTAGAGAAACTGCTGGAAAAACCAAAATCCTAAAAAGAAGACGGCGGGAATGCGGAAGGTAGTGATGAAAATGCCAATCGGCACCAGCGTCAGAATGCGGGCATTGGGAAAACGCAGGATGTAGGCTCCTAGAATACCTGCGATCGCACCACTGGCTCCAACTGATGGAATACTCGACTGCATCGCTACGCCCCACTGAGCTAATGCGGCCAACGCTCCACAAACCAGGTAGAAAAACAGATAGGATATCCGCCCCAGTTGTTCTTCGATGTTATTTCCAAACACCCAGAGAAACAGCATGTTGCCGCCCAGATGCAGAAAACCGCCGTGCAGAAACTGAGAGGTGATGAGCGGCAATGACTCAGCCCCAATCTGGTTTAAGCTACCGCTTTGCAAACTAGCCGTTAGCTGCTCCGGCACAACCGCAAATACTTGAAAGAGCGCATCTAGTTGTGCTGGTGACAGCATCAACTCATACATAAAGACCACAATGTTGGCGGCAATCAGTCCATAGGTCATCCACGGAGTAATTTGGATTGGATTATTGTCGTTAAGAGGAACCACAGCAGTTTTCCTAGTGGGTTTTCGGTATAAGGGTTATAGATACGGGTTTGACTTCTAAAATTATTAACTGCCCGTAGTACTGAGTCATCAATCTTGACTCCTAATTTATTCAACCCATAGAGTGATGTCTACGGTTTAGCAATTGGTTAAGAACGCTAAGTGCCGATCATCCAGCGGTAAAGCAGCCACAGCAACAGTAGATGCATCGGGTAGAACAGATAGAACCATCTTGCTTTTGGGCCGCGTTGGTGATTTGTCATATATAGCAAAAGTGGGGCGGCAAGTGCAGGCAATTGGAAAGTTGCTCCTCCTGGCGCGATCAGAAAATGGCCAAGATGAAGTCCAATCCATCCCGCCCACCAGATTGCACGAGGTTGAAAATAGCGAATAAGCGCAACGATGCCTATCCCATACGCCCCGTATTCTAAATCGAGGAATTGTGCGATCGCACCTCCTGCGACCCAAATCAAAAGCTGCCATTTGGGAAATCGCCTAACTAATCGTAAGCACAGCAGTCCTAACAGCAGCAGAAAGAGAATATTTCGCTGCGTCGCTTCAAATACAAGCTGATAGATCGGCTGTGAAACCAGACCCAGCAGCAGCAGCCGCAGACCATACTGCTTAGCATTACGGGTATATTTTTCACCATCTACGAGCAGCACGACGAACAGGGGAAAGCTGATGCGGCCAATGATTCGAAAAATGGCAATGCCAGGAAAAAAGACTGCGCCAATGTGATCGATCAGCATCGATATCGCTGCCAACAGTTTGATTTGATAGTTGTTCAGCGACATGGGAAAATTCGGCTAGCGTCTCTCTTGAGGATACGGGATTGAGAGTTGCTATAATCAGGCTGCGGAGAGAATTAGAGAGCTGTCTGGATTTAATTCAGAATAGAGAAGCTGCTGGTTCCAGTCTAAGTATCCCAGTTGAGTTAATGATTGCTGTATGCGGCTTCTGTTTGTTTCAACCCCGGTTGGCCCACTGGGGTCGGGATTAGGCGGCGGGGTTGAGCTAACCCTGCGGGTAGTTGCTCAAGAGTTAATCCGACGCGGCCATCAGGTGACGGTTGTTGCACCTGCCACATCTGAACTCGCGGAGATAGAGGTAATTGAGATTCCGGGGCAGTTTCAAACCGCCGCGCAAACGCAAACTCGTCATGTGTCAATTTGGCTTCCCAGTGATGCTGTGCTAGCCAATATGTGGAGCTATGCGCGCACCGTGCAGCACGATTACGATGTGCTGGTTAACTTTGCCTATGACTGGCTACCGTTTTATTTGACGCCCTTTTTTGAAACTGCGATCGCGCATTTCATTAGTATGGGTTCGCTATCTGACGCGCTGGATCAAATTGCGAATCAGGTCATTCAGGCTTTTCCAGGCACAATTGGCGTTTATACTCACACACAAGCTAATACATTTCCCTTCGCCGATCAGTGTCGCTGTTTGGGCAGCGGCATTGATTTGTCCCAGTATAAATTCAATGCAGATCCGGAGCCAGCACTTGCCTGGATGGGTCGGATTTCACCAGAAAAAGGCTTAGAAGATGCGGTAGCGACGGCACAGATCACTCAAATTCCCCTGAAAATCATGGGAAAAATTGAAGATCAAGCCTATTGGGAAAAAATTCAATCAACCTATACATCGGCACCAATTGAATATCTTGGATTTCTCACCACCGACAAGCTACAGGCAATTTTGCGTCAGTGCCAGGCTTTGATCATGACACCTCGATGGGTTGAGGCGTTTGGCATCGTGGCTATCGAAGCATTGGCCTGTGGCGTACCCGTGATTGCCTATCGACGAGGAGGCCCAGCTGAAATTGTGCAGTCTGGACAAACGGGGTGGCTAGTTGAACCGGATAGTGTTGACGGCCTCATCGAAGCGATCGGAAAAATTGACCAAATTAATCGGCAGTACTGTCGGCAGCAGGCCGAACAGCTCTACTCACTCGATGCCTTTGGTCAGCGCTTTGAACAGTGGTTTCAGGACATTCTGGCGGTGTGACACTCCCCGCTCGATGTTATATCAAGTCTGTGTATAAGAATTTACTGCGCCGCTTGACAATGCAGCGACTTACTACTCTGTAAACTAAGTTTTGCTGGTTGATGTGCCGCGCGCCGCGCGGTACATCAACCAACCAAACCCACTAAAACAAAGTTGACAGAATACTTACACCCAAATCCGTTATAGAAACCCCTGTATCGAAACTCTCTTATAGTAATTCCAGCTAAGAGGGAGAGAACAAGAGAGGAGAGTACCCCATCTTGAGGCACTCTCCTCTCTTGTTTTTATCTAGAACCACTATTTTTTATCTAGAACCACTATGGTTTTTGTGAAATGCTTGCTTAGCAAGCATTTCACAAAAACTAAACAATGTTTTTTAACTGGATTCCAGATTATTTTGGGTGCGAAGCTGTTTCAGCAAATCGTAAAACGGTTGCCAGTTGTCATCGATCGCGATTGGTTCCCAGACCGCTTCGATTTCGGGACGCATCAAAACCGTAAGAGGATTATGGCATTTTAGCCGCTGAGCAACTTGATCGATTTCGTCATTTGTCAGATGCGTCAGGCAGCACTGATATAACTTACGCCATTGATCGAGGCATTGAGCCGCTTCTGGATCAGAGTGTTCCATCACCGCTGAAAAAATAAGCTGGGCATCTTCGCGCCATTGGGGTTGAAACTGCTGACGAAGCTGAGCGAAAAATTCGTGATAGCCAACTTCCGTTTCACTCAGTAGCCGCAGCGTTGACTCCAGCAGCTCATCGGCACTTTCAATCGGTAGGTGATCGTAACCCAGGTCGCCAAAGCCCAAACGGTTTAGCATTCGCTGTCGATACGTAGCGCGATATCGCGCTTCATAACCCTCTAGTCCAGCCTCCAGATCGGCTGCGGCAATCACCATCTTGAGCGGAACCTGTAGCTTTTCTAGGTTCCAGCGACACATCAACGGCTGATTGCCGTAGCGATAGCGACCCATATAGTCAAAATAGGCCGCCGTGAAGCGCGGATCGTAGGTATGGATAAAGGCATAGGGGCCATAGTCAAAGCTTTCGCCCGTAATTGACATGTTGTCGGTATTGAGCACCGCATGGCAAAAGCCGACCGACATCCACTGCGCCACCAAATCAGCCACTCGCTCGACTAACTCGGCATAGAAGCGGGCATAGCAGTCTGGATCACCCAGTAAATGGGGATAGTACTGCTCAATCACATGGTCGAGCAGAATGTGTACCAGGTCTTTGCGTCCGTAGTAGTGCAGTCGCTCAAAGGTGCCAAAGCGAATGTGCGATCGCGAAAAGCGCACCATCACCGACGACCGGGTTGGCGACGGTTCATCGCCTCGCCAGAGGGATTCGCCCGTTTCGATTAAACTCAGACAGCGAGAGGTGCGAACGCCTTGATAGTGCAGCGCTTCAGCAGCCAAAACTTCTCGCACCCCGCCTTTCAGCGTCAGCCGTCCATCCGCCGTGCGAGAGTACGGTGTGCGACCTGAACCCTTGGTGCCAAAGTCATACAGCTCGCCATCTACCCCACGCACCTGACCGTAAATGAAGCCGCGGCCATCACCTAAAAACGGATTGTATTCGCCAAACTGATGACCGTGATAGCGCAGCGCTAAAAAGGGGCGCACAGCTTCGAACTTGCCGAATGCATCAACAAAATGCTCGTCCGTTACCTGGTTTGGATCAAGGCCAATCTGGGGCAGCAGATCATCATTGCGAAAGCGGAGCTGATGCTGCGGAAATTCCGCCGCATCAACAATGTCGTAATAGTCATCACCGAGGATTTCCAGAGCAGGGTCGTAGTTGAGCTGGTGCAAGAAGGGGTTATCGGTCATAAAAGTTGTGTTGGATGTCGGGCATGGGTAGGGCCAGATTTTGGCAGAGATATGAAATATGGGTAGAGGCAGGTTTTGCTGACCAATTTCGATTAAAACCGATCACTTGACGGCAAAACCTGCCCCCATAGGTGAGATCGCATTACATCACATCAATCGCATTCCAAAAATCGCATTACAGCCTACGACTGAGAGAGCCGCTGTACCGCTTTGCCGCCGAGGAGCTGATCGGCTTCTATCAGCAGGGCGGGAATTTTATCGGCGTGGGGACTGCGAGCGAGACAGTCGCTCAAATCAAGCTGATGAACGTCTTTAGCGGGCTGACCGGGAAACCAGTGGCCGCCGTTGCCCAGCAGGTTATAGCGCATTTGGGCATATTCCGTCATGTCAAAGGCCAGGGCGAGATTCCGCAGCCAGAGGATCGCAGGAATATTGATGCCGTTGGGCGTGTTTTCCGGTTCCGGTAGTCCCCGATGCCAACTGCGGAGCCAGTCACGACCTAAAGCCGCGATCGCAGCTGCTTCCAACCGCTCCAGAATCGGCGGCAAAATCTCATTGGCTTGGTCAAGCAGCGGCACCGCTTGCAAATGCTCATCAAAATCCGTAGGTCGAGCAGCGCCAACGCTGAGGGTATGCACCTGCGGATGGCTGAGGCAGAACAGGTCGTTGAACACCATTGGACTGAGCGGACGACAGAGATCGACCAGCTTTTGGGGGGGGTTGTAGAGCTTGCCGCCTTTGTCCGACGGGCTGATGATAAACACGCCCATATCGTGTTCCGCTGCCGCTGCGATCGCAGGCCAGTTGAACTGGTTGATGTAGTACCAGTGTAGATTCACGTAGTCAAACTGATTGGTGCGAATGGCGTCCACAATCACCCGCGTAGATCCGTGGGTCGAGAAGCCAATGTGCCGCACCTTGCCCTCGGCCTGGAGCTGTCGCGCCACGTCCAGACAGCCACCGGGCCGCGTAGACCAGCCCAGAATTTCGTCCGTATTGATGCCGTGCAGACCCAGCAGGTCTACATAATCCAGCCGCAGGTTTTGCAGCGATTGCTCAACGGTTTGGCGAAACTCCTTGGGGTCGGGCTTGGGGCTGACTTTGGTTTGGACGATGATTTGATCTCTGGGCAGCGTCGGCAAAATTTGACCCAACTGCACTTCAGAGGTGCCATAGCCACGGGCGGTTTCAATGTGGTTAATTCCGACATCTAGAGCGCAGCGGATGGTGGCCTCTAGATTCTGCTGATTTTTCTTTGCAATCTGCCAGCGGGGAATATCTTTCCACGAATGCTGGTAGCGCATCCCCCCACAGGAAAACACGGGCATCTGCAACTCCGTGCGGCCAAATCGTCGGTACTGCATCATCAACGCTTGAGTTGTTTAGGTGTTTGACAGCGTAGTTTTCTAGCCGCGATCGCATTTGGGGATACAGGTTGAGCCTGTATCCCCAAATGCGATCGCTGAAAATCTCACTACCCTTTACAGTGTAAAGGGATCAAAGCGATCGCACATACGCACGGGGGAATCTGATCGGCCCTGCATCGGACACTGCTGATGATTACAGAACAAACAGTCGGCCTGTATCGGACGCAGCAGATGAGCTGTGGCGTAAAGATAGATGCCTTGGTTAATAAAGCCTTGCGCCTCCAGGGCTGAAATCGAGTCGCTGATCAAGATAGCGGTACGAATGCCCAACTGCTGCCGCGCAGCGTTGATATCGGCTAATACCTGACTAAAGCGCTGGTTGCCATCGTGGATTTTAATCATCACCCGCTGTGACTCGTCGCGGAAACAGGGGGGCGATTCTTGAGCAAAGTAATCCTGGTATTGCAGCGTATAGGTGCCGTCTGAGTAATGGCGAGTGCGAATCCGGCGATGGAAGAGGACGCCCAGATCGCCCGCTTCATTCAGCACGTACCACCACGACTTATGCCAAGCCGCTTCGGGTAAATGCAAAATTGTGACGACTTGCTCAGCCGAGAATCCCGATGCCGCCAGAATAGACTCCACCTGCGATCGCGCAATGTTTCGCCCCAGCGTTTGAGTCGGCGTTTGGCAGCGCGTCACCTGCTGATAGTCCACCGTTGAACAGCAGGCCGCTTGCGCCGAGGGTGCCGCCTGGATCGAATCGGCCAAGACGCAGTTAATCACGTCATAGTGCAGCACGCCGTCAATTACCTGAGTTGGCGAGACAGGAACGCCGAGCGTTGCCCGCATCTGTCCCACCCGATGCGCTGGAGCCACTTGGGGATAACAGTCCACAACCAGCGATCGCAACGTCACTTCATCTGCGATCGCAAGAGCCAGCACGATCCGCTCTCGTAACTCGGCGGCATCGACGGACGGCTCATCAATGGCAGACTGTGGAGGTTGGCGTTGGGGCTGAGTCAACGATACCGGATAAACCATAAGCGCCTGATGCGTAGCGTCTCTTGCACTTGCAGTCATGTGTACACACAAATGTGCAGTCACGAATGTGCCGTCACAGATGTGCGATCGCACAGCGAGCCTGACTCTCGCGCAAGACTTACATTCATCTTGATGCAACCTCAGCTACTCTTGTCGCCACCTGTGACAAAGCGTTGAATTCTCATACAAATCCTTGTAGCCCCACCCAAAAAGTTTACAAACAACCAAAAATCGCAACATCTCAAGTGTCGTATCTAGCAGAGTTGTTTCATGTTCATTAGAGAATATCTAAAACCGCTGGTGTTACGTAGGGGCATTAGCGAAGCCATGCCCAAAGGTCTATCCATTCGCCCCTACTAGACTGAACGTTGTAATTATCAATTCAGTGATCTCCATCTCTACGAGAATTCACGGTGATGACTGTCAGTCTAATAGAAAACCATGAGTGATGAGAAGCGACTAATTTCTTTAATGATCAAATTTTTCGAACCTATTTATTAAAGGCATGGCCGACGATAGAATCCTTGTGCAGTAAGACTTTGGTGAGATAGTTGATCTTGTTTTGAGCGATTACAGAGCTAGAAAAGCGAGCTGATAGCTGATGGTTAATCCTTAAAGTTTTGTAATTCTCCGGCAGATTAGCTACACCTTGCTACTGTACCTGTATGTAAAGAATTACATCATCTGGTTGAGACTTACGGAGGGTCGGGCAATCTGAAAATAGTCAGCAGACTTATTGCCTCATCACGATTGGAGTCGAGTTTATGCATAGCCTAAATCACACTATTGAGCGGTCAGTCTTAGACGCAGATGGCCGCTACTTAGATACTCAAGAACTTTACCCACTAGAGCAATATCTCAGAAGCTACAACCAACGGCTAGAAACCTACGATTTGCTGAGGGAAAAGAGCGATGCCTTAGTGTTACAAGCGCTCCGCAAACTCGCCCAGGTATATCCTGAACTTATCCAAAAACACGGCAAGCGCTGTAAGTACGACATGACAGAAGTACTGCGCTATGCGGCTCTATCGGTTCTAAAAGATGATGAGGTGTTCTTTAAAGAAGCAATGGTGTCTTGGTTAGACACGATCTTAGTTGCTCATCACAAACATGAGCACTGCATCAAAGCCTATCAGTATTTAGAAGAAGCGATCGCAACTACGCTACCGCCCACTGATGCTACTCTCGTTCGCCCCTACATCGAGATTGTGCTCATGACATTGAAGTCCCACGCTTAAGTTATCAACCACACAGCGTCAGATTTATTGTTGGAGACCACATCAGAACTATCAGCTCAAACATAAACTTGGCAAATACCTAGACGCAATTTCAAAAGATTAGGAAGGTCGAAGATGAAAGAATATGAAAATTCAATTACTCTCAATAATCGTTCATCACGCGATGAACGAGAATCCGCCCTGCACCAAATTTACAACCAGATTTTAGGCCGCCAACCCTATCAGTATGAGCGCAAACTATTAGCTAGCGCAGAGAAAGATTTTCTCCAGGGTAAAAGCAGTGTTAAACGCTTTCTAAAGTGCCTGGGACAATCTGAAATATACTTGAATTCTTACTATCACAATTCATCTAATCTCAAGTTCTTAGATTGGTGCTTTAAACACTTCATGGGGCGCGCACCTCAAGATAAGGAAGAGATCCAACATTACTGCGATATCTTGATGCGATCGGGAGTTAAAGAACTGATTACGGCTTTGCTAGATTCCGAAGAATATCGGAAAGTATTCGGCAACTTTACCGTGCCTCATACCCATGAGCAAAGTCGCTATGTATCGCCAAAAGCATACTGGGAGACTAATGTATTGACCCATGAGCATTTCAGTCAGCGGGGTCGCGTCATCCCCACCATGTACTGGCATTCGTTAGGGCTAAACTGCGATGCAGGTGTTTGTCATCCTGAAGTAGACGGCGAATTTGCAGGTGCGCCTCAATCGACTAGCGCAGCTTCAGATGACATGATGCCCGATGAACTGATGGAATTCTTGAAAGCACTGGGGCCAACTCAAGCTCGCCAGCTCATTGCCTCAATGACGCCCAAACAAAAGCAGGCACTCTATCAGGCGATTCATTAAATACAATTTTACGTGTCTGGTAGGGGCAAATGGCCATTTGCCCCTACGTAACGTCAACGGTTTTAGATATTTCCTGATCAACAGTAAACCACCCTGCAAGGTTGATACGTTAACATCGATGTGCTGAGGCTCAAGTTACTTTCTTCCAGGGTTATTTATGCGATCGCACAATGCGCCACTCTCGGTTTGGCAACAGTTACGGCGACGAGAATTAAACTGTGAGCAGGCGCTAGATTTACTGGTTGATTCACAGGGTAACGTCAACCTCACGCTGCTCGACCATGAAGTCAGCGCCAGATTTTTCCAAACGTTTGCCAATCAGAACTTGCCGCCCGTGGTGCCGCTGCTGCTCTGGCAAAATTGCTACTACCTGGGTAGCCCCATCACGGTATCGAAAGAAGAAATTCAGACCCTGTGCGATCGCAGTTTAGTCGATGTCGAGATTCGCCACATCACCAGCAAGAGCTACAAAGCGTGGCACCTAACCCGTCACGCTGACCCGACCTCGATTGACATTACGCCACTGGTCAATCCGATCACGGGTGAGTATGAGCAGGAAGATATTAGTGAAACAACGGAGCTGTATCTCTCCGTTGCCGCTGACCAAATTGGCCGGATTAAAACCCTGATTTCCACGGCGTTACGCAACCGAGCCAGTGATATTCATCTGGAACCGACACCGGATGGTCTGCGGGTGCGCTACCGAATTGACGGCGTACTGCGGGATATCACCATGCTGCCGCCGGAGGTGAGTCGCCGAGTCGTCGTTGCGCTCAAGGTGATGTCCAATATGGATATTGCCGAAAGTCGGCGTCCCCAGGATGGTCGGATTGGAGAACAGTACGACGCGGGAGATGACATCGAACTAGGCATGGATATGCGGGTCAGCACGCTGCCCTGCGTCAATGGCGAAAAAGCGGTCATTCGCTTGCTACCGCGCCGCAATCCATTTACGACGATTCACGATCTGGGACTATCCGAGCAGGTTCTTCCCACCTATACCGAATGGTTGCAGCAGCCCCAAGGCATGATTATTCTGACGGGGCCAACCGGATCGGGCAAAACCAGCACACTTTACACCAGCCTACAAGCGATCGCAAAAGAGCACGTCAATGTCGTCACCGTGGAAGATCCGGTAGAGTACGTCCTGCCGCGCATTACCCAAACCCAGGTGAATGAACTAGCGGGCATGACCTTCGCCGCTGGCCTACGCTCCATCTTGCGCCAAGACCCCGACATCATCATGGTTGGCGAAATCCGCGATCCAGAAACGGCGGAAACAGCCGTGCGGGCAGCGCTGACCGGACACCTAGTGTTCACTACCCTACATACTAATAACGCTGTTGGCGCAATTCCTCGCATCAAGGATATTGGCCCGGATCCAGGGCTGATCAGCGACGCTCTGATTGGGATTGTGGCGCAGCGCTTGGTGCGGCAAATCTGTCCCCACTGCGCTACACCTTATCAGCCTACGGACGCCGATCTAAAAGTGCTGGGGCTTAGTGCTAGCAAGTGTTCCGGCGACATGCTGAACCACTGGCAGCGGGGCAAAGGCTGTGCGCGCTGCTTCGACTCTGGCTATCTGGGACGGGAAGCGATCATAGAGCTACTGGAAGTTGACGACGTGGTGCGATCGATCATCTACGACGGGTCGCTGACTCAACTGCACCGCTACCTCAAGGAAAGCGGCTTTGTCAGCTTCCGCGATGCCGCCATTGAAAAAGTTACCCAAGGCGTCACCACGGTTGAAGAAATTCGCCGCGTCCTGCCCCGCAGTGTCTTATTGGCGAATCAGAAACCAGCGGTTCGACCCATGCCCCGCACAGGTTAATGTTTGTTTTTCATCCGATGTAGGGGCGATGGGCCAATCGCCCCTACCAGATACGTGAAATGGCGACTCTAGAATTTATTTTGGGCAAATGAAACCACCCTGCTACTTGGTGTAAAGGGTTAGGGTAGGGACACGGCACTGCCGTGTCCCTATGCAAGGTTGATATGTCTGATATTGGTACGTCTACAGATATCTAATGTCCCGCCATTTTTTGGCCGATTTCGTTCAGATCGGCATCGTGAATTGAGCTTTCGTAAACGAACTCCCCTTCACTGATCACCACCAGTCGATCGGCCAGCGTGAGTAACTCGTCCAAATCTTCACTGACCAGCAGTACGGCTACACCCCGGTTACGCGCCTCAACAATTGAGTGATGAATAAAGTCAACGGCTGAAAAATCCAGGCCAAAGCAGGGATTAGCTGCGATCAACAACTGGATATCCTCAGACGATAGCTCCCGCGCCAAAACAGTTCGCTGCACATTGCCGCCCGAAAGATTACCCACAGGCGTATCCGCCGATGGCGTTTTCACCGAAAAAGTTTGAATCAGCCCCGTTGCCATTTCTCGAATCATCCGCCAAATCAGCCAGCCCGCTTTCGACTGCGGCGGACGGTCGAATGTTCGCAGCGCCATGTTTTCAGCCACGCTCATGTGTGGTACACAGGCATTTCGTAATGGCTCTTCCGGCAATGCAAACACGCGATGGCGATACATCTCCTCACGAGTTGCGCCATAGGATTCACCGTTAACCAGAGCTTGACCCGCTGTTTGCGATCGCTGTCCCGACAGCACCTCCACTAGCTCCTTCTGACCGTTGCCCGACACGCCCGCAATGCCAACGATTTCGCCAGCATGTACCGTCAAATTGATATCTGCGATCGCAGGTAAACCATTCTCCTTATTGGCGCACAGGTTGCGAATTTCCAGTACAGGCTTTTGCTCAGCCTGCGCGGTTTTGGGTACGCTCTTGGTCTGGCGCTCCTCACCCAGCATCATCTGCGCCATCTCTTCAATACTCAAATCCTTAACAACACCCTGACCCGCCAACTTGCCCCGACGCAGCACCGTCACCTCGTCGGTAAAAGCCGTCACCTCCCGAAACTTATGGGTAATCAGCAACACGCTCAGCTTGCCAGCGGTCACTTCCTGGCGAATCAGCCCCAGCACTTCATCGGCTTCACCCGGAGTCAGCACCGACGTCGGCTCATCCAAGATCAAAATTCGGCTTTTCAGGTAAAGCTGCTTGAGAATTTCCAGCTTTTGCTTTTGCCCCGCCGCCAGTTGGCCCACAGGAGTTTTCAGATCCACCTGAAACGGAGCCGCAGCCATGAATGCCGCCAGCGCCTCATACTCCTGTTTCCAGTTAATCACCGTGCTGGTGTCGTAGCGGGAGAGGACTAGATTTTCCGCTACGGTCATCGCAGGCACAGAGGTGAAATGCTGATACACCATGCCAATGCCGTGTTCATGAGCATCTTTGGGACTGCGGATCAGTTGCGATCGCTGATTGATTTTGATCTCCCCTGAGGTCGGGCTATAAAAGCCCATGACGCACTTGACCAGCGTACTTTTACCCGCTCCGTTTTCACCCAGCAGGGCATGAAACGTACCGGGCTTCAGCGTCATTGAGACCTGATCGAGCGCGACCAAACTGCCGAACCGCTTGGTCATGTTGACAATTTCTAATTCTGGCGGAGCGTCAATTTGAGCAGCCTGTTGAAGGGTTAAGGTGTCCATACATTTACATAGGTAGGTGAGCAATTCAATAACAAGAAATATCGATCAGGCAGTTGGTGTCTCAGGTCTGTACGTTAACGATAAGTTGAGTGCTGAGTGCTAGAAATACGCCTTACTCCTCACGCCTCTCGCCTCACTTCTTTAAAATGCTGAGTGCTGAGTTGACTGGAACTTCGCCTTACTCCTCACTCCTCACGTCTTACTAGCCCACAATGGCCTCAATCAAATCAGTTGACTCCGCCACAGCGCCAAAAACGCCGCCCTGCATTTTGACCATTTTGAGAGCGGCTAAATGATTACCGTAATCGGTTGCCCCCGTACAGTCTGACAGCAGTAAACATTCGTAGCCCCGATCGTTGGCATCGCGCATGGTGGTGTGGACGCAGACATCGGTGGTAATCCCGGTCAAAATCAGGTTTTGAATACCCCTACGATTCAAAATCAGGTCTAGGTCTGTCGCGTAAAATGAGCCTTTGCCGGGTTTATCGATCACCACTTCTCCCTCCAGCGGCGCGAGTTCAGGAATGATTTCCCAACCCGGTTCACCGCGCACCAGGATCCGACCGCAGGGGCCAGGATCGCCGATGCCCGCACCAATCTTTTGACTGCGCCAGCGCTTGTTGACAGGCAGATCAGCTAAATCCGGACGGTGGCCTTCACGGGTATGAATAATAAAAAAGCCCTGTTCGCGCATCACGCTCAGCAGCGTTTTGATGGGGCCGATGGGCGCGCGGGTGAGCGACAGGTCGTAGCCCATTTGATCGACATAGCCCCCCAACCCACAAAAGTCGGTCTGCATATCAATGATGATTAGAGCCGTATTTTCGGGGCGTAGATCGCCGTTGTAGGGATAAGGATAAGGGTCAGCGTTGACGTAGCGTTCCATGCGTTGCACTCTACGGGTTGCGTTTGATTCTATAGCGATCGCAAGTTAAGTCAAGATTGGCTCTAGCGACTGCTGTAATAGCGACCCATAGCATTTCTGACAGACTCAAAAGTGTTATCCACAAACTATTTTTAGATTTAATGCACGATTTAAGGCTGGAAGTGCTATAGTTTTCGGGTTGTCTCGTAGACAGTGCATGATGGCACCAACGGCGGAGGAACTGTTTAATTCCGGTTTAGAGCGGTATCAGGCGGGTGAAGATGCCCAGGAACTGATTCCGGTTTTTAAAGAGGTGTGCGATCGCGCCCCCAAAAATAGCCCTGCATGGACCTGTTTATCCTGGCTGTACTTGTTGGTAGATAAGCCCAATGCAGCCTATAAAGCGGCTCAGAAAGCAGTTAAGCTCAACCCCCAAGATCCACAAGCACGGATTAATTTAGCGACAGCGATGCTGGAAGCGGGGCAGAAGGGCGTGCGTGAGCATGTTGATGTCGCGAGTCAAATCCTCAGCATGGTGCCAGAGCTACAGGAGGAAATTGCCCACAATTTTGAAGATGGATTAAGACGTAAGCCCGATTGGCAAAGCCTACAGCGAGTTCAAAACTGGTTGGTAGGTTGACCTATTAGTCTCCATAAAGTCCGGCAGGTCAGTAGTTTCCGGTAATAAATCTGGCCTGAACTTTACGATACGCAAAATTTACTTAAATAACTTCATGAGATATCCGAAAATCTAATGATAAGATTTGGTGAACAAAGGGATGAGTTTTCCTTTTAACTCATCTTAATCTTGTTAATCTTATGGGGTTAGGTCATTATGGTCATTAAAAACATCGACGGTGTTGAAATTAAGCCTGATACCAGAAATCACAAGGGCTTTTTCATTCAAGAAGGTTCATACAAGTTAGTTAGCATTGATTCATCCGGATGGGCGCTAATTTGTGTAGACGATGCGACTTGCCACTATGTGGATCCTGATAACCTACAGCTCCCTCCTGATGCGGAGATTGTCTAAGGTTCGTTTGCGACGACAGCTTACCTAGACTTCATCTTTAATTTCCACAGTGTGGCTATCTCGTTCGGCAGATAGCCATATTTTTTGTTTGTTTCCAACCCGAAAATCATGGATATCGCCGCAGCGCGGCGATATCCATGATTTTCGGGTTTAAGACCATAGGCTAAGCTGTGTGGGTGTTTCCGCTTCGACTTGATTCCACGGTAGGAGCGGCACAGGGACAGCATTGCGCTCTAGTTCAGCCTGGAGATAACGTGCGATCGCAGGTGACTTGGCTTCCACGGGGCAGTGAGCAAAGAAATAGATGCGGGTTCCCTGCTGGAGCTGAGCCGCAATCCAGTCTACCCATTTAGCCAGGTAATCGCGATTGCGGTCAAACTCCGGATGGCTGATGTACCGCACTAGGCTAAAGGGAGCCGTCACAGCAGGTTGCAGCGGCACGGCAGGCTTGCGCCGCTGCGAAAACTGCTGCGGATTGTCGTCGCACTCATACACAGGCCGAGTATCCAGTAGAACTCGACCGATGCCCAAATCGGTCAGCACCTGATTCAACTGCTCGCGGTAAGGAGATTTGAACCAGTCCGCATGTCGCACTTCTAGCGCCAGTTCAGCCTGATCCTGTGGCCAAGCCTGGAGGAATGCGATCAGGTCAGCCAGCAGCGCCGGACTATAGCTGGGCGGCAGCTGAGCAAAAAACGGCCCAGTGCGATCGCGCAGGGATGCCATGTGCTGCAAAAACGTAGAAATGCTGGGAATCATCGGTTCCAGCAGTCCGGCATGGGTAAGACTGCGGGGTAATTTAGGACAAATTTGAAAACCCGCTGGAGTTTGTTCCACCCAGCGCTGCTGCGTCGCCTGATCGGGCAGTGCATAAAAGATAGTGTTGCCTTCAACCGTCGTCAACCGCCGACTGTAGAGCGACAGAAAATCACGGCTCTGGCTACCCGTCGGAAACAGATCTCCCACCCAGTCTTTATAGCCCCATAGGGCGCAGCCCAGAAAGAACGACGGCTGATCAGAACCGTTAGCGGACTCTGATCCTCGTCGATCCTGCGGTCGAGGAGAAGCATCGCTCATTTCTGTTGTAAAAGGCTGAAAATTTCAGCATGCATAAACGCAATATCGGGGTCGCGCTGAATGGCCTGGTAGTAGCGCTGCTGATTGGCGGTACCATTTTCGTCCGCACGCAAGAGCGATCGCGCTTCGTCAATCAGCTCATTAGCTTGATGCAGCGTTGCCGGATCACCTTTGGCACTCAGCAGTTCATCAATTTGGACAATAAATTGCGAAAACGGGCGCAGCCAGCTAAACCACTCATCACCCACAACGAGCTGAAAGAACTCGCCTCGATTTCTAATTTGTCCATGTTCTTGCTCATAGGCAGCACGTTCGGACTCTAGCAGGGCTTTATGTAGGCGCAGCAAGCCGTTACGCAGTTCACGTAAACGATGGAAAGGACGGTCAAGCGAAGAATCAGCGGCAGACATCAGTTATTCAACAGTTACTCAACATCAAATCACTGTCTTTTATCTTGTCACATCCTTCAATTAGCAACAGGGGATTTTGTAACGTGAGGTTAACGTGAATTCGGTCGGAGTTCCTGTTTCTTGCCAACCTGCTCCTGGTTAAAGTGATACCGTCCGTAGACGTTAATGTGAGCATATCGAGTTGGGCCAGATATGTTTCAACTCTTCGACCTAGAAATTGCCCCTCTTGCTTCAACTGTTGAACCACCTTCTCGATGTAAACCGAGTTCCAGACGATTACCGCATTCGTCATGTTATCCCAATGCTGAATAATGCGATCTTGATTGATGACATTGGGGAGATGGCTTTTGGGATTGGGATAGTTTTCCAAATTAACAAAACTGGTGCGGTAAAGCTGCTGGTCTGCAAAATTGCCAGCAATTCTCATTTTGAAATCCATGTACTAAAAATCAGGTTCACAGGCCCAAATTGTTAAGCGAGATAATGAGGCTTTCAGCAGCCTGAATCTTTCAAAATAATGGATTTTTATGAGAATCATTCTCATAATTAGAATTGCTGGATACAAACCGTTCTTATGACCTCAGGCAGAGAACATTTATCAATAGGATCTTATGCTTAAGGCAACTCAACCAAACGAAGGAAATTCAAGCATAGCCCTTTTAAACGTGGGTAGATTTTGGGTGATTAAGGTTAAACGGTAAATAAATCAAGAGAAGTTGATTCAGTTTATTTGGATGGGATTTGCCCATGACGATCCAACGTTTTTATAGATAGCAGCTGAAGGGGCAGATCCTGAAATTGAAGCAATGCTTCATCTGTTTGATGAACAGATGAAACCCACTCACAAATGAGGACATTGAGATGGCTCAACCTATCAAAGTCGAAAAAACGGCAACCATTGAAAAATCCGCAGAAGATCTTTACCGCTTTTGGCACAACTTAGAAAACTTACCACGCTTTACCAGGCATCTTAAAAGTGTGGAGGTCTATGACGATGGGCGATCGCACTGGGTTACTAGCGCACCGATGGGCAACAGCGTTGAATGGGATGCCAGAATCACTGAAGATCGTCCGAATCAAGTGATTGCCTGGACTTCAGTGGAAGGGGCAGACATTGCGAACTCTGGTTCAGTTCACTTTCAACCTGCTCCTGGCGATCGGGGGACTGAGGTAAAAGTCATCACAACCTATGATGCGCCTGGTGGAGTCGTTGGAGATGCGATTGCCAAGCTATTTGGTGAAAACCCAAAACAGCAAATTGGAGACGATCTTGCCCGCTTCAAAATGATGATGGAGACAGGTGAAATTGCTACTAATGAAGGTCAGCCATCAGGACGACGAAGCTAGGCAGAGTTTAAGCAAACAAAAGGACCTTGAGTGATGCAGTTATAGACTGAAACTCTGCATCAACATCAGATTTTTAATCAGCGTAATGGTTTACCGCTAATTCCATTCTCAATTCACAAAACGATACTTAGAAAGAGGGAAAAACAATGAAAGCAGTTTGCTGGCAAGGTGCTAACAAAGTGGGAGTCGAAACGGTTCCCGATCCCAAAATTATTAATCCCCGAGATGCCGTGATCAGAATTACATCCACTGCAATTTGTGGTTCTGATTTACACCTCTACGATGGATTCATTCCTACGATGGAGCAGGGCGATATTCTGGGGCATGAATTCATGGGAGAAGTCGTTGAAGTCGGCAGTGAAGTTAAGCGAATTAAAGTTGGCGATCGGGTCGTCAATCCATTTCCCATCGCCTGTGGTCACTGCTTCTTCTGCAAACAAACGCTAACATCCCTATGTGATAACACCAACCCTAATGCCTTTATGGCAGAAGCCCTGATGGGATATTCGCCCTCAGGCATTTTTGGCTACTCCCATATGTTAGGGGGCTATGCAGGCGGTCAAGCAGAATATGCCCGCGTTCCTCATGCTGATGTCGGTCTATGCAAGATTCCCAACGGGTTGACAGACGAACAGGTGCTGTTCCTTTCGGATATCTTTCCGACTGGATATATGGCAGCGGAAAACTGTGATATAAAACCCGGTCATGTGGTTGCCGTTTGGGGTTGTGGCCCGGTGGCCCAGTTTGCAATTCGCAGTGCGTTTTTACTTGGAGCAGAACGGGTAATTGCGATCGACCGTGTGCCTGAACGCCTCCAAATGGCAAAAGACGGTGGGGCAGAAGTGCTCAATTTTGAAGAGGTTAGTGTGGGGGAGGCTCTCAAAGAGATGACGGGAGGTCGTGGCCCTGATGCCGTGATGGATGCAGTGGGGATGGAAGCCCACGGTACGGGACTGGAGGGACTATACGACAAAGCGAAACAAGCAGTCCGTCTAGAAACCGATCGTCCCCCTGTTTTGCGGGAGGCGATCCTTGCCTGTCGTAAAGGAGGCACTGTGTCCGTTCCTGGTGTTTATGGTGGTTTTGTAGACAAGATTCCAATGGGGGCTTTTATGAACAAAGCCTTGAACATGAAAACGGGGCAGACCCACGTTCACAGGTATTTTACCCCGCTACTGGAGCACATTCAGAAGGGCGATATCGATCCTTCGTTTGTGATTACCCATCGGCTGCCGCTAGAGCAAGCCCCGGATGGTTACGAGATCTTTAAGCACAAAAAGGATCACTGCATCAAGGTCGTACTCAAGCCAGGCCAGAGCGCCTGAAATCCCAGCGAGGCGCAACCTTAGAACTACCAATGATTCAGCCAGTCCAGAGTCATTGGTAGTTCAATCGCTCCTATCTGAGCAGGTTGGAGGGCTGCTGGGTTTCGTAAGTTGTTGAGCCGTGTCGGCAGTCATTCATCCCTCACCTTCCCTGTCCATCCTCACATGCTGCGGCATGGTTGTGGTTACAAACTTGTTAATGACGGGCATGACACCCGATCCATTCAGCACTACCTGGGGCATAAGAACATTCAGCACACAGTGCGCTACACGGAGTTGTCCCCGGACTGTTTCACCGACTTCTGGTAGGATTGATTTCCTTAATGACCAAAATTTTTCTGTTGCTAAAACTAAGCCAAGTACTGCGCTCCATATAGCTGTTTTTGTACTGAATCCGGTTGCAAACTGCTCTTAACTCCAAGTAAGCGGCAGTGAAGGTGGCCTGCATAAATTGAGTCTAAACGCCGAGCTTGCTGCACACTTCGTCTTCTTGAGCCCGAAATCCGACTAAGACAGCGCTGCCGTCTTTGACAAACAGCGGGCGCTTCAGCAGCATGGCATCTTGAGCGAAGGCATCCACCCACTGGGCATCGCTCCAGGTTTGCTTCTCATCACCCAAGGCGCGATAAGAGCCACCGGATGTATTTCGCATTGGCTTTGCCCCTAATGCTGCTACCCAATCTGCAATTTGCTGGCGACTAGGTGGCTGCTCTTTGGTGTTGATAAATTCATACTCAACTTGGTTATCATCTAACCACTTCAGCGCTTTTTTGCAGGTGCCGCAGTTAGGGATTCCGTAAACCTCTAGTGTCATAACGTGTTTAGTACTCTGTAAATTAAGTTTTGCTGGTTGATGTGCCGCGCTCCCTGCAGCACACCCACCAACAAAAACCACTGCAACAAAGGTTACAAGATCTTGAGTGGTGTATTCAGGCGATAGTGTCTGTGGTGCGGACGGTGTTCTGAGATTCTCCGCTGTCGCCTCTAACCTTTATAGCTGGGTCTCGTATGATAGCAGAGCTAAGACGGCTTCAGGCGTGAGGGGTTTGGCAAATAAATATCCCTGCCCTAGTTCGCAGCCCAGCTCCTCTAGCCAATCAAGCTGTTGAGCTGTTTCAATGCCTTCTGCGATCGCATCCATTTCGAGCTGATTACTCAGTCCAATGATGGCCTCGACGATTTTAGAGTTTTTATCTCCCTTCTGCATATTTCGCACAAAAGACTGATCGATCTTCAGATAGTCCGTCGGTAAATTGTAGAGATAGCTCAGCGACGAATAGCCTGTACCAAAGTCATCAATGCTGATTTGAATACCAAGTTCCCTCAGTTGTTTCAGTAAATCAATAGTGCTTTCAATATTTTCGATCAGCATACTTTCGGTAATTTCTAGCGTCAGGTATCTGGCCGCAAGCCCGCTGTGTTCCAAGCTTTGTACAACCGTTTCGAGTAGATTGGGCTGACGCAAATCTTGAAACGATAAGTTGACACTGATCTTTAGGTCAGACCATTCTGGGAACTGCTGTTGCCATGCTGTAAGCTGCTGACAGGCCGCCTGCAGCAGCCATTGGTCAATTGGTATAACCAGTCCTGTTTCTTCAGCAACGGGAATAAAATCAGCAGGCGATATCAATCCCTGAGTCGGATGCTGCCAGCGGACAAGAGCTTCAAATCCCATAATCTTTCGAGAATTGAGTGCCACAATTGGCTGATAGTGAATGATGAATTCTTGCTGGTCAATCGCTCGGCGTAAATCATGTTCTAGATTCATGCGCTTGAGAGCCTGAATGTGCATCTCAGCATCAAAAATTTCATACTTGGCTCGGCCTCGCGCCTTTGCTCGATAGAGCGCAATATCAGCATCTCGCAACAGATTGGAGGCATCTGTATAGGCGGCTGAGCCTAACACAATGCCAATGCTAGTGGTAATAAAAATATTGCGCTGGTCGATTAAAAGAGTCGCCTCAAACTCGGCAAAGATGCGTTCAGCTACCTGAACGGCAGTTTGAATTCCTTCAATTTCCTCTAGTAGAATGACAAATTCATCACCCCCCAAGCGAGCTGCCAAATCGGTTGCGCGTAAGATGTGCCGCAGCTTGTTGGCGACGGCAATTAGTAACTGATCGCCTGTTAGATGCCCCAAACTATCGTTGATGACTTTGAATTGATCCAGATCGAGAAATAAAACAGCAAAGTGATGGTCGGGAAATCGCTGCGCTCGATGGATTGCTAATTCTAGCCGATTCATGAGCAAACTGCGGTTGGGCAAGTCCGTTAGTGCATCATGCAGCGCGTTGTGAATGAGTTGGGCCTCGATCTGCTTGCGTTCAGTGATATCCCGCGCTAATCCTGCTCGTCGCATCAACTTGCCAGAAGCATCAAACACCGGAAAACCGCGATCGCGAATCCAGCGAATTGTACCATTGGGCTGCATGACCCGGTATTCAACCTCAAATGGAAGATCCGGCTGACTCAGCGCCATCATCATCTGCTGGCGATCGTCGGGATGAACAGTACTGAGAAACAGACCTGGATTACAGCGTAAACTCTCGCAACTGCGGCCCCAAATTTGTTCATAGGCCGGACTGATATAGAGGACTTGACTAACGTGAGCATCCGTTAACCAAAAAACATCCTGAATATTTTCCGCCAGTTGTCGAAATTTCTCTTCGCTGTCCCGCAGAGCTTGCTCAGCCCGACTGCGTTCTGTCGTTTCCACCACGATAATGCCGATGCCGATGGTCTGCCCTGATTCAGCCTTTAAGGGAAAGTAAGACGCCAGCCAGGTACGAACGACGCCCGGAAATTTGGCCGTTTCTCCAACAACCTCAAATTCAGGAACCGCTTCCCCGGTTGCTAAAACCTGTTGAAAGACTTGTTTCTGCTTGGGAGCGAGATCGGGAACAATATCCCACGGTGTTTTGCCAATATGGTCAGCAACTGCAACCCCATTAATTTCTGCTAAAGCGTCATTGATTAAGGTGTAGCGTAATTGGTCGTCCATGACGCAAATGCCCACCGGGGAACTGTTCACGAACGTATCAAGCAATCGCTGCTGTTCAAGTAAATCCTGCTCTAGCGCTTTGCGATCGCTAATATCTAAATTGGCTCCAATCATGCGTAGCGGGCGTCCTCCAGCATCTCGCTGTACAAGTGCATAAGCTTCGATATAGCGAATGTCCCCATTCGGCCAAATCACTCGAAACTCAGCTTCGAAGTCTCGATTTCCATCCAGAGCCTGCTGCAATGCCAATCGACTCGTAGAGAGATCATCGGGATGAACTCCAGCTTCCCAGGATTCGTAAGTACCACTAAAGTTCTCAGGCTGGATGCCATATAGCTCAAACATGCGATCATCCCAGATCACATGATTGTTCACGACATCCCAATCCCAGCTACCCATTTTGGTAGCTCTGAACGCCAACCGTAGCCGCTCTTCATTCATGGGTAAGTGCTGCTTGGCTCGTTTGCGATCGCTAATATGAAATTTAGCTAACCAACGACTTGCTCGATCTGCCATGTGAATAGGCCACTGCTAAGAAATCGCAGCTTTAACTTCTACATTTAACCTACCCAAGCTGACAATTCGCAATCGACAAGATAACCGTCCGTTACATTTCATCCTAAAGCAAGATGCAAAGCACCGCTTTATATGAATATCCACACCTACCTATACAATTCTTCAAAATTGAGCCAAAAAAAGGGGCTGAAAGCCCCTTACTTACTAGACATTCTGTATAAATTCACTCAGCCCTCAGCTCTCAGTCTTCAGCCCTTAAAAAGCGAGGCGTGAGGCGTATTTCAGTCAACTCAGCGACCTACGGACGCGAAAACTCAGACGACGGCTTAAAGTACTGCACTGGTTGACCCGACACCGCTCGACTCATGAAGTCCTGCCAAATCGGTGCCACCAACGTTCCACCCGTAGCTCCCGAACCCAAAGGACTGTAGTCATCATTGCCAACCCAAACCGCTGTAGCAAGCTGAGGCACATAGCCCACAAACCAAACATCACGTTGGGAATCTGTCGTACCCGTCTTACCCGCCGCCGGACGACCAATTTGGGCACGGGTCCCAGTACCACTGCTGATCACATCCTGTAGAACGCTGGTTAGGGCTGCCGTTGACCAGGGATCAAGCACCAATTGAGGTTTTGGCGTATTATCCAGCAGAATATCGCCCTGGCTGTCGGTAACCTGCACAATAAACGTTGGCGTCGAATGCCAGCCATTACTGGCAAAGGTCGCATAGGCCCCGGCCATCTCCATCGGCGTTAAGTCAACGGCACCTAGCGGCAACGAAATCACCGGATCCATTGGACTCTTAATACCCAATGTTCGGCAAATTTCAATGATGCGGCTGACACCAACTTCTTGACCGAGCTTGATGGCTGGAACGTTCCGAGAGAGCTTCAGTGCAGTTCGAATATTGATCGGCCCCATAAATGAACCGTCATAGTTCCGAGGCGAATACATTTCGTAGCCATCGGGATAGCTAACCGGAGAATCATTGATCGTAGATTCCGGTGAGTAGCGACCCGAAGCAAAGGCAGCATAATATACAAACGGCTTAAAGGCCGAACCGGGCTGACGACGAGCTTGGATAGCGCGGTTAAACTGACTTGTGTCATAATCTAGCCCCCCTACCATTGCTTTGACGTAGTGAGTACGAGGATCAACCGCGACTAAGGAAATCTGATCCGCACTGCCATACAGCGATGCATGTCCCCGTCGCACAGTATCTTCGGCAATTCGCTGCATACCCAGGTCAATCGTGGTTTGAATCCGCATACCGCCTTTGAGCAGCGCATCACGGCTGAACTGGTCAGAGATTTCCTGAACTACCGCATCTGTAATGTAAGGTGCATAGCTGCTGCGGAATGATTTAATTTCACCGATATACAGCGGCTCTACCTTTGCGGCTTCCGCCTGCTCGGGAGTAATCCAGTTCAGCTCTGCCATGCGGTTGAGCACGATGGCTTGCCGCAGTTTGGCCGTTTGGTAGTCCAAAAATGGACTGAATTCTTCCGGAGCCTGAACCAGCCCAGCCATCATGGCCGATTCGGCCAAGTTCAGTTCCGATGCAGATTTATTGAAATAGCTCTGGGCTGCGGTTTCTGCGCCATAGTTGTTGTGTCCCCAGTAGACCTGGTTGAGGTACATTTCCAGGATCTGGTTTTTCTCGAAAATCTGCTCCAGTCGCAGTGATAAAACGGCTTCAGCTACCTTCCGGCTCATTGACCGCTCAGGCGTCAGAAACAGATTTTTGACCAACTGCATCGTCAGCGTAGACGCACCTTCCACCGTTGAGCCTTCTTGGAGGTTGGCAGCAAAAGCACGGGCAACACTGCTGGGATTAATTCCTTTGTGATAGTAAAAGTAGCTATCTTCAATCGCCAGCACGGCCCGCTTTAGATACGGTGAAATTTCATCCAGTGCCACCACATCTCGGTTAGCTTCATCATGGATGCTGGTGAGCAAAGTACCGTTGATGTCGTAGATATAGGATGTTTCGGTGGGAACATAGTTCCGCAGTACCCGCACATCCGGCAAATTTCGAAAACTGACAGCGAGGCCAACGAGGCCACCTGCTGCGAGGGAACTTACTAACATCGTGACGCCCAATAAGGTGCCAGCCGTCACTTGTCCAACGTCTTGTACAAAACTGAGGACGCGAGGAAAGGACGGTTGCGACGCGATCGCAGATCCGGTTCCGGATTCAGATTTCTGTGGATGAGGTTGAGATTGATCTTGTCGGAGGGTATTGGACGACACAGCAGGACTCCTCTCGCCTGAACAATGTGGGTTAATCCTAGCGGACAACACAGCTATTGATTACTTACTACGACAAAGAAAGAAGGAAATCAGAATTATGTAAGGATAACTAAAGGGCGGGAAACGCAAAATCCGTTCTTTCTGTCCGTGAGTTATGAAATTATAGTTGGGTTGGGCAATAAGCGTTAAAGATTATCTGTGAACGTAAAGAACTTTGAGCAGACTTCATCTGAGTCAGTGTCGTCCTTATCCAATTCAGCCAAAACGTCGTCTACCGCCACGCCGAATTTTACACACGAGTCTCCGGTGGCATCATCGTCTGTAGGAGAGACATCTGTATTGCCAACTGCGTCATCGTCTACCATACCCATGTCGTCTATCACATCAGTTACGTCATCATTTACTGCTAATACATCCACGAATGCTGCCGTTCCGGCTGAGCTGGCATGGATTTATCGGGGCGTTAGCGAAGTATTCCCTGATCAGCCCGGATTGGATAATCCACAGGAAAATTTGCTGGCTCGGCTCACCCAGACGGATCGACCGCTGCGGGTCAAGCTGGGCATTGATCCAACGGGTTCGGAAATTCACCTGGGACACAGCATTCCTGTCCGCAAGCTTCGAGATTTCCAGGATGCAGGCCATACGGCAATTCTGCTAATTGGGGACTTTACGGCTCGCATCGGCGATCCCTCCGGTAAGTCAGAAGTCCGTAAACAGCTCACAGAAGCCGATGTTGCCCACAATGTCAAAACCTACTTAGAACAAGTCCGCCCCATTCTAGACTTCGACACACCGGGTCGGCTTGAAATTCGCTACAACGCCGAGTGGCTGGCGGGACTCGACCTGTCCAAAATCTTAGAACTGCTGACAACGATGACCGTTGGCCAGATGCTAGCCAAAGAAGGTTTTGCCGAGCGGATGGTGCAGGAGAAGCCGATCTATTTACATGAATTTCTCTATCCACTGATGCAGGGCTACGATTCCGTGGCGCTAGAAGCCGATATTGAACTGGGCGGCACCGATCAGAAATTTAACATTGCCGTTGGTCGTGACCTACAGCGCCATTTTGGGCAGCGTCCCCAGTTCGGTATGCTGATGCCGCTGCTGTTGGGTACAGACGGCACCCAAAAAATGTCGAAATCTCTGGGCAACTACATTGGTCTTCAGGAAGATCCGCTGACCATGTACTCGAAGCTGGAGAAGGTGCCGGACAACCTGATCGAAAGCTACTTTGAACTGCTCACGAAGCAGGATTTGTCCCAACTGCCAGATAATCCTCGCGATCGCCAAAAGCTGCTGGCGCTTGATGTCGTCACCCAGTTCCACGGCGCAGCAGCAGCGAAACAGGCGCAAAAAGACGCTGAGGCCATTGTGCAGGGCGGTGCAGCGGGTTCAGCCGCCAATGTGCCGGAATTCTCTCTTAGCCAGGTTGAGTTTCCGGCCAAGCTGTTCTACATCCTGAACGCCAGCGGCCTCTGTGCCAGCAGCAGCGAAGCTCGTCGCCAAATTAAAGGCGGTGCGGTCAAGCTAGACGGCGATCGCATTTCTGACGACAACTATGCAGCAGATGCGCCTGACGATTTGGCAGGTAAAGTGCTACAGGTGGGCAAGAAGAAATTTGTGCGGCTGGTGAAATAAGATGGCACCAACAGAAAAAATTATTGTGGCGCTCGATGTGCCGACAGAAGCCGATGCGATCGCACTGGTCGATCAGTTACCAAATGCCTCTTTCTTTAAAGTCGGCCTGGAGCTATTTATCAGTGCTGGGCCAAGCATCCTCACCAAGCTGAAGGATCGGCAAAAGCAAATTTTTCTTGACCTGAAGCTGCACGATATTCCCAACACAATGGCGGGTGCCTGCCGAGTAGCCGCTCGCTATGGTGTCGATTTGCTAACGGTACATGCTCCCGCTGGTAAAGTGGCATTGGAATCTGCTGTAGAAGCTGCTCAGGCTGGAGCCGATCAAGCTGGCATACAGCCACCGAGCATCATAGCCGTCACACTCCTCACCAGCATTAGCTCTCGACAGCTTGCTTTCGATCTCAAAGTGCCGCTGGAGCTACCGGATTATGTGCTGCAAATGGCGCTGTTGGCCCAGGATAGTGGTCTAGCTGGGGTCGTCTGCTCTCCTCAAGAAGTGTCGGGTCTTCAACGCAGCCTCAAGTCTGGCTTTCTGTTTGTCTGTCCCGGTGTGCGACCCACCTGGGCGACAAAAGGCGATCAAGCGCGATCGCAAACTCCAGCAGAGACATTAAAGGCAGGCGCAACCCATCTGGTGATTGGCCGACCAATCACAGCATCAGATAATCCGGCAGCAGCGTTTGAGCGTATTTGTGAGGAACTGGCGTAAACCGATCTTGAATTGGTGATTTTGGATTGGTGGTGTTGCGTTAGGGGTGATTGGGGCACCAAGCTTCCAGTTCGTCGAGAAAACGGCTGCGTGTAACTTCATCGAGGATGGCTTGCTGAAAGGCATTTTGCGTCCAGCGTTTGAGGTTTTGTGGTGTTGCCTGTCGCTCGGTCATGAGTCGGCATAGCTCATCCGTTAAGTTGCAGCCAAAAAAGGTTGGGTCATCAGAATTAACGGTCACTGCGACACCTGCTGCATCTAGATCGAAGATAGGATGGTCTTGATAGGACGCGACGTTTTGTAGTCGTTCATTCGACGTTGGACAGGCTTCAACCGTAACGTTGCGATCGCGCAAGAGCGCAACTACGTCTGGATTCTGAATAGCTGACGTGCCGTGGCCAATTTGGGTAATGCCGAGTTGCTCAACGGCGATCTGGATACTCTCCGGGCCAGTCATTTCGCCAGCATGCACTTTGACTCGTTTGCCAACTGTTCTAGCAAGATCAAAAGCGGGTCTAAACAGATCAGCAGGCCACCCAACCTCATCTCCTTGAAGGTCATATCCGGCAACGATATCAACCGATTGTGTCCGCTTCACCCAAGTAATCGCTTCCTCCACGCCGTGCGATCGCATCAAACCAACAAAAATGCGAATAATACAGTTGTGAGTACGCGCTTTTTCAAGCTCTGCGCTCAAAGCATCCCATACCTTATTGAGGGATACACCATGCCGCTCAGCCATTGCGGGTGAGAAATTAACTTCGGCATAGCGAATATTTTGCACGATCAGACTATTCGCAACCTCTTGAATCAGCTCAGCATAACCATTAGGAGTCTGTAGCCACGGATGAATATATTGCTGAAACAGCACTTGAAATTCACCAAAATGAGCAAACCGGAAATCTGGTGCATACCACGATGGAACCTTCGGTAACTCGGTACCGTAATACTGTTGATGAGCATTACGAAGGGTTGACCAACGGGGAGCACCCTCCAAATGAAGGTGCAACTCTGCTTTAGGCATCGTGATCAAGTTAAACATCGGCACAGTGCGTCATTTTTATATACTCGATCAGCTCAATTTCATTGTCGCCCAGATCGCTTAAATGAGTCCGAAGAGCGGTTTCTGGAGCGCCATTGTTCACTTCACAGGCTATACTTCCCTACTCTATAAGCGCCTGCATCTGACCCCACTGAATGACAAAACCAACAATACACAACCTAAACAATGGGGGAACGCCCTTCGGGCGTTCCCCCATTGTCCTATATGAAGTCTGGTTGAAAACCCGTAATTTTTTGTGAAACATTTGCTCCGCAAACGTTTCACAAAAAATAAATTGGATTCTTGCACACAGACTTTATATTGAGATGCGCTTATTTATGGCAACCTACTTAACCACAGACTTCAGAGGCATCAGGGACTAAACCACTGGACTCCAGTTTGCATTGGCAATGTCTGGCAAGATTGGAGCCGATCCAATTCGCTCACCGTTCTCTATAAACCACGTCGTGGTTAAACCGCTTGTATTATTGCGCCACAGCAAATCATCTGCCAGACCATCCCCATCGAAGTCTGAGGCACCTTCAATCCTCCAGTTAGGATTAGCTAATTCAGGGAGAGGCTGCGTTGTATGAGACCCATCTGGCTCAACAAACCAAACCGTATTTTGACCTGTTGAGTAATTACGCCATACAACATCGTCTAGCTGTCCATCGTCATCAAAATTGCCGACGCCAGCAATCTCCCACCCTCTCCCTGATGGCACATCATCTAACGTGATCGTTCCAGCCCGCTCAGTGCCGTTCATGAGCCAGATGACATTCCTCCCTGTCTCCTGATTACGCCAAACCAAATCATCGCGAAGCGAACTATCAGTCGAGAAATCACCTACTCCCTGAAGGCGCCAGTTGCTGTTCACAATTGGGTCGAGGCTTGCTGCTCTGGCGCGGGTGCTACCGTCTATAAACCAAACCGTATTTTGGCCTGTTGAATAATTACGCCAGACGAGATCATCCTGACCGTCACCGTCAAAATCACCCACTCCCTCTATCCGCCAATTTACATTGCCAACAGGCGGCAATGTATCACCTTGGATACGAGCATTAGTCTCATCCAACAACCAGATAGAGTTCTGCCCATTAGCATAGTTGCGCCATACAATATCGGGCAGGTCATCCCGGTTGAAGTCTGGAAAGCGCGAGTTACCAATCATGGCCTGCACAGAAGTGGACAGTGATTGCCCTACTTCATCTGTAACCATGACCGAAATATCGTAATCACCCGGTTCATCAAAGGTGACATCGACTGCCACTTCCGTCTGTCCCGGAGCCAAGGTTGTGACGATTGGCCCATTTACCGTGTTAACCGTCACTGCATGGACATCCCCCGGATCCTCATCCTCAAAACTGATGTTCAGTGTATAGGGGATGCCACTTGTTCGGATCGTGCCAGGTTCAACCACTAAATTGGTCGGTGCATCGTTGGCATCGGTCAAGTTAATCGTCACGCTGCCACTGCCAATGGCACCTGATTCATCGGTTGCGGTGACGCCTAGAGCGAAATCAGACTGAAGCTCAAAATTCAGATCGTCTACATCTGCAACGGTAATTTGACCGATACTGCTGATTGCAAATGGGCCAGTGCCATCTCCATCCAAATCATCATTGCCAGTGGTAATTGACCATGCCGTAATCGTGTCACCGTCTGGATCCGTAGCCGATACAGTACCGATAACGCTGCCATTGGGTAAATTTTCCTCAACAGATATAACTTGATCAGGAGGAATAATGGGTGGCTCATTGACATCGTCGATGTTGATCGTGATATTTTCAGTGTCCGATAGATCACCGTCACTTGCCTGGACTTGCAGTGTGTAGCTGGTCGGTGGATTCTCAAAGTTGAGATCATCTGAATCAGCAACGAACAGTTGGCCTGCCGCATCAATTCCAAAGGCACTTGTAGAATCGCCATCCCTATCCGGATTGCCCGATACAATTGTCCAGGTCAACTCATCTTCTTCTGGATCAACTACCTCCACAGTACCGATCACTGTATCAACAGGCGAATTTTCATCCACATTGAAGATCTGATTGGGAGTAATACTAGGAGCCTCATTGACATCATTGATGGCAATATTTACCGCTGCGCTATCTGTATTGCCAGCTGGATCAGTAACTTGAACATCAATCGTGTAGTTATCAGCAACCTCAAAATCAAGATCGTCGCCATCCTGGACAAACAAGCGGCCTGTTATCGGATTCAGGCCAAAGGCGTTAGCTCCATCGCCATCAACATCTGGATTACCATTGACAATCGCCCATGTGAGCGGGTCATCTTCCGGATCACCACCTGAGATAAAGCCGATCTCTTCACCAATTGCCGCATTTTCGTCTATGGTAAAGAGCTGCCCAGACATAATGCTCGGTGGCTCATTGACATTTTCAACTTCGATTGTGACAGTGCCTGTTCCAATCTCGCCAAAGGCGTCAATGACCGTTACTGTAAGCTCATAGTTGGGTGTCGCCTCGAAATCTAGTTCGTCGCCATCGGTCACTGTAATTAGGCCGCTAGAGCTAATCCGAAATGGACGAATGCCATCGCCGTCGCTATCTAGATTGCCGTCTGTAATAGCCCAGTTTGTCGTATTGCCTTCTGGGTCGCCAGCCATGACCATGCCGACTTCGGTGCCATTAGCTGAATTTTCTGGAACAGTTAGGATTTGCCCTTCAGGAACAACGGGTGGTTCATTGACATTCGTCAAATTAACCGTGAAGGTTGTTGTATCGCTGAACTCTGCATCGGTGACGGTTAGCTCCAAATTGAATATCGGATTGGTTTCAAAGTCTAGATCGCCACTGTCAGCAACAGTGATGACGCCGCTGTCGCTGATGATGAAAGCATTCGTCCCATCGCCATCTAAGTCAACGTTGCCGTTGGTAATCGACCAGTTCAGCACCTCGTCGGTATCTGGATCAGTCGCTATAACCGTGCCGATAACTGTGCCATCAGCGCTGTTTTCAGGCAGCGTTGCAGAGAGGGTTTGATCTGGATCAATAACGGGGGGTTCGTTGACATCCGTTACTTCAACTTGCACAACGGCAGTGCCGATTTCTCCGCCGCTATCTTCAGCTAGAATCGTCAGATCGTAGAGGTTGGGTTCTGTTTCAAAGTCTAAGTCGCCTGCATCGTTGACGATGATTTGGCCCGCTTCATCAATGGCAAAGGCCGCATTGCCGTCTCCGTCCAAATCTGGATTCGATTCTTCTGCAATTGACCAAAGTAGTGCGTCGTTTAATTCGCCTTCTGGATCAGTCACGCTGATTTGTCCAACAACGGTTCCCTCTGCGGAATTTTCAGGCACCGTAAAGAGCTGATCCGGCGCAATTTCTGGTGGCTCGTTGACGTTGTTGATCGTGACTGTGATATCAGCTGTATCGCTAGATGTACCGTCGCTGGCTTGGACAGTGAGGGTGTAGCTCGTGTCGTAAGCCTCAAAATCTAGATCCCCGCTATCGGCAACGAATAAGGCTCCCGTTGTGCTGTCAATGCCAAAGGCGGCTATCCCGTCTCCATCATTATCCGGATTTGTGTCGTTATCAATTGCCCAGTCGGTTACATTCTCTTCTGGATCGAGGACTTCGACCATGCCAAAGAACGTATCTTCAGGAGTGTTTTCGTCAACGCTGAAGCTTTGGCCTTCGGGAATTTCCGGCGGTTCGTTTTCGTTAATGACTTCAATGGTGACAGTGGCTAGATCGGTATTGCCCGCTGTATCCGTTGCACGAACTGAGAGGGTGTAGTTGGAATCGATTTCAAAATCTAAGTCTTCTGGATCTGCAACAAAGATAGTTCCGGTACCCGCATTGATCCCAAAGGTCGGGGTTTGATCGCCGTTTGGATCGGGATTGCCGCCTAAGATGGCCCAGGTTAGCCCGTTGGCATCTGCCGCGTCTGGGTCAGTGCCTGTGAGCGTACCAACGATGGTGTTAAAGGGGGCGGATTCAGAAACTGTAAAGGTTTGTCCATCAGTAATGCTGGGTGGCTCGTTCACATCGGTTAAGTTAATCTGAACCAGCTCTGTGGTTGTGTCGCCGAATTCATCAATGACGGTGACTTCGATGCCGTAACTGGACGTTGATTCGAAATCTAGCTCATCGCCATCGGTGACGCGAATGGTGCCTGTCCCATCAATCGCAAAGGGGGTGGTTCCATCTCCATCTTCGTCAAGATTGCCCTCTGTGATCGCCCAGGTTGTAATGTTGTTTTCTGGATCGTTGGCCTGCACGGTACCGATAACTGTGCCGTTGGCAGAATTTTCTGGCACAGTCAGAATCTGCCCAACGGGGATTACGGGTGGTTCATTGACGTTGATGAGGCCAATGGTGACTGTGGTTTGATCAGTTAACTCTCCATCACTAACTTCGACTTCTAGTGTGTAGGTTGAAGTGGTTTCGAAGTCGAGGTCATCCGCATCTGCGATCGCAATTTGCCCATTTTCATCAATCGAGAAAACAGGCGTTCCATCCTGATCGGGATCTAGGTTGCCGCCGACGATCGACCAGGTTAGCGTATCGCCCATATCCGGATCGGTGGCGCTAACTGTTCCAACGATTTCCCCAACCGCCGCATCTTCACGCACCTCAAACGTCAGATCTTGATCTGGATCGATTACTGGCGGATCATTGGCATCGGTGACCGTGACGGTAAAGATCTCCTGATCGCTGGCACCTTCTTCATCCGTCGCTTGAATCAGCAGCTCAAATGCGTTATTTTCCCCTTCAAAATCGAGGTCATCAGCATCATTAACCGTCAGTTCACCCGTATTGGGATCAATGGCAAACGCTGCGTTGCCGTCCCCATCTGGATCAACATTACCGTCCTCAATCGACCAGGTAATGGTGGTGCTATCAATATCATCCGCCAGCAGAATTGCGATCGCAGTTCCCGCTGTAGCGGCTTCACTCACCTCCAGCGCAAAGCCTTGATTCGGATCAATAACGGGCGGATCATTAACCGGATTGACAAATACCGAAACGTCACTAGTAGTACTCGATATTGCCGTGCTGCCGCCATTAACAGACGCATTTATTGCCACACGCGACGTTGATCCAACAGTAAAACTGCGCGTATAGCTATTATCAAGTGCTCGCACCCTCAAGACCGGAGGCGTACCGTTATAGTTAGCTGCGGGTCTAAACCGCAGCAGCGTACTGGCTGACAGCGCCAGAGCCGCCGTATCACTGACGCTGCCGATATTGAACCAGTTAGTCCCACTATCGGTCGAATACTGCCAGCGCCCCTGCGTCAGAGAACTGGCTGTATTAGCCGTGACAGCTACACCTGCCAATGAGCCATTAGGATCAATATCATTAAAGACAGGTGAAATCAAACTCGATACCGAGGTACCAGTTGGGCTTAGCGTATCCTCGTCAACCGCAGGCAGTTCAACATTACCCAGTAAGTTCGGCGCATCGTTAGCCGAGGTCACATTAACCGTGACAGCAACGTTGTCGGTCGCACCATCATCATCCTGTACCTGCACCAAGAAGGTTTCAGAACCACTAAAATTCACTCCCGGCGTATAGGTCACCACACCATTGGCATCAACCGAAGCCGTACCACTTTGAGGCGTTTGTACAACTTGCCAAGTAAACGTATCATCCCCAGGGTCAGTCGCCGTCAGTGTCACTGTTCCAGGCGTTGTTGAATCCTCTTGCACCGTAATCGTAGGATTCGCCTGATCAATAATAGGCGCAACATTCTGAATTAGATACGAAGCCGTATCAGAAGCTGTGTCATCAGAAGTCGTATCGTCAACTGTCACACTGATCGTGTAAGGTTCTCCGCCAGAGGCATTATCTTCATACAGGTGATCCACATTAAAGAAAAAGATGCCCGTTCCCGTTTCATCAATATCACCACCGTTAATCAGAGTGACATCAGTCGTTGTCCCATCACCCCAATCAATCGTCGCAGTATAATCCTCTGGATTAACCCCATCGGTATCCCGAAATGTCGCATTCAGTGTGACAGTTGATCCCTCATTCTGCGGCGAAGCCGGATCAATCACGATGCTGGAGATTTCAACCACAAAGGTTGACGCATAAGTATTTAAGGTATCAGGCGTAAAAGCAAGCGCCAGCGGCTCATGAGCTAATGCGCCTACGACTCGATCCAGCCGCCAATCTCCTCCCTGTGCTGTGGTTCCCACCAATCGTGAAGACGCATGAACCGTCGATTGAGTCAGTTTCTGCAACTGATCAACAAACTCCGAACCTGCATCTCCTGACGCAACTCGGCAACCATACACAACAATATGAGGTGCCAGTGTCCCCCACTGCCTTAGCTCTGCTGAATAACGCTGTAGCGTATCTAAACTGAGCGGCTGATTTCCTAAGTACAAACAACCCGGCGAACCATGCGACACTATGTGTAGCGTAATAGGCGTGGCAACTCCGTAATCTGCTCGAGCTTGCTGCACAATACGGGTAATTTGCTGAATACCATCAGCTTGAGCATCGAGCAAATGGGTAATAGCCCCAGTATTCGCTCCATCGAGTAAGTGTTGATAATCTTTGACCCCTGGATCAATAATCAAAACCTGAAGGGTGGCCGTAGAAGCATTGGAAGAATGAAGAGTAGTAGTCATAGCGTTTTCTGATACAGCACTACAGAGATTGACGGGTTGCAAAGACCAATACCCATCAGATAGCGATTTTCGGTAGAAACCAATAAACCATAAACGCAGTCTGCGAATTTGATTTCTAGCTGTTACTTATGTTTACGTCTACCGCGTTTACTGCGTCCGACATTAAAGAAACTGTGTTAACAATCATTCGTGCTTTCTGCACATGAAAGTCAAGTATTTTACAAACGGGAGTTAAGTATAGTACAAACTCTTCGATTGGACATTTTTCGTAATGAAATAATTTTGCTTTGTATAAAAACTATGACAAAAACTTCTAGTTTCCATAGAGTTTCTACAGAGGTCATCTCAATCGAGGCTGCGCCTAGAAAGATTTGGTACCAGGGCTTATGCAGTAGCATCAATAAGCAGAGAGCTGATGCTCCTTGCCTCGACGTTAATCTGAAAATTCGCGCACGTTTGCGTAAGTCTTAGCTGGCTTAAATCTGTCTAGAGAGGTATGACGGAATTTATTAAATGGCGTAGCTGCCTAAAAACTCTAGCAAAGGCAAAAAATTCGCATCTTAGCCCGAAATCTAAAGTGTCTGCTTAGATACTAGTTCACCAGGTATTAAGACCAGCACTGTGACAAGTAAGTTTTGATGATTGAACTACACATGAATACAACCTTCAACTCTCGACGTTCATCCAGCAAAGTTCCTCAAAATAAAGCTGGCAGGCTATTAAAAACTACAGGCACTTTATCAATTGAATACTGCTGCTGCTGCCGATGATTCTGAAGTCAATGTACTAGTTAAAAGACAGCTTTTTTTATTGATTATGAGACAAAATAGCATCGAAGAAATGCTTTAAAAATGCCTTATTGACGGCTACCCTACTGTTGCAGGCTATGGGATATTCTCTTTTACCAGGGAAGAATTTCGCCATTGCTGTGCCAAAATGTACCTGTATTTTCAAGTGACAGCGCATCAATCCTTGCCAATAACCTACTGACTGCTTCTGTGGGTGTAATGCCGTTTTGAGTGAATCCGGTCATGCGGGTACTCACTAAACCTGGATGAAGAATGGCAACGGCGATTCCACGGGGTTTCAAATCATGAGATAGTGATTTACCTGCCATTGATACAGCGACTTTAGACATTCGATACCCATAGGAGCCGCCTGAAGTATTGTCTTCAATTGATCCCATGCGGCTGGTCATGATGGCAATTTTGCCGCCGTCTCTAATCATGGGCAGCAAAGCATGGGTTAAACGCAAAGTTCCGATCGCATTTACCTCAAACTGCTGGCGGATACTTTCAAAATTTAAGTTGTCTAGACTGACTCGTTCAAGAATGCCCGCATTGTTGATTAAGACATCGAGCGTGATGCCCTCTAGCTTTTTAACTAATTGAGTAACCGATTTATCAGACGTGATATCAACATCGGTTTCAACCTGCACACCCAGCGACTCCAACTCTTCCGAAGATGATCGACAAACTGCAATGACATCGTCACCACGCTGCTGAAGCTGTTTGCAATATTCATAGCCAATGCCACGATTCGCTCCGGTTACGAGATAAGTCGCCATGTCATGTTCCAAATCAACGATTTGGGGTTACTACCCCCCATATAGACTACTGCAACATTGGTTTAACGTAACTCATGTCCACCGTCGGCTATACACTTGACCATCGTCCCAGATTGATTTAATCTGCGTACCAATAGCGCTGAAAAAGCCCCAAAAATAAAACACCCCGCGCACAGCGATTTTCACAGGTGATCCACTTTTATGACAAGGTGGACGGCCCAATACATGACAGTCAAAAAGCCGCCAATACAGCCGTAAGCACTGCCCCACAGTCAGGTGCTTAAACGACATCAAAAAATGATTATGGTAGTGCGTCACCTGGTACTTTAGCGATCGCGTACTGATATCGTGGCAGCCGCCCGTTGGCTCACCCAAATGGACGAGCACGGCTTTGGGGTCGTACCAAATTTGATAGCCCGTGCGCCGAATTTCGAGACAAAAGTCGGATTCTTCCCGCACGGCACTGCCTCGGAAACGCTCGTCAAATCGCAGGCCATGCTGAGTAAATAATTCCCGCCGAAAGGACATGTTACAGCCCCGCGCTGAAATCACAGGCTGCGGCTGGGTGGTATGGACTAGATCAAGGTAATACCAGGCGATACCGGGATCCATTGCTTGGGGTGGCAGATACTCCTGAGTGAAACCGTCCGGCGAGTTTTCCATAATCATCCGGTCGAGCACCCGTCCAGCTACTGCGCCCACGTTAGCCTGTGCGATAAAGTTTTGGGCGTGGGCTTTGAGATAGCCTGGCTCCATCCGCACATCATCATCAATAAACACAATGATGTCGCCCGTTGTCTGGCTGATGCCGTAGTTTCGTGCTCCTGGCAAACTAGCCCACTTCAGCCGCAGCCAGCGAATGTTGCCCTGCTCCTCCAGGCTGCGTAAGCACTCCGTTGTCTCTGGCTCATGCTCCTGGGTTTGGTCAATTACCAATACTTCAAAGTTGGGATAATCCTGCTGCAATATATCCGTTAGGGTATCGCGCAGCGGTTCTTCGCGCTGGTAGGTGGGAATGATGACGGAAATCGAGGGCCAGTTCGTCATAGCTCAAGATAGGGATTTAGGGCAAGTTTCCACTGTTAAGATACCCATTCTGTCTGTATGGGCGACATCTCCAAAATTGTATGTAAGTTACATAGAACCCCGGTAATCGCACTCTTTCCCCTGCCACTCCTGCTCCCACGACCCCTTACTGCCTTTATATCTGTATGATGGAATTCATCGTTAAGTTGCGATCGCACTTCATCTGCCATGTCGAATCCCTCCAGTCCCTCCAATCTGCCTAACACCACTCCAGACATCGACTTTGCTGCCTACGTTAACCACACTGCTCCGATGCTGGGGTTTTCGCTTACGCCTGAAACGCAGCAGGGCGTGGTTGAGAACCTAGAGCGCATTTATCCGATCGCTCAGTTGGTCAATGAGTTTCCGCTGCCCTATGAACTAGAAGCGGCTCCTCAGTTTGAGCCGTAGTCAAAGCTGATGTTTAGTTTTTGAGGAATGATTTGTGAGGTACACCTCACAAATCATTCCTCAATATCAATACTGCTGCTGTCTTCCTATTGTCAGGTTGTTATGACTTTACCGACTGCCACGCTGCTGGCTGCCCGCATCGCCAATCAGGAAGTCACAGCGGAGGCGACGATTGCGGCGACCCTAGCGCGAATTGCCGCTCATAATCAAACGCTGAATTGCTTTACCACCGTTCTAGCGGACGACGCGATCGCAGCCGCGCAGCAAATTGATGCTGCGATCGCAAACGGCATTGATCCGGGGCCGCTGTCGGGCGTTCCGTTTGCCGTCAAGGATCTGCTGGATATTGAAGGCATCACGACGCTAGCCGGATCAAAAATCAATCAGGAGCTGCCTCCCGCCACTGCCGATGCCACAACGGTCGAGCGCCTCAAGCTAGCCGGAGCCATTCTGGTGGGGGCGCTGAATATGGACGAATATGCCTACGGGTTTGTCACCGAAAATTCTCACTACGGCCCTACGCGCAATCCCCACGATTTGACCCGAGTAGCAGGCGGATCGTCCGGCGGTTCCGCCGCCGCCGTGGCTGCCGAACTGGTGCCGCTGACCCTGGGTTCAGACACCAATGGTTCCATCCGCGTCCCTGCCTCATTCTGTGGCATCCTGGGACTGAAGCCCACCTATGGCCGCATCTCCCGAGCAGGCGCATTTTTATTCAGCCACAGCCTGGATCACATTGGCCCCTTTGCCCGTTCGGTGGCCGACATCGCCACAGCATTTGATGTCCTAGAAGGAGCCGATCCGCGCGATCCAATCTGCACCAAGCGTTCTCCCGATTTAACGCTAAACACGATTGATCACGGGTTAGATGGCTTAAAGATTGCGATCGCAGATGGCTACTTTGCCCAAAAGATGGAACCCGATGTGGCGCGAGGTTTAGAGCAGGTTATCAAAGCGCTCAACCTTACCCAGCACGTCACCATTCCCGAAGCTCATCGTGCCCGCGCTGCGGCGTATATCATCACGGCTAGCGAAGGCAGTAATTTTCACTGGGATAATCTGCGATCGCGACCCCACGATTTTGACCCGGCCACTCGCGATCGGTTTATTGCCGGAGCGTTTATGCCAGCCACTTGGTATCTGCAAGCTCAGCGCTTTCGCCGCTGGTATCGTGACCAAGTGCGCCAGATTTTTCAGTCAGTCGATATCATTTTGGCTCCCACCACGCCCTGCGTCGCGCCCGAAATTGGGCAGCAAACCATGACGCTAGATGGAGAAGAAATGCTGGTGCGGCCCAACTTGGGACTGTACACGCAGCCGCTCTCGTTCATTGGGTTACCCATTCTATCCGTGCCCGTCTTTCTGCCCAATCAACCCTTACCAGTGGGCATTCAAATCATCGGCGCACCCTACCAAGAAGCGAAAATCCTCCGAGTGGCCGCTGTTCTAGAAGCAATGGGCGTGATTCAATGTCAAGAGCCACAAATCAATTTCACCGATCCCAGCCGTTTAGCCTAATTTCGTAGATTGATCAGCGTTAGCGTGGCCCGACAGAACCTGTGAGGCTGTTGGGTTTCGCGTTGCTCAACCCAACCTACTCCTACTCATCTACCCATCTACCCCTTAACCCTCACGCCTCACGCCTCACGCCTCTCACCTTACGCCTCACTCTCCCACAGGATACGGATCAACCCACACCACCTGCCGCTGATTAGGCTGGAGCCGATTCGTTTGCTCTTGCATGATCGAGCCAACCTGCTGTGGGTCAAAGTGGCGGTTGAAGTCGGTTTCAATGGTATCGATACGCTGTTCGGTGCGGCTCAGCTCGGTCTTAATTTGTTTGAGTTTGGCCTGCTGGTTTTGGTGATAGGGCAGCAATCGAGCAATCGCCGAGCCTGCCAGTGCAATTAGCAGCAGATTTACCCCTAGCTTGAGGGAAACTTCAATCAGCAGTTCACGCTGCATGGAGCGAGCCGGAGAAGGAGTACGACGCATCCGGTTAGGAACAGTCTGCGATCGCACCTTAGCTGCCGGACGAGACGGCTGACGGGAAGACCGAGTAACAGATCGAGACGGTGGGGTCGAGAGCGATCGCATAGTTCCGACAGGTATAAACGGGACACAAACAGAAAGTTTAGAGACAGGATAGCAGGCTTTGCCAAATTTGCCGCAAAATTAGCTAGGAGACCGCTGAGACACTTAAAAAGGGCTGGACATTTAGCCAACAACGCCTTTAGATTACTCATCCATCAGACGCAGGTCAGCTAACTGTCACAGCCCTAGCTAGGAGGCACTTAATAAGAGCAAGTCGAGCAAATGCTTTAACTTGTCCAAAAAGTAGCTTACTTATAGAGTTCTGTTGCTAGGCGAAAAGCCATTACGCCAGGTACGAGGGCAACTACCAAAGCAACATAGACTTGTAAATCAGACATATTGATCTAGACTCCTCATAATGTCTTCAATCTTCATTAATTTCCTTCAAATCCAATAGCTCTGGCACGCTTTGTTACATGACGTAATATAGCCATCTGGCCAAAACGGAAACGACAAACACAGAGCGCTGTAACAGAACGAAATAGATGACGTATTCCCAAATTTGGCTGAGAATTAGGAAATAAAAAAGATTTGATAGGTTCTAGGTCGCTGAGCATAATTTAGATATAAAATCCCAAACCCTGCGCCGTAGGGTTTGAGATCTGGTTCTTAATTACGCCCACGCGCTTAGCTTAGACTCGCGGTTAAGCCAAATTCACAATCTTTGAGATCACGCTAAGATCACGTCACTGTCGCCTCAACATGCCGCTACAGCATTGCGAACCAGACACGCAGCGTTTTACACGATACGCTGAGTAACTTAATAAAGTGCAAGAACTCTGCGGATTAATTAATATTGAGCTTAGGTGATTTGCCGAAGGAGTGGTCTGTAGCATCGCTAATCCCATTCCCAGATCGGCATATTTGTTAGATCAGCACATCGATGGATCAGTCTTAGCCACGGCACTCAAATCAACTCAGCAACCAGCATAGGAAGGGATTGGGAGATGTAAAAGATAGTTTGAGCAACTTTGCAAAACGTCGTAATTCGCCTAAAACCGTTACATCCGTTTACAATTTACAATTACGATTGCCACGATCTAAATCGACGCTACACGGCAATGGCAACATCCGTAAAGCGCCATCAAACTAGAATCTAGGGTGAAAGAGAGGACATCGTTGGAACTTTCAAGACCAACTCGAACGCAATTTCAGCGCCAGTTGCGATCGCTACGGCAGGACGTACTGCGGATGGGAGCATTGGTCGAACAGTCCTGCTGGATGGCAGATCAAGCACTGTTTAATCAGGATTTAGAAACGGCTCGCTGCATCAAAAGCCACGACAAAGAAATTGATCGACTCTATCGCCAAATTGAACTCAATTGCGTTAATCTGCTAGCACTGCAAGCTCCCGTCACGCAGGATTTACGCTTAATCAGCGCCTTCATGCAGCTCGTGCGCGACTTAGAACGCATTGGCGACTACGCCGTTGATATGGCAGAGGTAGCCATAAAGCTGTTTCCCTGTCCGACTCATCCCTGCATGGATCGCGTCCAGTTGATGAGCGATCGCTGCCGTTCCATGCTAGCGATGAGTTTAGCCGCACTGGCTAATTTGGATGCGTCATCTGGTTTAAATATCAAAGCCAAAGATGATCTCATCGACACCGACTACGACGAACTCTATGACTTGCTAGTGCAGACTGATCCGGTTACAGCCGTTGAGCCAATTGTGTTACTAGTGCTGGTCATTCGCTATCTAGAGCGCATGGCCGATCACGCAACCAATATCGGTCGTCGAGTAGCCTATATTGTGACGGGAAAGCATCATTAGTGGGTTGTGAGTGGGAGGCGGGAGGCGATTTTCACTCAGCACTCAAATAGTTAATCCGGTCAATTAAATCAACCCGGCATGTCAGTGGCATGTCAGACGATTTGTACGCTATCGTTTGACAGAGGTTCCGCTGTAGGGAACCATAAAATAAGGTGTGGAGAGTCTCTGTTCATCATAGAGATTTGCCTTTATCACCATCGTTTCTTCTAATCTCGCTGACTTTAAATGCTATCCAGGCAACTTTTGTGCAGTCCAGTGCTGTCTGTTAGCCAACTGCAAGGTTGCGATCGCGGATTAAAGCATCGAGATTAACACGAGTGCTGCTGCTTATCTATCTACGATTTGTCTGAGCCGTAGATGGTGCATGGTGCATTTGCTCGCTTAAACCTGATCCAGCGTCAAGTTTGTTTTTTGAGTCAACCTCACAGGTACTGGTCTCAAAACCTAAACTAGACTAACCGCTCGGTACGCTCTGACTATCAGGTTGACGAATTTGCTCAAGCATCCGTAGACAATCGTAAGGCAATCGTAAATCGAAAGCTTGAGCAGTTCCTCGAAGAATGACCGTGAAACAAATTAAGGATTGAATCGCTACATGGAATTTTCAATCGCAACCTTACTCGCGAACTTTTCGGACGATAAATTAGTTGCACCTAAAGCGCTTGAGAAAAAGCTGAACTGCAATAGTCACGATGAACTACGTGAGCTACAGATTGTACTGGACGCGCTGGAGCGCGTTGGCATTTTGGTGAAAGAGCGCGGCAAATATCGGCGTTTACAAACCGATGATGTCGTCGAAGGCAAGCTGCGCTGTTCCAGTAAGGGCTTTTGCTTTGCGATTCAAGACTCCGAAGAATCAGAAGATATCTACATTCGAGAGAGTCAGTTAAGCACCGCTTGGAATGGCGATCGCGTTTTAGTTAAAGTGACCAAAGAAGGCACCCGCCGCCGTTCACCCGAAGGTGAAGTCAAACTGATTCTGGAGCGAGCCAATACCTCCGTCTTGGCGCGAGTGAAAAAGGAAAACAGCCACTATCAGGCCATGCCCTTAGATGATCGGCTGCTGTTTGAGCTGGATTTAGATCAAGAAGAAGACTTGCTGCAAAAGGCGGTCGATCAGCTTGTTCACGTTGAGATTTTGCGCTACCCTTTGGGGTCATTGCCACCTGTAGGGCGGGTCGCTCAGATTCTCGGTAGCAATGCAGAAGCAGCCTCTGATATCGATATCGTCTTCTGTAAACACGATTTACCCCGCGATTTTCCGGCAGCGGTTCTAGAAGAAGCCAAGACTCTACCGAAGAAAGTCCGTAAATCCGATCTGAAGGGCCGCATGGATTTACGCGATGTCACGACTATCACCATTGATGGCTCAGAAGCGCAAACGATTGACGATGCCTTTAGCTTTGAAGATTTGGGTGACGACAGGTGGAAGGTCGGCGTTCACATTTCGGACGTATCTTACTACATACCAACAGGTTCACCGATTGACCAAGAAGCGCAGCGGCGAGGAAATTCGATTTATCTAGCCGATACGGTCGTGCAAATGCTGCCGCCGCCTCTATCCGGTAATCTGTGCTCAATGGCAACCGGGCAGGATAATCTGACCATTTCGGTACTGATTACGCTCAATTCTGCTGGAGAGGTTTTAGAGTTCGAGATTCAGCCGACGGTGATCCAGGTGGATTACCAGCTAAATTATCGGCAGGTGCAGGCCATTCTCGAACAGGCCGGACTATGTGAAGAGAGCGCTCTGAATGTGTCCTCAGATAAGATTGAGGCTCCGGAGCATATTGTAGAACTGGTCAAGCATCTCTATACGGCCAGCCAAGCTATCCGACAGCAGCGCCACCAGCGAGGGGCTTTTGAGCTAAATTTGCCGGAGCATGTACTGCCGGAAGAAGACAGCAAGGTGCATCAGTATCTCTCACCCAAATTTCAATACGACGATGAGGGCGCGCTGGGTGCTGTCGTTGAGTCTTCCCACCTACCTGCTCGCTATGTGGTGACTGAGCTGATGCTGCTCACGAATCAACTGGTGGCCTCTCATGTCCGCGCGTTGGATATTCCGGCGCTCTATCGGGTACACCGGACGCCTAGCCCTGCCGACGTGCAGGAGCTGATCAAGTTAGCCAGCAATATGGATTTGGATCTGCATCTGGATGATGAAGACGAAGTTCATTCGCGGGACTATCAGCAGTTCACTGAGAAATTTGCTGAGTCCAAAGCCGAGAAGGTGCTGACCTATCTGCTGCTGTCTACGCTGAAACCCGCTGTTTACAGTACCCATCCGGGCAACCACTTTGGCTTGGCGCTGACCGATGGCTATACTCACTTCAGCTCGCCGATGCGCCGCTATCCTGATTTGATGATGCACCGCATTTTACATGCTGTGTTCGATCAAGGTCGCGATCGCAGAACCACGCGCTCGAAAGATCGGGTGAATCTGCGCCATAGTTCCTGCCACGGCAAGATCAACTGGAACGTTTTGCCACCCAGTGTCCAAAGCGAGTTTGAGGAGCAATTGGCGATCCTTGCTCCCTACCTAAGCGAACAGGAAAAACTGGCTCAGGAAGCGGAGGCTGACCTGGAGGGGCTGAAAAAAGCAGAATTCATGCAGGCTCACACAGGAGAAGTTTTCCACGGTCTGATTACAGGTGTGCAGTCCTATGGCTTTTTTGTCGAAATTGAGGAGCTACTGGTCGAAGGACTGGTTCACGTCAGCTCACTCAAGGATGACTGGTATGAGTACCGCTCTCGTCAGCAGAAGCTGGTGGGACGGAAAAATCGCCGCCAGTATCGTCTGGGCGATCGGGTGGAAGTGCAGGTCAAGAGCGTAGACTACTATCGCCAGCAGATTGACCTCGTTGCTGTTGGCGGCGGCAGTGAAGCCACCGATGACGATGATCTAGAGGACGAAATGGGCGAAGAGGAATAAAACTCACCGAATTGAAAACCCCGTTCTGTAGTAGCAGAACGGGGTTTTGTTTAGAAAACGGAATGCGATCGCGATAGTGATCGCGGTTTGTAAATCGGTTAGGTACAAAAACGGGAGTGCGCGACGCACCCCACACTACCGTACTTAATCAACACGCACAGCGCTGTATATGAGGACATGGACATTTTGTGGCACGACGCAGCCGTGCCACAAAATGTCTTAACCAATCAAGCTGACTAGCTATATCCAGCAAAACAGCGGCAAATTGCTTACAGTAAATTAAGAACTGTTAATTTGGCTATTGCGTGTGTCTTTGGATTCTTTCTCTCCTCCCACTCGACCCGTCATCTTGGGTATTAGCGGCGCTTCTGGATTAATTTATGCAGTACGCGCCATCAAATACCTGCTGGAAGCCGACTGCCAGGTGGAACTGGTGGCGTCCAAATCAACTTATATGGTGTGGCAAGCCGAGCAGGATATTCGGATGCCAACCGATCCAGTTCGGCAAGAGCAGTTCTGGCGCGAGCAGGCCGGAGTCAGTACGAGCGGAAAACTGCGGTGCCATCCCTGGGGGGATGTGGGAGCGAATATCGCCAGCGGTTCCTTTCGCACGGTGGGCATGATCGTGATGCCGTGCAGCATGAGTACGGTCGCGAAAATTGCCACGGGCTTGAGTTCTGACCTGCTGGAGCGGGCTGCCGATGTGCAAATTAAGGAAGGCCGACGGCTGGTCGTCGTGCCGCGAGAAACGCCGTTCAGCCTGATTCATCTGCGTAATTTGACAGCACTGGCTGAGGCTGGTGTGCGCGTGGTGCCCGCGATTCCGGCCTGGTATCATCAGCCGCAAACAGTGGAAGATCTAGTCGATTTCGTCGTGGCACGAGCGCTGGATCAGCTTGACCTGGACTGTGTGCCGATTCGTCGCTGGGACGGACATTTAGAGTAATTTTGAGTGCTGAGATTTGAGTTTTGAGCTATTAGTTCCATCAATCATTCAAAACTCAAAATAAGAACTCTTCACTCCTTACGCCTCACTCGTCTCGCCTCACGCTTTTGAAAAGACTGATTGGCCTATTTATACTGAATTCTCGGATCAAGCAGAGCGTAGGAAATATCGACAAGTAGGTTGATCAGAACAAATGCGATCGCAACAAAGACCACGCCGCCCTGCACTACCGGATAGTCTCGCGTCAGGATGCCGTTGTAAATCCAGGTGCCAATTCCTGGCCAGGAAAAAATGGTTTCGGTCAAAATTGCGCCGCCCAGTAAAGTACCGAATTCTAAACCTGTAATCGTGGTCACGGGCAGCAGCGCATTCTTGAGCGCGTGACGGGCAATCACCCAAAATTCTGGCACACCTTTGGCTCTGGCCGTCCGCACGTAGTTTTGCGACAGAACTTCCAGCATGGCGCTGCGGGTGATGCGGGCCAGAATTGCTAGCGGAATCGTGCTGAGGGTGAGGGCGGGCAGAATGAGATGTGCGATCGCATCTCTCAATGCATTCCAGTTTCCCTGAAGCAGCGCATCCAGCACGTAGAACCCTGTAATTGGCTCAAAGTTAAACCCTGCTGCAATGCTGAGCCGACCGCTGGGCGGCAACCACTGAAGCTGCACAGCAAACAGGTAAATCAGCAGCAGTCCCAGCCAGTAAACAGGCATCGACACACCGACCAGCGAAGCGCTCATGGTCAGATTATCCAGCCAGCTATTTTTACGCACGGCAGCCAGAACACCCGCCGGAATGCCCAACAGCAGCGCAATCAGCATGGCCGCTAGGGAAAGCTCAAACGTGGCAGGCCAGCGAATTTTGATTTCCTCAATAATCGGCACCCCGGTGAAGATACTGGTGCCAAAATCCAGCTGCACAATTTGTCTGACAAACGCGATGTATTGCAGCGGTAGCGGTTGATTTAGACCTAAGCTTTCTCGCAGAGCGGCAACCTGATCGGGAGTCGCGCGATCGCCCAGCAGCACAACGGCTGGATCGCCAGGAATCAGGTGTAAAAAGATAAATACAAGTAGCGTGATGCCCAGCAGGACTGGAATTAAGTTGACGAGTCGGCGCAGAATGTAGCGGGACATTGAATTTTAGATTTTGGATTTTAGATTTTGGATTAATGCCTCACGACTTGTCATGCCTGACCGCATCACACTATTTTGAGTGTTGGCAAAACATTGAGCATGAATCAGTACAATTGATCTATAATTCCAGTATTTTATGTAGGGATCAGTCATCTAGCCCAAAACCATCTAGAGGCTACTGCTTATACACTTTTGAATAGCCTTTATAAACCCCGGACTGATCCCCCTAAATCCCCCTTAAAAAGGGGGACTTTGAGCCAATTCCCCCTTTTTAAGGGGGGCTAGGGGGGATCTCAATGTCGAAACGAAGTCTAGGAGACTTATGTATAAACAGTAGGTCTAGAGGAGAGGGTAGCGCATTTATCGAGTTTTCGCAGTCCTAACGTATGCTTCCATGATTATCACCGTTGCCAGTTTTAAGGGTGGAGTCGGCAAAACGACCACCGCCATGCACCTTGCCGCTTGTTTGCAGCAGCAGGCCAGTACGCTGCTGATTGATGCCGATCCGAATCGGTCGGCACTGGGCTGGGCGCAGCGGGGGGTACTGCCGTTCAAGGTGGTAGACGAGTGGCAAGCGTCACAGCAGTTGCGCCAGTATGGACATGTGGTGGTGGATACTCAGGCGCGACCGCAGAGGGAAGATTTAGAGTTACTGACCGATCACTGTGATTTGCTGGTGCTGCCCACTACGCCAGATACGCTGGCGCTGGATGCCTTGGTGCTGACGATTGAGTATCTGCACGCGATTAATGCTCGTCGCTACCGGATATTGCTCACGATTGTGCCGCCTGCCCCCAGTCGAGCCGGAGAAGAAGTTCGAAATTTGTTGACCACTGAAAACCTACCTGTGTTCGAGACGCATATTCCGCGATTTGCGGCCTTTCAAAAAGCGGCAACCGTCGGCATGCTGGTGCATGAGCTAAAAGATCCGCGTGCTCAAACGGGCTGGCAAGCCTATGAGACGGTGACGGCTGAACTGCTGGAACGTTGGTCTTTGAAGTTTTAATTTTTAACAATGTTTTCAAGTGACCATTCAGGAAAAGCCCCTGTCTCGGTAGAGTACTGAATAGAACTCGAATAGTATCAATACAGAGGCAAGGTTATTTCAATTAACCTTCTGACGCACATACCTAAAACCCGATGGTCAACACCGCACCGCAAAATCAATCTCCCCAGGCTACTCCCGTCGAATCTCCTGCTTTGAACGACAAGCGCGATCGCATTTTGGCTGCCATTGACGTGGGCACTAACTCCATTCACATGGTGGTGGTCAAAATTCAGCCCTCTATTCCAGCTTTTACCATCATTGATAAAGAAAAAGACACAGTGCGGCTGGGCAATCGCGACCCCAAGACTGGAGAACTAACTCCGGAAGCGATTGAACGGGCAATGGCGGCACTGCGGCGCTGCTGCGAAATTGCCAATAGCCTACACGCCGAAGACATCGTTGCTGTGGCCACCAGCGCTGTGCGAGAAGCGCCCAATGGACGAGAGTTTCTCAAGCAGGTGAGTAAGGAAATTGGCCTATCGATTAACCTGATCTCTGGCCCAGAAGAAGCGCGGCGAATCTATCTGGGCGTGCTGTCGGGCATGGAGTTCAACGGCCAGCCCCACGGCATTATTGATATCGGCGGCGGTTCGACGGAACTAATCCTGGGTGACGGGCGCGAACCCCGCTTTCTCAGCAGCACCAAAATCGGCGCAGTGCGGCTAACCAGCGAATTTATCACCACTGACCCGATCAGCAGCGATGAGTTTACCTACCTGCAAGCCTACATTCGGGGCATGCTGGAGCGGCCAACCGATGAAATTAAGTCAAGGCTGGAACCCGGTGAAAAGCTGCGGCTCGTGGGCACGTCTGGCACAATTGAGTGCCTTGCCGTTGTGCATGCCAAAGAGCATCTCGGTATGGTGCCGACGCCGCTAAACGGCTACGAAATGAGCCTGCGGGATTTGCAGGACATCGTCAATCGCCTGCGGAAAATGGACTACAAGGAGCGGCTGGATACGTCCGGTGTCTCTGACCGCCGCGCTGAAATTATCGTGGCTGGCGCAATGATTTTGCAGGAGGCGATGTCGCTGCTGGGAGCCGAATCGGTGGTGATTTGCGAGCGGGCGCTGCGGGATGGTGTCGTCGTGGACTGGATGCTGACCCATCAGCTGATTGAGAATCGGCTGCGCTATCAGGATTCGGTGCGGTATCGCAGCGTGATGAAAATTGCTCAGAAGTATCACGTTGATCTGGCTTACAGTGAGCGGGTGGCTGAGTTTGCACAGCGTATCTTTGATCAAACTCATGGGGTATTGCACAATTGGGGAGGCGTGGAGCGAGAGCTGCTGTGGGCGGCGGCAATTTTGCACAATTCCGGCCACTTCATCAGCCATTCGTCACACCATAAGCATTCCTACTACCTGATTCGCAATGGTGAACTGCTGGGCTTTACGGAGACAGAGGTAGAGGTAATTGCCAACCTGGCTCGCTATCACCGCAAGAGCGCCCCCAAGAAGAAGCATGAGAACTACCGTAACCTGGCAGGCAAGCACTATCGCATAATGGTTGATCAGCTCAGTGCGCTCTTACGCATTGCCGTAGCGCTGGATCGGCGACAAATTGGCGCGATCGCAGATATTACCTGCGAGTATGATGCCGAACATTCGCAGTTCTACCTTTATTTACAGCCGTCTCAGCCTGATGATCAGTGTGAACTGGAGCTGTGGAGCATCGACTACAAAAAAGACTGCTTCGAATCTGAATTTGATGTCAAACTGTTTGCTAAGCTAAAGCGCTAGTTTGCAGGAGTGCGTACGCAGAGACGTTGAAGATGCATCATGAGTGAAGAAACGATACCTACATCTACATCGATAGCGATTTTAATGGATGTGGAGGCGGTGCAAAAGGCCATTGGGCGATCGCGAGCGTCGGTCTATCGCTATGCCAATACTGAAAATGGGGCACTCAATCCACCCTACAATCCCGCGTTGCTGAATCCAGAATATCGAACCAATAAAGAAGATCCGCTGATGTTTCACCCCAATGAGGTGGCGCGGTTCGCTAAAGATGTCCTGGGCCAAAGCGTGACGATTGAGGTCAAGGAACCACCGGATAGCAAAACCCAGGAGCTGCTGCGAGCAATTCTGATGGAACTGAAGGAGATTCGCCGGATTCTAGATAAGTAAGCGCTAGCATCAATGGCACTCAGTTTTCCTCCCGGTTATTAAATGCATCAATTGCGGTGTGCAGCGTGAAATAGATGCGATCGCGACCTAACTTTTCCAGCAGACCGGAGGTTTTGAGCTGAGCGTAGAGATCCTGCTTGACTCGCGTTAGGGCAAAAGTGATCCCCCGCTGCTCTAGTTCATCGTGCAGTTCGCGCAGGGCATCGGCAGCGGTGATGTCGATTTCAGCAATCGCTTCGGTGTTGAGAACGAACCACTCAACCGGATGCTGTTCCTGCTCAATGGCTTGTAATGCCCGCTGCTGAAAGTTATTCACGTTCGCAAAAAACAGCGGCGCGTCATAGCGATAGATCACCAGACCGGGAATTGTGGTCGCGCCTTCCCAGTCATCGATGTCGTGTAAACCAGGTAGACCAGGTGCTTCACCCAGGATGGCATCGTGGGGACGGGTGATGCGAGCTAGCAGTTCAATAATCGACAGACCAACTGCGATCGCAACTCCGACCAGAATATCGGTGAGCAGTACGCCAGCAAACGTACAGATAGCCAGAATAAATTCGCTGCGGCGAAACTGGAGCAGTCGCTTAAACTCCGGCAGGTCAATCAGCTTGGTCGCGGCATAGATGACGATGGCTCCCAGGGCAGCGGTGGGAAACAGGGCCAGCAGCGGGCGCAGGAACAGCAGCACGATAATGACGACGATGAAGGCAACCAGGGAAAAAAGCTGAGATTTGCTGCCCAGCGAGTCACCAATGGCGGTGCGGCTGCCGCTGCTGCTGATCGGAAAACCCTGCATGAATCCGTTACCAACGTTGGCGATACCGAGCGCCAGTAGTTCCTGATTGGCGTCGATTTTGTAGTGGTTGCGGGCGGCAAAGGCGCGGGCGGTGAGGACGTTGTCGGAATAGCCGACGAGGGCAATGCCAATGGCGGAGGCAATTGTGGGCAGCAGATGATCGAGCGTGACGTTCGGCAGAGCCAATTGGGGCAGTCCGGCGGGAATTTCGCCAATCACGACGACGCCTTGCTGATCGAGATCGATGACGGCAACGGCGGTGGTGGCCAGCAGGACAGCTAGCAGTGGGCCAGGGGCATTTTTGAAGTAGTGGCGAATGGTGAACAGGAAGACCAGAACAGCAATGGACAGAATCAGCGTGGGCGGATGAATTTCGCCAAGGCGGGTAAAGAATTCGAAGAACTGGCCGTAGACGGTGTCCGATTCAATAGAAATACCGCTGGCTTTGCCGAGCTGTCCGCCAATCATAATCAGGGCGACGCCTGCCATGTAGCCGATCAGCAGCGGTCGAGAGAGCAGGTTGGCTAGAAAGCCGAGGCGGGCAAAGTGACCGATGATGCACACAACCCCGACCATGATGGCCAGCAGGGCGGCGAGGCTAGCGTAATTACTGCCATCGGCGGCGGCAAGAGGTGCGATCGCAGCGGCGGTCATAACGGCAGTGGTGGATTCGGGGCCGATGGACATCTGAGGTGAGGAACCAAAGATGGCGTAGAGAATCATCGGCGGCAGGATGGCCCACAGGCCAGCGACGGGTTCGACGCCTGCGAGTTCGCCATAGGCCATGCATTGAGGAATGAGGTAAGCGGCAACGGTTAAGCCTGCGAGCAGGTCGCCATGTAGCCAATTGGGTTGGTAAGCCAGTAATTTTTGTAATCCAGGAATGCGCTGTTTCCAGAATTGAGCAACGGAGCGAGCCACGGTCTTTATCTCAGGTTGATGAAGGGTAGTGATTTATTAAACCCGACTGGAGGGCGTTTTAGGCGATATTGATCGAATTCTTCAGTAATTTAGATGAAGCTAAAAAAAGCTGGGAAAATAATTTGCGTTGATTCACGGATGGGGTTTTCGTAAAAGTTCCGCTATTTAACGGAAGTCTTTATGAAGTGGGGATTTCATAATGTTGATATGCGTTAAGCAAAAATGTGGAGTTCATTGCAAAGCCCTCCAGTCTCACGACTGAAGGGCCTTTTTGTTTTAAGTTCAGCTTTCCCTGTCGATAGAGATGCTACTTGCAATGATGGTTTATGCAGCCTTGCCAGATTTAGGTAGTGCTTGAACTCCTTGAACAGGTGTATGTGTTCCAAGCTGTACTTTTAACGTATTCAGCTTGTGCAAGATTTCATATTCAGCAGGATAAATCTCCATCACAAAGCGAATTAAATCATCGATTGTGCATGGCTGTTTGAATCCGCCATTCCAAGTATGAAATTCCTTGTGAATTTCCTCACGGATAGTGATTAAATTATCAATACTTGATTCTAGATGTGGATAATCTTTGGCAGAGAAGATGTGGTGGACAGCCAAATTAAATTTATCGTGAGCTTCTGGCTTACATTGAGTAATTTGGCATGTTTTCTTATCTCTAGTTTTGGCTTTTTTCTTAGCTGAATCAATTCTCTTCTTTCTAGCCTCTTCTACGCTGATAATTTGCTTGAATGTTCTGTCTCCAACAATTTCAATTGCAGAACACCACTCTCGTCGATCTTTCACTGTTAACTCTTGCGATAAGATTTTGCTTATACGGAAAAACCCGAACAGGGAATAGTAGCGAGTTCCATCAATATCATCAAAGTCTTCCCCATATGCCAAGGGTCGCTCCGATTGTTGAATATCGCGAAAAACTTTATTCAATTTTGCATAGCTAGTGCAAAGAATATTAACAGTATCTTTCTTGGAAAGGTAATGACGATTATTCCTCTTTGTTAAGGAGCTACTATTTTCATGAATTTTTTGACAAACAAAAGCATTACGCAGTTTCTGCTTATGTTTTGTAATAAACTCTACAATCTGATCCCAAATACTTTTCTTCTCAATAGAATCCATGTACTTTGCGATCGCAAAAGCACCATGTTTGGAGAACAAGCGCTCATTCCATTGTTTGTTGATCACTACAAAATGATCGTCTTCGCGTAATTCCCACTCATCGTTTGGGTCTGAATCAAAAAAATCAATAATTTCCCTAAGTCTTTGATGACTAATTTCTAGTGCAGCGGCAAGATCTTTTTCTTTGATGGTAAACTGAGCAAGCTTTTTCGTCATCTTTATGCCTCCACACTGATGCTCTTATACATGGTGTTAATGCGATCGAAAATTTTTGCATCCCCTGTCGCTGGAATATCGGGATGATAAGTTTTGCTGAGATTTCGGTAAGCTTGTTTGATGTCTTCTGGACTAGCTGTTTTGGAATCCAAACCAAATACATCCCAAGGTTTGAAATACTTAAAGATATCTACTCCATTAATGCACCCATAACCTTCTTGAGATTCCTCACCTGGTAAAACTCCAATGAATTTGCGATAGAGCATTTCCCAAGTTTCTTTAAGACGAAAATCTAAATCTCCCATTCCGTCTGTTGCCATTTTGAAGGAGCCAGATTTTTTCAGCTTGGTTGTATCCTTGACTTCAAAATACTGGTAAACAGCATTTCTCAAATCAGCCATCGATAAATCTGCTACATCTGTTGGTTCTGTAGCTTTTGATCGTTTCGAGGATTTAGCTGATTTAGTTGGCTGAGCTGATTTAGCTGGTTGCTTTGCTTTAGCGTTTGCAATTACAAATTGGGCAAATTCGCCTAAAACTGATGAGTCTACGTTGTGTAACTCTGAAAGGCGGCTGATTTCATTCTCAATTAAGGTGTTGAGCTTAACATTTGGCATATTAGTTCTCAGATCCTCAGCTATAAAGCCCTGATAATTAGAAGTTTATTGAGTGACGCAAAACGTACCGAAGCCTTATCGAGTGGTGCATTACGGCTATGCCTAACACACCCTACGGTTGATCGAACTGCATCGTTGTATGGCTTACTTATTCATAAGTTTTCCCAATTGTCCCCAAACGTACCAAGAGCTTTGGTGTGTTTTTACAATTACTTGATATTCACGCAAAACAGATGAAGGACAAACATTTCATGCTCTTTCAAGTAAAAAAAATAAAGTAACTTTTTATACTGGACTTCTCATTGAATATCAGCAACGTCATCAATCGAGGTGCCTTCAAAATCGACGATTTGAGTATTAGATTTGAGTATTAAGAGACATAAATAAAGAGCGCGAACGAATCCGCGCTCCGAGGTCTGATGATTTAGGAAAATGTGATTTAGTCACCCTACCAGAAAGCGTTGCCCCGTCAAGCTCACCAGAGACAGTTGTTTAATTTCCATCAGCATGTTCAGCCGCTGCTATCTCATCACCCCATAGCAATAAACCTAATGCTCCACTAAGATCAACCTACCAGCTCACCGATTGCCCCAATCAGATGAAAGTTTTGTAAAGTTACATATTCATGCTAGTCTCCCATCCAACATGGGCAAACTAAAGTCAGACCAGTCCGGTTAGGTAGCTAAAGCGTTGGTACCACTGAAGATGTAGTCCTTACCCCAGACCCATCTACCAAACGTCATCCACATTCTGTTCTGGCCACATTGCAAACAAGACGTTCTTTTGAGTACTAATCGACATATGAGCATTGAAAAAATTGTTGAACAGGCATTACAAGACGGATACCTGACACCAGCAATGGAGGCAGAGGTTGGTCGCATTTGTGATACCGCTGCCGAACTGTCGATTGAAGAGTATATGGCTCTTGATCGGCTAATGGGCGCTCTCCTAACTGGTGAAGTCGTTGCCGTCCCCCGCAAGCAGTTTATTAACGTGATGGAAGAACTGGTGCTGACCGAAGCGATCGCACGGGTCGCCGAAGTCGAAGCCTCCAGTGATTGCACCCTTGACCTAGGCGACATTGCTGCCTACGCCCTCAACCGCTTACCGCCCCTTTACGCCACCACTGAAGAAGGGGCTAATTACCAGCGAGAACGCGCCAAAGAAGAACTGGCCGACCTGATTGCTAATCAAATCAGCGAAGCCATTGTTCGCAACCTCGACCGCCCGGAATTCTTCCCCGAGCGTCAAGCCATCACCAAGCACACTGGCGACGATGTCATGGCTCAGGTCAGTAGTCTGCTGCAAACCCATGCCAGCAAGTTTGAACCCAGTGCTGAAGCCCTTGAAAAAGTAGCGCAGCAAATCACCTAAATCTTCTAAATCATGCGTGAGTAGAGTCCTCCTGTGAGGTTCTCATGTGGATCAATACTCTCTACAAGCCTCGTTAACGCGAGGCTTTTTTGTTGTTTGGCTACACCTTAAACTCTTTCCTACAGGAGTGCTTAGTAGGGGCGAATGGCCATTCGCCCTACGCAATGTCAATATTTTTAGCTACTCTCTGATAAACATAAAACAACCTTGAGGGGCTGGGAGGGGAGGGTTTTAACTTTCAATTCGCACAATTGCACCCACCTGCACCATGTCAAACAGTGCCTCAATATCCTCATTCCGCATCCGAATGCAGCCGTGAGATACGGCTTGACCAATCAGTTCCGTTTGATTGGTGCCGTGAAAGCCAATTTGCCAGTTTTCCTGTGCCCAGAAGCCAATCCAGCGAGTGCCTAATGGATTATCTGGCCCTGGCGGTACGATATCGCCCGTGATGGGGTGCTGCCATGCGGGAAACGTTTGCAGCCGCTGCACCTGAAATTCTCCAGTCGGCGTCGGCCATTCTTCTTGCCCCACGGCAATGTCATACGTACTCAGAACTATGCCATCTTTATAGACTCGTACTTTGCGATCGCGCAAACTAACCCGCAATTCGGGACTATCTTTGGGTACGGGCAAATCCTCAGAAATATCACCCAAATCGGACAGCGCCTGCGCTTCGGGCAGTTCTCCACTTGACTGCCGATAGGGCGTGATTACCCTGGCCTGATCGGCCAAGCTCAGCACGTCTCGCTGCTCAATCCACACCAATGTCGCCGCCGCTGCAAAACACAGCAGCGCAAAACATTGAGCTAAAGCAGACGTGCCTAACATAACTCCCCGCGCTTAAATCCTAATATTAAGTCTGGTCGAAAACCCATCCTTTATTTGTTGTGAAATGTTTGCGGAGCAAATGTTTCACAACAAATAAATATAGCCTTTCCTAAGCTACTGAGGTACAAGTTATTTTTGGGAAGCCGCGCGGAGCGCGGCTTCCCAAAAATAACTCCCCCTTTATTAGCACAAGAAGCGCTATATAAATTGGGTTCTTATACAGCGTTTTTCATGCTGATGGAGTGCAGAACTCGATTTATGTATCTAGTTTAGTGAGTTCTTGAAGGTAATCTGCGATCGCATGATCCTTAAAACGAGCTGAGAAAAAATTAAAGCTAAAACGTCGGCCAATCCGAACTTCCTTATCCACATGGCGATAGCTACCCTGCCACCAACGCGGTAACGCGGGCACAATATCCATGCCGTTGACAAAGCGATAGCTATTAGGCACCCGCCGATTAAATGAATCACAAAACCCATCGTTACCCACCTTCGGCGCACCATAGGTATACACTTCAATCTGCGAAATGCGGTTGCCAAAATTATACTGAATGTCTACTGCACAGAGGATTGCCAGCGCTCCGCCCAGACTGTGTCCCGCTACCGTCACCTTCTCAACCTGATGATTGCGAAGGTATTCATGAACGCGATCGCGCACCGAAAAGTAAGCCCGAATAAATCCCTTATGCATTTTGGCATTAGAGCTACTTTCGTCTGCATAAGGATAAACCAGTTCTTGCTTATCCTCATCAACAATTTCGTCTTGAATCACATTTTCATCAAACGCTGCCCGTCCCAAATCGGTGCCCAAGTTGGTATCCCAATCCTCAGAAGACTCCGAACCACGAAACACAATCGTCGTGCCTTCTCCAACCGTTAGAATCGCCATTTGGGTATCTGTACTCGATTCAGCAACCAACACCGGAGCATCGTCAATCCCATCAAATCGCAGGGACGACGAGAAAACTTCATAAACCTGCTGGCAATAAATTGCATTTTTCCGAGCATCAGCATAATTAACCGCCATGATTCCCCTCCTCGCCTGGGCAGTGGCCGTTTGCTTAGCGTTTGGCTGTGATAACCAATTTTTTCTGAGTAAATAAACTGAATTGTATCGCCTGCTTTTGCCAGCAATTGCTACAATTTGCTACCTTTCGACGCTACAGACTACGAGCTACTGTTTGGATCTTGGCCCACACCCTCAATCTCTTTCTCCAGAATGGGCAAGCAGGGTGGTTTCATTTTGCCACAATAAATTCTAGAGTCGCCATTTCACGTAACTGGTAGGGGCGAATGGCCATTCGC
>CBKWJC010000007.1:0-109835 GCA_966674685.1 uncultured bacterium
TTGCGCCACTGTCACAGGTGGTGCAATTTGGCCTTAGTCTAAACTCCAGATCCAAAGTCTCCTGCCTAAATGGCAGATGCCAGATAAAATGCGGGGTGTGATGTCTGGCGGAACGTGAGGAGAACAAACGCTTATGCACGAAATGATCACGCTGGCGACTGCCGCCGTTAATGATGCAGCCATCGAACAAAATCTGAAGCAGTTTTTGCTCGTGCTGTCAGTCTCGTTGGGCGTGGCAACGCTGTCACGGGTATCTAGCTGGTTACGCAATATTCCCTATACGCTGCTGTTGCTGATTGTGGGCCTCGCACTTGCGATCGTAGATGTGCGGCTAGTCAATTTATCACCGGAGTTAATCCTATTTATCTTTTTGCCACCGCTGCTGTTTGAAGCGGCGTGGAATATCAAATGGAGCAATCTCAAAAGTGACCTGATTCCGATTACGCTCTATGCGATTATCGGTGTGATTATCTGCATCGTCGGGCTGGTTAGTGGTCTACAGTATTTGGCAGGTGCGTCTCTAGCAACAGCGCTGCTGGTAGGAGCGAGCTTGTCTGCTACCGATCCGGTTTCGGTCGTGGCGCTCTTTCGAGAATTGGGGGTTAGCAAGCGGTTGACGACCCTGATGGAAGGGGAAAGTCTGTTCAACGACGGGGTTGCGGTTGTCGCTTTCAACCTGCTGCTGGGTCTCGCTCTGGGAGTGGAAAGTTTTGATGTTTCCGTCAGTCTTGCCCGCTTCTTTGTCTTTGTCGGTGTGGGTATCAGTATTGGTGGACTGATTGGCTTTGGCATTTCGTTTTTGACGCAGCGATTTGATCTGCCCCTGGTTGAACAATCTCTTACTCTCGTTTCCGCCTATGGTACGTACCTGATCGCGGAAGAATTGGGCGGTTCCGGCGTCATCGGTGTCGTCACCGTTGGCCTCATCCTGGGCAACTTTGGCTCCCGCATCGGCATGAATCCTCGCACTCGCCTTGTCGTGTCCGAATTCTGGGAATTTCTGGCCTTCTTCGTCAACTCGATTGTGTTTTTGCTGATTGGCGATCAGGTGCGCTTTGCCAGTTTGGGCGAAAATCTAGATCTAATTGCGATCGCAATTATTATCCTCATCACCACTCGTGCGCTCAGCATCTTTGCTCTGGGACTATTCAGCAACTGGGCTGTTGATTCCAAAATCACCATTCCGGATCAAACCGTCCTCTGGTGGGGTGGTCTGCGCGGTTCCGTTTCCGTAGCGCTGGCGTTGAGCGTTCCAGAAATCCTAGAGCAGCGGGAAGAAATTATTGCCATTGTTTTTGGTGTGATGCTGTTTACCCTGTTGGTACAGGGCTTAACCACGAAATCTCTCCTGGAACGGCTTAATCTGCTGGGCGATCAGCCGCTGCGACTGGCCTATTCCCAAGCCTCCGCTCGACGGGTCGCCATGAATCGCGTCCTAGATCGGCTCAATCAGATGATGGCTCGTCAGGAAATCGACGAAGAGTTCTACAACTATCAAAAAGCACTGGTGCAGGGACAAATCACCGATGTACGGGAAGACCTAGCTAAACTGAAGCGGGAGCATCCGGACCTAGCTGAGTACGAAGAAGAAGAAGTGATGGAGGAACTGCTGGCGATTGAGGCTGATACCTACGCCCAGTTCATTCGGGCTGGACGGCTCAAAGATGAATTAGCTCCACTGATGCAAGAGGTTCAATCCCAATCGGAATCCTAGCTGATACTTAATCGCCAGTTTTGGCAAAAGTGCTATGGTCAAAGCGTAAACTCCTGAGGAGAGTTGCATCATGGTTGCTCAAGCCTCCCGCACCTATTCTGTTGAAGAGTATTTTGCACTGGAATTGGCGTCCGAGATCCGCCACGAATACATCCAGGGAGGCGTGATCCCGATGACAGGTGGAACACCGAATCACAATCGCATTATCCGCAATTTATGCACAGCGCTGACAATTGGCCTACGTGGCCAGCCCTATGAGGTGTTTGTGGCCGATCAGCGGCTCTGGATTCTTGAGCCACAAATTTATACTTACCCAGACGTGATGGTGGTTGCGGGAGAGCTGGCTTACAAAGAAGGGCGGCGAGACACGATCACCAATCCAGTGTTGATCATTGAAGTACTCTCCCAATCAGCCCGCAACTATGATCGGGGCGACAAGTTTGCCGCCTATCACACTATCCCTGATTTTCAGGAATATATCTTGGTCGATCAGGATGCTTATCTAGTTGAGCATTACGCCAAAACAGGTGAGAAGCAGTGGGTTTTTCAGGAATATAACCAGTCTGACGATACGGTCGAGTTCGCGGTAATGGAATTTGCGATCGCGCTTACCTATATTTACGACAAAGTTGAATTTGAACCCGCTGAACCTGTTGAACCGTCTGAGCCTGTGCAAGATTAAATGTCATTCATATGGATGATCAAGATTTAAAGCAGCTAATCGATAGCTACGCCAGCCGGGATCTGGAGCAGCGAAAAAACTGGTATTCTCCAGCAGCACTGGCCTATGACCAAGCCAGACCTCGCTATCCTCAAGCTCTAATTCAGCAGGTCGTAGACATCGCTCAGCTTTCATCACAATCCAAAATTTTAGAAGTTGGGTGTGGCCCCGCCACGGCAACAGTTGCTTTCGCTCAATTGGGTTGTTCCATGCTGTGTTTGGAACCCAACCCTGATTTCTGTGCATTAGCCCAGCAGAACTGTCGTCAGTATCCGAATGTAGAGATTCAAACCACCTCGTTTGAAGAGTGGCATGTCATACCTGAACAGTATGATGCTGTCCTCGCGGCGACTTCATTTCATTGGATTCCAGCAGATCTTGGCTATCCAAAAGCGGCTACAGCTTTACGGGAGAATGGGCATCTGATTCTACTCTGGAACAAAGCATTGCAGCCTAGTCATGAAGTCCATCAGCAGCTAGCTGAAATCTATCAAGCTCATGCACCAGAATTGCTTCAGTACGAGGATAAAGAAACCCAGCTCAAAATTCTGCAAGAACTGGGGCAAATAATAGTTGACTCAGGTAAATTTGGCAGTTTAGAAGCCGGACATATTGAATCGGAAATAACCTATACAGCCGATCAATATCTAACTCTACTGAATACTTACTCACCCTATTTGCGGCTAAATTCTTTGCAAAAGGAAGCACTATTTAATGCATTAAAAACTGAAATTGATGCCAACTTTGATGGAACGCTTCAATTGTCATACATCTCTGCCTTTCATATCGCCCAGAAATGCCAAGTGCAAACTGAATATTGATTATTCTTGTATAGAATTTTATTTGATTCAGTATCGTAAATGCTTAACCTTGATTGTTGAAATTTATTGTTTTCTCTGCAGCTTTGATTAATACTTCATCCATCCAAGCATTGATACTTTTTCCCGCTTTTGTAGCAGCCAGAAAAAGTTTGCGGTGATGCTCAGGTGTGGTTCGGAAGGGCAGCTTTCCCGAAAACGGTTTATCGGGTTCTTGTCCAATTTCCTGGCAAAATTCAAGATAATCATCGACAGAATCTTGAAAGGCTTGCTTGGCTTCTGCAACAGTTTCTCCTTTGAACGTCACAACATCACGAATGTCTAGCACCCGCCCAAAGATAATGCCTGCTTCTTCGTCGATTTCAAGCTGACCGCTATATCCCTTGTAGTTCAGCATGGTACGTTCTACTCAGTCTCAGGTGTGATACCAGCATTGGTCAAAAAGTCTCGCACGGCTTTAACGGCTCCTTTATCTGTTTCTCGTTCAGGATGAGGTTCATGGAACACCGCACGCTGATTATTCAACAGAACTCAAACGCGGCTTCCCCGACCCTGTGAAACCGTTGCACCCAGAGCTTGAAGTTTAACGACATCTGTCCAAGCAATATCGGCAGGGACAGGATCGGTAAAAATCGCTCTAAGCATTTTTCGCTGCTTGCTGTTCATTATGCATTTGATATCACTTTATGATATCGCAAGTAGACTGAGCATGCTGAAGTGTTGCCATTACGAAACAGGTAACGCTTCAGCGCGGGCTGTAAAGCCAGCGTTTACTAGTGCATTCACTGCTGCCTGATGATCCAAGACGCGGAACTGGGAGCCGAGCCGGACAAACTGGCGATTGGCTCCATCACCGACGATTGCCACCACCGGGGTTTTAGCAGCATAGTCATCCTGTCCCCGCTGATCCAGCAGTACCGTGCGGAGGCGATGCTGGAACGTGATATCGCCTGCCTGCTGTGCGGGTAGCTCAACCATCACCATGCGGACGGCTTCAATTGGTTCGGCATCGTCGATGATTAGCTGAATTTGGTCGTCGCGCCGATCGACTTTGCCCCAGACCATTAGGCGGGCATCGGGCTGAATCACCTCACGAATGCGAGCATAGGATTTTGGAAACACGATCGCATCGGATCGTCCCGTCAAGTCCTCCACCTGCAAAATGGCCATGCTGTCGCCCTTCTTTGTCACCTTGGGCAGGACGACGCTGAGCATGACGATGGCGCTGATCGTCACGTTATCGGGCTGATCGGCAAACTCGCTGACGCTGACCGGAGCCAGAATCCGCGACGGACGCTGGATCGGCTTCAGCGGATGGTCGGAAATGTAGAAACCGAGTAAATCTTTTTCTAGCTTCAGCTTTTCCTGCTTGGGATAGTCGGCCACAGGGGGCGCTTTCGGTACCGCTTCGAAGCCGTTGCTGTCCGATGCTGTTGTATCGCCACCGCCCAGCATCATGTCGAACAGGTTGCCCTGGCCGATTTCGCGGTCTTTTGCACGAGACTGCGCCCATTCCAGCACCAGCTCTAGATCCTGCATCAACTGATTGCGATTGGTGTCAAAGGCATCCATTGCGCCGGACTGGATCAGTGCTTCTAAGGCGCGGCGGTTGACGGTGCGGGTATCAATGCGATCGCACAAGTCGGCCAGGGACTCGAACGGTTTCTCGGCTCGCACTTCTAAGATATGCTCGACGGCACCTGTACCGACATTCCGCACCGCACCCATGCCGAACAGGATGCTCTTTTGCGTGTCCGTCACCTGGGGCGTAAAGTCCACACCGGAGCGGTTGATATCTGGCGGCAGCACTTCGATGCCCATTGAGATGCAGGCAGCGATATACTGCTGCGCTTTTTCCTGGTCGCCGCTGTTGGCGCTCAGCAGCGCCGCCATATACTCGACCGGATAGTTCGCCTTCAGAAATGCAGTTTGGTAGGTGACGTATCCGTAAGCGGTGGAGTGGGACTTGTTGAAGCAGTATTCCGCGAACTGCACCATCTTTTCCCACAGTCCCTCGGCGATCTTCTTATCGACGCCGTTTTTCTGCGAGCCTTCTAGGAAATTGTCCTTGTGCTTCAGCATCTCGGACATTTTCTTCTTACCCATCGCCCGCCGCAGCAGGTCGGCCTGTCCGAGGGAGTAACCGCCCATGTCCTGGGCAATTTTCATGATCTGCTCCTGGTAGACCATGATGCCGTAGGTTTCTTCCAGAATCGGCTCCAGGATTTTGTGCTCGTAGTCAATCTTTTCGCGACCGTGCTTGCGGTTGATAAACTTGGGAATTAGCCCTGCGTCCAGTGGCCCCGGTCGATAGAGCGCTAGAACTGACGAAATATCTTCCAGACCGGACGGCTTCAAGTCCCGCACAATCTGGCGCATCCCCGATGATTCCAACTGAAAAATGCCGCCTAGCTCCCCACGAGAGAGAAGTGCGATCGCAGCTTGGTCATCCAGGGGGATGCCATCTGGGTCAACGGTGATGCCGCGCGTCTGCTCAATCAGATCCACCGTCTTTTGGATCATCGTCAGGTTTTTCAGTCCCAGGAAGTCCATTTTCAGCAGACCCATCGACTCGATGTCTTCCATTGAGTACTGGGTAACCGCACCGTTTTCGTCCTTGTTCCACTGCAAAGGCACTACCTGATCCAGCGGTTCAGCGGAAATCACCACCCCCGCTGCGTGGACGCCGACGCTCTTGTTCATGCCCTCAATCCGCATGGCCATGTCCAGCCAGCGGCGCACGGTGGCATCGCTGTCGTACTTCTCTTTGAATTCCTTCGAGGGCGTGTCGTCGGAGATCATCACCTTTAGCTTGGCTGGCTTGCCGCGCACAACGGGAATCATCTTCGCCATCTTGTCGGCTTCGCCGTAGGGAATGTCCAGCACCCGTGCCGTGTCCTTCAGCACCGCTTTTGAGGTCATGCGGTTGTAGGTGATAATCTGGGCGACCTTCTCCTCACCGTACTTCTCGGTGACGTACTGGATCACCTCCTCCCGCCGATCAATGCAGAAGTCGGTATCAATATCCGGCATTGACTTGCGTTCGGGGTTGAGAAAGCGCTCGAACAGCAGGCCGTGATGCACCGGGTCAATGTTGGTAATCCCCATCGCATAGGCCACCAGCGAACCCGCTGCCGAACCCCGGCCCGGCCCCACCGGAATCTTGTGGTCGCGGGCAAACTTGATGTAGTCCCACACCACTAGAAAGTAGGTGGCAAAGCCCATCTGCTGCATCATGTCGAGTTCGTACTCGATGCGATCGCGATAGTCCGGTTTAACTTCGTCGCGGCTCTGCACGCCCAGCCGATTCAGCAACCCGTCCCACGCCACATGCACCAGATAGGTATCCGCCGTAAACCCTTCGGGAATCGGATAGTCCGGAATGCGCGGCTCACCCAGCAGTCCCGTGTACTCTTCCACTTTGTCCGCCACTTCTACCGTGGTTGCGATCGCAGTTTCCACCACCTCGGCAGGCAGGTGATCGCGGAACAGCAGCCGCATTTCATCCGCCGATTTAATGTACTCCGTGCCCGTATAGCGCAGCCGTTTCTCCTCCGACAGCAGCTTGCCCGTCTGAATACAGAGCAGCGCATCGTGGGCTTCTACGTCGTTACAGGAAATGTAGTGGGAGTCGTTGGTGACGACAATTTTGATATCCAGCTCTTGGGCAATGCGGACGATCTCGGGGTTCACGATCCGCTCCTCTTGCAGACCGTGATCCTGAATCTCTAGATAATAATCATCACCCAGCAAATCCTTGTACCACTGCGCCACCCGCCGCGCTACGTCCGGTCGATTCTGCAAAATTGCCTGGGGAATCTCGCCCCCCAAGCAAGCGCTGGTGACAATCAGCCCTTCGTGATACTGCTCCAGCAGTTCCTTATTAATGCAGGGTCGCGAAAAGATGCCTTTGCCCTGCACGCCCTTCAGGTGCGAAATTGTGGTCAGCTTGACCAGATTCTTATAGCCCTGGGTATTCTTGGCCAACACAATCTGGTGGTAGCGAGGTCGCCGCTCTTGCTTGGTGATGTCGCCGTTGATGATGTACATCTCGTTGCCGATGATCGGCTTGATGCCCTTGGCGGTACACATCTTCAAGAGCTGAATCGCACCGTACATCACCCCGTGATCCGTAAGTGCGATCGCAGGCATGCCCAACTCAATCGCGCGATCAACTAAGTTCGGCAACTGACTCGCCCCATCGAGCAGGCTGTAATCGGTATGAATATGTAGACCAACGAAGGACATCGCGTTTTACCCAGGCAAAAGTTGACTCCAGCGTAGCGGATTCTTCGCCCTATATCTAGGGATGTTTATGGGATTTAATCCAAGAACACGCCATATATGGAACGGCTAATATAATGGAGAATCCTTGAACACTATAATACTAGCGTACTGATTTAAGTGACTGATATGAAAATAAAGATACAACTTGCTAGCCCTCCTGATCGGGAAAGGCTCGTAGCAGAACTATTTGTTGGTAATCGGCAGTTTGCCGAAGTGTCTTGGGAGGACGACAAGCCAATGCTTGAGGTTTATCCCAAATCGACTACAAATCATCAAGAATTTTGGATGCTTGAGCTAGATGAAGTGATAGAAGCCTTAAATATAGCTAGAAAAAGCCTTGAATACTAACAATTTGTTTTGCCATTGCTATGCTTTATAAAGCAGCCTACTGAGCAATTGTCAAGATCTGAAAATCGAATGTCAACATGGATAGAGTTAGATGTTTATGCTGAATTTCGAAATGATGATGGTGTTTGGATTTCGGCTGAATTAAATCAAGATGGTGAGCCGAAGTCGCTTTGGGGTGAAAGGTTGGAACGTAAAGCGCTCAATACCTTCTTCGGCTTTGGTGAGGTATGTGGCATTCAGCGCATTGATAAGCTACGTGGCCTACCTGACGATCTATCACCACAGTTAGATCGCTATTTTCACAAGCGCCATGACGAATGTTATGTCGATGATTTCACATGGTTCACGTTGGCTGAACTTCGGCAATGTGATTTAAGCGAATTCATAATTCACTCAGGTTATGTTTCGACTGAGCTTGCTCCGTTTTTTGAAGACGGCTTAGTCCCTTATCCACAGCATAAGATCCGTAATGGAGTTCCTTCCCCAAAGTCAAAACCAACAACCACACAGTTTCACGGACGGTATGATGTGAAAGTCTCTTGGATTGAGACATATGAGGAAATGTTTGGTGACTTTTTTGACACTGTTCTTCCCAAACTCGAAAAGTTTGGATCAGACAATTGCGTTAGAGCTATCTTAGTGTTTTCGGTCTCTTAGTGAAAACGGATCATAATATTGTTGAGATCTGACGAAAGGAGGGTTATGTGTCTGCCGCAAAGCCCCGCTTGATCGATATGGTGGTTACAAAAAACAGCCTCCATGCACCCAAACAAGATAGTCAGTATTGGCGTAAGCAATCTTACCAGGCAAGATTAGCTGCGCTAGAATCCATTCGCCAGCAGTATCATCTGTGGAAGTACGGTGCTGAACCAGGATTTCAAAGAGTTTGTGCAATTACTAAACGATAACCAGGTGAAATATTTGGCTATTGGAAGAGGTTTCTGACTATGACTCAAACGTCATCATCCCTCGTTCTCAATTTTGAAGAATTTCTCGCTCGCTATGCCGATAATCCTCGCTATGAACTGGCCGATGGGGAGCTAATAGACAGGTCACTCACTGGCACCCATGAAACGGTGGCTGGCAAGGTTGCTAGTCGGCTCAATATTGAGTGCGATCGCAAAGGGCATCCGTGGATTATTCCCCGTACCTGTTTGCTGCGTCCCTTCTCGGATACTGCGACTGCTCGCCGCCCAGATGTGGTGGTGCTGGATGAACCAGCCTTGGTGCATGAACCGCTCTGGGAACGAGAACCTGTGATCGTGCTGGGCGCATCGGTGAGGCTGGTCGTAGAGGTGGTGAGCACGAACTGGGAAACGGATTATGCTCGAAAGGTGGAGGAATATGCACTCTTTGGCATTCCAGAATATTGGATTGTGGATTATCGCGGGCTAGGCGGCAGAGCGTTTATTGGCAACCCGAAGCAACCAACGTTTACTGTATGCCGATTAGTGGGTGACACCTATGAACAGCAGCAATATCGCTTGGGTGAATTAATTGCATCGCCTTTATTGCCTGACTTGTTGCTAAAGTTGGATGATGTGATGCCTCGTATGTAGACCAGCGAGATACGTTGTATCTAATCTATACAGAAACTGATTTCAATGCAGCGGATACTCATCCTAATATAGAGATTTTTATGAAATTCGATTTGGACGAATATACAAAATGTACATTTTAAATTTTATATAAAACCTTTATTCGTAATTTACTCATGCTTACTCTATGCTCTTTGTACTAAATAAATCATGGCTTTCCCTACTGAATTTAATTTCTTGAATGAAGATGATTTTACCCGAAATTTTATTATTCCTCTTATTCGGCGATTAGGTTACTCGCTTGTTTTTCATTTTCATGGTGCTCGTGAATTTGGGAAAGACTTGATATTTGCAGATGTTGACCCATTTGGACATATTCGCTACTACGGCTTACAAGCTAAATATGAAGCAAGTATCAGCCTGAATGGTGTTGAGTCAGTTGTACACGATTGCCTTCAAGCGTTTGCAAACCCATTTACTCACCCTCAAACTGGCTCTGTGGAGCGTATCTGTGGATTCTATGCTCTGAATGGTGGTAGTTTAGGTGATGCTGCAGTGACTCATTACTTCAATTCTCTGCGACCTCGTTTTGGTGGAAACGTATATCTTCTACAAGGACGTGATCTTGAATTACTTAATCGTTGGGCTGCCACAAGCCGCTCATCTTTTATAACTGAGCAACTGACAGGAATTCTACTTGAGATCCGTTACAATCGAATTGTTCTTACTGAAGTAACAGAACAATTCAATAAGAACACTATTTCTTTTTTGCGGTTAAAGATTGATTCAATTTCAAACTATTTGACAACGCCCACACTTGGCCCATTATTAGACAATTCAAAACTATTGAAATACTGGAGATTCACGACTACCTGTAATGAAATTTTAAGGCAGATTGGCACACCTCTATTTAATTCAAGTGAAGGAAGAATTGTAATAATAAATGAGTTTTTACCTGTAATTCATCAACTATCTGAGACTATAGAAAAGTCTGCCATTAATATTTTGGCTTCATTATCTCCACTTAGTTTTAAACGTTACGAGTAGGAATAGATGGTACACAAGCTAATAGATATAATCAAGCTTTAAATTAACATTAGATTTCAAGTGAAATTACATTTCAATCTAGCTGATAAATGGTATGTATGATGCGAGGGAGTATGATCGCACTTTTGAAACTTGTTTGAAGATTGGATTTGCGATCTCGTCTTGGATATGTGATGTGGAGAAGTGAGATCGCACTTGTGAAACCTATTTGAAGTTTAGGTTTGAGATCGCAGCTCAATCTAGCTGATGAGTGAGATGTGGGATGTGGAGAAGTGCGATCGCATCACAAACTTCGATGTAATAAATGCTCATTTAGAATTTGATTAACTGCGTCTCTATATCGTTCAGGAATAGCTAAGCTTGTAGATGCTGGTGTTAAGGGAAACCGTGGTCTAAATTGAATAGTCAACACATTTGCTTTGTCTAAATCCCAAACATAGGATTTTATCTGTTGCCATTTAATCAAAGAGCACATACACCAGATACCGTTTTCGCAAAGCTCAAGCTTACTTATGGCTAAAGCAAGATTGTAAATTCCCCAGATGAAATAAAAAATCGATAATTGATAAATTAATCCAGGTGATTCTTCTGGGCTTGAACTTCTAAAAGTTAATAAAGCGTCAAAAGCACCAAGAGAAATAAAACCCAGACCGATCCTAAGGAGCTGTTTACGCTTTGGATTTTCCCCAAAGTCAAGCAATAAAGAACCAGCTTTCATTCTTCTGAAGAAAGTATCAACCCCCGCGATAATGAGCATTATATATATTAAATTAGGAATATTCAGCCAGCTATTTTTTTCTGGCCAGTTGTTATCCTGAGGATCATAGCGTAGTGAACCAAAAATAAAAATGGCAAGGAAAGTTATAAGTATATAAAAGATGGAATAACGCAAGTTTGTAAAAGCAGCCTGACGCCCTAGTGTTTTTGACGTTTCGAGAAAGGCGAAGTGAAGAGAGCAAGCGACGACAATGGTGATAATGCTGATAAATAGTAATAAAAGCATAAAACACTCCCATATTTGTTGTAGTTGCTTTTTTAAGGCCAGGAAGTAGAAATCTGTTGTCTGAAGTTACTCAATTAGCCAAGCAATTTGGAGGACTTAATCTTTAAATATAAGCGTTGCGATACAGCTGTGATATTACCCATAAGGGTTATTAAGAATAAATTTTATTTGTTGTCTGAGCTAAAACGATGAGCTAAAGCTTGCGATCGCAACTCCATCTAGCTGATGGGCAGTATGTGGTGAGGCGAAGTGCGATCGCACTTACGGCACCTGAAGATTAGATCTGCGATCGCAACTCCATCTAGCTGATGAGTGTATCTGTGGAGTGGAGAGTGCGATCGCATTTTCATCTAGCTGGTGAGTTGGGATGCGGGGAAGTGCGATCGCATTCTCAAAGATTCGGCATTTTATAGTGTGGCAAAGAGCTGTTTGACGTTCTCCCAGGCATCCGCTGCGGCTGCGGCGTTGTAGCTGGCTCTGCGATCGCAGAAGAACCCATGTTCCGCTCCGTCATAGCGGAAAATTTTGTGTGGGATATTGTGCTGATTTAAAGCTTGTTCAATGTCTTGCACATGTTCGGGCGGAATGCTGCCGTCCTCATTGCCGAAAAAGGCGTAGATTGTGCCGCTGATATCACCTGTACGGCTGACCGTTGGTTCCTCTTCTCCCGGTTGCCAAGTGGGAATGCCAGCGCCATAGAACGAAGCCGTGGCTTGAATATCCGGTAACGTTGCGGTCAGATACACCACATGCCCACCGAAGCAAAAACCGATGGAGCCAAAGCCGCCTGATTTCACCTGCGGTAGCGACTTCAGATAATCCGCTGCGGCCTGTACATCTTGTAGTAGCTCTGTGGCTTTGGTGTTTTCCTTATACACTCGGCCAATTGTGACATCCTCAGCCGTGTACCCCACTTCAAATCCGGGGGCTTGACGCTGATAAATCGGCGGCGCGATCGCAACATAGCCCTCTTTGGCAATGCGTTCGGTAACATCGCGAATGTGTTCATTCACCCCAAAGATTTCCTGAATGACGATGATGCCCGGAAAAGACTGTGCGGTTTGACTCTCCACGTCCGGTTGCGCTACGTAGCAAGGCAGGGTGATATCCCCACTCTGAATTTCAACTGTCTGAGTTTTAATATCGAATGCAGTCATAATTTGGAGAAATAAAAAAGTAACTAAAGTCAGCTTGTCAGTTAAAGTTAAACGTAGATGTGCCACTGGCACACTAAATCGCTGAGAACGATTTATATCTTTGTTCCCATGAGGAGCGGCTAATGCTAGCTACAGGAGCCTATTGTAGGCAGGATTAATCAAAGCCACAAATCCGTGTTCGGTTGTGACAAAGTATTACATCCTGTGACAATTTGGCTGAGCTTACGTCATGAACTCTGAGAGCGCCGCTATAGAGTCATAAGGTTAAAATCAATGAGTTCCAGCCTATTATCTGACCGTTCACGTACCAGAACGCTCAATTCGGAGGTTTACCGCGTGGTGCAGTTCCATATTCAGCCGGACAGCGAAATTCCGGCTTCTGCTCAGCTTTATAATCAGATTCGCTTTGCGATCGCATCACGGCAGTATCCACCTGGAAAGCGTCTGCCCAGCACTCGTCAGCTTGCCATGCAAACGGGGCTGCACCGCAACACCATCAGCAAAGTCTATCGCCAACTGGAAGATGCAGGCTTTGTCGAGGCACTACCCGGTTCAGGGATCTATGTGCGCGATTCCGGCAATGGCGACTTTCAGGCTCCTTCGCCGCTACTGAAGGAATATCCTCAAGCGCGTAAGCTGATTCAGCGCAATTTGGATGAGCTACTGCGGGAAGGCTTTTCGCTCAATCAGGCCCGCGAGCTATTTTTGGCCGAAGTGGACTGGCGATTGCGCTGTAGCGCCCAGGTGCTGGTGACGACGCCTTCACAGGACATCGGTGCAGGTGAGCTGATGGTGCGGGAACTGGAGCAAGAGCTGAAAATTCCCGTTCAGCTTGTGCCGCTGGAAAGCCTAGAGCAAACCCTAGCTCAAACTCGCTCTGGCACAGTTGTCACCAGCCGCTACTTCATTGCCGAGGCAGAAGCGATCGCAGCTCCCAAATCGGTGCGCGTTATCCCAATTGACATCTATGACTATGCCCAAGAGCTAAGCCTGCTGAAGGATTTGCCGAAAGAAACCTGTCTGGGACTGGTTAGTTTGAGTTCCGGTATCCTGCGAGCGGCTGAAGTGATTATCCACAGTCTGCGCGGCGACGAACTACTGGTGATGACGGCTCAAACCAACGATGCCTACAAGCTCAATGCCATTGTTCGCAGTGCTCAGACCATCTTCGCCTTCGATCAGGCCAGTTTCCCCGTCGTTAAACGGGCGATTTCGGAAGCCCGTGAAGATCTGATTCGGCCACCTGAAGTGATCACCACTGATAACTACATCGGCAGCAAGTCTATCAGCCTATTGAAGCGAGAACTCGGCTTAGAGTAATCGGCTTAGAGTAAGAGGTGCGATGTCTGCGATCGCGCTATGGTAGAACGAAATCTGGCCAAAAATCCTTGCTTTTCTTGGCAAAGCTTTGGTAGGCGTTGCCAAGCGGGCTTTGTGCGGCTAGGAAATAATAAAGATTCGACCTGCCAACTCTTGGGACATTGCCTTATGACCATTGAAGCCCAGCCCTCAATGGGGCTGCAAGATTCGATCCGTCTGCGCCGAGCAACGCGAGCGTTTAACCCTGATCCGATTCCAGATGTGCTGCTGGAAAAGATCTTTGGGCTGAGCATTCAGGCTCCGTCGGGTTATAACTTGCAGCCTTGGCGCTTTATTGTCCTGCGCGATCAGGCCAGCAAGGAAAAGCTTCAGCCCTGCGCCTTTGGTCAGGTGCAAGTCGTGCAGGCTCCCGTGGTGCTGATTTGCTGTGGCGATCGCAACGTTGGCAATCCAGACTACATTGAGCAGGTGATTGAGCTAGGCAAAGCCAACGACGCAATCGACGAAAACTACGCCAACGTCATGCGGAAGCAGATTCCGCTGGGCTTTGAGCAGCGGCCAAGCTATGGTTCGCTAGAGGTCTGGACAAATCGCCACGTCATGCTGGCAGTTGCCCACATGATGATTGTGGCGAAAAGCTATGGCGTCGATAGCTGTCCGATGGAAGGCTTTTCATCTGAGTAGGTCAAAGAAGCGTTTAATATTCCCAATCACGTCGATGTCTGCTGCCTGCTGTGTCTAGGTTTTGCGACTGAACCCCATAAGCAGTATGGCGGACGGTTTGATCTGTCCAAGCTGTTTTATGGAGAGTCTTACGGTGAAACGTTTGCACTGTAGGGATTTACGGTTTGGTATTGATGGCAGGGGAGCAGGGGAGCGGGGGAGAAAGGGAGCTTTAATCTTTTCCCCGTTGCCCCCCTGCCCCGTCGCTCCCTTGCCCGTAAAGCTAGTCAAATACATTCTCGGTCTGTGCTCCCCTGCCCCCTTGCCCCGTCGCTCCCCCCTGCCCCATCGCCCCCTTGCCCAAAACACTAGTCAAAGATATTGAAGATTCCAAAAATCGTGGAAAGGATGCGGCTAATTGGATTTGTCACTAATCCTGCCGAATCGGAGAAGCTGGCTAGGCCGGACCGACCGACTACAATCACATCGTTTTCTAGTAGCGCTGGGTTGTTGGCTTCATCTAAGCCCTCACTCAGATCTACTTCAATTTCTCGTTCATTGACGGTGCCATCTGGATTGAGCCGTACAAGATTCACTTCATTCTTGTCGGCGCGAATCGGATCAAAGCCTCCGGCTGAGAGGAGCGCTTGGTTCAGCGGTGTGTTGGGTGTGATTTGAATTGGGCCAGGGGATTCAACTTCGCCAATCACAAATACCGTGATGGTTTCTGGTGAAATGCTGGTCGAGCCAATTTGTAGGGCTTCTGCCGCAGTCAGGCTCTCAGCCGTGGGAATAAAGATCGAGTCGCCGCTCTGGAGCGTGATGTCTTTACTTAAGTCTGCCGATGCGACGAGTTCCCAGAGGTTAACCGTGACGGATTGATCGGAATTTCCAGCGGGGGAACGCTGGACTTCGACTTCTCGCAGATCGGCTCGTGGGGTAATGCCGCCTGCTAACTGAATTGCCTCGGTCAGCGTTGGGAAACCACCTTCTTGGCGCTGCTCTAGCGAAATTGTGTAGGAACCGGGACGCTTGACGGCACCTGCGATCGCAACTCGTACCGGACGCAGAGCTAGGGGGGAAACCGTCACAACGGCTCGCCGCATATAGGGGCTGTAGGCTCGTGCGATCGCATCTGCGGCTTCGGTAAAGGTCAGACCTTGCACGACGACGCTGCCAGCGGTGGGTAAGTTGACGGTACCGTCAGTGAGCACCAGCGCTTCGCCACTGTACTGCTCTGCCCCGAAAATGCTGATGTCGATGCGATCGCCAGGCCCTAAGGCGTAGCGATCGCTAATGGCGGGTGCGGCTTGGGGTTGAACAGCAGGACTGCTGTTGTTTTCGTTGAAAATTTCGTATTGAGTTGATGCGGGTGTGGAACGGGTTCCAGGCGATAGCTCCGGTAGGGGAGTGGTTGGCACCGGATAGTCAGCAATATAGTTTTGGGACTCCGGGGTATCTAACTGGGAGTTAACATTCTGGTTTGAGTTAGCAGCCAGAGCAAAGCCGCTGTTACTGTTCGATAACGATTCGTCACTAGGTTGAAGCGATTGTGCGATCGCGCAATCTGTCACCATCCATAGCGATACTAAAGTCGCGCTACTGACTAAAAAACGGGGAGATTTAAGAAACCAAGCCATAATCAACTCGCTTGTTTTTGTGTCAAGACGGGCAAGAGTAATGCTTGTTTCCCTTTTTCTTAATCCCAGATGTTGATCCGGATGCTGATTATGGCGTTTCGGTGAAGATGCTGAGGACTGAGTGGAGGAGTGGATGGGTGAAGGGGTAGATGATGATCAAGTGATGAAGAGGGAGAGCTAATCTACTCCGTTACCCCATGACTCCATATCCCATCACCCCATCACCCCATCACCCCATCACCCTCTACAGCCCTGTACAACCCCTTACTTCAGAACTACATCACTCAAACACAGTTCGGGCAATCCCGATCGGCCTCAAAATCTGACAGGTTAGACAGCGTGGTATGCGCGATCGCATCCAGTGCATTTTGGGTGAAAAAGGCTTGGTGGGCTGTGATCACCACATTGGTGAATGACTGTAGCAGTTGAAAGGTCTCATCCTGAATTACAACGTCTGAAAGATCCTCGAAAAAGAGGTCGGCCTCTTCCTCATACACGTCGATTCCCAGATAGCCAATTGTGCCGTCCTTAATAGCATCAATGGCTGCACGAGTGTCGATCAGTCCACCGCGACTGGTGTTGATCAGCATCGCGCCTTGCTTCAAGTGCTGCAGCGAATCTGCGTTGATCAAGTGATAGGTATTCGGCAGTAGCGGACAGTGTAGCGACACAATATCGGAGTGAGACAGCAGTTCGGGCATGTCTACATATTTCACCCCCAACTCTAAGCAGGCCGGATTTTGCTGTACGTCGTAGGCCAACAGCTTGCAGCCAAATCCGTGCATGATGCGGGCAAAACATTCACCGATTTTACCCGTGCCAACGACTCCCACCGTGGAGCCATGCAGGTCAAATCCCAGCAGGCCACTGAGGGAAAAATTATCTTCACGGGTGCGGTTATAAGCTCGGTGCAGCTTGCGGTTGAGCGTTAGAATTAGCCCTACTGCGTGTTCGGCCACCGCATAGGGCGAATAGGCAGGTACTCGCGCCACGGCAATGCCGCATTGTTTGGCAGCGTCCAAATCCACGTTGTTGTAGCCCGCCGATCGCAAAACGACAAAGCGTGTGCCCTGATTAGCCAATGTCTTCAACGTTCCCTGGTCAAGCTGATCGTTGATGAACACACAAACGGCTGGAAACCCTTCGGCTAGTTTGACGGTGCTGGGTGTGAGTCGGGGTTCAAAAAAAGTGAGGTCGTGACTATAGGACTCGTTGGTTGAGCTGAGTGAGGAACGGTCGTAGGGTTTCGTGCTAAAGACGGCAACTTTCATAGACTTGCGGATTACGTACAGGTTTGAGCCTTCGCCAGTGATAGTAGCGTCAATAGTGCCTGACGATATCAAACGATGGTCAGAAATCGTTTATCTCTCCGTTTCCATTCCCATCTTTATCTTCACTTTCATTACGATCGCGCGATTGCGATCGCAGTTCCAGTATCTCTACGGTTTCGCCAACTTGCACGGTACCTAATTCATGCTGCACCAGATTTTGACCAAACCAGATCTGCCCGTCCCACAGTCGATATTGAGCGAGTGTACGCAGCGGTTCATTCGTGTGCCCCCGCTCCGCAGTCGATTGCTCCACCGTCGTCATCAGGCAGCGCGAACAGGGTTTCATCACCTGAAACGAGACGGAACCAATCCGGATCTGGCTCCAGGTGTCTTCCGCGTGAGCTTCGACGCCTTCCACCACAAAATTGGGTCGAAATCGATCCATCGAAATTGGGTTTTCTAGCCGCTGATTTAGGTTATCTAGCGATGCCTGAGAAATGAGCAGAAACGGGTAGCCATCGGCAAAGCTGACCAGTTGATTGGACACCAACGGATGACTGACCAAACGGCGCGACGTGTCGGGCATATAAACCAACTGACAGCGCACGTTGAGAAATCGACTAAACCAATTGTTGATGTCATCATCCATCGGAATTGCGCCACAGATATCCTGCCAGACTTTGACTGAAAGCTGACCTTTGCGGGACATTTGCAACGGTACCGACAGCGGCGGCATCTGGGGGGCTGCGATCGCTAATCGGTCTTCATCGGCTGCGATCGCAACTTGGATCAGCGCCATCCGTGGATAGTGGCGCTGAGTCATAAACTGCCCAGCCTGATCTACTAGCATCCAGCGCCGATCATACTGTAGCCCCCGTTCCTCTACCTGACTCGCCGTTAACGAAATACCAGCGGCAGATTTGATTGGATAAATGTACAGACCGCTGAGCGTGATGGGGGGCATAATCGGACTCCCGCAACCATAAGTGGATTGGCTCCAGCTTGAATTCAATCCAGAATTCAGCCTAGAGAGTCCATTATCACCCGCCACTGTTCCCCTTGGCAGATTAAAACGGCTGCGTCACAGTGAACTAGTTTTCGGGCGTTGCTTAATCTGGGTATGAATTGTGATGTGAAGTCGCCGACCCCACATCACAACTGATCCTTAAATCAGCAATTCTAGTTTTTAAAGTCATTTGCTAGCGGGTTGGCATTGCCAGCCCGCTAGCAAACTATGAACTGTTGATAGCTGACAGTCTGATATAGATAATTTAATGCGGATGGCGAGACTCGAACTCGCAAGGCTTTCGCCACACGCCCCTCAAGCGTGCGTGTCTACCAATTCCACCACATCCGCGCAGGATTATGTTGTTTTTCACTGTTAGAGCGGATCTGCAATTCCCAAAATTCATCCTGTTATCAGAAAAAGAAGCAGAACCGACTCCGATTTATCAGCATAGCCCATTATCGTATCTTTGCAACCCCCTGACAAGCAAAATTTCAAGCAAAATTTCGAGCGAAATCATTAACTGACTGACGAATTGACTGACGAGCAAGGCTCAACCACATGGTAGGATTAACTACCGTCAAGAGTACAGTCAATAGTTGACTGAGCAAAGTTTTACCCAGATTTTCAATCGGGTTAACGCTGTCAAACAAGTCGAACTTGTACTTGCTACAGCGCTGCTCGCAATCTAAACTTTGCACACCGTTTCAAACGATCTATACAAGACAGCGTCGGCTACCAGATGAGCTTTTCCAAGATTTTAATTGCGAACCGAGGGGAAATTGCGCTACGCATCATTCGAACGTGCGAGGAACTTGGGATTGCTACGGTTGCCGTCCATTCGACGGTAGACAGGCATGCGCTCCACGTTCAGCTTGCGGATGAAGCCGTTTGTATTGGCGAGGCACCTAGTAGTAAAAGCTACTTGAATATTCCCAATATTATTGCGGCGGCGCTAACTCGCAACGCCTCCGCGATTCATCCCGGCTATGGTTTTCTGGCCGAGAATGCCAAGTTTGCTGAAATTTGTGCCGATCACCAAATTACCTTTATTGGCCCCACTCCAGAAGCCATGCTGTCGATGGGCGATAAGTCCACGGCCAAGGCGACGATGCAGCGGGTGGGTGTACCAACGGTGCCGGGTAGCGATGGTTTAGTACTGGAAGACCGAGATGCACTTGCGATCGCAGATCGGATTGGCTATCCGGTCATGATCAAAGCCACAGCGGGCGGCGGCGGTCGCGGTATGCGACTGGTGCGCGATCCCGCCGATTTGCTGAAGCTATTTTCGGCAGCCCAAGGCGAAGCAGAAGCAGCCTTTGGCAACCCTGGACTGTATCTGGAAAAATTTATTGAGCGCCCCCGCCACATCGAGTTTCAAATCTTAGCTGACAGCTACGGTAACGTGGTGCATCTGGGCGAACGGGACTGCTCCATCCAGCGACGCCACCAGAAATTACTCGAAGAAGCGCCCAGCCCAGCCCTTGATCCCGTCCTGCGGGAAAAAATGGGAGAAGCTGCTGTCCGAGCCGCCCAGTCCATCAACTATGTCGGAGCCGGAACGGTCGAATTCTTGCTCGATGCCCACGGCAACTTTTACTTCATGGAGATGAACACTCGCATCCAGGTTGAGCATCCGGTTACCGAAGTAGTCACGGGCTTAGATCTGATCGCGGAGCAAATCCGCGTTGCTCAAGGCGAACGACTCTCGTTTACCCAAGGTGACATTCGGCTGCGGGGTCACGCGATTGAGTGTCGAATTAATGCCGAAGATCCGGCGCACAATTTCCGGCCTCATCCAGGTCGAATCAATGGTTATTTACCCCCCGGCGGCAACGGGGTTCGCATGGATTCCCATGTGTATACCGATTATGAGATTCCTCCTTACTACGACTCGCTCATCGGTAAACTCATTGTTTGGGGGCCAGATCGACCAACAGCCATTCGCCGTATGCGACGGGCACTGCGCGAGTGTGCGATTACTGGACTGCCGACGACCATCAGTTTTCATCAGAAGGTACTCGAAACCCCAGAGTTTCTGGCGGGCGATGTTTTTACTGATTTTGTAGACAAGGTCATGATGCCGTCTACCTCTACCTAGTATTGAACTTGTCTGCAACACCCTAAGAGCCGCGCATAGCGCGGCTCTTAGGGTGTTTACAGGTTTAGCGAGAGCGTATTAACGCAGTGAAAAGCGGCGGACAGCAAATAGGCTACCGATTAAACCGACAAAGCTGCCTAACCCCAATAGTGCAATAGGGAGCAAAATCACCTGTTCTGGCTGGGCTTGTAAGCCGTTGGCTAGGAACTGAACAAAATCCGGCTGATCTGTCAGAATTTGGCTGATAATCCGCTGAATCCCTAGAATGAGAACCCAGGATAGAGCGGCACCGACTACGCCAAACGTGATGCCCTGTAGGATAAACGGCAAGTAAATCCAGCTATTGGTCGCTCCAACAAGCTGCATCACCTCGATTTCCCGCCGTCGTGCCATGACGATCAGGCGGATTGTGGTGGTAATAACTGCGATCGCAGTACAGCTCAGCACCGTCGTCACCAGCAGGCTCACCAAGTTCAATCCCTCATTGAGCTGACTAATTCGCTCAACGGCTTCCGAAACGTAAAGCACTTCATCCACGCCCTGAATCTGGCGCAGCTTACTGGCCAATGAGGGAACTTCCTTGGACGAGCGGGCTTTCACCTTTAGCTCATCCACCAGCGGATTGCCGTTTAGATGCTCCGTCACCCCTTCAATATCAGAGATGCCCATTTCAGCGACAAGCTGGTTCCAGGCCAGTTCTTTGGAGACTGGCTCAATCGCTGTCGCTTCTGGAAAGGCGTCAATCACGGGTATTAGCGTGTCAGCCTGTACGCCAGATTCGAGATAGACGGATACTTCTAACTGGCTGCCAAACTGATTTAGCAAGCCTTCAAGCTGCCAAGACGTTTGTAAACTGGTGCCAAATAAAAACAGCAGTACCGTCGTCGTACTGATCGCCGCCCAGTTCATCCAGCCGCCGCGCTGTAGACCCAGCAGTGTCTCTCGCAGCAGGTAATCAATTTTGGTCAGCCACTTGAACATACTTCAATCCTTCGTGAATCGGGTATCAGTTGCTTGAGAAAACCTAAACTTGGTTTGTGATCTGGATTTGTACATTTGACATACGGTTATAGCGCTCTTTGGGCAGCAGATACAGCCCCGTTCGCAATTTTTCAGGTGTAGCTTACCGATCCTGAAACCGAAGGTAAACTGAATCCAAGGATTGTTAACATAAAGATCACGTCTTCTTTTGCCGTCACACCCACAATTTCTATGACCTCTGTAGTCCAAGTTGAAAAAAAGAAATTAAAGCAACCTCCATTGGAGATTCACCATTTGGGCGATCGCGTTTTGCGACAGCCTGCTAAGCGTATCTCAAAAATAGATGATGAAGTGCGTGCCTTAGCGCGAGAGATGCTGCAAACCATGTATAGCGCTGACGGCATTGGATTAGCTGCACCTCAGGTTGCTGTGAATAAGCAGCTCATTGTGATTGACTGCGAACCGGATAACCCCGCGAATCCGCCTCTGATTCTGATTAATCCCAGCATCAAGAAATCCAGTAAAGATTTGTGTACTGGGCAAGAAGGCTGCTTGAGTATTCCGGGTGTTTACCTGGATGTCGTCCGGCCAGAAACGATTGAGGTGTCTTACAAAGACGAAAATGGTCGTCCGCAAACAATTAAGGCATCAGGACTGCTCGCTCGTGTCATCCAGCACGAAATGGATCACTTGGCGGGGGTTATGTTTGTTGATCGGGTTGAGAATGAACTAGCGCTGAATCAGGAACTGGGCAAGCACGGCTTTTCCAAGAGTGACGTTCGGCACATTCGCTAGGTGGCAGTTGCCTGATCGAAATTTGGGTAGGGTGGGCATTGCCCACCTTTACTGTAGGTCAGATAATTAAACTATTCATGCGGGATTAAATAGGGTGGTGAGCATGGCTCACCCTGCTTAAATTCTTATTAGAGAGCAAGTATTAACTGTGACTCCAAAAAGTGGTGCGTTTTTAGGTGTGTCCTGTGTAGCTGCGATCGCAGCTATTGGTTCTATTTTTGAACTGTCTTCCGGTATGCCCGATTTGGGCACTCCAGTTACCAGCGCGATCTTAGCGCTCAGCGTGCCGCTGGCTGTCTTTGCCTTCTATCTGGCCATTAAAGACGCCAAAGCCAATCAGGGAGAGTAAAACCGATCACTTTCTGAACCTGTAAATCTGTGCCAGCAACATGATTGCAGAGCCTGCCACCACACTGACCGATTATGCGATCGCAGTTGAAAGTCTGCTGTTCGCTCTGTTGCTGCTGCGCTTTGGTCGAGTTGAAGAATTTTGGTCAGCTGCGTTTTGCAGTGTCAGTTTTGCAGCACTCTGTGGTGGCACCTATCACGGCTTTGATGAAATGCTGCCCCAGGCCAGCTTGGACTATCTCTGGCAGGGGGTTGTGCTGGCCTTAGCGAGCGCTAGCTTTTGGACAGTTGCCGCTGCCGCTTGGAAAAGCGTCCCCGCTTGGCGGTGGGGACTATTGGGCTTGGCGGCGCTAAAGCTGGCGGTGGCCCTGGCGCTGAATCAAACCAAGGCTGACTTCATTGTGAGTGTGATCGACTACCTCAGTGCATTAGCGATCGCACTTGTTCTTTATCTTTGGCAGTCCCGCCAGCGTTCCTTAGAAGGACTAGGCTGGATCACGTCTGGTATCACGACTTCTGGGATTGCCGGAGCCGCACTAATTGTTCCGTGGCCGCAGTGGATTCTTTTCAGCGCTGAGGCCGGATATCATCTGATTCAAATGGTGGGCCTATACTTTCTCTATCAAGGCATTTGGCGGAATGCTAAGTATCGTTGATTGTCCAAAATTGGGATGTATCAGTTTCCGCAACGTCCTACGGTTTCGCCCATTCTTCGAAGAAGATACATATAGTTTCAGATGAACAGGTTTACGAAAATCCTGCCTGATTCGCTGAAGTTACGCAAGCGCAGTCTAGTCCTCAATCGTTTCAGACTCATCGTCTCAGGAAAGAGGTTTGGACTTCGGACACGTTACCACCGCTGAGTTTTGGGCACTGTCAATCAATGTGCCATCCGATAGCTAATTTTCGGTTGGTCATACTATCAAGTCGGTGTGTAAGAACCCAATTTATTTTTGGCGAAACGTTTGTAGAGCAAACGTTTCGCCAAAAATAAAGCATGGGTTTTCAACCAGACTTGACATAAACTCTACTGCCCAATCTCCGCATTTTGAATAACAGAACAGAATTGGCTATCCATGAAAATCAATGCAATTGCCCCCTCTTTAGTTGCCGCTGCTTTATTGATCACCACGCTCAGCGCCTGCGGCCAAACCTCCCAGCAGCCCCTCCAATCCGATTCCTCAGTAACGGATTCAACCAATGTCGTGACTGCTCCCGTTGTCGATTGGCAGACGATCTTAGGAGAAACCACCGCTCCAGCCAACTGGCAGGTTGAACCCTGTGATGTCCCGACGATGCTGTGCGTCAAAGCGAACGGTGAACAGGTTGGCACCGTTGAGCGGTTTGTCACACCTGTATCAGAACTTGACGTACCGCTCAATGGCTCAGCCGGCGTTCTGCTGAGTAGTTGGGTAGAGAATCACTACGAGACAATCCAGCAAGACCGCAAAACGGGCGATAGTACGCTGACCTTCACAACGCAACCGCCTACGGATATCTCAGTCGGTAGCCTACCAGGATTGCGCTACGGCTTCACGACCACGCAGGCCGACGGCACGTTGTTCGATCGCACGTTAGGCTATGTCGCAACCGACGGTGAGTTTTTCTATGTGTTCTCCACCAGCGTGATCAACGGCGATCCGACAGGCGGATTTTCGAGCGACGCGGCTCTGACTGAATTTGAACCTCACTTCGCTGCAATTGTTGAAGGTCTGAACCTATGAAGCGTGTATTTGACTTGAGTCGGCCTCTCATTGGACTGGTGCTGTTCGGTTCAGGATTGTTTACGCCTGTGGCGGATGCTGTGCCACCCGCGCAGGAAGCACAGGGGCAGGCGCGATCGCAACTTGCCGCACAGCTACCAATCCTAGAAGCCCAAGCTCGTACCATCGCCCAATCGAATACCGTTGATTTGAGCGCTTTACAAAGTCATCTGGCAGTTGAAGATTGGCAAGCCGCAGATGCTGAAACGCGCCGCATTCTCAAACCCTGGGTTGATCCCAGCACCAGTATGTTCGGTACGCCAGTGGCGAGAAACATTCCACCGGACGTACTGCGAGAAATCGATCAGCTCTGGTTGCAGGCCAGCCGTGGACGATTTGGCTTCAGTGTCCAGCGGTCAATTTGGCAGGAGGCTAAAGCTCAGCATCCTGACGATCCGAGTGCGGCTGCCGATACCTTTGGCAAATGGGTGGGCTGGCGGCGTCCTGTGCCGGATGGCAACAACTTTGTCGCACCTGACTGGTTCACTGAACCAGAACTAAATTATTCGCTAGATGCCCCGGTCGGTCATCTGCCTTGGCCAGGGCCAGAGTGGCAGACGATTTCAAATATGCTGAATGTACAAAGCTGCGGCAGCTGCATGATCGACACGATGGATCTCCAGGGGGCTTTATTTAATCGCTATATTCCCGTCCTGTTTGATTATGTAGCAACCGTCTTGGACAGTAATCCCCCCGTTGCAACCGGATTATCCTGGCAACAGGCGGATCTGGCTCGCTCGATTGATTTGCGATCGCTGTATCCAGATAATTCCTGCCCCGTTAATACTCTGGCATCAGCCATTAGTCCTGACAGCAAAATCATTGCCGTCAGCAGCTACAGCTATGAGCGAGCCTGCGGTGGCGGATCCAATAACAGCACATTTGCACTCTGGAATGCGGAGCGGGGCAACCGGATCATTACCTTGGTACGGGGACAGGCAACAGAGGCGTTTTCGGCTCCCAATCTAAATCAGGAACCTGAAACGGAAGGAACTCGCATCGTCGGTGATGTAGTCAATGCCGTGGCCTTCACCCCTGATAGTCGTCTAGTGGTTGCCGGACTGTCGAACGGTAACATCCAGATCTGGACAACCGACAAAGGTGAATCGGTACGTACCCTGAGTGGTCATCGCTATGCGGTACGTGCGATCGCAATTAGTGCTGATGGTCAAACCCTAGCCAGCGCCAGCTCTGACCAGACGGTTAAGCTTTGGAACCTACAGACAGGTCGTCTACTCCAAACCATCCGGCCCGATGAGATTGTGCAGACACTGCAAATCAGCCCTAATGGACAGCGTATTGCAACTGCCAGCGAGCAAAATACACTGCAAATCTGGAATACCCAGACAGGTCAGCTAGTGCGAACGCTGGTGAATAAAGCGACTAACCTCTATCCACCGCTGCCGATTGTCTTCAGTCCCGATAGCCAAAGGGTTGCAACAGCAGATGCTGACAATAGTGTGAAACTCTGGAATGCCACGACTGGCTCACGAATCATTACGCTGAGAGGTCATGCCGAAACCGTTCAGCATTTAGCCTTTAGTCCCGATAGCCAGCGCCTTGCCAGCAGCGACAGCAACACGGCTCGCCTGTGGAATTTGCAAACCTATCAGCCTATCCATGCTTTGGATCTGATCCAGTCAGCAGGCCATCCCATCATGCCGGACAATTTGGGCTACGTCGGCTTTAGCCCCAATGGGCAAATTCTAGCAACCAGCTCACTGCTGCTGCCGCTGGTGCAGAGCGAACCGATTCCAACCCAAGGTTTAGCGCTGTGGGATGCCAATACCGGGCAAGTGATTACCCATATTCACAACGTTGCCCAGTTTCAATTCAGCCCCAATGGGCAATACCTGATGGCCAACGGTCAAACCATCCAAATTTGGGAGCACTGATGATGAAAGTTTTTGCCAGCTTAACAGTTGCGATCGCACTCACGGGCTGTAGTCTATCGGGTGAACTATCGACTAATCCAGGCTCTACTGACACTCCAGCCGACCAGCCGACTGTTGACTCAACCACTCTGACGAATATGGAACCCAATGTTCAGTTTGAGGTGGTTGCTGAATCCGGCACTTGTCCCGATACTGTTGGGCTGTGGGAGTTTGGCTTGGGCTTTGAAGGTGGAGCCGATCATACCGTCGTTGTCGATACAACTGCGATCGCATCTCAACCGGCTCAGTTAATAACATCTGAAGCGAAGCGCGTCGTCTATGAAGCACCGTTGAAAGATGAATTTGCCTCTTGTGTGGGTACTGCTAACTCTGAATACCTCAGCATGTACGACCTCCGCTTTGCCAATGGCAAGGTGCAGTTTGACCTGGACTTGACCAATGATGACGGGTTCCGCGAAATTCGCTATGCCGATATTTCGGCCAATCGTCCCTACGTTCACTGGCGAGCCGCTGAATAAATGACCAGCAGCCAAAACCAGGAGAGCGCCCCATCGGGGCGCTCTCCTGGTTTTGGCTGCTACAGTGATAGTCATATTGGTTAGGGCGTTTTTGTAGTGCGGCGAAGCCGCGCTACAAAAACGTCCGTGTCTTAACAGAGCTGACTACAGCTATATCACCTCAATTAGGCCGATTCGATGTGATTTTCGACATGATTGGCGGCGGATGGCTTCAACCATTCGCCAAATTCTTCGACAAATCGATCTGCAAAGATCGCCTGTCGAATCCGCTGCGTAAACCGAATCAGTTCAGTAATATTGTGCAGCGACAGCAGCGTGTAGCCTAGAATCTCTTTGGCTCGAATCAGGTGACTGAGATAAGCTCTAGAAAAATTCTGACAGGTGTAGCAGGGACAGGTTTCATCCAGCGGCGCGAAATCTTCCCGAAACTGAGCATTTTTCAAATTCCAGCGTTCACCCTTGACCAAAGTGCTGCCGTGCCGTCCCAACCGGGTCGGGATCACGCAGTCAAACAAGTCAACTCCGGCTGCGATCGCTTGGGCCATTTCTCGATAGGTACCCACGCCCATCAGATAGCGCGGCTTATTTTGCGGCAGGATCGGCGCAGTGGCTTTCACAATCGATTCGATTAGCTCAGGGGGTTCACCCACGCTGACGCCGCCAATCGCATAGCCCGGTAAGTCAAAATCAACTAGTGATCGCGCGGCCTCTGCCCGCAGATCGGGATAGACGCCACCCTGCACAATGCCGAATAGGGCTTGATCTTTGCGATCGTGAGCCGCGATGCAGCGTTTTAGCCAGCGATAGGTGCGCTCGGTGGCGTCTTCTACTTCCGTGCGGCTAGCGGGGTAGGGCGGGCATTCATCAAATGCCATGATTACGTCTGCACCGAGCGCATTTTGAATTTCCATTGAGCGCTCTGGCGAAATGTGAATCAACTGCCCATCGCGGGGCGATTTGAAGGTCACTCCCTCGTCGGTAATCGTGCGAATATCGCTGAGGCTAAACACCTGAAATCCGCCAGAATCCGTCAGGATTGGCCCTGACCATGCCATGAAGCGGTGCAATCCGCCCGCCTGCGCCACAATAGATTCGCCTGGCTGCAGATGTAGGTGATAGGTATTGGCCAAAATCATCTGAGAACCAGCCGACTTGAGCTGATCTGGCGTTACGGTTTTGACATTGGCCAGAGTACCCACGGGCATGAACCGGGGAGTTTCCACAATGCCGTGAGGGGTCGTAAACACGCCTGCGCGAGCTTGGGTATGACGGCAGCGCGCTTGTAGAGTATAGGAAAAAGCAGAGTTCAATGTACGGTCAGATAAGTGCGATCAGATGAGCTGGATAGCCAGGGCAAAATTTTAGTCTGAGATCTGCACACAACACAAGTAGGGGCAGGTTTGGCGATAAACTGCCGTTTCAAGTCAGTATTTATCAACGAAACCTGTCCCTATAAGATTGCTGAAAATCTTCAGACAGATTGTTTAGACAGAATTAAAACGAGAAATTGTCGTCGTCAATGCAAACATCCCAGTTTGCAGAGAGAACCTCGGCTACCACGGCCTCTAAGGCTGCGGTGTTGAGGTCGCGATTGGCGTGCTCTTGCACAGGGTTAGAGAGTGGAGTAAGCTTCAGACGGCGCTGGTCTTGAACTAGGTCGAAACAGCACTGGCCTGATTCAGAACGGGTCAGTTCTAAATAGTCAAAGCTATGGACGTTGATGTATAGCGTTTGGTTTGCAACCAGGGTAGATTGACAGGGATCGGCATAGACATCTAGGATATAGCCCTCACCCTCACTCAGAGTGGTTTCTTCTTCCCGATAGGCGTACTGTACGCGGCTGAGATCGGATAGGAGCCGTTGCATATCCCGTTTGCTCACAACAACGCCAGAATCAACAATGCAAGGAGCCGGAAACGATCGATCAGTGGGAAAACGATTATAGCTCATAGAAGAGGCCCTAATAAGTGAGGCTTCGATTTACGCCGAAGGTACAGTCAACAGGTTCATAACTGCCACATAAAAGCGATTGGCTCTTATGTAAGATCGTATGCACTATATTCATCGTGTGTAGATTCATCTACAATTCTGGCAGCTAATGAGTCACTGCGCCAACTCAAGTTGCAATGTGCTGCACAGCAGTCTTTAATTTCTAGCCTAACCCAGTTCAAGCAGAATGAATCAAGCAGAATAGCTCATCCTAGATCATCCTAACTCAGGAATTTGTTTGATATGAGTTAGGTCTAGTGTGGAAATGTTGCATAAGATACATTCCCCTATCATAGTTGCATCCAGTGGCTGTTGGCGAGTCTATAATTCCAAATCTGGATCTGACACAGAATAGGGCTGAGAGCTGAAACTCACATCCTGCACCAAAACCAGAAGGGCTATTTTGACGCCGTGTTGCAACATCAAAATAACCGCTTCGGGTTTTCAAACTGCAAGGTACAAGATGTGAGGAGGCTTGAGTGCTGACTAATAAGTTGAGTAATAGGTTGGTGGTTCATCAAACTTTGTGCAACTGACGGCAGGACTGTATGCAAGATCCAAATATTCAGGTCAAATATTTAGGGTTAAGTTGACTATGAGTAGCCGATTGCCACCGGGTGAACGTAGGATGCTGCAACTGCGGCAGATGTGGATCGATGTTCAAGTCTGGTTATTGCAACTGTGGGCTACGCTGCTGGGCGCGATCACGTTTTATACCTGTTTACCGATTCCCGCCAAATGGCCGATTTTGTTTCAGGGAATTGCCCGATTGGCTCCTGTGGTTGGGGTTTTGATTGGTGGTGGATTGGCAGGGTTAAATTGGCTGTTTGTCCGCTGGGGAATTCCAGATCTGACTCGTTCTGTCATCCTGGTGCTGCTGTGGCTGGCGGTGACTGGGGGGCTACATCTAGATGGCGCGATGGATGCGGCGGATGGTTTAGCGGTTCAAGATTCTGACCGTCGGCTTCAGGTGATGAGCGACAGCGCCACGGGAGCATTTGGCGCAATGGCCGCTGTGGCCATTTTACTGCTCAAAGTTGCGGCGTTATCTGACTTGTATCTCTCGGCTAATTTTGCGCTGATCGCAGCGGCGGGCTGGGGGCGCTGGGGTCAACTGGTTGCGATCGCACGTTTTCCGTACTTAAAAGCGGAGGGCAAAGGAGCATTTCATAAGGCAGCGATTCGCTCATTTTGGGATGTCGTGCCGGGATTTCTGCTGTTGGTGATCATTAGCGGCGGGCAAATTTGGCTCGATCCGTTTCTCTGGCGCGAGGCCGTGGGAGCAGCACTCGCGGGATTTGCGATCGCAATCCTTACTGGAGCCTGGTTTAATCGCCAGTTGGGGGGACATACGGGAGACACCTATGGAGCAGTCGTGGAATGGACGGAAGCCCTGCTGTTGGGGGCATTAACGATATTTTAAGTGGAGCTAAGTCAGGTGAGAGGAGAGCAAACGATAGTATTGTTTTGATGTCAAGTTAGTCTGTCAGGTCAAACCGACTGGAAACCGGATCGCAAATTTGCATACATCTGCATAGGTTGAAATGAGGGAGAGATACACTCCAATGAACCGACAACCAGGCGCACATCATGGGAGCCACTCTCACGGGTACAACTTGCAGCCTCAAGCAGCGATGGGCTTACTGGTCAGCGCAGGGGTCGGTAATGGCACAGATCCGAGCTACTCCACGCCCTGCCCAACGCCTGCCGAGATGGGGTTGGGCTGACGTAACCATGACGAACGCAGCTCGATATTGGCGGTTTGTGCAGCTTGATGCGAATGGACAAGGCAGCATCATTGAAATTCCAGCGGCAAAATTATTTTTTCAGCAGCAGTTTCCCCAGTGGAGCGATCGCGATCGCATTTCCGACACCGACATTCAGTACACACTTTTATTGCTGATGCAGCAGGGCAAGCCCGATGAGCAGCGCTGGTCAGAATGCTGTCTCCGCTGTTTTATTTCCAATCAAATCCATCAGATTTGCCGTCAGCTCGAAGCTCAGTTTGGCAACCATCATGGTGTCAAAGCCAAGGATCTGCTGCCGTTTGTTCTCAATGACTCGGTAGACCACTGGCTCGGACGAGAGCGGCCTGTCTCGGCGTTTCAACCCTTTGCTACCCAGATTTTGCAGAGCTTTGATCCCGAACGCGGCAGTTTGTCTACCTGGACGATTCGCCTGGTGCGGAACCATCGCGAACTGAATCGCTGCCTGCTGGAACAGGGCGTTTACATGGTCAGCGACTGGGCAATCTTAAACGATACTCGACCCCGTCAGCTTCCCCGCATTCTGGGCGAATTTCATTCGTTGACTCCCCTCGAAATTACCAATTCGCAGCAGCTACTCCAGAGCTACCACGCCGTCTATCGTCGCGATCGCATTCAGCAGCGCCAGTCTGGTAGTACCGGACGCTGCACCCCACCGACCATTGCCCAACTGCGCGAAATCGCCCAGCTTCTCACTGCCCACGCCTCACGCCTCACGCCTCACGCCTCACTCCTTACCCCCGAACTCATCCTCTCCAAACTGCAATCCCTCGCCACCCTCCTGCGCCAGTACCGGATTGCCGTTCGAGGCGGCTCATCGCCAATGGAATCGCTGGATCAGCCGGAAGTGGCACGGGAAGCTAAGCGGCTAGAAGCAGCAGACGCTCCGGGCGATGAAGTGGAATATCAGTTTCTCCAGTTCTATCGCCAGCAGTTTGAGCAGTGTCTGGAGCAGGTGATCAGCGACGTGACCCGCGATCGCATTCAGTATCTCCAGCGGCGCAAGTCTGCTACTGACCAGCAGTTTCTCACGGCGCTTCAGTTATTCCACTGCCGAGGCCAGTCAATGGGCCAGATTGCTCACCAGGTCGGCCTCCAGCAGCAGTATCAGGTGACTCGCCTGCTAAAACTGAAGGATTTTCGAGCTGATATTCAGCAGCGCTTGTTTGTTGTGCTGCGCGATCGCATTTTGGCGCAGGCCCAGCGCTTGGCGACTGAGCAAACTGAACAAACTGCCGCCACGATTCAGCAAAACATTGAAGCGGCCATTGATCACCAACTGACCGAACTGATGCAGGAAGCGGAACTGGAAGCCAGCGCCAACCGCGACCAGCCCTTTCAAAATCTCTTTGCCCGTAAACTCTGCCAATATCTTGACACTCGGAGCCTAGCCTCATGAACGCATCATTCACGGATAGCTTGGATTATCACGTCCTGCCGCTGAGTGCGATCGCACTGTCTGCTGAACAGTTGGAAACAGCAGCCCAGCAGAGTGAGGCCATCCCCCATCTCGATCAGCGCTGGTCGGTATATCTGCATCAGCTGGCGCTGGCGGGCCTAACCCAGTGGCTAGAGGAGCGGGCGGCGGAGTTACCCATGCAGCTAGATTCTGGCTCAATCGGGGATGCAGCAGTGGCAAATGTGGTCGATGCGGTCACGGGAATTCAGGTGAACGGGGTGCGGCTGTGCCTGATCACCAGCGGCCAAATTGACGATGCCGCTGTGACAGTGCCTCGCGCCGTTGTGGATTTACCCAACTTTACGCCCCATGTTTACCTGCTGATCGAGGTGCTGGAAGAACAGGAGCAGGTGCGGGTCGCAGGGTACTTGTTGCGATCGCAACTCATCCAGCATCAGCACGAACTCTCTGCCCAATCAGACTGGACGTACCAGCTACCCCTGAACTGGTTTGATGCCGATGTTGATCAGCTGCTGCTGCAACTGCGACTGGGACAGGTTGCCAGTGCTCCGCAACCGACACCGATCACCGTTACCCCAGCCGACCAAGCGGCCCTGCGTCAGCGACTCCAGCAGTTGGCCGCTGATTGGCAAATCGGTCAGGTGCAGCCCTGGGAACGGTTGACCTGGGCTGAGGGACAAGTGCTGCTCCAGTCGCCTGAACTGCTCCAGTTGCTTTACCAACTGCAAGCGGCGGACTGCGGTACTGAAGTTGCGGTGACAGACATCTCCCCAGCGGCACCCATCGCTCAACAATCACCAGAATTACCAGCAGCGAGGCTGGCCAACCCCGTGATCAACGTTGCTACCTGGCTGCGCGACCAGCTAGATCAGGTGGCGCAGGAGTTTAACTGGATGCTGATGCCGACGTTAACCCCCGCATTGGGAATGCGATCCACGGCCACCGATCAGGGAATCGATGCGATCGCAACTGCCCTGGATCAGCAGGGATTGAATATTCCAACTGCGGCGCGAGGAGCCTACAAAGACCTGAAGTGGGGCAATGAAGGCATTCGGCTGTATCTAATTACCTGGCCGATTAGTCCTGTTGATGCCGATGCTGCACTCGATCAATCCTCAGAATGGACAATGCTAGTCGTCGCTGGCCCCCATCCTGATGTTCACTTACCGGATGCCCTGCGCGTGACCGTGCGAGATAGTGCCCAAATCCTTTCCGATCAGACCCTAGAAGCCCATCGTGTACAGTACCTCTATGCCCAGGTCATCGGCGAACAGGCTGAACAATTCTGGGTCACCGTTGACTTCATGGACGGCACGCTGATTACGCTGCCACCGTTGACTTATGTGCCAGGGGCGTAGTTTTGTTGAGCTATAGAGAGTGTTGGCAGGGGAGCAGGGGAGCAAAGAGGCAGGCTGTAAATACAAAAAGTCTCCCCTGCCCCTCCGCCCCTCTGCTCCCCTGCTCCTCCACTAGGCATCCACAAACAAGACGACCTACTGCAATGGATTCTTATACGTAGGATCTTTGCTGAGTCGATCTAGCACGGTGGGATGAATCTTAGCCTGGGGTGGATTTTTGCGCCGATGTGGGATGAACGGTGGCCAGTTGAAAATCCAGAATAAGAAATTGACGATCTTAGCTTTAGGTTCTTGATACTGATACAGTAGATCCTGCTGCTGGCGGTTGGTGTCGATCACTGCTGGGTTGAGCTTTAAGGGCAACTTCATCGCCTTCATCGTTTCCGCCACCCAGGTAAAGTTAATTGCCGATAGCTGACGGGTGCCACCACCACAGCAGCCGTGATTGCCAATAAACCAACACTGTTCCAGCTTGGTTGGGCTGTTGGGCGGCAGATTCATTGGGGTCACATCAAAGACGCGCCGATCTTCATTCAGTGCGATCGCATGAATGGCATGTTCAACAATTGGGCTGAGATTGGTGTCATGAAAGCTGTGCTTGAGACCAAAGATGGTTTCGAGCAGCCACTTCAGCGGTATCAGCGGTGGAATTCTCGGAATGCCGAGAGAACCAACCGTGTCCCAGCAGGCCAGCAGCTTGATTTTGACCCCATAGGGCACACTGTACTGACTGCGGAAATCCTCAATGGTCTCTTCAAATGCCTGATAGGTTGTAGGATTTCGCTCGGCATTTGGCTTAGGCTGTCGATAGAGCTTGTAGGCCCGCCAAAGCTGGTCAAGCTGATCCTGGCGCATGAGGCCAATCCGGCTAATTAATCCACCAAGACTGCGAATCGTATACGATCCCCGGCTGAACCCGAAGAGATAAATTTCATCGCCTGGGCAGTAATTCATGCAGAGAAACCGATAGGCTTCCAAAATATTCTCATCAATGCCTAATCCAATCGTGCCGCCTAGAAAGCGATCGATTGCCAGATAGCCTGTGCCCACGCCATCGTCGTAAAACACAATTTGGGGTATTCCGGTTTGGATGCCAGCGGCGATCGCATCGGTTTGCTCACATTGCTCTGGTGGATCGAAGGGCAAAATCGCTTTGGCAATTTCGGCCACGTTACTCTGGGAAACCTGGGAGGGGCGTTGTAGGGAATTCCAGGTGCCGTCACAGCAGACAATCAATCGTTTCATGGGCGCTCATGGTGATAATGATGTTCAAATCATATTCACTGTAGGTAGTATTTGTCTGGGTGGACAGTCCCCACACGGGTGATTATTGAATCTTCGTATTTGATAGTAGTGTTGTGCCAAATAGGTTTGGGTAATGAGTATTCGCGATCGCAATCGACAACCAGCTCCTTTGCTGCTGATTACGGCTCAGCTCGGCTTTGAGGCGTTTCAACAGGGCTTAGCGACGGGAGATTGGCGGCCGTTTTTGAAGTTGATTACCGACGATTTCACGTTTGAGTTTCCAATCGGTAAGTTTCAGGGAACCCACAGCGGCAAGGAAAAAGCGGCGGAATTTTTTGCCTATGTGTCTCAGTTTTTTCCACAGGGTTTACAGCTTACGATTAAGCGCGTTACCTGGAGTGACTACACAGTGGTGTTTGAGGTGCTGTCTGAAGGTGAGGTGATGGGCAAACCCTATCAAAATCAGGCGGCGATTTCGTTTGATATTCGCGGTGAACAAATCTGTGGCTATCGCGAATACCTGGGTGTTTTGTATCAGTTTTAGATAGAGACGATAGTTGAATAAATTGCGCGATCGCACTTAATGTTTCTGGATAAGAAAGTGCGATCGCAGTTTAAGTTAGCTCAGTTGGCAAAATACCGAGCGGCACTTCGATTTCTTCTGCTCGCCAAGCTGCATAAGCTAATGCTTCGTAGATGTCTGCTGGTTCCAGATATGGATAGGCTTGCAAAATATCGTCAACCGAATGTTTGGCCGCCATCAAACTCACAATTGTACCTACAGTGATTCTCATGCCTCGAATACAAGGCTTGCCGCCCATGATTTCTGGATTGAAAGTGATTCGGGGCAGGTGCTTCATGGCTCATTCTTATGTATTGGCACAGATTGATCTAGTCATTTTTATTGATTTCTTAAGACCAACATACGATCAATCTCGATATACTAGTGCTTTTAAAGCAGCTTCTTGAGCAGTTCGTCCAGTTTGCTCTGTTTTAAGCAGTAGGAAGTCTAAAATTTTATTGTTAACGTTATGGTGTAATACCTAGATTTCTCAGCTCTTGCTCTGCAAGTTGCTGGAGTTCTTGGTCTGGGATTAGTTCTAAAGTTTTCTCCAAGTCAAGGATGGCTTTATCTCTCTCACCCATATTTTTATAGCAAATAGAACGGCGATAATACGCAAAAGCATTTTCAGGATTAAGCTCAATAGCCTTAGAGAAATCAGCAATAGCTTGATCAAAATTATTTTGTTCGCAAAAAACTGTTCCTCGACTGATATAAAGAGAATCATTTGTTTGACTAAGCCGAATTGCTCGATCAAAATCTTGGACAGATTTAGCAAATTCCTTTCGATAGAAATAAGCTACACCTCTACTACTCCAGACTTCATCATACCCTTGCTCTAGCTCAGTAGCCTTGGTCAAATCAGATATAGCTTGATCATACTGATTCATTTGAAGATATGCGTTTCCTCGGATGAGGTATGCTGTCATAAGTTGCGCCGACATCAAACCATCTCTGCCAGAACCATCTAATTCTATAGCCCTACTACTGTCTTGAATAGCAAATTTATAGTTGCCTTGATCAAAATAATTTCTGGCACGCGCAATGTATGCCCTTGCAAAATTTGGTGTTAGTTGGATTGCTTGATTATATTTTTGTAATCCAAGGGTATGTTTTTTCTGGTCAACATATTTTGCACCTTGTATCAAATAAACGTTAGAAAGCTGTTCTTTTATGAGATTTTTGCTCTTTTCATCTATATTTACTGAGTCATCAAAATTGAATAGACAGTCAAATCCAGCACCACGCTTATCAGGATTCTGAGCAAAACAATCTAATTCGTAATTCAAGGTATTGTTTTTGCTATGGTTCTGTTCAATTATCTCAAGAGCCTTTTGATAATCTTCTGCTGCTTTTCCATATTCACCTAAATCTTCATAAATTACAGCCCTATCTAAATAAGGTTGAACAGAATTAGGCGCTGTCTTCAGTGCTTTGCTAAAGAAGGATTCAGCTTTTCTTTGATTTCCTTGAGATCTATATATAATTCCCAAATTTGTATAAGAAACAGTTAAACTTGGTTCTAGCTTAATTGCCTTAATGAATAATTCTATGGCAACATCATAGCTTCCCTCTTCTAGATATACCGCCCCCATCGAGTTCCAGAATGAAGCATTTCCAGGTTGAATTTCTGTTGCTTTTTGTAGGTATTTTATGGCTTCATCGTACTCTCTTTGTACTGCATAGATATTGCCCAAATTGTAAAATGATAAAGCGTTTCTATGATCTAGATCGATAGACCTTTTATAGCTGTTTATAGCTTCTTCCAACTTGTCTGTCTTTATTTCCAAAAGCCCTTTGGTGGCAAAAGCTCTAGAACTATTAGGTGAAAGATTTATAACAAAATCGAGATCATTTTTAGCCTTTCCAAATTCGCCTTGCAGAATGTATGTCAAACCACGATTTATGCGTGAAGGAACATAATTATTATCAATATTGATGGATCGACTGAAATCTTGAATCGCAAGTTCATATTCGTTCTGAAGCATGTACACAAGACCACGCGAGTTATAAGCTTGACATTTACAAAATCTTGGAACTTGACTTACGTCTAGAATGGAAATGACAAAATTGTGATCTTCTATAGCTTTCTCGCTCTTACCTAAGAAAGCATGTGCCAAACCACGATTTATATATGTGAATATATTGACTGTATCAAAATATGTTGCTTGATCATATTGTTGAATGGCTTTTTCGTAATCTCCATCTCTTAAAAAGAGATTACCGATAAAAAGGTGTAGAATACTTTGATTTAAAGCTGAAACTGGTTCTTGAACTTGCATTAATGCGTTTTGGAGCAAGCTGATTCCTGATTCTTGATCTCCCGCAATATAACTAACCACACCCAGCGTTGCCATCGTGAGGTATGTTAATTCATGAGATAATTGTGACTGTAGTTCAAAACTTTCTAGTTCAGCAACTGGTATATATTGTGGATATCCTTTTGCTTCTTTCTCTATAGGCAATAGCTCTTCAGAAAATTGAAGAATCTCAAAGTTGACGCTTAAAGAGACTTGATCCTTTGTCTTACCGTACCAACCCCAAATTAAAATATCAGCTTTATTCTTCTCACCAATTTCTCGGGCAACCTCACTTCCGTCCCGTTCCGTAATCGATTGCTCTAGTGCTCTCACCTTCACGTTGGGATACTTTTCTACTGCATCCCGCAAGTTGCCCAAAATTGTATCTGTCACTCGATAATTTTGGGTATCTGGCCCATCAAACTCAGCTACCAAAATTACTACATCGGTTGAGGGATGATTCTGCCATTGATGCCAACCTGTAAAACCTGCCACACTCAGCAGTGGAACAGCAATTAACCCAAGCCATGCCACTCGGCGAATCTTCCTGCGTTGAATTGCTTTCTTTGTCTGCTCTATCTCAAATTGGTGACGCGCTTCTTCATATTCCTCATGATCTTCTTGCGGTGCAAAATTAGATGGTGGTTCTGGCTTCAATCCAGTATCATTTTTTTCCGGTTGCCAAAATCGCACATAAAACAAACAGGTCAGCCATAAACTGCCAATACCAATGACTAGCAAAATCAGCGTGACCAGTCCCGTACTGCCTTGCCAAAGCTGTATAAAACCTACCACAGCCGCCACAAATCCTGTAACTGCTGTGAACAGTCCTGCTATTGTTTGTAGCCACTGCTTGATTACTGGTTGAGAATTATCGTTACCCATTCCTGATTCGGTAATCTGCTTGTTCCGTTATTCTTCCACCAGTTTATTCATCTCCTCCCAAGCAAGTTATGAAGATTCAACACAAAACAAGGAAGCACATCTTCCCCAAGCAACTCATTAGGCTTTTCCAACACCTCAACTGATTGTTCCTGTCGATAAATTGCAACTTGTTGAGCCAGTGGATCAATTAGCCAGCCTAAGCGACAGCCATTCTCTTGATATTCCTGCATCTTCGCTAAACCCGTCTGCCAATCATCCGTTGGCGACAGTAGCTCAATTACAAAATCAGGGCAGAGCGGTAAAAAACGGCGACGTTCTTCCCGTGATAGAGCATCCCATCTTTCTTGCAGAATCCAAGCCGCATCTGGCGAACGGATTGCCCCATTCGGCAACCGAAATCCCGTCGAAGAATCAAACACAACTCCTAATTGAGACTGACGATTCCATAGCCCCAACTCCAAATTGATATCAGAATTGCGCTTGCCCGTTTCTCCGCCCGTGGGTGGCATAATCACCAGTTCTCCCGTTGCTGTGCGCTCCAATCGTACGTCAGGATTTTGGGCACACAGTTGATAAAACTGCTCATCCGTCAGTGTAACGATTGAATTGAGATCTAACGTTAGCCCAGTCATATTCTTTCGCGTAATCCGCACATTACACTGCGTAGCGGAATGAATCCAATATAGCGAGAGATGCAAAGCGCGATCGCAAACAACTCCCCAACCAAATCGCAATAAACGCTCCTACTCCAACGGTAGTGCTTCCGACCCATTGGATAAATCTTCTGCCGGAGGCACTGAAGGAGCAGATTCCGTTTCTTCAGTTGGAGTAACAGAATCCTCCAGATCAATCGGTGCATCTTCGGGAATATCTGCCTCCAGTTCCCGCAAAATCGCTGGCGTTTCCGGGTCATCTGGCTCAAAAATGGCCGTTAGAGCTTGATTCAGCGTTTCAGCCATTGCAATGCGGTTGCCGTAAGCGACAATCACGCGAGCCAGGGTTGGCAGTTGATTCTGCTCCGCTTGCAGGTACAGCGGTTCCACATACAGCAGCGATCGCTCAATTGGAATTACCAGCAAATTGCCCTGAATCGCCCGCGATCCCTGCCGATTCCAGAGGGAAATTTGTTGTGAAATCACCGGATCTTGATTAATCCGCGCCTCAATCTGCTCTGGACCAAAAACCAATTCCTGCTTCGGAAATCGATAGAGCAAGAGCTTGCCATAGTTTTCCAAATCGCTGCGAGCCGCCAGCCAAGCAATGAGGTTATTCCGCTCGGCTGGCGTATAGGGCCGAAACAAAATAAATTCCGCCGTCGTTTGATTGGGTAAATTCAAAATCAGATAGTACGGCTCTACCTGCTGCGCTTCATTCGCATAGATTTCATTCGGTGCCCGCCACTGGTCTTCACGATTGTAGTAAACCTGCGGATCGGTCATGTGGTAAGTCATCAGCTGATCCGACTGGACATTATAAAAATCCTGCGGATAGCGAATATGGATGCGTAACGGTCGGGGCATTTCATCCAGCGAGTGAAACATGTCTGGAAAAATCTTGTTCCAGGTTTGAATAATTGGATCGCTGGGATCGGCCACATAAAACGTTGGGGTGCCGTGGTAGGCATCAATCACCACTTTGACCGAGTTGCGAATATAGTTGAAATCGTCGCTATATATCTCGGAGTAGGGATAGCGATCGCTAGTTGTGTAGGCATCAATGATCCAGTACAGGTAGTTCTCATTGTCTGTAACCGGATCACCTTTGAGCGTACGCTCGTCCGTATCGACATCCATCTTCTGCGCTGGATTGGCCGTGACTAAATAGGGATCATTGTCATAGCGCAAGAAGGGCGCAATCGTTTTCACCCGCTCCTCAATATTGCGGCGAAAGAGCAGTTTTGTTTCCGGTGTAAAGTCCTGAGTCAGCAGCATCCGCCAGTCCCACAGATAGTCCGCGTAGAGGAACCGCCGCCAGAATGAGCCGATGTTGATGCCGCCCCTGCCGCTGTAGGTGTTGTAGACGTTGTCGCTGCCGCTGGGATAGTCGAGTTCGCGCACTTCCGTTTGGGTCATGACATAGGTGTTGGTCAGTTCACCGTAGTAAATACGCGGTTCCCCAATTGGAATGCTTTGAGCAATCAGTTCACTGCTGGGGATTTGGTCAATGCCGCGAATGAAGTAGTCCGGTAAGCCACTAGGGCCAGCGGTATTGACCGGACTCAGGGTAAAGCCATAGCCGTGGGTGTAGATTAAATGCTCATTCACCCAGGTTTTGGCTTCGTCCGGCACCTGCTCATAGTTCAGCTCGCGGGCTGCGATTAGCACCTGACGCAGTTCGGTGTCATTGTCTGCGGTCAAGATCGGATAGCGGTCAATGTCGGCATCCAAAAATTCGTAGTAGAGCCGGATTTCCTGAAGCTGGCGGTTTGTTTCTAGCAGCGGGCGTGTATCCCAGAGGCGAATATTGTTAATCGTGAGCGGATTTTCCTGGAGATCTTCGTAGGTCAGACTGGTTTCCGGAATGAAAACTTCGTCTTCGATACTGTCGAGCGCAAACGCATTCCGGGTCAGGGCAATTGTCCGCTCAATATAGGGTCGCTCTAGCTCCAGCTCATTCGGTTCCACCACCACCCGCTGAAACAGCGCGGGTATGAATAATCCCCCCACAACCGCAATCAGCAGATAGAAGCTCAAGCCATACATAACGGGTTTGGCCGACTCCGGCTCACGCGGTATAGTGGGCAGGGACAATTTGCGATCGCGCATCACCTTCACCAGCCAAAGTCCCACCGACTGAATCGGCAAGCCCCAGACAATCGCTCGCCACAGTAGCGCGATCGCAATCGCCAAGGCCAGAAAGCTCAGCACTGTATTCACAGGCAACTGGGCGTTTACGTCGGTATAGCTTGCGCCAAACGTCACGCCACGGGCCGAATACATCAGCTCATATCGTCCTAGCCAGTGACCCAGTGCGATCGCAGCCAGTAAACCGCTGCCGTTGGCGCAGAGGTGGCGCTGTTGCGTCAGTGTAAAACCGGGAAAGTAGCCCTGGCTGAGGCTATTACCGGAGGTGAAGTAAGTAAAGGCAACGGTGACCAGGCCAAAGGAAAATAGGCCAATCCACCAAAATTCCAGTAGCTGCCAAACGGGCAACCGAAACACATAAAAACTAATGTCTCGATAAAACAGCGGATCGGTCTGCTCAAATGACGTGGGGCGCAAGAACGGCAGAATTTTCATCCACTGCTCGGACATAACCAAACCAAAGCCCAGACTCATCAGCACAGCGGCGGCCATGCTAACCAAGTGGTTGTAGAGGATAAGTGCGATCGCAAACCCAATTACAATCAGGATCGCCCACCAAGCCGAAGCGGTTAACCCCTGCCCAATATCCCAAATCGCCTGGGGTCGAAACTGAATCGGCAGTTCATTCGTCGTGCTGTACAGCGTCAGCTTCGGTCGCCAATACTCCGCCGACACCTGCACCTGATAGACCAGCATGACGCCCATCAGCACCGCTAGGCCGATAACGACGGGCAGCAGCGCCCTCAGTCGCCAACCCCGCGCCATCATTTCCGGCTGGAGATACTTTTCGGGCAGATCTTTGTAGCACCAGCGATTGGCAAAGTAGAGATTGCCCACCAGCCAAACGACACTCACGCCAAAAGTAAACAGCCCCAGCACGATCTGGGTCAGTAGCCGCAGCTCAAAGACAAAGAGAAAGTCAACTTCGTTAAACCATAGCCCCTCAGCCAGCAGATACACCAAAATATTGAGGCCCAGCAGCCCGCCCATGATCAGCGTGAACCATGGCCAAAAATGGCGACGAATCGAGCGGGGCAGAACTTTAGTCAACATAGGAACGCGAAGCGTGTTGGGACTCGGTGATCCTATTCTAATGAGGAAGCTTTCTTGAAGAATAACTCCAGCAAGTTGCTGAGTTCATTGCTTTATTGTGGAGGTATCACTGACCGACTCATCTATCCTCAGAATAACCCACTGCAACTTACATCAATGGTAACTCTCTGTTTTTACCTCACGAATCATGACTAAAGTCATGGATGCGATCGTGGCATTTAACGATGGCTACCCATCAACTCTCAGTAACGTAAGGCGAGAGGAGTTAGAAGTGAGGCGAATGCAGACAACAGTTTTAATATTCACTCCTATAGTGATTTCAGTTAAGAATGAGACAGCGAGAGAGGAGAGCGCCTCATCCTAAGGCGCTCTCCTCTCTCGCTCTTATCTAGAACTAATATATTACGGCTTAACCTGTCTCTAAATGGTTGCTAGCTAAGTAGGTTATGCATTCATTTAATATGCAGCTACTTAGCTCAGCATTGGAACGGCACCGATCAGCACATCAAACTGTTGCCCAACTTGCTGACTAATCATTGTTGCCAAACTGTGAGTAAAGGGTAGGCTGTCAATGCCCATTGCCAGACAGAGCAGCATCATGTAGAAAATTGAGTACTTAAACAGGGATTTTGCTAAATCGCGATCGCAGGGTGTTTGCAGCAGTGCCCAAGCCTTGCGGATAAAGAGCCAGCCCAGTGCGATCGCAGATACAGCGTAAAACGCGCCGGATACACCGAGCGGATACACCAGCAGCAGCGTCGTTGGGACGAGCACCAGCGTATAGGCCATAATCTGCTGGGCAGTGGCTTTATCGCCAACCACTACAGGTAGCATCGGCACGTTCACCTTGGCGTAGTCATCCTGAATCACCATGGCTAGACCCCAGAAATGAGGCGGCGTCCAGATGAACACAATCGCAAACAGCAGCCAAGCGGCCCAGCTCAGCTCACCTGTGACAGCGGCCCAGCCGACGAGTGGGGGAATGGCTCCAGCCGCACCGCCGATTACGATGTTTTGTGGCGACGACCGCTTCAGCCACCAGGTATAAACGCCGACGTAGACCGCCAAGCCCGCCATCGCCAGACAAGCGCTGAGCAGATTAGCAAAAACGGTGAGCAAACTGAACGATGCGATCGCAAGTACGGCGGCAAAAATGGCGGCTTCCCAAGGCTGAACTCGACCGGAAGGCAGCGGACGATGCCGAGTGCGCTCCATGTCGTAGTCAATATCGCTGTCGTAAATGCAGTTAATGGTTTGGGCGGATGCGGTGGCTAACGCTCCTCCGGTCAGGACGACCACCAGCAGCCAAAAATCAACCTGCCCTGACGAGGCAATCCATACACTAGCGGCGGTTTCAATCAGCAGCAGAGGAATAATGCGCGGCTTGGTCAACTGCACATAGTCGCGGAGCGTCTGTCGCCATTGTCGCGAGTGCTGGGCAACCGTTGTTGTCCAAGTGGTCGAATTATGCATTCTGAAAAAATCCTTTATTACGATGCGTTTGAGATCGGTGAGGGGGCTAACTGAACCGACTCAGGTTCTGGACCCGTAGGGATGGGAATGCGGCATTGAGCAACGGCGCGATCGCGAATTGCCAAAGTGGTGAAGCACACCAGCGTTCCCAGCAGCGTGGCACCGACCATTTGGTGAGCAATAGTAAGCAGCTCAATCTGTAGGTGCAGGTAGAGGGTGGATACGCCCAGTCCGATTTGAGCCATCAGACAAAGTCCGGCCACATGAGCCAGCCGCCGCAGCCCGACTGACAGCGCTGGAGTTCGTCTGGCCAAAATAATCAGCGCAATCGTTGCCAGCGTCGGCGGCGCAACTCCCATAATGTGACTACGCAGAATTGTGCAGAGCTGATCCCCAGCTAGACACTGGTGTACCGACCAGCGGGAGGCGACTAAACCACCCAGTAAACTTTGGGCATAGACTAGCAGCGCCGCCGCTAAACTCCACCAGGGCAGTTGACCTACGCTACCCGTCGCTCGGTAGGGCACCAGCGCACAGCCCATCACCAGTAGCGTTGAGAAGAAGAGTAGGGCGGTGCCGAGGTGTGCCGTCACGATGTCGAACCGCAGCAGTTCTGTCACGGTGAGGCCACCCAGCAGCCCCTGCACCAGGATCAATCCCAGCGATAGACCCGCTGCCCAGGGGAGCCAGTTGGGCAACACGCGCCGATACCCAAGCGTGATCCCCAGCAGCACGATGGTTGCTAGGCCAATCAGTGAGGCATCCAGCCGATGGAACCATTCCAGAAAAACCTGTAGGTTCATCTGCTGACCGGGAAACAGAGTGCCGTAGCACAGTGGCCAGTCGGGACAGGCTAAGCCTGCATTCATGACGCGGGTGGCGCTGCCAATGGCCATCAGAATCAGAGTTGCGATCGCAATTTTCCAAATCAGCCAGCGCACCCATTTCAATGGGCCATGATCGGTCGCAGCATCGGTTGCAGTCGCTACGGTATTGGAATTGGCAGAGGGTAAAGTCTGAGATTGGGTAGACCCCTGAATTGCCGGATGACGGGTTGAAGTCGAAGGAGGAGAGAAATCAGTCATCGAATCATCTCTTGCGGTTATCAAACGTCAAGATGTAGATCAGTCGGTTGGCATAGATGAACGCATCTAAAAAAGCCTCTAAAAGCCAGGGGATCGTCCCGCCGGGCACGCTCCCGGTTTTTTAGAAACGCTTTTGGGTACATGTGGCTACCTATGAACGTCGGTTTGGATCAGTGGTTTGGATCAATACGAATAAAGAAACGACTTTACAAAACGTTGCTTGGACTGAGCCATGACTGCTGAGTGAGCCGATATCCTGGATGAGGATGCAGGACGGATTAGGCATTCCACAGTCGCAGCGTGTTTGCTACTAATCTAATGAGACAAACCGAGAATGAATGCAGGTTTTAGGCTTTTCTTTGGATTGTGGCTGGTGATTGCCTAAACTGCCTAAATAACTGTTACAACTTTACCGACCAGATGCGATCGCAACAGAACTTCATGCAGCGCGTTCATACAGAGCTACTCTAGCGCAACGAAACGGCGATCATCTCGCTACCCTCGGTAGGGATAACCATCCGCAACCGTGAGGATCTTGACCGCAGGCTATTTGCACGAAGAACCCAAGAATGATGAGAGTTGTGTGTTCTCTGATACCTTTCGCCACCCCAGACTCTAGAACACTCCAGCTACAGGCGGGCAAATGTTAACGGAAGCCAAAAAACTCCCCCCTTTTCGCTTCTGTCTCGCTACCCTCAGAGTACTTGCCTTTACTTGTCGTTTCGATTTTGAAGTTTGATTCCGAACGTGACTTAGCGAACATTAGCAAATTAGCAAACGTAACTCTGACGTAATTGTGAAGAATATTCCAAGTTCCATTTTGACGATGCTGGCTGGCATCTTCATCACGCTAGTCAGCCTTTGGTACGGTCAAAACCACGGCTTGCTTCCAGTGGCGGCATCTGATGAAGCAGAAATGATCGATACTCTCTTCAACGCGATGATGACCATTTCTGTTGGACTAGTCATCTTTGTCGAAGGAGTCTTGATTGTGGCCGTTATCCGGTTCGGTCGCCGTAAGGGAGATCAGTCCGATGGCCCTCACATTGAGGGCAATATTCCCTTAGAAATTCTGTGGACGGCAATTCCCGCCGTGATCGTGCTCGGCATTTCGGTCTACAGCTTTGAGATTTATTCCGAACTGGGTGGACTCAATACCCAAGAAGCCGAGGTTATTTCGGTACCCAAATCGGTAGAAGTAGCCTATATGCCCGATGGAGATGCGATCGCAGCCAGTGCCTTTACGCCAGTCAAACCGCGAACAAAGCTGGCCGCTTCTGGCATTGGGCCACTGCCTGAGCATGGAGCTGATGTCGATCTGACGGTTGATGTGCAGGCGCTCCAGTTTGCGTTTATCTTCAACTATCCCGGTACGGGCGTCACGTCCGGCGAACTGCACGTCCCCGTCGATAGCGAAGTCCGCCTAGTGATGTCGGCTCAAGATGTCATCCATGCCTTCTGGGTGCCTGAACTGCGGCTCAAGCAGGACATTATTCCAGGACAGGAAACTGAGCTGACCTTTGTGCCACGCCGCACAGGCAACTATCCCATCGTTTGTGCTGAACTCTGCGGTGCCTATCACGGCGGCATGAAAGCGCAACTGGTGGTGCATGCTGCTGAAGAATATGACGCTTGGATGCAGTCCCAAATCGCCAGTTTACCGGATGCGGACGGTGCATCCGAGGGCACCGAAGTGGCATCAACTGAACGCACCGATGCCGACTACCTCGCTCCACTTGCCGAGGCTCATCAGCTCCAGCTTAATGCTGAAACGGTGGCTGAGCTGCATGCTCAGGTGATGAGTGGTGAGGAGTGAGGCGAGAGGAGTGAGGCGAAAAGGCTGTAAAGGGCTGTAGAAGGCTGTAAAGACTTGCGCTTACCACCCTTACCACCCGCCACTCAGCATCCAGTACCTATCACCCGTACTCAGTCCTCGCACTTAGCACTCAGTTCTCAGTACTTGACTTGAATTTGCAGATTGAGATTTGCAGATAAGGATTAGATTTTTATGACTCAAACCGATTTACCGTCAAAGCCTGCGGCGGCTGAGCATTCTGCTCATCATGCTGAGCGCAAGTGGACGGATTATTTCACTTTCAATACCGACCACAAGGTCATTGGCATTCAGTACCTCGTGACGGGGTTTGTCTTCTACATTGTGGGCGGTGTTTTTGCCACCATGATGCGGACGGAGTTGGCGACGCCTGCGCCAGATTTTGTCACGCCGGATGTCTATAACAACTTGCTGACGCTTCACGGTACGGTGATGCTGTTTCTGTGGATTGTGCCAGCCGGGGCGGGTTTAGCGAACTATCTGATCCCGCTGATGATTGGGGCCAATGATATGGCCTTTCCGAAGCTAAATGCGATCGCATTCTGGCTGATCCCACCGTCCGGCATTTTGCTGATCAGCAGCTTCTTTTATGATGCGGCTGCCGCAGGCTGGACATCCTATCCGCCTTTGAGTATTAAAAGCGGCTTGGTGGGCGAACTAATTTGGATCATGAGCGTTCTAGTGAGCGGAACCTCCTCGATCCTGGGTGCGATTAATTTCTTCGTCACCATCGTCAAAATGCGGGCACCCGGCATGACGTTTAACAAAATGCCGCTGTTCTGCTGGTCGATGTTGGCGACAGCGCTGCTGATTCTGATTGGTACCCCGGTTTTGGCGGGAGCGTTGATTCTGTTGGCATTCGATCTGGTTGCCCACACTGCCTTCTTTGATCCCGCAGGCGGCGGCAATCCGGTGGTTTACCAGCACATGTTCTGGTTCTATTCCCACCCAGCGGTTTATATCTTTATCCTGCCGCTGTTTGGCTCCATTTCAGAAGTGATTTCCGTTCACTCCCGTAAACCCATTTTTGGCTATCGTGCGATCGCATATTCCAGCTTGGTCATTTCCTTCCTGGGCCTAATCGTGTGGGCGCACCACATGTTCACCAGCGGCACCCCCCCCTGGTTACGCATGTTTTTCATGATTACCACCATGACCATCGCCGTCCCAACCGGGATCAAAATCTTTGGCTGGTTGGCGACCCTCTGGCGAGGCAACATTGCCTTCACCAGCGCCATGCTGTTTGCGATGGGCTTTATTGCCACCTTCGTGATTGGCGGCGTCACGGGCGTCATGCTGGCCGCTGTGCCGTTTGACATTCACGTCCACGACACCTACTTTGTGGTGGCCCACTTCCACTACGTTCTGTTTGGCGGCTCCGTATTCGGGGTCTACATGGCGATCTACCACTGGTTCCCCAAGATGACGGGCCACATGATGAACGAGTTTTGGGGCAAAATTCACTTTGCGCTTACCTTTGTCGGCATGAACCTCACGTTTATGCCCATGCACAAGCTGGGACTAATGGGCATGAACCGCCGGATCGCGCTCTATGATCCCCAGTTCACCGACCTGAATATGATGGCGACCATTGGTTCTTATATCCTGGCGGTTTCCACGATCCCCTTCTTACTGAATGCCATCTGGAGCTGGCGCTTTGGCCCGAAAGCCCCTGCCAATCCGTGGCGCGCCCTGACGCTGGAGTGGCAGACTACGTCTCCCCCGGCCATTGAAAACTTCGAGGAAATTCCGGTGCTGCAAACTGGCCCCTACGATTACGGCTTAGGCTACGATCCCCAGCTCGATCCGCCGGAAGTCTACGAAGGCAAGCAGCCCGTTTTACGAATGTCCTCCGCCTCCTAATTCCCCCGTAGGGTGGGCACCGCCCACCTTACTCCAGTTGTAGGTTGGGTTGAAGCATGAAACCCAACATTAGCTGAATGGAGTGTCGAGCTTACAGCAAGCGTGCAAGACCTAAAACCCTCTAGTCGTTGGGTTTCGCGTGCTCAACCCAACCTACACAACCCAAATAAGCACAGCAAAAACTCTGCAAACCTACGTACTGACTCCAGATCTATGCAAGGTTCAACCGTTGATTCTGCTCAGACAGGGATAAATCTTGAAGGAACTGCTCATGCCGATCATCATGGTCATCCAGATTACCGAATGTTCGGCGTGTTGGTGTTCCTCTGTGCGGAGAGCATGATTTTCCTTGGCCTGTTCATCGCCTACATTACCTTTAAGCTGGTGAATCCTGAATGGCCACCAGAAGGCACACCTAAACTAGAGCTAGCGCTGCCCACAATTAACACCATCATTTTGATTTCCAGCAGCTTTGTCATCCATCGGGCTGATACCGATATTAAACAGAACAATGTCAAAGGTATGCAGCTCTGGTTTGCGATCACGGCTGCAATGGGAGCCATTTTCCTGGTCGGTCAGATTTATGAATACAGCCATTTAGAATTTGGCTTGACCACGAATCTGTTTGCCAGTACGTTTTATGTGTTGACAGGCTTCCACGGTCTCCACGTCTTTGTGGGATTACTGCTAATGCTGGCGGTACTGTGGCGATCGCGGCAGCAGGCTCACTACTCTAAAGCTAATCATTTTGGCATTGAAGCCACTGAGCTTTACTGGCACTTCGTCGATGTCATTTGGATTATTTTGTTCGTGTTGCTGTATTTGTTGACGTAAGACAGCTTTAAGTTAGTTAATTTACGGACAGTTGTGGCAAAACGTGAAATAGCTACAGCACAGGCTAGTTGAAGGAATTCGGCTAGCCTGTGCTGTATATAACTCGCTCTAGGTGGAAATTCACCTTCTCGATATTAACTCGGTATAAATCGTGACCGATACTAACGGACGATCTCAACAAGTTTAATTTGATCCCGTTCAGTTTAAAGCTTAAGTAAACTCTAGGAATTTTCCCTGATCTTTCATCAGATCTACGTAGTCTTAGAAGGTAGATGCACCCTGATTGATCCCTGGAGAACTCGGTTCTCTAGGGATTTTTTTTGCTTGTAATAGACTTTCAGTTTATAGCAATGTAGGCGATTCTGAATCAGGCAAAGCATAATCAACGACTGAAAAAGGCTTTAATTTGATCCGTTCGCGCTGCTAAATAGTTATCCGTTTGAAGCAGTAACTGTTGGAGATAAGCCGGATTGGCATTGTCAATTGCGCCAAATTTCTGAGCTAGCTCCGGCTGGAGCCGCAGATAGTCCTGAGCCTGTGCCGTATGGGCTTTAGTGACAATCTGCTCGGCAATGTAGCGATGAATATCCGCCGGAGCATCCATGACCACATCCACGATCCGGGGTGCCCATTGAATTGGTCCCCAACCGCGCACTTCCCGCCAGGGAATGCCTCGCTCTAGTTCTCCTGTACCGAGCGAGAGAACCTGGATCTCATCCACGATCCGATCCATTGAGGCTGCGGCCTGTTGCTCCGTGACTGATCCCGATCTCAACAGGCGAATGGCTTCGGCCACGGCACAGGCAACCGGATTGTTAGCTCCTACCCCACCGTCAATCATTGAAAACTCGCGGTCTTCGTTCTCAATCTGAACCAATAGACGCTGCGCTGGAAAGTAGGTGGGAGCCGCTGCTGAACAAACGCAGGCTTGCCATAGCGGCACATTGGCATACCATTCTTCATGCCGCCAGCTTTTGAAGAATACGGGTAATCGGCGGACGGTGTCATAACTGATGAGCATCAGCTTTGTAGATTGGCTAGAATCAGGGGAAACATCCGCAACTCGCATATCTAGCCCCAGCGATCGCACCACCTGAATCAATCCCTGATCGCTAAATTTGGGAGCCGATAGGCCATATTTCACCAGCAGTGGCAGACGCTGGAGACTAAACCAACTGCGGTAGGGAAAAATTTCTTCTCCTCGCTCTAGGTAAAGCTTGACCATTTCGGTTGGCGAGCGCCCAATCATTAAGCTGGCGGCAATCAGTGCCCCGGTTGATGTTCCGGTAATTAAGTCAAAGTAGTTCCGTAAGGGTTGATTTAACTGCTGTTCAATCACTTCCAGCATCCGGGCAGCCACAATTCCCCGAATACCTCCTCCGTCGATGCTGAGAATCCGAAAGCTCAATGCAACACTCCTCTCTTTAAACAACCTACTCATCTGGCCAACTTTATTTGGCTAGGTTTCGATGGTTAGCAGAGTAATAGTAGTTCTGTAAACCTGCTGTAGAGAGACTAAAGGTATAGGGTAATCATCACCTCATCCCAGAAAGGAATATTTGGCTCTAACCAAAGAGAGAATATTAGAGGATAAGTGCGATTCGTGCGATCGCGCTTTTACCGCGTGCAGTGTATCGACAGCCGCACTCATCTAGAATCTGAATTTGTTTAGCAGAATATGGCGCGAGCTTCAAAGATTTGTAATCTACTGTTGTAGAAAATTCTCGCAGATTGGATACTGTAAGCACAGCATTTTAGTCGCAATCTAATATGAAGTCTGGTTGAAAACTCATCATTTATTATTTATGAAACGTTTCCTGAGCAAACGTTTCATAAATAATAAATTGGGTTCTCATACATAAACTTGATATTAGTAGTCAAATCCAACCCGCTTCGCAAGGTTGACTGATACGAATACTGGCTACAACGCAGCATCATTAATGTTTCGTTTTGCATAATTGACTGAACTCAAAATTCAAAACTTATAACTCAGAACTCAGCATTTAGAACTCAGCATTCAGCATTCAGCGCTCAGTCCTCAACACTCAACAACTGGTATAACCCAGGAGGCACAAATTATGATTGACGCCAATGATGTTTTCAAGCAGATGTGTGAACGATATCAGGCAGCCGTCAGCGCTAATGATTCAGCCGCTTATCGACAGCTATTTGCCACAGATGCAATTCGGATTCCGCCACGAGCAAAGCCTGAGTATGGCCCAGATGAAATCTCAAAAAGTGAACAGAAAGACTATGACGTTGCGAAATGGACTGTTCAGTTAACGCCTCTTGATGTTTTAGTGATTAGCGATCAGTGGATGTATGGCATTGCCCAAGGCCATGTGAATACTGTCGCTTTTGCGGATGGGGCAACCAAGTCATTTGAAACGACAAAGACCTGGCTTCTTCATAAAGACGAGTCAGGAGAATGGCTGATTAAGAGACAGATTTGGAATCTCAAATCATGAAGCATTAATGACCTATAGCCGACTGCGACTCTTGATGCGGAGATAAGACTCGACTAGTTCATCGGTAATTCGATCTGCTGGCGCGTCTAGCACCATGACGCCCTTTTGTTTCAGCTTGTTAAATACCAGTTTGCGCTGGGCAATCAGATCCAATGCAACCGCACGAGTATAGGTTGCTTCAATATCGTCCGTTATCGTATGGGCCCGCACATCCACCTGCGGGTCGCGCAGCGTGACGCAAAACGGCAGATAGCGAGGACGCAGGCGCACGAGAGCCGAAAGCAGTTCTGCTGACGCGGTTTGATCGACTAAATCTGTCAAAATCACTACTAATGCTCGTCGATGCTGCTGGTTCACAACCGTTGTCACAGCGCTGAGATAGTCTGATTCCACTAGTTCTGGCTGAATTGGTGTCAGGCGCTCAATCAGCTTTGGCAAATGCTGCTGTCCCCGCGTGGGCGGAATCCAGGTGTGTAGCTGACGATCAAAGACACCAACGCCGACGCGATCGCCTCGGTGGAGTCCGGCTAGGGCCAGAGAAAGTGTGGCATTCAATCCCCAGTCAAACCGCGAGAGTTCCTTGACTTTGGCTGTCATCAAGCGACCTCGATCCAATAAGATAATCAGCGTTTGCTCCTGCTCTGGCTCCAGGACTCGAACTAGGGGCTGACTGCGGCGGGCTGTGGCTTTCCAGTCAATAAAGCGCGGATCGTCGCCAACCGCGTATTCTCGCAGTTCCGTAAACTCGGTGCCAACGCCTAGCCGTCTCGCTTGGCGAATGGAACCCGTGGATTGAATTGCCAGTTTGATGGTTAGCGATCGCAACCCAATCAGATCTGGATAAACCGCCACCGTTTGAGCTTGCGGAATCGTCCAGGAGTGCCAGCCCAAACCCCAAGGCCCAAGCTGCCGCGCTTGAATATTGCCCCACTGGTACTCGCCGCGATGGTCAGGAAAGACGGTGAAGCTGAGTGTTTCCGTTGAGTTGGCGGGCGCAATCACTCGCAGCGGCATCGTCGAAACATGGAACGGTTCCGGATACAGATCGTAAATTTCTAGGGTGGCCTGTCGCTGAGCTGTTTTGATTGTTAGCTCAATTTTGTTGTCCCGTCCGATGGATAGCCGCTGCAGCGGCTGCCGCTGAATTTCAACCCGCTGGTTGCGAACTCGCGCACCGTCCCATCCGCTCAGCAGCAGTAAGATACTGTCGATCACCAGCAGCACCACAATGCCAAACTGGAGCCGCAAACTCGACTCGACAAAGACCGAAACCGCCGTTGCGATCGCACCACTGAGCAATAAAAACCAGTACAGCCGAGCAGCGGGAATCATTGTGATGTTTCTCCTGATTGAGCTATCAGATTCAGCGTCTCGTAGGGGCGGGTTTAGTGGTTAAGTAATCGGTTTGCATCACAACTGGCAGCGAAACCCGCCCCTACCGGGTATTTAACGAGGAACAGCCACCTGTTCCAATAGTGACGCGATGACCGATTCAATTTGCACGCCGTCCAGTTGAGATTCCGGGTTGAGAATCAGCCGATGGCGCAAGAGAGGATTGGCCACGGCTTTGATGTCGTCGGGGGTAACGTAATTGCGATCGCACAACCATGCATGAGCTTTGCTCGCCTGTAGCCAGGACACGGCGGAGCGAGGCGATGGCCCCAAAATCAAATCAGGATGCTGCCGCGATCGGCGCACAATATCCAGCAAATAATCAATCAAATTCTCCTGCACCTGCACCTGCCGAACGGCCTGCCGGGCGGCTAACACCTCTTCCACTGTTGTAATCGACTCCATGCGACCCATATTGAGCCGCTTCGCCTCAAATCCCCTTTGCACGTTGATGAGCATCTGCTTTTCTGCCGCTTGATCGGGATAACCTACGATGAGCTTGAACAGAAAACGATCGAGCTGCGCTTCCGGTAAAGGATATGTACCTTCAAATTCCAGCGAATTTTGAGTCGCAATCACCCAGAATAAGTCCGGTAGCGGTGAACTTTTGCCGTCCAGCGTTACCTGCTGCTCTTCCATCGCTTCCAGCAGTGCGGCCTGGGTTTTGGGCGGTGTCCGGTTAATCTCGTCTGCCAGCAGCACTTCGGTAAAGACTGGCCCCTGTTTGAGCGTAAAAGTACGGCTGTTGAGGTCAAAAATATTGGTGCCTAAAATATCCGATGGCAAAATATCGGGAGTCAGTTGAATACGGCGAAAGTCAGCTTGAATAAGCTTGGCCAACACTTTGACCGTCAGCGTTTTGCCTGTACCAGGCACGCCTTCCAATATGACATGCCCACCGCAGAGCAACGCCACCAATAGCTGCTGAACCAGGGTCGTTTGCCCTACGACAATTTTGCTAAGGGCATGACCAATTTGATTAATCGTTTCGCTCTGGGCAGTCATGACAGAGAAAAGAACAATGTGCGTGATGCACAGCTTAACCTAATCTGATTGCTAGACTGGCCAATTTTCTGGAAACGCAACAAATGAGCAGATGCCTTAGTAGGAGAGATATTCCTGAAGCATAAATTCATCGCAAGTCAGGGTTTGACCAGAGGTAGGAGGGTACGCCATAAGCAGACAGATTATGAGTCACCTAAGTACCCGCCAGCAGGCTGTAAATCAGGATTTTGTTCCAGCCAGTCCTGACCTAGCTTAATCGTGATATCGGACTGAAGCGTTCCGGTGCTTTCGACCCGTACTTCGCCAAAACCCAAGTAGCGCTGCACCATCTCTGCACTGGCAATGTCCCCCTGCTGAGCGATGATTTGGGTTACGTCAAGCTGCTCTCGCAGTCGTTCACCCATTTCAAGACTGGTGTAGCCACCGTCGTAGAGTTGATCCATCAGCCGATCAACGGCGGCGCTGCGGCGAGTGCTGTCCTGCACGGCAATTCGTAAATAGCTGGGATTAACCGCTGCCTGACGAGAGGAACCATAGCGTAGATACTGATCAACGATCTCATCAATTCGCGGGTAGTCAGGTAGCCAGTAGCTGAGTTCAAACTCGCTGGGTGAGCTGAATTCACCTGGCAGCAGCAGCATTTGGTTGTTGGCGTGATCGACTTGCGAGGCAAATCCAACTAGGGCAACTAGTTCTTCAACGCTGAGGTTGGTGTCTACGTGGGACTGGATAACTGAGAGGATTTTAGGGATGCGGGCAATAGTTTTAGGATTAAGGCTTTGTTCAACAACTGCGCGCATCAGCGTTTGCTGGCGCTGTACTCGACCCACATCACCATTCTCGTCGTAGCGAAAGCGCAGGAACTGCATGGCCTTGTCGCCATCAAGCTTTTGTTCTCCGGCTTTGAGATTAATGTAAAGGTGTTGACTGTCGTCTTGATAGCGCATGGTCTTGGGCACGTTAACCGTCACGCCACCGAGCGCATCAATCAGCTTTTCAACGCCCTGTACGTTAATCCGCACATAGCGATCAATTGGAACATCACCGAGTAGTTCACTGGTGGCACGGGCACTGAGGGCTGGGCCGCCGTAATAGTTGGCCTCATTGATTTTGGTTGTTCCTAGCCCATCGACCCATGTGCGGGTGTCGCGGGGAATAGAGAGAATTGTCAGCTTTTCATTGCGGGGATCAAATCGAATGAGCAGCATCGTATCCGATAGACCGTCGAAGGAGTTGACTAGGGCGTGGTAGCCCAGGTTTTGTACTTCGGGTGGGGGATTATCGGTGTCGGAACTGATGACTTTGATGCCCAGCACTAAGATGTTGACGGGACGAGTGAGCTTGGGCAGACGAAGCGTGGAGTTGGAGGCAATATTGTCTCCCTGATTGAAGACTTCTTTTTCTTCAAGGGTTAATTCGCTTTGTAGTAGCGGTGTACTGGAGAGCGAAACAGCTAACAAAGCGCCAGCGGTCGCAGAAACAACGGCGACTCCGGCCAGCCCAACTGCTAATGTCGCCCAGCGCAATAGTTTGGGGCCTTTCTTCTTCGGCTTTTGAGGAGGTTTTTTCCCTTTGGCCGCTGTGGTTTTTGAGGTGGGTGAGGATTTGGGAGACTGTCGTGCTTTGTTGGACTTTGAGTTCGTCACAGGTCGCCTCAGTACGTGCTAAGTCAAACAATAATAGATCTGCTGTCGCTAAACGAATCAACTGATTTATCAATAATCTTCAAGATCTGCGATCGCACCCACTATCAAGCCGTTGGTTCGCACCTGATTAGTCTTTGCACAAGGTAGTTTCGGAATCAGGAAGATACTGCAAATTCAGCCGCTATCTTAGCAATCTTTTTCGCGATCGCAAGTCCCGGATCTGGATTGTTTTGACTTTATTTGACCTAATTAAACGATGCTGATTTGCGAAGTTGATTAGCGATCGCGGTGCCGACCTCGTCCAGGTAACTGAACTGGCTTGCGCTGCAACAGGCGCACCATCAGCCAAAGATTCGTAACAAAGTAGCCTGAAGTAACCAAACTGCTGGTGATCAACAGCGGTAGCGTCAGGGATTCACTAGCCTGCGCTCCTGTGCTCAACAGAGTATAGCTTACCAACCAGCCCAGGGCTAATGTCACTGCCGTGCGGCTGATCTCTCGCTCTTGGCGAGTCCCTGTCTTTTGGTAGAGCGTCCACAGAGCCGGGAAAAAACCCAGGACGGGCACTAAATAGAAAAAGAACTTCAGCCGATAAACATCAGGTGCATCATCGGGATCAGGGAAAGGATTGGTCATGATGGGGAGATGAGGGAATGGAGTGGGAGTAAGAGAGAGGGGGCAGGGGAGCGAGGGGACAGGAGAGCAATAGCTGTAGGATGCGTTCCTGGGGGAGCTATCACTAGCGGTTGGGATGCAGTTGGGAACGCACCTTACGATTTAGAACGATTTAGAACCTTGATTCGTCTGTGGCTTTTTCTGGGGTTTCTTCTGTCGCTTCTGCTGCGGCGTCTGGACTGTCTCCGTTGGCTACGCCCCACCAAGCCAGCGCATAGTCCTGAACTGGGTCATTGAGTTGAGTTGAGTAAACAACTCGCAGTTTATAGCGTCCGGTTTCTGGGATTTTGAAGAAAATGTGTTCGGCACTGTCAACGCTGCTGTTGGAGGCCCAGACTGCATCGTCGATATCATCGTCTTCCGCTCGCATGAGATACAAATCTAGATTGTTTAAACCGCGATCGCGGAATGTTTCGCCCAGGTCATACAGACTGTTGTTATTCTCATCCTGTAGCTCAACAATCCGATCCCAAGTGAGGGTAGCCGAAAAATAGCTATTTGCTTGTAGCGGCACCTCAATCTCATAGTCTTGATATTCTGCCGCATCGACTGACAAGCCAACGGTTGAATAGTCCCAACCGCGAACCGGGACAGGCCCATCAGCAGACCACTGTCCTGCACTAAACTGCTCATAGGCACGAAACGCATTGAGATGTCCTGTGCCTAACTCATCATGCAGCGGGCGCTGGGTTTCATAAAACGCATCTGAATTCGTCCAGTCACGATTACCCTCTGTTCGCATCGTCCGAGCCATGCCTAAATTTAAGCCATCCCCGGCATCTTCCAGCTTATCCGCCGAGTTCATCAGCACGGCTTTGTTGACCTGGGGTTCGCGAGCATCAAGCGTCCAGCCCGATGCTTGACTCGCAAGCTGGCGATCGCCATATTCTTGAATCAGCGCAACCGTTCCAGCAACATGCGGTGATGCAAAACTCGTACCGCTGGCGACACGAGTTGAACCATCGGCATCAATCAGCTCGATTTGGCTACCTGGAGCTACAATCCCAATGGATCGTCGATTGCCGACATTGCTTTCAGCCCGAGATGATTGGCTGAATATGGGATCAGGCTCGCTGCCCAAATTGGCAAAATCGACTTTACTGAATACGCCATTGACGCGGGCAGAATAGGCCACGTTTAAACCGTTGTAGTTATCGGTTGGAATGGGAATTCCGCCTCGGCCCTGATTGCCTGCAATCACATATAAAACATCATGAACGCGGCTTGACCAGTCAATACATTGAGTCAGCAGCGCGTTGCCATCCAGAACCGCATCGCTGCGGGGATCGCGGTAGAGCGGTTCGCCAAAGCTAAAGTTGATGGCGCGTACATCACCGCTATTCTGCATGGCCACATGCTGAGCCGAAAGGCATTCTTCTGGTTGACCACTGCGGCGCAGCGAACCCACGGCGGCAGAGTAGAGCCTAGCTCCCGGTGCAACTCCGACAAGGGTTTTGTCATCGCTAATCATCACTCCGGCTACATGAGCGGCATGGGAATCAACACCCTGGTTAGCATCGGGGCGAGCATCTCGAAAAAAGACGCGACTGACGTTGACGACAGGCAGTCCTGGCACGACCTTATCTAAACCAAAGACGCCAGGACGACCGATTTCCACTTGCCCCAAACCAATTTTGGCTCCAGTGAGATTGTAGGGTGCAGCATGCAGGCGTTGGGCATTAATGCCGCTTTCTCCCGTGGAAGAGGTGAAGGTGGATGCGATCGCAGGTAGCGCGATCGCAGATGAACCAACGAGAACCAACCCTTTCAACCAGCGAGCACCAGCCATCTGCCAGCGTTGAGAACGACGAGGGTTCCGAGAAGACGATTGAGTCATGAACGTTTGCGCTATGAATGACGGGAAATGTACGAAAACTTTTTACAGCCTAAGATCTAGAAATTGAGCCGCACACCCTTCTAACCAATTCTTTACTGTTTATAGGACGGTTCTCTAGCGATTACCAATGTGCGATCGCTGGCTGTTACGGTCTGATGACTTGCCCAACTCACACCAGGTTCGCAACTTAGCACTACAAATGAGTTTAGTGCTGATTCAAGGGCTGAGGGCTGAGTTGGATAAGCCTCTAAAGCCCTTACGCATCACTCCTCTCGCATCACTCCTCACGTCACAACACAACGTAACACCGCGTAATGTTTTATGTGTTTTACGTTACATCAAGTTGTGTTCTGATAAATATTGCTATTTTTATTAGCAACCCATACGAGAAAATACCGAGGTTGAGATGAAAGTTACTCAAACGCAAAAAACACTGGGGCAGTCACTCCTATTTGGTGGACTGCTGTTAGTCACAAGTTTGGGAATGATTGGCCTTTTGGCTACTCAATCCGGTGCAATTTAGCCAATCGGTAAATACGCGGATCACACGCAAGAGATAAAAAGCAGAGATAGAAACACTGTGGGAGAAGATTGTTGGACGTGCCCTCTGCAATCTTCTCCTTCCCTCCATGTCAGTTTTATTGATTAACTCAAATTTATTAACGTCAAAATCGGCATTGTGTCTTCGCATCGTGGCACAACACCGACTTCAAGTTCTAAATTGCCCAGAGGACTAGACGCCTTAACTTACGAGGATTGGCTAATCTTCTAGAGGGTTACAGATAGAGGGTTACAGATAGAGGGTTACAGGCGGCGCAGCAAGTTTTTCCCATGCGTATCGGTGCCGCAGGTACTCAACAGGCTATAGCGTTCAGCAAGCTGCTGCATCCGCTCTGTGCGCTGCGGGCTGGGTCGCCAAATTGCCGGGTTGTCGTAGGCGTAGTAGGTTTCGACGCCATCGATGCCCAACCGAACCGCTTCGCGCACCAAATCTTCGGGAGAGCGGCGGTACCGGACAGGGTGAGCTAAAACAGCCAGACCACCTGCATCTTGGATGCTGGCAATCACGTTCTCAGCATCGTATAGCGGATCGCTGCGGTGGCGAGCATGACGTTGGAGATAGGGTTGAAGGCTGGGATGATCAATGTGAAAGGCGTAGCCCAGAATGTGAACTTCGGTATTTAGCAGTCCGGCATTGATTTCAACTCCAGGCCACAGTCGGGGAATTGAGCGCGATCGCGACTTATCCCGACCAAATCGGCGGGATGGATTTCGCCACTGCCAGTCTTCGCACCACAGTTTGGCTCGCTGATAGCCCAAAATTGTGTGGTGATCTGTAATCGCAATATCTTGCAGGTTGAGTTCAACTGCTTGCTGCATCAAGGCTTCTGGTTCCAGTTGTCCGTCTGAACAAACGGTGTGCATGTGGAAGTTGTAGACCCGAGGGCAACTTTCCGCATTGACTGTCCGAAACAACTGCTCTAGCTTGACAGCACCCTGCGCTTTAGGTCTGGAAAAAGCAGAAGCCTGAGCGAGGTTGCTTACCATAATCGCTCCAAAACAAAAACGCTTATCCTTCTTAATATATCTAATTTGGATTTGACTCTGCGGATAGATTCGTGCTGTCTTATCGTTTTGACATCAGATGATGACCTACAGCCTAAGATTCTTAATGCAAATTTAATATTTTAAGATTTGTTGCGTGTTGCTGTATGCAGCTCCGATGCGATCGCAACTGCATGAAGTATGAAATCTGTCTTTTAGGCAATCCAGCTTTTACGAGCTAGGATTTAGAACACAACGCTCGTTATTGGATCTGCGATCGCATATCAGCATGACTCAATCGACCCAAACCAAAATTCTCTTCAAAATCTTGGTGGGTGCGGCCTGGATTGACGGTCGCATTCAGCCTGAAGAGCGGCAGTATCTCCAGCGAATTGCAACAGAACAGGGACTGACGGATGATCCAGAAATTCGCCCCTTGCTGTACGAACTGGTCACTGTTAAACCGGATGAATGCTACGGCTGGGTGCGAGAGTATCTGGGCGATAATCCCAGTTCTCAAGACTGTCAGCAACTGATCGAAGCAACCAGTGCGCTGGTTTACAGCGATGGCGAAATGGCAGTGGAAGAAGCGAAACTGCTTAGTCGGATTCAGAATCTTGATCCCAGCAGCAATCCACCCGCAGCCCATGAAACGGTACTAAAAGCCGTCCGCAAGCTGTATCAGCGCTGGCTAGGGGCACAGTAGTTGCTGTACGCAATCATTCAAAGTCAGAGGACTGCTGCGAGGCGGTAGCTCTCTGACTTTGGATTTGTCTGATCTGAAATTCAGTTAAAACCTCATGTATTTGTTGTGAAATGCTTGCTCAGCAAGCATTTCACAACAAATATAGTTATTCCAGTTAAGGATGAGAAAACGAGAGAGGAGAGTGCCTCACCCTGAGGCACCCTCCTCTCTCGGTCTTATCTAGAACCACTATAAAGGGGGTTTTGTACATGGACGATATGACTAGCGTAGAAAATCGAGCAGTTCTCGGTTGACCGTTTGGGGGACTTCTTGCTGAATCCAGTGTCCACAGTAGGGTAAAAGCTTGAGTTGCAGTGGTGCGGCAACCAGCTTTTCAACGCCTTGGAGCAGCGTTTGACTCAAGAGCGGATCTTCGTCGCCCCATAGGACTAATGTAGGACTTTGAATCCTGGCAGGAGTACGGCTCCAATGCTTGAGCCAGTCGGGAATGGAGAGAAACTGGCGATAGTAGCGCATGGCAGCGGCAAGCGCACCTGGTTTTTCCAGTGCTGCCTGATATAGCTGTGTATCTTGAGTCGTAAACGCGCCTTTGCGAACCGCCTGATCTTGGAACAGCGATCGCACAATTTGGCCTAAATTTTGCCGAATCAGCCATTCCGGTAGCCCTGGCATTTGCATCGCTAGGAGATACCAACTGCGGCGGAGCTGGTCAAGATTGCTAATCAGTTCTTGCCGAAACCGATGCGGGTGGGGAGCGCCCAATACGGCAAGGCGATCAATGGCAGATGGAAAATGTTGAGCTAGGTGCCATGCGATCGCACCCCCCCAATCATGACCCACGATATGCGCCTTTTGATAACCCAGGGCTTGAATTAAGCCATGAATGTCTTGGCTTAGCGTATCCAAATCATATCCGTCACTAGGCTTATCCGAGTCGTTGTAGCCGCGTAAATCAGGAATGACAACCTTGAAGTGAGGGGAAAGTGCAGGAAGCTGATGCCGCCACGAATACCAAAACTCTAAAAAGCCGTGCAGAAGAATAACAAGTTCTCCTTCTCCCTGGGTGACACAGTGGAGGCGAATTTGGTTGGTATCGACAAAGTGGTGCTGCCAAGTGGTGCTAACAGCCGACATATATTCAATTAACTCCTACTCAAGGTTCGATCGCGTGTGTTCAATAGCGCTTGCTATTTTCACCCTTTAGTTTGCCCATCTTCTCTTGGACAATATAGGCAGCCTAAGAAAGCTATATTATCTCTTTAAGTCCACGTCAGCGTTTTTGCGAGTTTGGAAAATCACGACGGTTCAGTGGGCTACATAGTCAGCCCCAGTCTGACTATACCTAAGTTTAGGCTGGGTCGGGATAACCGACTGCTAATCTGGGGCTTACGGCAAGGCTGAGCGCTTTTAATCGCATTCCATACGATTGTATCCTCTCATACCAGTAGTCCTGGCCGCCAAAGTTCAGCCCGACAAATATGGGAGCAGTATCGACCAATTAGATTGCGGTATTTAGTGCGCGGCTGCTTGTTGGTCACGTCAAACTTGGCGATTGCGATCGCAATGTACATCGCATCGTCAACCGGAACACCGAGCCTAACCAATCGCCGCCAATACACGGCTGCTAGTTTGCGAGCAATCAGCAAACTTAGATTCATCGTCTGCTCTTCTTTGGTCAGGGTCAGCAAATTGACCGTAGCACTGGACGAATGGTGAGTAGTCATGGCGAATTCCACTAAGCAGTACATCAACACATCAACACCTATTAGAATGCCAGGAAACCCCAAACTGGCTTGTGACGTTGAAGTACTTGAATTTGTGAGATTCCAGCCATTTTAAGCTGACACCCATCAGGGAAAACCCTGATGGGCGTCAAGTGACAACTTGATGCATATCAAGTATCGAGATGATGCATGTCACAGGTTAACCAAATCCCGAAAGGGCAACATGCTGCCCATATTGCCTTTTCAAAGATCATGCTGATTGCAAAAAATCACCGCACTTACTTACATCTTGCACCACTCAAAATGCAAACTCAAAAGGGTTATGTTGCCGCCGCATCGCGGCGGCAACATAACCCTTTTGAGTTTTGGTGTAAGGTTTGAACCTATTAACTTATCTTTTTCCTGGCAAAGATCTTCTTACAGCTAAATCGCTGAATATGCCAAGAATACAAGTCCAAGTCAATACGTAACAAGGAAATAAATAACGCCAAAAAGGAAAAGAATCAGGGATCAAATTACCAAAAGCGTATAGAACACTAAACAATGCTGGAATAAGCCACTCAATACGGCGGGCAATTAAGCCAATGGCGACAGTAAGAATTGAAAGCAAATAGAAGAAATAGTGCCTAAATGTAAAGTTAGTAATTGGAAAATCCAGCATCCATCCCATAATTTTTCCGTATGCCTTTTTAGCCAGCGGAATTCGACTATTTAAGGTGATATCCATCTGCCTCATACGATTTACTGCTGGGTTGGGAGTGCCTATTCCACCCCAATCTTGATATATAACTTTTGACATTTGCAGCACATTTGAAAAATTGCAGGCTTTATGCCTCATATATGCAGACGGATATCGAAGCATCATGTCTGCGGTCTTCTGCATAATAAAGCGAGACTCTTCTAAAACAAGCTTTTCCTTATTGGCAAGTCTAATGTTTCTGATCCACATTCTAGGGAAGACACAATTAAATCCATCACCCATAAAAATTTCAGAGGTTCCATCTCCAAACCTTGCATCTATCGATTGTCGTTCAGCTTCTAGTTCAGCCTCGCTAATTCTAGTGCCAGCTTTGACGATGGTTCCAACATACTGACTAAGAAAAACGTAACCAGCTGGCGACTTGCCAATCACATTAGGACTCATCTCAATAAGTTTTGCTGGAACAATCAAAAGAATGAGAATTAGGGGTAGTGCTTTTAGCGCTTTGAAAAGTTTATGCTGCTTCCATCCAAAGTAGAAAATAAAGCCGATTGGGATAGGCGCCAGTAAAATGGCTTCTCGGCGAAAACAAACCGCGATTGAAAGAAAAATAACTGATAGCAAAAGCGACGATTGGCTGTTACGTCGCAGTGCACGAATTAGAAGAGCGGCTGACAGCATGATGAATGATGCCATAGACGTATTTGAAATTGCCGCATTGGAATACAGCCATAACTGTGGAATAAGAGCAATAATAACTGTGCTGATAAAAAATGGCTTCGCCTTTTGAATGATTTGCCACAGCAAATAAAAAGTTGAGCTCCAGAAAGCAAATCCCTGGATAGTAGTAAATAGGCTTTGGTTTTTAACAATGAACTGAGTCAGATGCATGATCATTGCTGAAATAGGAGGATGCCAAGCATCGTACTCATTATTTAGCGCCTGTTCCCAAGCCAAAGTCGAATCGTAGGACATGATGCCTGGGTAGAAGACGAGCATCCAGAACGTGCTCAACACCATAGAGCCGGAAAAAATATAAATCGGTAAAGCATATTCATGCTGTCCTATTCCATCGTTGAATAGTAGATAAGCACTCGTTATGAGACTAACTAAAATTACCCACCCCAATAATGAAAAAGCGACAGCCATAAGCACAGCTAAAGCTTGGGGCAACTGGAATGTAGGTGAAACAAACAAACCTTGATCGGAGAAAGTACTAAGCCAAATTGGAAAACTTAGTACTCCTAGAACAGCAGCAATAAGTCCTGTATACCGACTGACTTTTTTGTGTTGTTCAAGAAAAGAATATAGATTGTGTAAAACAGTTGAATTCTTGATTTTCATTTGAAGTAGCTATGAATAAACGATTTGTCACGGAGCTTAGAATTGTTTACTTCAGCCTCTTTAGACGATGGCTCTAGAATTAGGATATTTAATTCGCAATCGGCCTATTTATACCTTGTATTTGTCGTATTTCAGTTCTTGAAACGTTGGGTATTTAGAATGTTCAAGCCTGTATACAAAATGAATCCGATAATCGTAACGCTACCCAGCAGAAATAGCTGAACTGCAGTTGCTGTGGCAATTCCTAATGCTGAGCTGTAATCGAATAGTTGCAATCCCAATGCATAAGCATATTGGTACGTGCCAACAAAGCCAGGCGCAGATGGAATGAGCGTACTTAGGCTGGTAATTCCGATAATGGGCAGCATCTGTAGACCATTCAGTGATACGCCCACAGCTTTCAAAACAAGCCAGATTGCTGTTCCTTCTAGCAACCAGATGATCAGAGATAGCACGACAACCTTCAGTACTCCTTGACCGCGCATGATTCCGAGTCCAGTCCGAAAACTTTGCCAGCGAGCTGCGATCGCAGGTACAGCTTGGATACGTGCTGCTAAAAAGCCACGGTTGATCAGCCACAACAGCCCAAAGATACCGAGAAAAACTAGAGCGCTCAAAACAGTTAAGCGATCTAGTACGGGGTGTCCAGCAACGAACAAGCTACCGCCAATAAGACACAACACCAGAACTAAGCCATCCAGTACACGCTCCACAAAAATAGATGCAATCACGGCTGAACGAGACAGATAATATCGGCGTCCAGCAAAATCTGCTCGGAACAGTTCCCCTAAGCGAGCTGGCAACAAATTATTGGCGGCATAACCCACAACTAAGGCTAAACTAACCGAACGAAAAGAAAGCGGCTTAATCTCCCATAACAGAATGCGCCACCGAGCTACTCTGAAACCTAAATCAATCCAGTAAGTTAATAACGCCAGCCAGAGATAACCGCGGTCGGCCTCTATCAAAATCGCTTGCACCTGAGCTAGGCTAGTTTGCCGCAGAGAAAGCCATAGAAAAATGGCTCCAATCAATACACCTAACAATCCACGAACAGCAGTACGCCAACGGTTTGATTTCATAAAAAGTCCAAAATCATAGAGCGCTGGTTCAACAATTGGTCATTCCGATAGCTACTCAGCAGCTATGTAATCCATGTCAACCGCGTAGAAGACTAGATTTGAGACCAAGCCCAACAGGCGAAAGTGGCCTGTGTAGATCTTGAAGTTTGGTGGAAAGCAGGCAAGCAGTTCCTTCTCTGTCAGTAGATTCAAATTCTTTTCCTGAGCGTAAAAATCGCGCCCCAACCATTTCAAGATGCGGCGAAACCAAGATGGAGGTAGCCAGTGAACCAACGGCAGTACCGTATGCACTTCAATGGGGTACCAGCGATTTGGTGTGGTGATAAAGCAGGCACGACTAACCCGACATAGCTCTTGCACAAACTTGGCTTGATTGGCACGGCTCCCTACATGCTCAATGACTGCGAAACTCGTTGCTAAATCAAACGTTTTGTCTGCAAAAGGCAGTTCAAGACCATTAGCTTGTACATACTTAAGTCCAGGGTATTCTTGCTCTAGGAAGTAGGCATCTTCTAGACCAACGGCTGTCACCCGATCCGAATACGGATAAAGCTGCTCAAAAAAATTAGAATCTTTACGTCGATCCGAAGTTACACCAACATCGACGACAGTAGACTCAGTCGTCAGCTTGGCAAACCTCATGAGAGTTTGATACATACGCTTGCGCGCATACCAAATCAAGCGGCTAACTAGATTAACCGGATCGGGCTGATTTTGGTAGAATTCGCTAGGAGATTTTTTTGCATTTTTTAGCCTAGACACATGCTCACGTCCTTCCCTTCAAAAAACATCACTCAGCTATTCATTATTCACGGCTCAATGTTGACAGTCTTTGAATTGTGAACCTCAATTTTGGGAATCGATAGACATTGCCGAAATAAAGAGCGATGAGAAAACAGTACCGAGTCCAATGATGACCAATGTTGCCGCAAACGAAGCCCATTCTGGATGGGCAAGAGGCGTGAGGTTGGAATTTAACCAATCCACCACCAACCAAACTAAAATAGCACTGCCAGCCAACACCGTTGCACCTCCAGCTAATAAACCCGTTTCTAGCTTGAAAATTCGGTAGAACTTCTGCAGTGCAGAATTCCTTTTCTCAAACCGACGGCTCCACGAGTAGGTCTTAGCATGTAACCCTAAGCTGAAAACTTCAAAACCTACAACGCTGAAGATTGTCGCAAAGATGCCCGTCACCACTCCCAGAGGGCGACCATCATACTGCACCGTACCTGCCAGCGTAATAAAGTGCAAGACTAATCCGATTAAAAACAGGAGCGTTCCTGGCCATAAAAACACTTTGTTGGGACAATACAACAGCATCATCCGTAAACTGCGCCAGCCATCCCGGAACGTTCTCAATTTTGACTCTCCAATTCGGGGAGCAAGGTGGATGGGAATTTCGGCAATTTTTAGATCGGCTAAACCGGCATTGATAGCCAATTCTAAATTGAACTCCATGCCAGGACTAACGGGCGCAATCCGTTGGTAAGCCTCATTGCTGAACCCACGGAAGCCGCAGTAGACGTCGGTATACTTTGTACCGAATAGGAAGTTGAGCATTCCGGTGATCGCTGGATTGCCCAAAAATCGGTGCAGCAGCGTAATATTCTTTCCGCCTGCTGTTAAGTAACGGCTACCCGTAACGAAGTCATAGCCTTTGTACATCAGCAAATCTAGAAATTTGGGGATGAGCGTAAAGTCGTATGTATCGTCTGCATCTCCCATGATGATGTAGCGGCCTTTGGCGCTGCCTAGACCCTTAATGTAGGCATTACCATATCCACGAAGCGGCTGATGTACTACTCGAACTCCCATGCTCTCTGCAATTTCAACGGAGCGATCAGTGGAGCCGTTGTCACAAACAACAATCTCACCGGGAATATTAGCCTGTGCCATTGTGGTCTGAATTTTCTGGATACAAATGCCAATGGCTTGCTCTTCATTCAGGCATGGCATGACAACCGATACGAGGGGTTCGGATGTATCGGTGTTGATCTGTTCCGTTTGATTTGCCAACATAAGAATGAGCTACTCCACACCAGTTAAAAAGGTTACTGCACCACTATTTCCAGCAGTTTGAGAGGCATATCCGGCTATCTACATAAAGGTGAGTGTCTTTGAGAAGATAGCATAATGCGAGACGATATCAACGGTCAATGTTGCCAACCCATTCTCTAGCTATCCCTCCTACCCAAGTTTCTATAGCGTGAATAGTGTTCGTCGAATTTTTGCGGATAATGTTCTAAATGATTGAATGGCAAAAGTGGATTTCCGATACTGATTGAGATAGAACTTTGAGCGTTCCCAATCTGCGAGTGTTTGCTGCATGAATTTAGATTCGCGGCGGCGGTTTGCACGTATGTCTAGAGCTGATTGATAGAGTTCGCAGTCTGCCTCTAGAGCCATTGTGAGCCGAGAAACTAAAAAGCGATCGGATAAGATTTCATTAACATACTTTAAGTAATGAGATTCCGGATTCTTGTTGGGCGTTAACTGGCCGATACATTTCAGGGCTTTCTGTGGCCAGTTTAGATGTTGACCTAGCTCCAGCAAGTCTTCTAAAAAAAACTCTTGAATGCCGATGAAAAAATAATCTTCTAGGGCTCGTCCTTTGATGAAGCTAGACATCATGTCATATTTCATCGTTGGATGTTCTGCTAGTTCTATCAAACTCAGATTATTCTGCTGAACGTACCTATGTAGCGGAACTGCATTTTCATCGCAGGGTAAGTTCATCCAAAAATAGTAAAATGAAATAAATCGAAAGAGCGGATGTCTTAACCAAGTAATTCGTTTTGCTGTTGGGAAATAGTTTTCATATCGCTTTCCTCTAAAATGGCCGTGAATTACCTGAAACTCATCAGCAATTTTTTCAAGTCCTTCATCTTTAAGTGGATTTTTTCCAGAGTAGTCTCGGAAAATTTTTTCTTCACCGTAAACGCTTTTTAGAACGTCAAAGAATAGCGTTCCTGCTGTTTTAGGGATGTGGATTGAAATGATGTCAACCAATCGAAACTCCGTATTTATTGAAAGGCATCAAAATGCTGAGTGTAGGCATATAGGTTGGTATTGTAATAAGGATCAGTGCCCAATTTAGCAAAATAGTTGCTCCAGCGCTGGTTGAAATGTTCTAGTTCACCAGGATTTAAGCCTTTGTCGCGAGTGGCGGATTCGTAGTGAATGAGTTGAGCGTGGGGTGTGAGCGTGTTTCGATATCCGGCTTGATGAAATTTGAGACAAAGATCTACATCATTGTAGTTAAGTGGAAATGACTCATCAAATCCGTTAACGGCTTCAAAGACTTCTCGGCGTACCATAAGGCAGGCGGCAGTAACAGCGATATAGTTTCGGGTCACTACATTAGAGTGAAAATAGCCGGGATCGGTAGTGGCGGCTCCTGCAAACGCATGACTGGGATTTCCGGCGGGGACAATTACACCAGCGTGCTGAACGGTGCGATCGGGATAGAACAGTTTGGCACCAACGGCAGCAATATCAGTCTGTTGAGCGAGTTCCAGCATCAGTTCCAGCCAGTTGGAGGTTAGTACCTCAACATCATCGTTCAGCATTAGCAGAACATCGCCTTGTGCAGCGGCAACGCCTTGATTCATTCGCTGGGAAAAGTTAAATGGTTTGTGAGAGCGGACAAGGTTGAGGTTGTTCGGCGCGATCGCACTTAGTATCTCCAATATCTCGTCCGGCACATCATAGCCATCCACTAGCACAATCTCAAAATTGCGGTAGGTGCTGCGCTCTTGCACACTGCGAATGCACTGCTCGACTAAGCAAATCGTGCCAGTTGGCGTTTCGAGGGTTTTGGCGGCGCTGGGAATGATCAGGCTAATCAGCGGTTGCTCAAGCAACTGTCGCCGGACGTGGAACAGTCCCGGCGTAGGCGTTGGCTCGGCCCAGCCAGGGTAGGCGCTTTCTTGTAGGTATGCAGTCAGTGCAGCTTGAGCGGCAGTGGGATTTTCTTGTACCCATGTGGCTGGATGCCAGGAATTCGGCTGCTGCCAGCGATGATGAAGCACTTTGGGCACATGATAAATCTGCTGGGTGTGTTCTATGACGCTCAGCATGAGCTGGTAGGGATTGAGCGGTGCAGTCGGCGAGAGCGTGGGGCTGCGATCGCGCGTTTCCCGTTCTAACTGCCGCTCAAAAATCTGGCGCAGACATTCCACTCGATACAGGCTCAGATTGCCGACGTAGGGAAATTCATGGAAGTAGTCCGGCGACCAGTCCGGCTTGAAGAAAGGATTGGAGCGTTTACCTGACTGAGTGAAGACATCCTCATCGCTATAAATCAAATCTGCCTCAGGATGCTGATTAATCAACGCCAGCATCTCAAACAAAGCAGATGCTGCCAGCTGATCGCCTGCTGAGATAATCAACACGTACTCGCACTGGTCTGCCTCAGCTTGAGTACAGAGCTGCTTTAGAGTAACGGATTGGATGAATTGAGGTGACCAGTTTGCGTAAAACTGCGATCGCAGTGACTCTAGCGTTTGTTGCGATCGCGCATTGTTTTGCTGAGTCGCATGAACTAAAACTAAAAATCGAGGCTGATCTTTAAACTGTTGAATCTTGCTCTTAATCCGCTGATAGCGCTGCCAGCCAAGTATATTTTGCCACTGAATCCAAACCTGATAATTTGCTCTGCGAATTAAATGCCGCTTAAAGTACTGAATCAGAAAAAGTGTACTTCCCCACAAACCTTGAGATTGATAAAGCTGCCAGAGCTGGCGACGACGCTGACGAATTTTCAGCATAAAAATATATCCTGACAGAACTTGGATAGACCAATCTGGAGTAATATATAATGATTTACGACCTTTTGTAGCATGAAGATCAGCGATTAGCTGAAATCAACTTTTGCTAAGTCAATCGGCCTACAAAGCTTTTATCAAAAATACTAAAGCTAAAGAGTATTAATGAGTATAAAAAATGGCCCAAATTTTTTAGGAATTGGGGCTCAAAAAGCTGGTACAAGCTGGCTTTGGAAAAACTTACGTCAACATCCAGAAGTCTGGACTCCACCCATAAAAGAGCTGCACTACTTTGACCGTTCGCGTCAATATCCATCGCCCAATCATTTAACTTTGGATCATCCATGTCAGCGGATCAAAAATAAGCGACATCGCCAACAAATTGTAAAGGACATGCAGAGATCTTTAGAGTGTCTTCAGCAAGGGGATTGGCAAACTGCACACTGGCTGATGCGCTACCGCTTAGGCATATATAACGACCAATGGTATCTATCCTTATTTCAGGCGAATCGCTTCAAAGTAACAGGAGAAATTACCCCTGCTTATTCAATGCTGAGTGCTGAGGATGTAAAAAAAATCTCCCAGCTTTTACCTGATCTCAAGCTTATATTTTTGATCCGAAATCCTGTTGATCGAGCTTGGTCTCATGTTCGACATGAGGTTAAACGTAATACGTTTAAAGAGATTGATAACATTGAGAAAATTAAGCAGGTTATCGATCAGCCTGGACAAGTCATGCGTAGCGATTACTTGAAAACCTTAAAAAACTGGAAAAAGCACTTTCCGGAACATAATTTCTTTATTGGTTTTTTTGATGAAATATTGATATCTCCAACTAATTTACTAGAGAGGATCAGCAATTTTCTGGCGATAGAACCCTCGTTTTTTCAAGCAAATTTGGCGCTTCAAAGAGAAAAGGTTTATGCATCACCTGAGATAGAGATGCCGGATGAAATCAGGCTCTATCTACATCGAAAATATCACGCCGATTTGCAATCTTTAAGCCAGTTGATTGGCGGATATACAAAAGAATGGCTGATTCAATCTGAGCAGATTCTTAAGGAGCTATAAACCATGTAGGGGAAATCCAACAACACAGTTGGAAGCAGGATTTCCCGGGTTAGCAGTTCAACCACTGAACAATAAAATGCAAGCTTACGATGCCAGTGCAATCTCTAATACTTGCTGTAATTCACCCTTTTGGTACAGCTCGATCAGGATGTCTGAACCACCAATAAATTCACCATTAATATAAACCTGAGGAATGGTTGGCCAAGCTGAATATTCTTTAATGCCCTGGCGAATTTCGTAATCTTCTAGTACGTCAACGGTTTCGTAAGGGACGCCCATCATGTTCAAAATTTGAACAACATTATTAGAAAATCCGCACTGGGGCATCAGTTTGGTGCCTTTCATAAACACCAAAATTTTATTATCTTGAACCAGTTGATCAATTCGTGCTTTTAGTTCTGGAGTCATAGTTGTTTCGCGGTGCTTTGAGTTTATAGATAACGATACCTTGATCTTAGCGAATCACTGATGACAGATGTTATCTGTTCAAACATCTATTCAATTCAAGGTGGAGTTCACTATATTGCTGTGTTGTGCTCTTTAACTGGCACTTGCCCAGGTTTCTGGAGTGTAGGTTTTCAGCGATAGGGCGTGAATGGCTTCAGAAGACATCGCTTGCTGCACGGCGCGATAGACCATTTGATGCTGTTGGATGAGGCTTTTGCCTTCAAAGGCTGAGGATACGACGGTGACCTGATAGTGATCGCCGCCTCCGGTCAGATCCATGACCTGAATTTCGGCATCGGGTAACCCGGCTTTGATCATGGACTCAACTTGTGCTGGACTAACCATAGTTTCTCCCTCCAGATACAAACTTTATCCTAGCTTTTCTGCGATCGCATATGACGCTCACTTATCCATATCTTGCACTAAAATCCAGAAGGATTAGTTTGCTGCAGCATCGCGGTGGTAAAACAACCGCTTTGGGTTTTCAACGTGCAAGGTGCAAGATGTGAGCATCATTTCTTTTAAGCATTGCCTAAGCATCGCCTAGGATGGAAGTTAGCCAATCTCACACTAGCCAATATGATTCAATCTTCTGAGCCAAAAGCTGCTGCTGTCGATACTGCGATCGCAGTTCTCAACCAGATCTCTGCCTACTACACAGATCGCTCACAGTCTCGCCCTCCAGCTCAGGCCGTTGTGCAAGCGCTCGTTCAGCTTGAGAAAGTGGCTAAAAAACAGCCCGCCACCTATGAATCAGCAGAAATTTTGGGCCAGTGGCGGCTGCGATTTGTCGCCAATCAAACATCTCGCAGTCAGTCGGGCATCATTCGTGGACGCGGCTTCTACATACCCAAGTTTGTCCAAGCGCAGATTCAGTTTCAACCGTTCGAAGTTCAGCATTCAACTCGCCCAGATGCAGAGCAGTCTGCGATCGCAATTGGCAATCAGCTCCGGCTTGGCCCACTGGCGTTTAAAGTGAAAGGCCCCGCCAGGCGCGAGCATAAACATCTTATTGCCTTCGACTTTATTCAAATGCAGCTTCAGCTTTTCGGACGGTCGTTTTATCAAAGCAAAATGCAGAATAAGGCTCGTTCTGACCAGCCGTTTGAGCAACAGCCCATTTCAAAACTGCCATTTTTCAACTTCTTTTACGTCAGTGACAACCTAATTGCTGCCAGAGGGCGCGGAGGTGGATTAGCCATCTGGAGTCGAGTTGCTTGAATTCAAAAAGCAATCGCTGGATTTGGATCAAACTTGGAAAACAAGGTAAAGCCAGAGCCTTACGGAGTTTTGCCAAACAAAACCTAAATCCAGCGATCAAGTTGATTTACGCTACTTGGGATGAATCCATCCGCTAGTCCCCAGAGCAGAACAAGCGATGGATAACATCGCTATTGAGGTAGCTTAGCGTCGCTTGGGTACCTTGTTCAGGTAGTCAATTTGATAAGCGGATACCCGAGAACCGTAGTTGCCCCGTGCGCCAATGGAAGAAGCCATTGCCTTAAACTTGCGGGGATCGCCTTCGCTCATCATCCGCTCTTGGTACTTAGCGGTGTAGAACTTCTCGATCACAAAGCGCCAATCCGTCTTCGTAGTGCCTGCGACTTCGCGATAGTCTTCGCCATAGCGAGGAGTCACAAGATTGAAGGGACGGCCTTCCATCCGCTTGCGCTGGTAAGGCACAGTGTTCTCACCAAAGGCTTCAGTATACTCGTCGCTATCGAGTAGGGCATCAACAAAGCCGTGGAAGCCCAGCGTGCCAATCTTAATCGACCAAGAGATCTTTTCGTCTTGGTTATAAGCTGCACGACCCAAGAAGCGGCGCAGGCAAACATCAACTAAGCGATAGTTATCATTAACAGCAACTACGGTTTCATAGAAGCGCTCAGACTTTGCTAGGCCACGAATGAAGTCCCGTACAGAGACAGCGCGATTCCGAAGCTGTGACTCTAGGGTGATTTGACGGTTGAACTTCAGGGTTTCATGCTCGCTGAAGACTTGACGATAGGATGCCCAAATCACTTCTTCAATGCGATCATTGTTCGGCATATCTTCGAGCCGATAGATATAGGGGGTATCTTCATTCAGATCCGCCTTGCCGAAGCTCGCCACCCTTTGGTTTTGAGTCGTTGGACGATATTGAAGCAGTGGCAATGCCATGCGATTTTTCTCCCTTATAAATGAACGATGAGTTAACAACCTCAGGTTAAAAAAGAGGAACACTAGCCATTTAGGTAGTGGAAGTTAGTCATGAATTCGCGCTGTACGGGCTACACCTGTGCAGCACAAACTCACGACCGTTTGAGAACTACCGTAATTTTTGATGGTGTGATAGTCACAGTGGAAATCAAATCCTAGTGTTCAAAATAGCTTTGGGCTTATTATCGCGTGTCTTTGGTGCGATCGCACGTTCAAATTAGACAAAATTAGCCGCCTAAACTGCCTGTTACCGAGGCTAGGATCAGCAATCCAGCGATAATGCCAACCGTTGATAGGAAAACAGCCGCCAATCGCGACCCATTGGTCCGCTGCAACAGTGTTTGCCAATCGTAGGTTTCAAATTGGCCAAACGGCTCAAATCCAGAACGGTTGAGCAACTGCAAGCGACGCGGATCGGGCTTTGGCATGCGATCGCGATAGTCTGCTCCATAGCGCGGCGTAAAGCTAAATGGGCGTTCAGTAAATCGTTTACGCTGATGCGGTACGGTATCGTCGCCAAAAACGCGAGTGTATTCATCACTATCCAGCAGTTGATCAACGAAGCCGACCCAGCCCAACGACGCGATCTGAATTGACCAAGCAATTTTCTCGTCCTGCCCGTAGGGTTCTCGTCCGAGCAGCCGCTTGCAGCACATCTCCACCAAGCGATAGTTGTTATTTGGTTCAACAACCAGTTCATAAAACCGCTCGGATTTTGCCAATCCTCGGATAAAATCACGCACTGAAATTGCCCGATTCCGTAGCTGGGTTTCTAACGCAATTTGACGATTAAAATGCAGCATTTCCTGCTCATTAAAGACCTGGCGATAGGCTGCTCGAATCAATGCATCAACTTCATCCGTATCGTTAGCATCGTCTAGTCGATAAATGAATGGAACATCGCCGTGAGTATCAACGTTCCCGAAACTTTCGACCCGCTGATTTTGAGCTGCAGGCTTGTACTCCAAAACGGGTATGGTCATAATGACTCTCCTTAGCTTGAATATAAAATTCCGGAGCTGTCAATTTATGGAATCAAACTACCTTGGCTGTACTTAATAGGCTGTATTTAAGCTTGGGATTGTGAATTAAATCAGTTCGATATTGGGGCGGGGCAGGGTTTAGTCAACCATCTGTATGCCATAGATTTGACGGCAAAATTTGCCCTACAGTTTGCGGATGTATTAAATCCACGATCCTTGGTGTCAAAACTGGCCTGTTCAGTTGCTGCTGCACGACGGCAGCAGCAATTGATCTAGACACTAACTAATCGGCTGAGTTGAAAATTACCCGATGCCCAATCAGCGAACGGGGAAACTTGCAGAGGAGCTAATGGAGGCCAAAACGCCTTCAGGCTTGGTTTCCCGTGTGGTATCAGGAATCTTGATGTTGTCGGTGCGAACCGTTTGATAGGTGATAGGTTTTACATAAACATCCTTGGCCATGTCTAGGAAGTTACGCACATCGCCCCACTTGTAGCGGGATGCTTCGATGCGATCGCGCCAGTAGTCACTATAGCGAGGCGTAACCAGATTAAATGGACGCTCATTGAACCGCCGCCGCTGATAGGGAACCGTATTCTCACCAAAGTTGCTGAGATACTCGTCACTATCTAACAGAGCATCAACGAAACCGCCTAAACCCTGAGTCGCAATTACAATTGACCAGGAGATTTTCTCGTCGTTGCCATAGGGAGCGCGACCCAAAATCCGCTTCAGGCAAATTTCAACCACCCGATAGTTGGAGTTAGTCTCAACTACCAGCCGATGAAAGACATCTGACTTGGCCAAGCCGCGAATAAAGTCCCGCACCGTAATCGCATTATTCTTGAGCTGAGATTCTAAATCGGGCAGGCGGCTGCTTTTGAGAATGACGTGCTCGCTGAAAACTTGGCGATAGGCCGTCCAGATTAGCGCTTCGACATCAGAGACATCTGTGCAGTCTTCTAAGCGATAGATCCAGGGGCTGTCCTCGTTGGGCACCTCATAGCCATCAACCCGCTGGTTTTGAGTTGTCCGGCTATAGTCTAAAAGGGGCAGTGTCATACGGTATTCCTCTCTTCCTCTAATCTTGCTGAAACATCAAGGGTCAAACTTGATGCGATATCTCGCTGATAAATCTAGACTTTTTCAACTCCAGGAATGTACTGGTAGGGCAGCGATGTCTGGGTTGGCTGAATGCGCCGCTGACCTTGCTGGTTGTCGTGACTGGTGTCAGGAATGCTGAGAGTTTTAACTTGAGATGTAACACTGGCAATCGTGCGCTGGTAGTTACGTTCCTGGGGCAGGACGCGACTCGCCATCGCTAGGAAGTTAGCCGGAATTGCCTGACGGATTACGGTGCGATCGAGGTCGCCTGACTTGTATTGACGAGCCTGATAGTAGGAACGTCCAGAGTTCTGAAGCTCTTTGTTGCGCCAGTAATCGCTGTAGCGAGGCGTGACTAGATTGAAGGGACGACCATCAAACCGCCGCCGCTGATAGGGCAGAATATTTTCGCCAAAGTTTTGCCGATACTCGTCGCTGTCAACCACGGCATCAATGAAGCCGTGTAGACCCTGAGTCGCAATCACGATTGACCAGGAAATGCGCTCATCTTGGCCGTAGGATGCTCGACCCAGAAAGCGCTTAAACGTCACATCAACGAGGCGATAATTGGAGTTGGTTTCGCTAACCAGTTCCCGGTAAACATCTGATTTACCTAAACCCCGGATGAATTCGCGCACTGAGATAGAGCGGTTGCGGAGCTGTGATTCAAGGGCGGGTTGGCGATTGCTGTCTAGGATGAGATGCTCACCAAAAATTTGCCGATAGGCTGCCCAGATCAGATCGTTCACTTCTGATTCAGAGCTAACGTCTGTTAGACGGTAAACCAAAGGAGTATCTTCATCCGGTACTTCGTAACCCGGTACGCGATGGTTTTGGGTTGTGGGTACGTTTTTGAGTAGAGGAATAGCCATAGGGTTTTAATCCTGTAAATCAACGAATCAATCGGGGAAGGCGCTGGGAGATCTGAGCTGTTTTACTAGGGGTTATCCTGATGCAGACTCAATCATCTCTTTTGCTAACTGGGCGCGCGCCTTGACTGCAAGCTCGTTATCTTGTGCGGTGATTTCAGCGAGGGTATGACAAATTGTGGTGTTTAACTGCGGCACATGAGCTGCGATCGCAAGTCCAGACATGCCGCACACGGCTGCATAGCGAATCGACCAGTCTGCATCTTGAATCACCTGCTGGAGCGTTGCCCAAGTCTGCTGTTGCCGTTCAGCGATTTGCTCAGGCGGCAAGCTTGACCACTGCATTAAACCGAGACCTTTGCAGGCGGCTCGCCGAACGCTCGGTGCAAAGTCTGTCGCGGCGGCTTTCTGCAACACATCCAGAGCTTGAGGATCTGCGATCGCAGCCAAAGCGCGAATCGAATAGGAACGGGCACCGTAGTTATAGTCATCAATTTGCGCCAATAAAGCAGGCACAACTGACGATCCCATGCGGATCAACCCCTTCATTGCCATCACGGCAGCGCCTGGGTTGTTAAATCCCAATGCTCGAATCAGTGTTTCTACACCAGAGTCGAGTTGAGCATCAGCCAGGGCTTTGACTGCCGCAATGAGCCGCTCTGGAGAATCGGCCTCATCAACCGCACGAATCAGTGGATTGGGAGTTTGAGTATCCATTGGTTGGCAAAACAGTTTGCAGCAATCAGAAATGAAACAATTGATGGCAGCATAAGCGATAGCTCAGCTCAAATCACCACCGCTCGTCTGGGGATTACATCCAGGGTCGGGGCGAAACAGTACGAACAGCTAATGCTTGGATTTGTTGCGGAGATCGGTGCGATCGCACTCCTCAAATCGCTCCCATCAACCCTCAACCAGATCCTGCCAGCCATCTCATGCTCAAACATCTAGAGGCAACCTACATCTAGAGCAAATCATCCATCAGCGACATGACGTGACGAGCCTCACCTGAGAGCTGGCGCTGCTCAGAAAAGCCAGAGCGCCGTAAGTCGGCGTCTAACAAGCCTTTGAGTGAAAAGAGCTTAAAGCTACTCTCCACCGCTGCCTGTGCGATCGCATCAGCAGATGGCATATAGCCCACCGCACCTAAATCAGACAAGGCAACCCGCCGTAGCTGCAAATCACGACCGTTTAGCGCCTCCACCAACTGCTCACCATACTCAGCCTCGCCTGTAAGCTGGTACATTGACCGAGTCGCAGCGTAGCGAACACGCTCAGTTGGGGCCTGCAAAAACGGGCGAAGCAAGTCAACAGCTTCGTTGGCTTGCAAAGCTCCCAGGGCTTCAATCACTGCTTCACAGGGCTGTACCAAATGAGGCTGTCCAGGTACCCGATCTGCAACAGTTAATCCATCTGCAATCAATGCCATCAGCGGTGCAATCGCCCGCCGATCACCCAGCGCCCCTAAGGACTGAGCCGCTGCCTCGCGCACATAGAAATCGTCGCAGTTTAAGCACTCAATCAGACTTGGCACGGCTCGCTGATCATTTAGCTTGCCAAGCGCTCGCGCCGCATTGCGCCGCAGCGGGTAGCCGCCCAATTCTGTTCGATCGTCCTCGTCGCTGAGCGCCTCAATCAGTGCTTCAACTGCCGCAGACTCCCGAATCTGAAATCGGCCCAGCCACCACGCTGCATAGTAGCGGAGACTCGTATCTTCGTGCCGGAGATTTGCGATCGCTTGTTCAACCGTCAGCTGTTCAGCCGCTGTATCTAAAGGAAGATCGATTGAATAGGATTCCATATCCGACATGAAGAAAACGAATGCTGAGTGAGATATCTAGATTAGTTGTCAGACGATTTTGATTTTGACTTAGACGATTTAGCAGGAGCCGCTGCTGCACCAACTAGGGGCGTGATATTCACGATCGTGCCACCCATGCGATTAATACGCTGCATCTCCTCGTTCATCCGGTTATAAGGAACCGTCAAGAAAACGCTACCGCTGCGACGAATTGGATAAGCATTCTGATCCGTCTCATCATTTTGGCGGAGTCCCTGCACTTCATAGCGAAACATCCGAGCACCGGACGACGTATTTGCAGTCCGTCCAACAGCAGTTTGACCAAACATACATTTCTCCTTTGCGTACTCTCTAGCGCAGGCAACCAAAGATTAACCATCAACATTGCTTCACGTATCGACCCAGACTTGGCCAAAATCACTTCTAGACTTCGACTATGGATACAACAGCGGTCACTGATGACGATTAATCCGCTATCCTGCACTCAAGTGAATCAATTTTAAGCATTGCTTTATGCAGGAATCGGCAGTGAGTCTCTAATTAGCCCCACTGCCGATATACAAAAGAAATTAAGCAGGATTAACGCTTACGACAGTGCCACCTGCCCGCTTGACCTGCTGCAACTTCGGCAGAAGCTGCTCATAGGGCACGATAAAGGCAGTGCTGCTCCGACGAACACCGGGATAACCTGGTTGACGAATACCCGCCACTTCAATCCGGTATACCCGCCCACTTTGACCGTAGGAACCCCCCAAAGCCTTGGTTGGCGGTACGTCATTCGTAGCCCGATAGTATGCTCCACTGCCGCCTTGCGTTGGGCTGACGATGCTAGAAGCAGTATTGTTCGCTAATTCCCGCGCCAAGCGAGAGTTATTGCGCTCAGCTTGAGAGCGTGAACTGCTGGCATATCCCCGATAAAGCCGGAACATGCGGCTAAACTCAGTCGTCCGAGCACCAGTATGGAACTCAAATCCCCGATAGTAGGGAACAACATTTTCGCCGAACGCATTGCGATACTCTTCTGAATCGATATAGGAATCAATTTCAGCGTCATACCCTTTCGTCTCATAGAGATCGAGGTGAAAAATCACCTCGGCTTCACTGTGAGGAGCGCGTCCTAACAGATGCTTGTAATTCAGCTCAATTAGGCGAGTTTGAAAACTGTTATAGAAAAACTTGGTTTTGTATAGCTCCGATTTGGCAACGGCACGAACAAATTCCCGCACCGTAATACTGCCATCGCGCAGAAGTGACTCTGCGCTGACTAGGCGTTCTGATTTCATCAAATAGTCGTTGCCGAGTACCTGACGATAAACTGCCCGAATTACGCCTTCTTTTTGTTCAACCGTGGCATTGGGGCGAAGCTCAATCCGCGCGGCATCGTCGAAAGCGGAAATGCCTAATCGGGAAGCTGCTGCTGTAACGGCCATCTACCTACTCCCTCTAAACACAGCAAGGTACCAGTCTTAATGACGATCTCGCTCTAAGCGCAACCGCCCATAGCGAATCGCCAACGAATAGATACAACAATGCCCGGAAAGATAAGCAACTGCGACCCACTTGCCAGCACTTGCCTACCCTTCCGGGCTAGAACATCAACTAGCTCAGTGCGTTGATCGCGTAGTCGATGTAGGTGTTAGCTTCGTTAGCAGCTTGGCCACTTAGACCGTGGTTAGCCTTGATGTGCTTCAGAGCTTCGACATACCAGCTAGGAGATAGGTCGAAGGTGCGGTTGATCTCATCGAGACCAGCAATCAAGTACTCATCCATGGGGCCAGTACCACCAGCTACTAGGCAGTAGGTCACCATACGCAGGTAGTAACCGATGTCACGAGCACACTTGGACTTACCTTCTGGGGAAGAAGCGTACTGAGAACCCTGCATGGAGGTGGTGTAAGGGAACTTCTGATAAACAGCGTTTGCTGCGCCATCGATCAGACCCTGTGCATTGCTGGTCAGAGTGCGAGCAGCTTCCATGCTGGCAGCAGCACGCTCAAAACGACCATTGATAGCCTGTAGCTCGGTGTTGCCCAAGAAACGACCTTGAGTATCCGCAGCAGCAATTGCTTCAGTAATCGGGGTCTTCATTGTTTAAAAATCTCCCTAGTGCTTGAATTTTGACCTAGTGCAAAAAGGTGTTAATTATTGCCCGCTTATATGATGTCTATGTAAGTGGAGCAATAAGCTTGTTCTGACTTAGTTCGCCAGAACAGAGTGACTGCTATGCAACAGCAGAAGCTGCGCGATCGAAGTAGCTAGCCAACTCGGACATCAGCGCGCTGCAATCACCAGGAGTGATACCAGCGGGATCGTTAGCAATAGCAACAGCGGAATCCTTCATCTTGCTGACGCCAGTTGCAACGGAACCACCAGGAACACCTAGAGCTTGGTAGGTCTCACGTAGACCATTGAGGCAACGATCATCAAGCACGCTTGCATCACCAGCCATCATGGCGTAGGTCACATAACGCAAGATGATTTCCATGTCACGCAGACAAGCAGCCATGCGGCGGTTGGTGTAAGCGTTACCACCGGGCTGGATGAGCTGGGGTTGCTCAGCAAACAATGCACGAGCAGCATCTGCAACAATCGTGGAAGCGTTGCTGGTTACACGGTTTACAACGTCAAGGCGCTTGCTGCCTTCCTTGACCATGTTCTGGAGTGCATCAAACTGAGCACCGCTGAGGAATTCACCTTTTGCGTCAGCCTGGGAAACAACCTTGGCGAATGCATCTAACATGAACTCAATCTCCTACTTGCTTGGTTGAGTGTGCTTTTAATAAATCAGAATCTAGCTGAGCTGAAAACCAAATCTAAACGTAAGGATTCTCACAAAAGAATCTGTTGTTTAGCTTTGGTGGAAGGTTCGGGTAGGCATCCACTCCCACCCTTAACGCTGGAGACTCCGCGACCATCTCTTAAGTTGGCTCAGGTCTCAGCACTTTGACTATTAGAACAGAGCCGAAGACTCTTTTCTTAAAAAACCTGAGAAAAATTAACATTTTTATGAGAAGGCCGGAATCCCAGGTAAAACAGCATTTTATTTAAGCTTTGCCTGCCATTTGTACCCTTCGCTAATCTTTATACAACGCGATAAAGCCTTTATTCATTACGAGTTATTAAGTTGTATCAAGTGGTGTAGCGAAAGCTCAAGCATGTTTGTTCGCAAGGCTTTCACCGCCTTAGAACCTGCGCCAATTTGTAACAAATGCTTTACATTTGAGGCCGCCGAGCTTCTTGGTGAGATGTCGCTTGTTTGGCATCCATACCTCTCAAGTCCTTTTGGAAAGGTACTTCTGATGGTATTTTTTGCTTGCCAAATGATAAGAAGCCGGAGCTTGACTTCGTATACAAATGTAAATAAGTCGTCCTGGGTTTTTCAAAAATACGTGTTTCTCACGTTGGTAGTCTTCAAGAAATTGTTACTCAAACACTACTGTTTTACGTTTTGCATAAAGCATTTAGGAGAGGTACTCGCTGTCGTGTGTAGCGGATACCCCTCCTAAAGTTCACTAGCTTTGCAGGTGTAAGCAATGCCTAGGGTTTATATCGGTTCAGTTGATCTAAGCTACGGATTGAGGTGATGCCGATAAGCTCTCATTTGCCTCAGTTAGAACGCCGTGATTGAGTCGCCAGTAGCGATCGGCAATGCCAACTAGCTCCTCTGGATCATGAGAAACAACGAGTAGGCTCCAGTTTTGCTTTAGCTTTGCGAGCAAACGAATTAACTGGCGACGAATTGACCAGTCGAGGCCAGCGGTTGGTTCATCCAGCAGTAGGAGATAGGGTTGGCGAATTAACTGCACAGCTAGCGCTAATCGCCGCTGCTGGCCGCCGCTGAGCAGGTGGGGTGGGGTCTGTAGTGAGAGGTGATCCAAGCTCACTTCACGTAGCGCTTGGTAAATTTGCTCGGTTTTGAGTTCGGGATGCCCAAGTCTGAGTTCTTCGAGGATGGTGCCGCCGCAAAAGTGACGTTCTGGAAATTGGAAGACGAGTCCGGCTAATTGCTGTAGGTGTTCGCTGTCCAGCTCTTGACTGCGCCAGAGAATGTCACCTGAGGAACGATTTGCCAAACCGGATAAGATTTCGAGCAGTGTACTTTTACCCGAGCCGCTTGGCCCAACAATTAAACCCATCTGCTGTGGCGCTAAATCTAAACTAATGGATTTGAGAATGGCGGTGGGGGTGGCGGTTGGATGGTAGGAAACATTCTTGAGGTGTAGCATTCAGCAGATAAGAGATAAAAAGCAGGGTGAGCGTAGATCAATAAAATCGATTGATGCCTGCTTTTATAGTGCCGCAATCTAGTTGGAAAACTACCAGATTGGCTGATTTCTCTGCTAAACCCTGTCCTGTGGCTTATGTCTAAACTCATATGAGTACACGGACGCTTTTGTGGCGCGGCTTGACCAATATGGCTATGGCCATAGTTAGCGGTATTCAAGGATGGTTTGTGGGGTGAGCGCTGAAATCAAGGCGTTAGGCGGTTGTCCTCGTCGGGAGTGTTTCTGGGGTAGTTACAAAAGTATTTGGCAGAATAGTTCTGAACTTCATCATTCTGAACTTTTGGAACTCTGCTCAAGGCGATTCGTCAAACGGCACAGCGCGAATTGTCCTTATGGGATTGCTGATTTTAAGTGTGAATTGTGATGTGGAGGCGGTGCCCATCACAATTCATACCCGGATTAAGTAACGCCGTCCTTATTCGACGTTTAGAGGCATTTTAATTATGGTTTTACGTGCGGTTCGTTCAACTCAACCCGTTCTGGTTGAATCAAGCCAGCGCTTTTTGTCGCACCAGTTTTGGTATAAACAAGCACGGCGATCTGTGGCCGCGATCGCACTTTCTGCGATCGCGGTGACAACAATTGCGGGGTCGGGTTGGTCTGCCGATCCGTTTCGCACTGATGCCGCACGGGATATTGATGCTGGGACAGAAGCAGCCTTCGATGCCTTGTTTGAAGATGGCAACTATCAGGCGGCTCGGGAAGCGCTCCAGGCGGCTGATGAGAGTGAGCCGCTAGCGCATGCAATGAAATCAGCGTTTGCTTATTTAAGCGAAGACTGGGATGCGATGGCTGAATATGCGACCCAGACACGAGAAACCGCCGAGGCGATGCTGGAAACCGATCCGCTGAGAGGTCATATCTACATTGCCGCAGGACACTTTCTGGAAGGGGCGCATGCCTTTGTGACGCAGGGAGCTGTGCGGGGTACGCCCGTTGCGCTGTCTAAGCTTCAGCGTGTATTTAACAATTTGGATGAGGCTGAGCGAGTTGACCCCAATGATCCGGAGCTGAATTTGCTACGGGGCTATATGGATTTGATGCTGGCGGTGAATTTGCCGTTTTCCGATCCGAATGATGCGATCGCGCGTTTGGAGAATTATGCCTCTCCTGGCTACTTGGCCCAGCGCGGTATTGCTGTCGGTTATCGCGACCTGGGGCAGCAAGATAAAGCAATGGTTGCGGTAGATCGTGCCTTGGAGCTTGCTCCCAACAACCCAGAACTGCACTATCTCAAGGCTCAAATTTTGGTGCGGCAGAACAAGTATCCCGAAAGCCTCCAGTATTTTGCCACTGCTGTGGAAAAGTTGAATCAACTGCCCTATTCAACAGCTCGACAACTGGCCTGGGAATACTGCCGCGCTCAGCGTAATGTGGACGGTGAAGAGAGAAATTGTGATGCCGAGCGCGATCAGATTATGTCGGAGTTTTAGGAGTAAGAGATTAGCAATCCTGTAAAGGTTAGAGAGGGAGTGCGATCGCACTCCCTCTCTAACCTTTACAGCCCTTACAGATACTTCTTCAACAACAACTCCAACTTGGCCTTTGTCTTCTCTGGAAATGCCTGCTTCGGCGTAATAATGGCGTACTTTAAAGCCGAATGCGCCTCTGAGACAAAGGGATTGGCGTTGAGCTGCCGCACCGTTTCTTGAATCACTTTTTGGGCGTTGACCGCATTTTTTTGTAGATTGCTAATCACCATTTCGACAGTGACGCTGTCGTGGTCGGGATGCCAACAGTCGTAGTCTGTTACCAAAGCCAAAGTAGCGTAGGCGATTTCGGCTTCTCGCGCTAGTTTGGCCTCTGGCAAATTGGTCATGCCGATGATCGTGGCATTCCAACTGCGGTAGAGATTCGACTCAGCCTTGGTCGAAAAGGCTGGCCCTTCCATGCAGACATAGGTGCCGCCTTGATGAACCGTGCTTTCGGACAAGTTGAGGCCGCGAGCTGCATCGGCGACAACCTGTGCGAGCTGATGACAAATTGGATCGGCAAAGCCAATGTGAGCCACAATGCCGTCGCCAAAGAAGGTCGAAACACGGTTCTTGGTGCGGTCGATGAACTGGTCGGGAATCACCATATCCAGCGGCTTGGCGGCTTCCTGAAGTGAGCCGACTGCCGATGCCGAGATTAAGTACTCCACACCCAAACTCTTCATGGCGTAGACATTGGCCCGAAAGGGCAGTTCAGACGGCATCAGGTGGTGATTGCGACCGTGACGCGCAAGAAACGCAACGGATACACCGTCTAATTTCCCCACGATTAAAGCATCAGATGGATCGCCAAATGGGGTCTCTACTTTGACTTCTTCAACATCTTTGAGCGCTTCCATTTTATAGAGACCGCTGCCGCCGATGATGCCGATTTTTGCCTGTGCTGCCATAGGGATTAGAGGTTAAGTACTCGGGAGAAATTTGCTTTCGTCATCATACGGTATTGCTGAGGGGGTGGGGCAAGAGGGGAAAGGGGGCAGGGTAGAGAAAGGGGCTGTAAAGGGCTGTAGAGGGCTGTAGAGGGCTGTAGAGGCTGTAAAGGTGGGATTGGTTCTGTAGGGGCGAAAGGTTTTTCGCCCTGTAGGGATGAGAAGAGGATTCAGGTAAGGAGCCGCTGATAGAGCAAAGACCTATCCGTAGGGTGGACAGGTCTTTGCGAGGATATGGGGTTAGGGGAATTTCAGGTGATTACAGATTGCGCTGGTAGTCTTCGAGTAGTCTGACTAGCTCTTGCTGATTTTGGGCAGGAATTAAATCAGAAAGGGGAAGCTCGCGTTTGCCGCCGACTTTGACGGTTATGGACTGGAGGGTTTGCATCACTGCGTCTTCAGTCAGCTTGCCGCCTTCCATCATTGGATAGAAGCGCTCAGCTAAGGACGTATGCAGCTTGGCATCACCGAGGTAAAGATGCCACTTGGCGATATCCATGTAAATGTTTTCACCGATTTCAGCGGCTAAGGATTCAACTGCTTCAGTAGCGTAGGCCATGCTGATTTCCTCCTTATTTTGCTTGGGTTTTGGGTGATGAGATGATTGGTTGATGGTTCATGGTTGATGGTTTTAGTTCGTCGCATCAACAGTGAATGATTCGGAACCACCCAATTTTCTTTAGGTTACGTAGAACCCGGCGATGTGTCGTCTGTCGAGGGGATTGTGTTGTCGGAATAATCTGCGATCGCAAAAATAAAGATCGCATGTCCCAATAGAACAATTGCCCAAACTCCTGTCACATTTGCGACCCAGCTTACCCAGTTGGGATTGAGGGTATGTAGGAACCAGAGGCCGGAATTTGTGGCGGCAAAGATGGCGACATGGAGCGCGAAGTTCATGCGGTCATCGAGTTTACGAAAGGCGGGATCATTTTTGCGATCGGGTTTGCGCGGCCAACGTGGAGGCATAGGGTTCAGTCCGATTCTGTCTGTGAATGTGCCTTTTCATTGTACGGCGTCGATGCGGCTATCGTAGGAGTATGACGAGACGGAATTCGAAGCGAGACTTGAAGCGAAATATAGACAGAAGTAGGCCGCGCCCCAAACGTCAATTTCAGTCGCCGTGGCAGGCGTTTCAACATTCTTTGTCAATTTATAAATACTGTGGCCGCGCGATTGGGTTGGTGTGGGCGACAGATTGGCGGTTGACTTTAGCGCTGGCGCTGTTGACGCTGTTGGGCGGATTATTACCAGCGGCGACGGCCTATGTAGGGAAGCTAATTGTTGATAGTGTGGTGGCGGCGGCGCAGTCGGATTTGGTGCGCGATCGCAACTTAGCCCTACTTTACCTAGGACTAGAAGCAATTTTAGTTGTGCTGCTAGCAGGTAGCCGTCAGGGGCAAGGTTTATGTCAATCGTTGCTGCGGGTCTTACTCGGTCAAAAAGTGAACGTGCTGATTCTGGAAAAGGCGCTGACGCTTAGCTTAGAGCACTTTGAGGATTCTGAGTTTTACGACAAGATGACGCAGGCGCGGCGGGAAGCATCCAATCGGCCTCTGAGTATGGTGACGCGCACGTTTGGGCTAGTGCAAGACGTGATTTCGCTGGTGACGTTCAGCGGTTTGCTGCTGCAATTTTCGGCTTGGGCAGTGCTGATTCTGATGCTGACGGCGATTCCGCCGTTTGTGGCGGAAACGAAATTTGCCGGGGAAGCCTTTCGCCTGTTCCGCTGGCGCTCGCCAGAAACTCGGCAGCAGACTTATCTAGAAGTGCTGATGGCGCGAGAAGACTACGCCAAAGAGGTGAAGCTGTTCCAACTGGGGCCAATGCTGCTCCAGCGGTACAAGGATATTTTTCACCGTCTGTACGCTGAAGATCGGAGTCTGACTATTCGCCGCAATTTCTGGAGCTATGGACTGAGTCTGCTGAGTACCCTAGCCTTTTATGGCGCATACGCCTGGATTATCCTCGAAACTATTGTCGGAGCGATTTCCCTGGGTGATTTAACCATGTATCTCACGGTCTTTCGGCAAGGACAGACGACATTTGCCTCCGTACTGACCCGGATTGGCGGCATTTATGAGGATGGCCTGTACCTGGCGAATCTGTACGACTTTTTGGAGGAGGACGTGCCAGAAGATTCAGGCTATGCCCGCTATGGGCCAGCACCGGGCGATGGACTGCGGTTTGAGCAGGTATCGTTTATCTATCCTGGCAGCACGCAGCCTGCCCTACAGGGCGTTTCGTTTCATCTTAAACCCGGTGAAAAGCTGGCATTAGTCGGCGAGAATGGCTCTGGCAAGACGACGCTGATTAAGCTACTCACCCGGCTCTACGTTCCGACTGAAGGCCGTATTTTGCTGGATGGTCGCAATCTGCAAGAGTGGGATTTAGAGACGCTGCAGCGGCGAATTGGCGTAATTTTTCAGAACTTTGTCCAATACCAGTTCAAAGTGGGCGAGAACATTGGTGTTGGTGATGTAGATGAGTTTGAAAACTGCGATCGCTGGCAAACTGCAGCTCAAAAAGGCACCGCCACGCCGTTTATTGAAACATTGCCGGAGGGCTTTCACACCCAGCTTGGACGCTGGTTTAAGGGTGGACAGGAGCTATCCGGCGGCCAGTGGCAGAAAATTGCCCTTTCCCGTGCGTTTATGCGAACCGGGGCGGATATTTTGGTGCTGGACGAGCCGACTTCGGCGATGGATGCTGAGGCCGAAGTGAAGATCTTTGAGCAGTTTCGCCAAGCCACTGAGAACCAAATGGCGATCTTAATTTCGCACCGCTTTTCAACGGTACGGATGGCGGACAAAATTATCGTCCTGTCTCACGGTGAGCTGATTGAGCAGGGCACCCATGAGGAATTACTTGCGGTTCAGGGGCGCTATGCTCGCCTATTCAACATGCAGGCAGCGGGTTATCAATAGTTAATTGACTGCTAATCAACTGCGATCGCGCATGACACATCATATTAAGTCCGGTTGATAACCCATAGATGATATGTTTTGTGTGTTGTGAAATGCTGACTCAGTCCGTACACCTGAACTTAATATCAGGAGAATTTGGGCAAAGATCATTGAAATGATTGGATTAATGAACCTTTGATGTAGAACAACCTTAATTCGCAGGGTAAATGGGGAATTATCAAAAAAACGGTGCTTTCTAAACAAGGGAGCCATCCCCGTATCGTTGCCTTCGACTACCCTGCGAGAACTACTCATGACTGTTTCCGTCACGCAAAAGGCGATTGCGCTAGGTTTACTCATTGCGATTGGCTATGTTCTAAAAGGCAAATTTCCCGATCCTGGCTCAGTCAAAACGTTGCGGACGCTCATCCTCAATGTTGCCCTGCCCGCAACGATTTTTCTATCGACGCTGTCAATCGATACGGGGCTCAATCTGGCGCTGCTGCCGTCATTTGCGATCGCAATCAATCTGGTTTTAATCATCGTTGGCTTTGGCCTCACCTATTTGTTTATGCGCGATAATAGCCCGCCGCAGGTGAGAGCGCTGGCGCTACTGTTTCCATCCCTGGCACCCGGACTGACGGTTTATCCGTTTATTGAGCAGTTTTTAGGGCGGGACGGTTTGGCCTGGGCTGCACTGGCCGATGTGGGCAATAAGCTGTTTGTGCTGGTGGGGCTGTATACGCTGGCCTTTATCTGGTATCAGCGATCGCAGTTGACCCAGGTGCAGTCTGCCACTCATTTAGCTCCAAAATCCTCGCAGTGGTTGAACGTCGGGCGATTTTTGGTGACAGAACCCGTCAATATCGCGATTGTTGCCGGATTGGGGCTGGCCTGTTTTCACGTCACGCCCGCTGCCCTGCCGCCCGCTGTCTTCAGTGCTGTCGATAGTGTGGCGGCCTGCGCGACGCCGCTGATTTTGATTTATATTGGCCTATCGCTGAATCTGCGATCGCTCCAGCTTGGTAAAACGCTGGCAATTCTGCTGGCCCGATCGGGCGTGGGTTTTTTAATTAGTGCGGCTGCGATCGCAATCCTACGACCAACCGAACCAGAAGCGCTGATGCTGTTTGTGGCGCTGCCCCAAGCCTCTTGCAGCCTATGGCCACTGCTGCACGCGACGACAATCAATCTACAGGCTGTGGCTCAGCAAGCCTCAACCGTGGCCTCGGTGGCATCAGCGACATTGAGCGATTCAGATACTTCATCCGAGCCATTCTTTGACGTAGAGTTTGCGACTGCCCTGCTGGCACTTTCCTTTCCCTTTTCAATCAGCGTATTGATGATTGTATTTTCCAATGGAATGCGCTTTACGCAGCCGCTGAATTTGGGGCTAGCCGGACTGGCCGGGTTATTGGGCTGTGCGATCGCATGGCTCTATGGCTGTTTGCCCATTCGCGTTCGACTCCCGTTCAAAATGTGTGTCAGTCGTCAGCACCGCTACGGCTTCACGCTGCAATGGTGCAGCCTCGTAGAATGTGTTGCACCCCTGTCAGCCCCGCAATCAACCTCCAGCCAACCCAAGTAGAGGCTGGTTTGGTTCACCCATCTCAAAGAAGACCCAGATGCGATCGCGAACTTGCCCCGACAACCTGTTGTGAATCTGCTTGTGAATCTGTTTGTGAATCCATGCAGGGCAAACAATCGTGACGTGAAATCTCGGTCAAACCTGGGCACTCTAAGGCTACTCGTACTCCCTCACTGTGTATGACTGATTCAACCGATTTGCGTCAACTGCGAAAAGAGTGGCGATCCCGCAACAAAATGGTGTCGCTGCTGTTGATTAGCGGCACGATCCTAGCCGTCGGCTCGACAGCATTCACGAGCTACTGGTTTGTGCGAAATCTGATTCTGGATACGCTCAAAAGTAATGCCCTGTTGAAAGTTGAAAAAGCCGGGGATGAAGTGGACGTTTGGCTGTCAGGACGACTGGGGGAAGTCGCCGCGATCGCTGAAACCTATGAAATTCGCTCAATGGACTGGGAAATTGCCGAACCGTATCTCCAGCTTCAGCAAGATCGGCTGTCGGATTTCTGGATGTTCATTTTGGTCAATCCCGATGGCAGCTATTACACAACCCGTACTGGATTTGCCGAAGGTCAAAATCTGACCGATCGCCCCTATTTCCAACTGGCGATGCAGGGCAAGGCGCAAGCGTCTGACATGATTATTTCGCGCACGACGGGCAAGCGACAGATTAATATTTCGGTGCCCGTGTGGTCGTTTCCACCCGCAAATTATGACCAACTGCCAGAGGATCGGGTTGAGCTGCGTCAAGAAAGCTTACAGCGCTTAGGACTGCCTGATGATCCAAGCGCAGAGCCAGACGTGATTGGGAATTTTGCGGGTAATATTCCGGTTACGCACGTTACCGAAGTGGTGAATCGCACGGAACTGGGTGCGGGCAGCTACGCCTTTGCGCTCGATTCCAATGGAGTGCCGATTGCACATCCCAATGACGAATTTCTCCAGGGGCTGGACAGCTTTTTAGATTCCGATAATCCGGCTCTGGCTCGTACCGCCATGTCGATGGTGGCGCAAAAGTCTGGTGTTGAGCTGATGGAGCTAGATGGTCAGTGGGTCTATGTCGCCTATAGTCCCTCGCATCAGTCTAACTGGTCGCTAGCACTGGTAATTCCGCGTGAGAATTTGGAACAGGAGCTAAGAGCGCTGAACCTATTAGCCGTAGTCGTCGGCGGTTTGTTGTTGATTGCAACGATTACCGCCCTGCGCCAGGTGCGATCGCTGGATCAAACTCGCGATCGCGCCAATGAAGAAGCAATGCTCAACCGGATGACCCGGCGAATTCGTAAGTCACTCGACCTGGATACGATTCTGCAAACGACTGTGGACGAGGTGGCGAATCTGCTCAAGCTGGATCGGGTCGCCTTTGCCTGGTTGAATCCTCACGGCGACCAGTTCGTCAAGGAGTGTGACTATGTTTCTGCCACTCTGCCACGATTAACGAAAGAACAAGAAGCTGCCCTATTTAAGAGTTTGGCTCAGCAGATTAAACCGGGAGAATCCTTTCGATTCGCTAAGGTTGCCGATCTGAAAAACTGGACGGCTGAAGCCCGTCAGTCTGTTGAGCGGGCTGGCATTCAAAGCTGTTTCGCCTTGCCCGTGCGGTTAGGGTCTTCGCAGCGAATTGGATACTTGCTCTGCACCCACAGCAAAACCCATCGCTGGGACGAGCGGGAAGCCAAGCTACTCACTGCCGTCACTGATCAAATGGCGATCGCAATTAATCAGGCCAGTCTGTATTTGCGGACGCAGGAGCAAGTCGAGCTGGTCAGCACCCAGGCCGAACAGCTTAAGGAGGCCAGCGCTCAGATTCGCGACACGCTGGCATACCTGACGACGATCATTAATAACTTGGTAGATGGCCTGCTGGTGACGGACGCAGCCGGAACGATTACCCGCTCCAATCCTGCCTTGGCCGAGATGTTTGGCCTCGACCATCGCCTACTGGCTGATCAGCCCTGCCAGCAGGTACTCGATAGCGATTTAGCGGATTTGATCTACAAAACCCAACAGTTTCCAGACGAAGTATTTACCGCCGAACTGTCCCTCATTGGCGGACGGACTGGACAAGCGATCGCAACTGCCATCCATCAACACACTGACTCAGACGCTACTTCCGGCAATCCGTCCATAACGCCCGACCTGCCAATTAACCCGGAACTTATCTCTCTAGACTCCACCACCCCAAAACCCCAGCTCGGCACCGTCATCCTGATCCGCGATATCACTGCCGAAAAAGAAGTCGATCAGATGAAGACGGACTTTATCTCGACGGTTTCCCATGAGCTGCGGACACCGCTCACCTCTGTGCTCGGTTTCGCCAAGATCATCAAGAAAAAGCTGGATGATGTGGTGTTTCCCCTAGTTGAGTCCGACGACAAGCGGGTGAAGCGTACCGTCTGCCAGGTGAAAGACAATATCGACATTATCTTGACCGAAGGGACGCGACTGACAGCGCTAATCAACGACGTGCTGGACATCGCCAAGATGGAAGCGGGCAAAGTCGAGTGGAAAATGGAATCCCTCAGCATTGCCGAAGTGATTGAACGTGCGATCGCAGCTACTTCTTCGTTATTCGAAGCCAAGCAACTGCGCTTGGTGCGAGAGATTGAGCCAGATCTGCCGCCGATCATGGGCGATCGCGATCGCTTAATTCAGGTGGTGATTAACCTGCTCTCGAATGCCGTCAAGTTCACTGATCAGGGCAGCGTCACCTGCCGCGCGGTCTGCATTGAGCAGGACGTTGTAGTCAGCATCATTGATACCGGATCAGGCATTGCGCCAGAAAACTGTGACAAGGTATTTGAGAAATTCAAACAGGTGGGCGATACGCTGACCGACAAGCCGCAGGGTACGGGGCTGGGACTGCCGATTTGCGCTCAGATTGTCGAACATCATCAGGGGCGCATCTGGGTTGAGAGCGAACTGGGCAAGGGCAGCACGTTTCGATTTACGCTGCCTGTTCAGTCTGAAACCCGTGACTACATTCAGCGGATTGACTTGAAATCTCTGCTGAAACAGCTTACGCCTGCTCAAAACTTAGCTTCTATTCCGGTGGTTAACTCCACCGCCAAAACGATTCTGATTGTGGATGACGAAGCCCCTATTCGGGAACTGCTGCGGCAGCATCTGGAAGCCGAGGGCTATCACATCGAAGAGGCTCAGGACGGGCGAGAAGCGATCGGTAGGGTCAAGCAGGTCGCGCCGGATCTAATCATTTTGGACGTGATGATGCCGGACGTAAACGGGTTTGACGTGGCGGCAGTGATTAAGAATGACCCGTTGACGATGGGCATCCCAATTATGATTCTGTCGATTGTGGAGCACCAAGAACGGGGGCAGCAAATCGGTGTAGACAGCTACCTCACCAAACCGATTAATGCCGAAGAACTGCTGCAAGTGGTGCGCCAACTCTTGTCTCAGGGTGGATCAAAGCGGCGGGTTTTGGTTGTCGATGAGGATGAGCTGACGGTGCAGACGCTGGTGGACGTGCTGAAAACCAAGGGATTTACTGTGGTTGAAGCCAGCAATGAAACTGAGCTAATGGAAAAATTGCTAGCGGCTCAACCCGAAATGGTGATTGCCAACGCTAACTTCTGGGAACGATCCGACGCTGTTAAGACGCTCAAGCTTAAGAAAGGGCTGGAGCATATTTCATTTCTGCTGATCGCTGATCAAGATACCCATGACGCAACCCCATGACGCAACTCAGCCTCAAACAGCTACTCCGCAAAAAAGACATTCAGGCGGTCTTTCACCAGCTCGCCAGCGCGATCGCACATCCCTGCTGTGTTCAGTCCAGTGACGGAACGGTGCTGTTGGGTGAGTATCGGCTCGACTATCCGCTAAAAACGCCGATTGTGCTTGAAGATCAGTTACTCGGTTACGTGATCGGCGAAGCGGATTCAGTTGCGATCGCAACTCTCCTTTCCTTTCTGGGACAGCGCGAACTGGAAAAGAAAGCTTTAGCGCGTGAAACCCTGGATCGGTACAAAGAAATCTCGCTGCTCTACAGCATTTCAGAAAAAATTACCGCTCAGCTCGACTTAAAATCTGTCGCTAGCCTAGTCCTAGATGAAGCGAAAAAGCTGGTGCAGGGTGATTGCGGCGCGGTGGTACTCTACGACAAAGCACAGAGTAGTTTTGAAACCATTGCCGAATTCTGCGATCGCGCTTTTAATGCCAGCGACATCATCCCCGGTCAAGGCATTATCGGTAGCGTATTTCAGAAGGGGATCGGCGAAATCGTCAACGATGTCAGTACCGACCCCCGCTGCCACGCTTGCGATGCCCAGTATCAGTCTCTGATCTGCACGCCGCTGAAGAATCAAGATCAGAGCATCGGGCTGCTGGTCATGGGCAGTACAACACCGATTAGCTATACTGCTGGCGACCTGAAACGCCTGAATGCCTTGGCTTCCCAAGCCTCGGCTGCTATTGAAAACGCTCTGCTGCACGAGCAAGAACTGCGGGAAGCCCGCATCAAAAGCAACCTGGAGCGCTACGTTCCCGCCCAGGTTGTGCAGGCGATTCTGGAATCGAAGGGCGACATTTCCCTCGCCCCCGTCCGCAAAAATATCACCATTCTGTTTTCCGATATCCGCAACTTTACCAGCCAGTGCGAAGAGCTAGAGCCAGAGCGGATCGTGGGCTACCTGAACGACTATTTTAGCTACATGGTGGACATAATTTTCAGCCACCAGGGGACGGTGAATAAATTCGTCGGCGATATGATTGTCGCTCTGTTTGGCGCACCCTCCCCCGTGCTCAATCATGAGAAACAGGCGATTGAAACTGCGATCGCAATGCAGCAGTGTCTCCAGTCGATTCCAATTGACTGGATTCGCGAGAACTTTCACACCGGGATTGGCCTTAGCTCCGGGCGCGTGATCGTCGGCAACATTGGCTCACCGCAGCATACGGACTACACAGCGATTGGTGACGAGGTTAACATGGCCTCCCGTCTGCAAGGCATTGCCAAAGGCGGTCAAATCCTGGTCAGCCGCAGTGTTTATGAGGCGACCAGCACTGATTTTGACTTCAAGGCAATGGGCACCGTGCAGCTCAAGGGTAAACGCAACGGTATCGAAGTGTTTGAAGTGAAGTATTAGCTAATCAAACTGCGGCGGCACTTCCTGCGGAGAGAGCTGATCGTCAATCGACGGACGTGGTGCATCTAAGCCTCCGCCACTATTAGCCCCTGCTCCCCCGTTTGCCCCTGCTCCATTGGCTCCCGCCGCTCCACTGGCCCCTCCTGCCGCATCGCCTTCACCACCAACGACTACCGTATCTGGCTCTTCCGGCGTTGGGTCAAAGGTTTCAATCGTCACTGAGCGCACCACCTGTTCACCAGCGCTGTTGCTCACCTGGAGGCTGATCACGGTGGTATTGGGTTGAGGACTCAGCGGTAGCGGAATGGCTCCCTGAAGCGGGACAGTGCCGGGTGCGGGCTGGAGCTGAGCGGTGGTGCCAGGATTCGGCTCTATCGTCCAAGCCAGCACCAAATTGGGTAAGGGCTGTCCCTGATCGACTGGAATCACGTATTTGGTTCGGGCCGTTTCGCCATTCAGTTGAAACGTCAGAATCCGGGGTGGACGCGGCACAATTTTGACCGGGTCGGTTGTGCCAGCGATCGGTTCGTCCGGCATACCCGATTTGGGAATCACCGTCAGCTCAAAGATGTAGTCCCCGGCCTGTCGAGCAGCGGTGGGAATGTTGCGGCAGATCAGATTGACCTCCACCACGCAAAACGGCTCTAGGATTTCCGGTAATCCCTCACGCAGGTCAATTTGGACAGGTGGCAGCACCACTGCTCCTTCGGCGTTTTTCCCCACGATTTGAATGGCGCGAATTTGCTCCGGTTGGGACAGCGCCCAGTTTAGGCGCACCGTGTAGGGATCAGTGGCTGGATTAACGCTAAGCTTTTCGGGTGTAAAGGGATTGGCGTCGCTGGTGGAATTGGATGTAGGTGCTTGAGCGTTAGCTGAATTAGGGGTGGGAGTGGTTGCGATCGCAACCGGAGGTGCTGCCGGATAGCTAGGCTGGGTAGATTCAAATACCAAAATTTCCGGCAGCGGTTCGGGTACAACTGTCACCACAGGTGTTTGCAACTGAAGCGGCTGACCGCCCCGCCGACTGGGTTCTGGAATCAGCGTTAGCACAAAGGTGTAGTTGCCTGCCCGTCGCGCATCGGTGCGTAAGTTGCGGCAGGTGAGCAGTTGCGCTTGAATGCTGCAAAATGGCTCCAGATCTTCAGGTAGTTGGTTGCCTGCAAACTCGTAGGTCAAGGGGCCACTGATCACTTCGCCTTCTGCCGATTGACCAATGATTTCGAGCGATTGAATGCGTTTGGGATAGCTGACCTGAAAGCCGAGCCGCACGGCATCGCCATCGGCGACGGCATATTCGGTATCTTCTGGCGCAAAGCGAATAATGGCAGGGGACGGTGGCGGTCGCAGCAGAAACCACCAAATGAGCCAGACCAGCGTCGCCAAGCCTAAAATCGCTAGCAGGATCAGCGGTAAAATTTGCCACCAGGGTCGCGACTCCCAGACGATGTAGCCCTGCATGGGAATATCAGGGAGGGCACGACCATCAGCATCAGTCACCTGGACGCCAAAGTTGAGCAATCGTCCGCCCCCAATTAGCGGGCGCTTCCACTGATTCTTGGGCTGTACATAGATCTCGCTCGTCAAGGTTTGACGCGGCGATAAATGCAGCTCTGACGGCTCCAGCCTATATTCACACTGGTCGCCGCCATCAAGGTACATCACGGCAATCAGCAGATGGCGAGGAATATTGCCCTGGTTGGTGGCCTGAACAGCAAACAGTCCGGCATTGGTTTGTACGCGGCTGATGATGGTGCGAAAGCTCAGATCCACCTGGTAAATGGGTTGAATATCCAGATAGAGCAGATCGAGCAGCGCTAAATCAGGATTGTTTTCTGACAGGAGGCGCAACGTCGCGATATAGCTGCCAGCCAGAGCTTCAGCAGGAGGAGTGATCATCAGCAAGATGATGCCGCGCGCCCCTGGATTAAGATCTAAATAATTCTCGGGTAGTGATAGGCCAATGTCTTGTGCCCCTTCTGGATAGGTAATGGAAAACCAGTTGGTCGGTAAATCACTGCACCGCAGCCGAAACCGATCAACCCGATCGCCCCGGTTATACACCATTACCTGAAACTGGATGATCGTACCGGGCAGTAAGCTAGCGGGCTGAGCGGCGGTTGTGGTGGGCTGGAGGGCAAAGGTGGGATCGCTGACCTGGATTTCGCTTTCAACGGGCGGCAGCACCTGCAAAATCTGGGCGTAGCGCAGCGGCGGATAGTTGGGATAGTGGCGGGGGGCGTCAACGGTCAGCCAGTAGCGATGGGTGTCGGGCAGCGCATCAATGGGGATTTGGAACCGGAAGAGGACTTCGCCGCTTTGCCCAGGACTGAGAGCTAGCCGTTCTTGGGTGGATTCACACCAGGAGTATAGTGCGGGCGGCAAATCGTCGATAAAAATGTCGATGATGGCGCTCTGATTGCCTTTATTCGTAATCGTGGCGCTGAGATCGAGGCTGGCACCGGGTGTCACCACATCTTCGCCGGAGGAGTTGAGGATAACGGTGATCGGTTGTTCAGGGGCCGCGTTGGTCGAGACGATGCTGCTGCTATTGTCGCGATTCAGTAGCTCGGCATCGACGTAGTACAGGGGATTATCTGGATCGGAAGAGGTGACGATCTTGACATAGCCCTGCTGAACGAGATCGTCTAAAACAGTCGGTAGCCGAAGATCGGTGTATTCATCTAGGCCCAAAGCGGCTTCAATTTGTTGGGCATTCGCTGCTCCCTGCCGCACCAGACATAGGACAACCTGCCGATGCGGTTCGGGTAGCGCAAATAGATCAGCAACGCTCATGTCGGTAGAGCGATCCTGGTTGACAGCCGATTGGGAGGGATCGGAATCGAATTGGCGTCCGGTCATCTTACATGCATGGATACAAGCTGATTGGCTAGCTCAAGTTGCAGGTGTTTCGATCAAGGTCTCTGTTTTTAGCCCAAGCTGGACAGTATCCATCCTCTGGCCATCTGTTGGCCATCTGTGGATAGATACTATGGACAAACACTGGCTTGATCTGAACCTGAGTATAGTCTGATGCGATGGTCATCTCCTCCACTGACTACCAGCACTCGATTGGGCAGGCGAATGATATCAACGCTGTTAATTGGTTCACGGGAGCGACCCAAGCGATTTCCCTTGAGTACTCTGCCATCAGCATCCAATGACCACAGCATCACTGTCCCATCATCGCCACCGCTGGCCAGATAGCAGGCATCATCACTCAGCGCTACAGATCTCACTGCCAAGCCATCATGACCGTCCGACCAGCTATCGAGATTGATGCAACGCCCTTGATTTTCCAGGCAGTCGTTCAGATCCCAAAGGGTAATGCGGCCCTGATTGTCGGCAGTGGCTAGGCGTTCTGGCCGACGGGTGGCGCTGGATAGGCTAACGATGTAGTCATTCGAGTTGCCAGCCGGATAGCTGAGGGAAATGGGATTGGAGTCTGGCTCGGTAGTCTGCCAGAGTACCAGTCGATTGAATCGACCCGCGATCGCAAGTGTCTCCTGTTCACTGCCCACTAGCGCAATCGCCTGCACCGCAAAGTTCAACGACTTTTCAGCCACGGATTGCAGGACAACTGGATCATCCCGGTTTGGATTGGCTCGGTTGATTCGAGTACTGGAACCGAGATCCCACTGCACAACTGCGCCGCTGCCGTGGCCGCTGAATAAGTAGCGGGCATCGGGGCTGAACTGGAGGGCAAACACGCGATCATCTGCCTGCGGTTCACCACCGGGACGAAACTGGAGTTCAAGTGCCTGCTGATCGCGCAGCAAATCCCAAATTTCCACCTCGCCGTTTTCAAATCCCAGTGCGATCGCATCGTTATTGATGGGACGATAGCTAGCGACCCGCACCGCTTTGTCAAACTTGAGCGGATTGCCCAGCCTGCGCTTCATGCGTCCCGTTCGTAGCCAGCGCCGCATGGTTTGGTCATCGGAGGCACTGACCAGCTCATTGGCCTGACCGTCAAAGCGCACCGAGTTGACCGGGCCGCGATGCTGGTTCCGCAGCAGTGGTGGAATGAAAAATAGTCCCACCAGCGCCACCAGCGCCAAAAGCTGGAGCCAAAATGCCACGTGGGGGCGAACCGTTAGAGTTAGAGTCTCAAAAACAGGGCGACGCTCAATGTTGGTTAGGAGATTGACGTTATCATCCCCTGCAACATAAGGCTCTACTGGATTGGGACTCGGCGGGGCAGAAATCAGTTGCGGATCGTCACCGACCAGAACGCTAGCGACTGGTGCAAATCGTCGGTCTGGATCGAGGTCGGGCGTGATGCGAAACTGGTACTGGTGCGGCCAGCCCAGCAGTGGTCGCTGGGCCTGAATGTAGACCTGAGCGGTGCTAATCGCTCCTGGTTTCAAATCAATGCGAGCGGGGACAATGGTGATGCGATCGCGAAAATCTGACGTGGTGCGATCGCGCTTTAGCCAGCGTCGCCAAGATGGAATTGGAGGTGGTATAACCCGCAGGCAGGCTGGTTGTGCCCAGTTGCTTTGATTGTTGAGCTGAACAGTATAAATGCCCTGCTGGTTGCGATCGCGGTTGGCTCTCTCGTCCAGTTCATCATCGGTGATGATGTCGTCTGATGCCACCACAGTTGCTGGAATGATGGACTGAATCGGCTCCACATCCAGCTCAATCACGCCCCAGGGCTGCACATACAGTGTCCCTCCCACCTGCACGGAGGATGAGAGCGACTGGAGCGCCTCCACCTGAAAGGCGTAGGTTTGACTAATCGCTTCGGTAGAGGCTGGAATCTGGCAGACGAACAGCATGCGCGATTCGCCCTGGGGCGGAATTTGTAGCCGTCGTTCGCTGCCCTCCACTAGCCAATCGCTGGGTAAACCCTTCAGCCGCAGTAGCACATTGCCCATTGTCCGGTTCGGATTCAGTAAGCGCACTGGAATTTCAACGCTGTGACCCGGTAAGCCTGTGAGTTCTGGTGTCGCCAGCTCAAGCTGCGGTGGAAACACGCCGCTGCCTTCGATAATCAACGTTACCACCCGTCGATCTTCCTCGCGCAGCTCCAGCGAAAACACGCGCACGGTCAGCGTCATCTTGCCGACAAATCCGCCGGGAACGGGCGGTACATCCAGAATTGAAATTGAAAACTGGGTGCGATCGCCCGCTGGAATTTTGGCTGACAGGTCAGGGGCAAGCCGATACCAGTGATCATTCGCGTTGACATCGACGCCTGAGGCCAGCAGCTCAAGCTGAAACGTGGCAAACGACGAACTGAGATTCGACACGGCCACCTCAAATCCCTGCGGATCTCCCCCTGGCTGAAACCGCAGCGTTTGCGTCGATAAATCGGTCGTAAGCAATTTAGACATGGTGTGACCCGAATAATCCCTGATGAGAGCAAGGTGCGTTCGGCTGTGGCGTCTCGAAAAGAATCGCAGATTAAGCTGTATGAAATCCGATGGGAAACCCAATTTATTTTTTGTCAGCAGCTGACAAAAAATAAATTGGGTTTTTAACCGTTTTGCATCATCATCCGTCGTCGCCAAGCAAAGTGGAGAATATTAACGCCCAGTTCTTGGGCACCGCGAATTTGGTCGCGGGTCAGGGCCAGATTTTCGTCATAGCCCCAGCCGCTGGATAAGCTGCCGATGACCAGAATAATGCCACCCCAGTTCAGCACTTCAATCGTGGTTTGATTCAGCACCGGATAGCGAACAAAGCGGAACGGACGACTACGCAGCGGATGCTGACCGTTGAGCTGTCCCGTTCCCGAGAGCTGAATGCCCACCTGTTCTGCAAAAGCAGTGATGGAACCCACCAGCGCTTCAACTTCTTTGGCCACCGAGACGTTAATTTCGCCTAACTCTGCCACAAATTCGCGCTCTAGATGGGGCAACTGAGCCGCTTCCATCCGGATGGCCGCCAGAGCGCTACGCACGTCATACTGTACCTGCATCAGCTCATCCAAATTAGTTTGATGGGCAGGTACCTCAATCAGCAGCGTGCCGCCTTGCTGAAGATACTGACCAATGGGTTGCGTTTGGACAGCCGTTAAATCCGCAAGCTGGCTATGGCGCATATACAGCAGCTCATGGCTGGTGAGGAGCGCTTGGGCGGCGGCTGTTGTCACCTGTCCGGGAGTGGTTGGCTCTAATCCGCCAAGGGAGAGCGTTTCCAGCGACAGATTCGTCATCGAACCACCGCTCTGTAATTGGGGATAAAGCACCTCTAGCGACTCAAATAACCCCTCAAAATTCAGCTCTGTCTTCCAGGTCTCACTCTCGTTAGTTTCCAGTTGGGCGACTTTAATTAGACCTTGAGGTCGCGATCGCACAATTTGCCGAAAGCGCAGATCCACCTGATTGGCAGTCGGGAAAAAGCAGTCCGTCGGCATTTGCAGTTCCACCACACCGGGCTGTAGCTCGATCCGGCACAGCTCCACGTCTAATTCATCCGGTGGCGAATTGCGCTCATCCAGCCGAAACGTTTCTTGCACAACCGTTGTTTCACTGGTGATTGCCTTGAGCTGATCCGGGTCAACGTAGCTGAGGACAAGATAAACCGTAATCGTTGATGAAACTGGGTTAGCTGCAATCCGATAGGTGACAGGCGACGGCACGACAATTGGATTACCCTTGGCATCAATTGCCATCCCTGGCTGCACCTGGAGCCAGCGTCCATCACGATACTGGGAGCTAATCTCACTAGGTGCAGGAATCACCTGCACATGCAGGCCACAGACGATACCGGGCTGGTTCAGCGCCTGAAAATGCAGGTTCTGTCGCTGCCGATGGTAGGCGTGGGCCACCTGCCAGCGATCGGCGGTGAGCAGCAGACCGTCGCTAACCTGGAGGCGTTCGAGTGGTTGAATTGGAGGCGTAGACATGATGATGACTGATGGTGTTGTTAAACAAATTAAACAAAGAATGATTAAAATTTTGCTGATAGTTTTGCCTATCCGTTCAGCCGAGAAATTTCTCGGCTGAGTTAGCGCTAGCGTAACCTAATGACACCATCAAAATGGCTGAAATTAATTGAAATTAAGTTAGTTTTCACCTATTAGTTTTCACCTACAGGAAGAGCGTTCGTGATAGTCATCACGGGTGCAGGGAGCCGTTCGACCTGCAAATCGTACGAGCAAAAGGCAGGTTTTTCTTGCTCAATAATGGAGCGGACTAAGGTTTCATCAATCGGATAGTCTCCTTCGGGACGTAAACAAATTGAAAAGTGAAAAGGCCGACTGCCGCCCAGCGTGGCATCTTGACCAATGTGAGCGACGCCTAGCACAAAGCCCTGGCTAAAATTTTCGGTAATGCTGATATGCTTACTTGCCTCATCCCGCAGATGTTCGTCTAGTGGTAAGCCCGTCGCTAAATGCAGGAAAAAGCGCAGACCACGCCGCGTGCCGCGCCAGCGGTAGATTTGCATGGCGTGGCGGATGAGAAATCGTTGGCGCTCTATGGAAATCGGAGCTTGAAACGACCAGCCGACCCAGTGAGATAGAAAAGGCAAAAAAGCCGTCGGTGCAGTGAGCGGATCAAGATGCGCCCACATGGTTTCTAGGGTATTGACCGACGGCTCAAACGTTTCCTCAAACAGCTTGAGAAAACGACCCACAAAATCAATATCGCGGTACAGATCGGGCAGGAAATTCAGGTACAGACTGCGGGGCCGAATATGAAGCTTAAACGGTCGCGTTTCTCGCTGTGGCTGTCCCGTTTCCCCATCCCGAAGGGTTAAAGTTAGCTGTCCCTGGTAGTCTAACTTGAGCGGCACCTGCTGACCAGAGTAAGACTGCTCAAAAAAGTCAGTTGCGATCGCAAAATATAAAACCGCATCCAGTTGATGCTCCGGCGGCAGTTCTGAGCCTTCAATCCCGCCAATCCGGCACCACTCGGAGGGAAAATCGCCGCTGACCTGGAGGTTGATCTGGAGCGGATTAGCCCCGTAATTTTGAACTTGGACAATCAGCTCACTTGGCTCACCCGGACGAATCAGCAGGCTAAGCGGATGCGCCAGATCCGGCGCTTGGAAAAACGTATCGTCCGCCAGTGCTACCGCCAATTCAAACGATGGCACCGCATCTGGCACCTGCATCGGCGTTAGCAATAGGCGATAGGTTTGACCAGAGCGGGCTTGTGTCATCCAAGTACCTTTACTAACCTTTAACTAATCAAACTAATAGTGTGGGTTGAGCGCAGTTGGTTATCGGCCCATGAGCAAATCAGCCCCAAGCTACCGGGACGTACGATGTTGTCCGGCGCAGGCGAGCGTCGCCACTGATCCTGATGCCGCCGGAACTCAAACAGCAGCACGGCTCCCAAGTAGCGCACCCCGGCGGTGCCCTGAATCAGAGAAATAATGTCTGAGGGGTAAACGGGTGCCCCAAACGGCCAGCCGTTGCCGTCTCGCCCGCCCGTCAGCGGATTCAAGAACCGATAGAGCGACACCTGAATCTGCTGCAAAATTGCCTGCTGTGCCTGGGGATTGGCATATTCCGGGTCAATACCTACTTCGGTTTGCACCGCCACGCCAACATACTCCGGCTCCTGCAGCCTCACCTGAATTCCCAACAGTCGCCGCTCGTTTAGATACCCCTCAATCTGCTGGCGCAACTGCGGCGTCATCAAAAACTGATCCGGCGGAATGCCCACGCCCCGCTCAATCCCCATGATGTTGGTCTGCGGCACCACATAGACATCCACTACCCCCGGTTTGGGACTCTGCTTCGGACAGCGACAGCGAGCCACCGCCCCCTGTCCTCCCTGAAGCGTCAGCGCCTCAAAATCCTCCGGCGTCACAGCGCGATCACGAGTTCGTAGCATCCGGGGCACGCGCAGTACGGCATCTTCCAGCGACTCAGCATCGGCCCCGTTGCGGGCCGGAATGTGATTGGTCACAGCCGACACGTAGGGCACTGCTGACTTGACGATCCGCAGACTGTGGCTCTGGACATTGCCCTTGCGTCCACCGCCCGTCCGATAGCGGGACATCCGCAGAATGGCTCCGCGCGGTGGTGTCGCCCCATACTGGCGCTCCATCAAAGTTGCGATCGCACTTCCTTGCGCTCTTAAAGACGACATTTGATTCAGCGGCGAGCCTTGATCCATCTGGGTAATCGCCCGAATCTGGGTTTGCTCCTTCAACTGGCTCGGCTCTCGAATCAGTGGCCCAAACTGCAGCTCTCCCGTCAGTGAATCCAGCGTATAGTGGCAATCCTCTGGCCCCGAATCGGCAAAGTCGTTCACTTCCTGCCAAACTTGCGGCAATCCGTCCGGCGGTGTCACAATTAAATGCTCCCCCTCCCGACGTGGCAAAATCGGTGCTCCCTGAATCTGGAACTTCTGCCCCGCTAGCCCATTACTCTCGCCCAACAGCTCGTCGCGAATCACCGTACACTGGCTGGCATCAATCGTGCCGCCAATTGAGCGCACCGATACCCGCAGCAAACGCGGCGAACTGCTGTACCCTGTCTGATTCTGATTGGCCTGCGGCGGCGTATACACACAGCGCACCCAGCGCCCCTGATAGGTGGCAAACGACGTAACTGGAAACTGCTGCGGCAGGTGCAGCACTACCTCCGCCTGCTGCACCACCGTTGTCCCGTCGCCAATCTCATGGAAGCTAAATCCCTTCGTATGGTCATCCGCTTCCCGCAGCAAAATCGGCACCCAGCGCCCCCCGTCCCACGCCTCCCAACGCCGGGGTGGACGGTCGGGATTGATCCCCGTAGAGGTGGCTGCTTCTCCAGACAGTGCCAGCGCCAACACGTTACCCTCAATCGGCTGATCGGGATCAAACACAATGTATAAGCAGTTTCCCGGCTGCGGTCGCTCACTGAAAATCATCTGCTCCCGCCCCGACCAAGTGCCATCGGACTGGCGCGACCACAGGTTAGCAAAGCGATCGCGCAAAATCGTCGGCTGCGTTTCCAGCAGTTCCGAGGTCAGCAAGTGATTAATTGCCGGCAAACCAATCGTCAGCGTCCGCTCGGTACTAAAAATAATTGCCTCTTCAGTTTCCGTCCGCTCGGTTGCCACTTCTACACCCACCGGAATTTGATATACCGTCGGTAGGCTAGCGGTTAAGTAAAACGTCGCCTCGGTAAACGCTGGCGCAGGTGGCTGGAGCCGAATGCCCAACAGTTCCAGAAAGCCCACGTAGTTGCGGCGTGGAATCTGGTTGAACCGCATCAGCATCTGGTCAGTCAACCAGGCAAACAGCTCAATCATTGTCACGCCTGGGTCGCCCGGATTGTAGTTTGTCCATTCGGGACAGTAACGCGGAATCCGCAGAATGCACTCTTCGACCAAGTCTTTGAAGGCGCGGTCGTCGAGGTCAGATTTGGGCAGATTGGGCAGGAAGTCGAAGTCCATTGTGGGTGAGGAGTGAGGAGTAAGGCGAGAGGAGTGAGAGGGTTATAAAGGGCTGTAGAGGTTGTAAAGGGAGTTGAGGAAGAGTTGTGTAGGGTGTGTTAAACGCTAGCCATAACGCACCAATTCGAGGATGTAAAGGCTTCTTACGCCTCACTCCTCTCGCCTCTCGCCTCACTTCTTCACTCAGGCGACATTAAATAAAAGGGATAAACAATGCTGCGGCGGACGGGGTTGTCTTTGGGGTGGTACTGGATGATGATGTCCACGCGACCGCGTAGCGGATCGGGTTCGGTGGCGACTTGGTCGAGGATGATGCGCGGTTCCCATTTTTCCAGGGCTTCTTGGACGTGGAGCCGGATTAGCAGCAGGGTTTCGGTGCTCATCGGCATGAAGGTAAGCTCGGACAGCCGACAGCCAAAGTCGGGCCGATAGACTCGTTCGCCAATCCGCGATCGCAGAATAATCTGAATCGATTCTTCGATATTTTTGCGGCCTGCGCTGAGCTGCAAATCGCCTTGAACGCTAATCCGCATGGGGAAACACCAGCCGCGCCCCAGATGGGCATCGGGTTGTGTAGACTCGGCAAAGTTCGGCATTGCTGACGGCTACCTATACCACTGACTGCCGCCAGCTTAGCCATCTGGTTTCTGGGTTCCTATTCGCCAAAAGTCGAATACCGAGACATCGAGTTTCTATTCACGAGCGCTGCAATCTTAAACAGAGCTAATCAGATTGATTGGTATCCCTAATCTCATTTTGCTTTACAAAAGTTCATGATTTGTTAATATGTAGTCACGGAACGCAATGTTCCGCTTGTACCAAGAAATATATAGCACTCATAAACTATGACGACTACCTTACAGCAGCGCAGTAGCGCCAACCTGTGGGAACGGTTCTGTCAGTGGGTGACCAGCACCGACAACCGCCTCTATGTAGGCTGGTTCGGCGTGTTGATGATCCCCACCCTGCTAACCGCCACCACCTGCTTCGTAATTGCATTTATTGCAGCACCCCCCGTTGACATCGACGGCATCCGTGAGCCTGTTGCCGGTTCACTGATGTACGGCAACAACATCATCTCCGGTGCAGTTGTGCCGTCTTCCAACGCCATTGGCTTGCACTTCTACCCCATCTGGGAAGCCGCTTCCCTCGATGAGTGGTTGTACAACGGTGGCCCTTACCAGCTAATCATCTTCCACTTCCTCATCGGCGTCTTCTGCTACATGGGACGTGAGTGGGAACTCTCTTACCGTCTCGGTATGCGTCCTTGGATTGCAGTAGCATACTCTGCCCCGGTTGCAGCAGCATCTGCTGTTTTCCTCATCTACCCCTTGGGTCAAGGCTCCTTCTCTGATGGAATGCCTCTGGGCATCTCGGGTACCTTCAACTTCATGTTCGTGTTCCAAGCGGAGCACAACATCTTGATGCACCCCTTCCACATGTTGGGTGTAGCCGGTGTCTTCGGCGGTAGCTTGTTCTCCGCGATGCACGGTTCCTTGGTAACCAGTTCTCTGGTGCGTGAGACCACTGAGACCGAGTCTCAGAACTATGGCTACAAGTTCGGTCAAGAAGAAGAGACCTACAACATCGTGGCAGCGCACGGCTACTTCGGTCGTCTCATCTTCCAATATGCCAGCTTCAACAACAGCCGTTCCTTGCACTTCTTCTTGGCTGCATGGCCAGTAGTGGGCATCTGGTTCACGGCGCTGGGTATCAGCACGATGGCGTTCAACCTGAACGGTTTCAACTTCAACCAGTCGATCATCGACTCTCAGGGTCGGGTGATTGGCACCTGGGCGGATGTGATCAACCGGGCGAACCTGGGTATGGAAGTGATGCACGAGCGCAATGCTCACAACTTCCCGCTTGACTTGGCCTCTGTTGATGCTGAGCCTGTGGCTCTGCAGGCACCTGCCATCAACGGCTAACCCTGGCTCGTTAGATTAGTGCTTGAATGAATAGCGAAAAGCGCTCCTCTCTGAGGGGCGCTTTTTTGTTGGTTGCTCTGACAAGTTTTGAAGAATATAGTCATTCCAGTTAAGAGTGAGTGAAATCGAGTTCGTCTTATGCCTTTGCTCCTCACCCCTCACTCACCCTTACTCTTTTGTTGTACTACACAGCCAGTGAAGCCGCTGCTTGTTTCAACGGCTCCAGTAAGTCAAGCGGTAACTGCATCCGGTTGAGTTGGTTTTGATCACCGGGAGAATCAAGATTTGGCCCGTGGTAATCACTGCCGCCCGTCATCAGTAAACCGTATTCATCGCAGAGTTCCTCTAGTTGTCTAATCTCTGAGACAGAATGGCTGGGATGATACACTTCCACGCCCATCAAACCAGCCTTGACTAGTTCAGGTAAGACCTGCTTAACGGTTCCGCCACGGAATAGAAAGGGGTGTGCCCATACCGGAACGGCTCCACATTGACGCAGGAGCTGAATTCCTTCAACTGCTGAAAACTTTTCATAGGGGATATAGGCTGGCCCATCATCTCGTAGCCAGCGCTCAAAGGCTTCTTGACTCGTTTTGACGTAGCCAGCTTTGACAAGTGCAGCGGCGACGTGGGGGCGTCCGGGAGCCAGATTACCTTTGGGCTGAGGAACCTGAATGGGATAGCCCAAAGCTGCCAGTTTCTCAGCCATTTGATAAGCCCGCCGAATTCGGCCTGCAACGCGCTCCTGTAAAGGTGCCTGAAGTTTAGCCGGATTAGGGTAAAAGCCGAGAATATGTAGCGATCGCATTTGCCAAACGGTACTCAACTCTAGTCCCGGTACGATTTCAATCTGCGATCCGGCAGCCTGCATCGCCTCTTCCCAGCCTGCAATGGAGTCATGATCAGTAATTGCCAGCGCTTTGACCCCAGCTGCGATCGCAGCTTGCACAAGTTCAGTCGGAGTCAGAGTGCCATCGGAGCAGGTTGTGTGGCAGTGCAGTTCCAGCATGATAAAGACGCAATTTTAACGAGAGTTTAATCAGGTTTGCCATGCCATCACTCTAACTTAGTTGAACATTGTTCCACGCGGAATCGTGTGAATGAGAAACTCCAGATTTGCCGAAAAATATGAGCAGGGTGTGAAGTATTGGCTTTTGTAGCAGCCAATTTCTCATCTTGAAGGGAATTATAAGCAGGATTGTCTATTCAATTTTTCACACATGGCTGCGACTCCCTTCTCCGTTACCAACACAAACGACGGTGGTGCTGGCTCTTTACGGCAAGCAATTTTAGAGGCTAATGCCAATCCTGGAATCGATACGATCACATTTGACGCTAGCCTCACGGGCCAAACCATTACGCTCACCAGTGGGCAACTCACAATTAGTGATGCGATCGCAATCACGGGTCTGGTGGGAGCAAACTCGCTCACAATCAGCGGTAACAATGCCTCTCGCATTTTCTACATTAGTGACGACACCAACACCCAAATTGATGTCACGATTAGCGGATTAACTCTAACTAATGGAACGCTCTCTGGCAGTAACGACGGTGCAGCCATTTGGAGCCTCGAAAATCTCATTATCAACGACAGCATTCTGAGCGGTAATACATCCGCTGATGATGGCGGAGCCATCCGCAACGACGGTACGCTTCTGATCAACGACAGTACACTTGCCGATAACACCTCAGTTGGCACTAGCACTACCAGTGGCGGCGGCGCGATTTTGAATACAGGAACTACCACAATCCAGAACAGTACCATCAGCGGCAACCAAGCTACAAATGGGGGTGGCATTCGTAATGATGGAACGCTGACCGTCATCAACAGCACCATCAGCGGTAACACTGCCGTAACTTCTGGTGGAGGCATTACCAATACAATTGGCAATTCAACCATTATCAACAGCACGATTACGAGCAACACTGCCATCAATGGCGGTGGTGTATTTAATTTTGAAGGTGTAGTTCCAGTTGCTTCTGGTGTCAATATACCGATCACTACAACATCTACCGTAACCAGCAGCATTATTGCTGGCAATACCGATAACAATGACATTGGTGGTGGCGATGGCACGACTATCGGTGGAGATTTTATCAGCGGTGGCAACAATCTGATCGGCAATGGCGATGGAGCCGCTGGCTTCACGAATGGTGTGAACGGTGATATCGTCGGCACCACTGCTAACCCAGTTAATTCGCTATTGGGTGCGCTGGCTGATAATGGCGGGTCAACCCAAACTCATGCACTCCTCACGGGTAGCCCCGCGATTGATGCGGGTAGTAATCCGAGTAGTTTGACAGCGGATCAGCGAGGTGATGATTTTTTGCGATCGCAAGGCTCAAGCACAGACATTGGAGCCTTTGAAACCCAGCTACAGCAAACTGCCACAGCTAACATTACAGATTTCAACGATGACAATCAGCCGGATATTGTTTGGCGCAATACGAACAAGGGGCTAACCAACATCTGGTTCACC
>CBKWJC010000008.1:0-107692 GCA_966674685.1 uncultured bacterium
TCGTCTGTCTGGTGCATTATTCTCTCATCCGCTTTTAACACCTTGAAAGGGCTAGAGTAAGGCGTAGCCCTTTCAAGGTGTTAAATCCAGAACGGAGAAAAATGAGCGGCTAAGCCTTGTATTTTCAATGCTACCAATGCAATTACCGGACTTGAATCCTCGCATTCTAGCCGCAAAAATCATAGCTTCTTTTTTTCTTTTACCAGAAGCTGAAAACCAAGAACGGAAAACTGGGATTTCAGATTATTGCCCGTTCCAAAAAATAACACCTTGAAAGGGTTAGAGTAAGGCGTATTCGTGTCACTTAGGATTGTGAATTAAACACATTCGATATTGGGAATGAAGCTCCTTTGCTCCCCGCCCTGATGCTCACGCTGCCATGTTTGTAGCGCCATCAACGAGAAACAGTATTACTGAACTCGGCGAGAACCCGCAGGACAGGCGATGAGATCTCCACTATCACCTGTTGCATCAAGTTCTGGCGCGGCGGGTGGCGTCATTGATAGTTCTTCTGTCTCGCATAGAATGGCCACAGTGGTTTGATTCGTGGTGCTAGAACCATCAGGACTCGGCACATCAACGATGAAAACTGCACCTGTATAACTATGTAATCCTTCGGTTTTAGCTTGCGCGATCGCAACTACACTCCTAGTCGCATCGGGCTGGGGAACAACAGAAAACTGGTAATTCTCGGTTTCGCTAGGCATGCCAATCATCAGCGCATCCAAATCATCAGCAAACTCATTTCTTTCTAAAAAATACGCCTGCTGCGCCCGATTGATTGACCCTAGATATTGCTGACCTTCCACCTGGCGAGCGGCTTCCTGCTGCTGCTGTAAAATTCCCTGCATCCGCGATCGCACATCGGCCTTCGTCACCAGTGCCGTTTGCAGCACCTCGCGCTGAGTATCTGCAACCTCAGCATCAATCAAGAAAGCATTCGTTAAATCAGCCTGCTCAAGCCGAGCCTCGGTCAGCGTCGCATAGCGCAGGTCAATACCGGGGAGTGAAACATTGGTCAGATCAGCGCCCGTTAAATCTGCCGCCTGGAGATTGAGCGGTTCAAAAAAGCCAAACTGATCCAGCAGCGCTCGCTGAAACTCATACTGCTCCGTTTCCGACTCACAAAAAGCGGCAAACTGCTCTGCCCCCAGCAAATCCTCTAGCGCATAAGCCGGATCGCATAAATCAGTCCCCAAAACGGACAGCAGCGTAAAGGTGATACAGCTAGTCGGATCACTAGCCTGGGCCTGAGAAAATCCCGGCGTTGAGCAGATGTCCAAGCTATAAGCATTGGTCAGATCGGCTCCGGCCAGGTTAGCTCCGCGTAGATTGGCCCCGGTTAAAATCACCTGGCTCAAGTCAGCTCCACTCAAATTAGCACGGGTTAAGTTCGACCGTACAAAGCGGGCACCGCTGAGATTCACCCCACTCAAATTGGCTCCCGTAAAATCCAGCCCCGAAAAATCTACCCCGCTCAAATCACAGTCTTCACAAGCATTGGTGCGTAAAAACTGCCGCACATGATCGGGATTGGCGGCATGAACCGCGGCGGCTAGTCCACCAGTCATTAATCCAGAAATCGTTAAGGCCAAAAGCCATCTCATTGTCTAAACCTAGAGCGCGATCGCACCCGATTGTACTGGATGCGATCGCGCAGACTGAAAAACAATAGAGCAACTTAACCCATCGTCCGCTTAACATGCTCCATCACTCGCTGTTTTGTCGGTGGTGACGACGCTGAAGACGATAGCGAAGACTGCCAGCTTGAGGAGCTAGGCGTCACAAACTTGGTATCGTTCTCATAGCCCATCTTGATATTGGCCGTCAAATTAATGTGGTTCTGGATTTGCTGTTTGCGATCGGAGCTGATCATGAACAAGTCTTCCTAATATGTTCTGCTGTGTTTTGTAGGTTTCTCTCTACGGATAAATGCTAAGCACTTTACTTACCCAGCAAATCATTCGATCAGCCGATTCCCTCAACGTCTAGCCAACCCATCGTTCTGCACTCATCACGTAGCCCCAACCCACAACGCTACAAACACCACTCCCTGCCACGCACCACTCTTCACGTTAACTATCCCCCACCCATCCACCCTTCTTACCCACCTACCCATTCAACAATTTTTGTAATAGCAGGGTGGTTTCATTTTGCCAACATAAATTCCAGAGTCGCCATTTCACGTATCTAGTAGGGGCGAATGGCCATTCGCCCCTACTAGATACGTGAAATGGTTCTAAATTATCTTCTGTCTAAATGCAACGACCCTATTCAACAATTTTTGTAATAGGGGGTGACAAGCCGAGAAAGATGACATATATTATTCTTGTGTGTGAGGAGCGAACCAGTGAGGGCACCGAGACGAAACACGGCCAGTCGTCGGTGCCCTTTCTGCATTTAAGTTTTTAATCCTCAACAAAGCTTTTTATACTTTCAAATAAAATTGACGAGTGCCCAAAAGTGAGGGGTGAATCCCCTCAGGTCAGATACTCCTCACATGGTAGCCTTTGGGCTATGAACGAGGCACAGGGTCAATATCGAGCAAGCTACTTTGTCCTGCTGGCTGCCCTCTGGATCACCATTTTGATGGTTTTGATCAAGCTGTGGGCAGGGCTGTCAGCTCGCTCATTTGTGCTACTTGCGGATGCGCTACACACGACCATTGACATATTTAGCATTATTTTGAGCCTGATCGCTGTTACATTTCCTCAACGGACATCAGGGCGGGTTGTGCTGGGGTATAGCCGTGCTGAGATCTTTGGAATCCTGCTGTTTGTCGCAGTTCTGGGCTATGTCGGCATCAGCCTCCTGATTGGTACCATTCAGCGACTGGTGATTTTGCTAAGTGCGGCTCAACGTTCACAGCAGTCGTGGACAATTGATGTTTCGTGGCCATTAGTACAGCTTGTTCTGGTTGTTGCCATTGTCACGATTTGTCTAGCGCTATTTGAGCGTCATGAGGCTAGAGTCCTCCATAGTGAAGCCTTACGGCTCAATGCCGATCACGTTTTATCCGATGCCTGGTTGATGTTTGCCAGTGTGGCAGGCTTGGCCGCTGTTACCACTGGCTGGGCATGGCTTGATCCGCCGCTAACCCTGATTTTGTTGTTCACTGCGATCCGAAGTTTTTGGCAGGTACTCAGTCAGCAGCTACCGCTATTTGTTCAGCAAACTGCGATCGCACCAGAGGTGATCAACCGATTGGTCAGCCAGTATGAAGGGATCACTCGCTGTCGCTGTTTAAAATCTCAAGGCGTGGTTGGTCGACATATTTACGTAGAGCTGCATGTTGATGTTCATCCAGACTTTATGTCCGTAGTTCGTAACATTGCGGAGCGAATTGAAGCGGTTATTCGACAGCGATACGGGCCGGGGTGTGTTCGCATCGGGATTAATCGCGATCGCAGAATTGCCGATCCATCAGCAACGTCTCCTCTGTCTGACTCTCAGGATGAAGATGGCTATGATGACGTTTTTTATCAGTAGGCATCCAGTAACGACAGGTGTGATCCATATCAGTACAGCGGTTGAGGCTGCTATGCATAATATCTGTAATCCTTGAGTTAGCTATGTAACTCACTCAATGCAGTAGGTAAGTTGGCCGAAAAGCGCATTCACAAAGACCGGGGATGTCCCGCAGGGACACTCCCCAGTCCTTTGAATTATGCATTTTTCTCATGCAGCTACTGACTGAGTTTAAACTGAAATTAGGTCTATAAATGTGAAGCTACTCCTTCAAAACTATAGAATCCGGCGGTTTCACGCAGCCCGTTTCCTATAAGGATGTAGTAAAGTTTGTATAAAGCAAAGACTAACCCGTCGCCCTTCCACACCTATGGATAGCTCCACCCCATCTCTGCCAAATATGCACCAAGCCTTGAAAGATTCAAAGCTGGCGCATTTGTGTGGTTCTGAAACTCTGCTTTACAATCGCTATCAAATTTTACGCATACTCGGTCGCGGCGGATTCGGAGTTACATTTTTAGCCAGAGATGCAACGCTACCCTCCGCACCCCTTTGCGTTGTTAAGCAGCTTTGTCCAAAAGTCAGCACCCCCATTGCCCTCGAACGAGCCAAACGCCGATTTTGGCAAGAGGCCAAAACCTTAAGTCAGGTGGGCAATCACTCCCAGATTCCGCTGCTGCTCGATTACTTCACCATTGATGACGAGTTTTATCTGGTTCAAGACTACGTCCGTGGCACAACTCTTACCCGTGAAGTTCGCCGCTCCGGTCTATTCTCTGAGGCAGCCGTCAAACAGTTTTTGCGTGAAATCCTACCTGTTTTACAGTACATTCACAATCGCGGCGTCATTCATCGTGACATCAAGCCACCCAATATTATTCGTTGTCGGGATGATGGACGACTCGTATTAATTGATTTTGGTGCGGTAAAAGATCAACTAAGCGCATCTGAACCAGAACTATCTAAAGTGGCTTCGACTCAGTTTATCGGTACGGTTGGATTCGCCCCACCGGAGCAGGTGGCGTTACGTCCCACCTTTGCCAGTGATATTTACGCACTAGGGGTTACCTGTCTCTACTTGCTCACGGGCAAAACACCGTTAGAGTTCGAATATGACGTAGAAACGGGTGAGATTGCTTGGCAGCGGCTGGCCAGCGTGACGCCTCACCTTGCCGCTGTGCTCGACAAAATGATGAAAGTTTCGTTGGTTGAGCGATACCAGCGAGTTGATGAAATTTTGCGTACCTTAGAGCTAGAGCCTCATCTCGATCAGCTTTCTCAATGTATGCATACGCTGCCTCATCCGACGCTGGCAACTAGTGTGAATACGAGTCAAGCCTATGGAGCCAATATTTCGTCTATTGGCGGTCGTGGTGGAGCGGCAGAGGGAGCAGACAGCTACCACACTCCGACCCAGCGAGCGGCGGCTCAGATTCGCAGTTGGCGATCGCGACTCCAAGAACGAGAAAAACGCCGTTCTCGTAGCCCATTCGCCTATCCAACAATGCCAATGTAGAGTTTGGAGTTGATGGTTAGCAGATTGGTGTCGCACCGACCATACCAGCTTGTTTTTAATCTGGGCTTTGCATAATTATGGTTGATTCTGCTTCGCGATCGCACACAATCCGTCAACTCATCGCCCAGGATCTGACACCCAATAGTTTCCTGCCGTTTGGCCAGGCTATTTTTCCGACTGAAGATGGGGCACCCTATAGCCTACAGGATGCCCAATTGGAACTCAGCCAGGGGACACCACGTTTCTACATCATGCGGCTGCATCAGCAGGGTCTGCGATTTCGCACGATTACCCGGCATCGCTGCTGCACTCAGTGCCTCGGCTCGCTCGCTGGACAAACGTGGTACATTGCAGTGGCTCCACCGTCTGGGGAGCGTGATCAGCCGGATCTAGAGCAAATTCGTGCATTTTGCATACCGGGCAACTGCTTCATTAAGCTAGACGTTGGCACCTGGCATGCTGGCCCTTATTTTGAGGCCGATACGGTTGACTTCTACAATCTAGAACTCAGCGATACGAATCTTGTGGATCATCAAACCTGCAATTTGGTGACAACCTATCAGCTAGAATTCGAGATCCAGCTTTAGCTCATTCACCATCCGAATTAGCTATGACTTCTGCGGCTGGCTTTACATGAGTGCTGGTAATTTTCGCCATCCAGCTCGCCCAATCGCCGATAGTCACCCTTGCGCTCTCTGCCCAATCACCCGACTGCATCAACCATCAAGCCCTGGAGATAGATTTAAAAAGAAAATAGCCTGATCCCTAAAAGCCCCCAGGATCAGGCAGTCTCACTGTAAGGACGCTTTCCTAGCCAGAAGCACAACAGCGATTAAATTGCCCCCTTAATGCTGTGCACCTCTGAGTGCGTTCTCCAGATGTATTACTATAATCGCTTATCTCATCCATTTCGGCGTCCAGACATATACGCAATTCAAAATTTCATATCCTAAAATTCGGATGTAAATTTAGGTAAATTCACGCTTCAATTTAGTGAAGAAGCCCTGTAAGCCTTGCCATTGCAGGCTTTCGGGATTTCGAGAGGTTCAATTATCGACCTCCAAATATAAGTTTTTCATATATTAACCGCTGATTGCGTTAAAAAAGCCAAAGCTCTAGATTATGAGCTACGGCCAGTTTTAGCGGTTATTTGGTAGTTGCCCCACTGTAATGAGTTGGGTGGCCACAGTCAGGCTGGTCTTATTTTAACTATGGCCAGTTTTAACTATTGCCAGCCAACGGCATCATTAAATCTGAGCGCTATATTGGAATTATTGAGATTTATTGATTGGCTAGATAGTCCGTCAGGGTTAGGGCTGGCGTTTAGCAACAGTCTTTTAGCAGCAGTACAGAATGTCTCGTGATGTCTCGTGAGCTAGCGATTAATTTGGCAGAATCTACTTCAAAACTTTCGCAGTCTAATTCGCATCCCAACGAGAAGCTCTATCACATTCAGCAGACTCGACAGCAGGATGTTGATGCATTGACCGATTTGCTGATTTCTAGCTTCTATACACCGTTTGACGGCATGACTCGGTGGCTGTATCCACTGCTGTACTTTGGCATTCGCGAAGATTTGCGAGGACGGTTGCGATCGCAAAAGCCCTACTATGCCTGCTTGGTTGCAACTCAGCCGAATCGCTCTGTGAGCAATACATCTTTGAGCAACGCATCTCACCCCAGACATGAGGACGATACAGAGAATGACCGCGCCTCCTCGGATCTGATTATCGGCACCGTTGAAATTGCCCTCAAGCAAACTTATCCCTGGCAAATCCAACCTTCAGACAGCCTCTACATTTCAAACTTAGCGGTGCGGGCTAGTTATCGTCGCCAAGGGGTCGCTCAGGCTTTATTGCAGCAGTGTGAGCAACTGGCTGACGCTTGGCGCTTCCAGTCGATTTATCTGCATGTACTAGAAACAAATGTGAACGCCAGAAGTCTGTATCGAAAGCTTGGCTATCAGCATCAGGCCGTAGATTCTGGATTGGGTTCCTGGTTACTGGGTCAACCAGAACGGCTACTATTACGAAAAAAGCTGTAGTCTTAATCGCTAGCGTGATCGTCAGTTGGTTGCATTGAACCCTATGCCTATCGAAACTCCAACCGAAATTCTTCAGCGGCTGAAGCAGGGAGAACTGCTAATGGTGGATCGGCGACGACGCAATGGCTTAATCATCATTAAGCCGTTTTATGCTGAGTTTGCTGGCCCAGGTGCTGCGGCTGGTGGCCTGTTTGACGAGGACTGTCAGCAGGTTGTGCCCGTCGGCGATATTTCCATGCTGCAGCCCCAGTCTCATCAAGAGCGACAAGAAGCCTTTCTAATTCGTCGCCAGTGGATTAAGCTGACGCAGCAGTTTACGGATGAGTCAACGGCGTTGAAACGAGCACAGGCATTGCTCATTCAGTTCGAAAACTATTTTGGCTATTCGACCATTGAACAGGTTTCAGACGATGCGTTTGCCCTACTAGTAGGTGTACTGCCTCGCACTATTCGAATGGCGCGCCGTCCACCGAATAAGCTAAATTTGAAAGCTAAAATCTAGCGTGGGCAGGTCTAGGGCAGTTGGCAAACGGTCTGGATAGCCTCCCAAATCGCCGTGCGATCGCACACCAACCCATGATCACCCTCTAGCTCAATTAGCTTGACCCAAGGCCGCGTCGCTGCGTAATCACGGCTCGACTGAATCGGAATCACATCATCCTGGCGACCATGCAGAATCAGCGTGGGTAGCGATCGCTGTAGGCTATCTTCGTCATACTGCATAGCGTCTTTGATAAAGTCATAGCGCAGCGATTGATTACGCTGAAAGCCATGATGATAAACCTCTATCTGCCCAACTTGACGCCACTGCCGCATTTGTTGCGCCCCCAGTTTGGGTGTCCAATGAGACAAAAAATCAAAGGCCGGAGCTAGCAAAATTAGGCGCTGCACTTGGGGACACTGCTCGGCAATCCAAGCAGCAGTCAGGCCCCCAAAGCTTGATCCAATCAGTGTCACAGTCTGATCTTCTGATATTGAATTGAGGATCTCCCTCGCCTGTTCGATTTGCCGCGTCAGCGTCAGTTCGAGAAAGCTGGGCTGATTTAAATCCGGAATCTGTAACTCAATCTGCTGCTGCTGGAAGCAAGCCTTTAGAAACTGGGCCTTCTGAGATTGAGGGCCAGATGCAAAGCCGTGGAGATAAAGATAGGTATCCATGGCAGCGATAGATATCCCAGAAGAAGGGTGACAGTTATAAGAACTCAGATTCAGAATAACGCAGGTTGTTGTATCAGCGAATGCTAAGTTGGGGGGCGACTGTCTTTAAGATTGGGATCACTGCACAGATGATTTTCTTAGTGCAAACTTAACCCAGAGCTGCAAGACTGAAGCATCTTGCCGATTCGGTCATCCGAAATCCACCCAAAAAACCAGTTTTTATGTTTTGAAACGTTATCCCAATTCAAATTGAGGTTGAACAGAATGAACCCTTATCAGTAAGTTGACCTACATCAACGCATCCCAAAAAACAGGGGATGCCCCGGAGGGCGTCTCCCAGTTGTTTAGGTTATGCATTTATTTATGTGCGGCGACTGAGGGCAGGGGGCTGAGGCTCCTTGTGCAATTCAGCCCTACAAAGATTGGGATGAGACATGGCCCAACGTTCACAAGACATAATTTGGGTTCTTGCTCATCGGATTCGGTATCAGAGGAAATCTGGCCGTACAAGCCATAGGATAGGTTTTTGCAAACGGTTGCTGCGTCAGCTTTTTGTAGAACTTTAAGATGAGTTTTGAGGAGCGGATTCGGTATAAGTTAAGCAAAACTATCAGCACAGCCAAAATTACGAGAGCCGAACCAACTGCCATTTATTGTTGAAACATGGACTTACTGGAATATCAAGCCAAAGATTTATTTGCAGAGCAGGGCATTCCTGTACTACCTGCACAGCGTATTCGCCATCCGGCGGAGATTAAGGGTTTGCGTATTCCATATCCAGTCGTACTGAAGTCTCAGGTGCGGCGCGGCGGGCGGGGGCGGGCGGGCGGCATCCGCTTTGTTGAAAATACGATTGATGCGATCGCAGCCGCGCAGTCGATTTTTAACCTACCAATTCTGGGCGAATATCCAGAAGTGTTGCTAGCAGAGGCCAAGTATGATGCCGAGCAGGAGTTTTACCTGGCAGTATTTCTTGATCGATCGCTGCGCCGTCCGGTGCTGCTCGGCACTCAGCAAGGCGGCATTGGTGTCGATAAAGCCATTGACACCATGCAGCGGGTGGTGGTGAATCAAGAATTCTCGCCCTTCTACGCTCGGAGATTGGCTGTCAAGATGGGGCTTCAGGGCAAGCTGATCCTCTCCATCAGCGCCATCCTGGAAAAGATGTATGCCTTGTTCATCGACAAAGATCTGGATGCCATTGAAATCAATCCGCTGGCCGTCAGTGCTACCGGAGAAATCATGGCCCTAGACGGCAAAATCAGCGTTAATGATTATGCCCTGCGCCGCCATCCCGATTTAATGGAGCTAACCAGTCAAATCGTGCATCAAACAGGTGGCAAGCCGATAGAAGACCAACTGCGGGCTGTTCATCTGGTTTCCTTTGAACAGGGAACGATTGGCATTCTCTGTAATGGGGCGGGAGTGGCGATGGCGACGCTGGATGGCATCTACCAAGCGGGTGGACAACCAGCCAACTGCTTGAATTTGGGCCATGAATTTAGCCATGATTGGAATGTGGATGGATTTTGCGATCGCGTCCGCGAAGGTTTAGAGCAGGTGGTCAAAACGGGTGCGCCGGAAGTCGTGCTGATTAACCTGCTGTGCTACATTCCCGATTGCGTTACGGTAGCTGAAATCATTTTGGACTACATGAAGCAACAGCCAACCTCATCACCTCACTTCATTTTGCGGCTCACGGGTAGTCAACAAACCGAGGCTACAGAACAATTGGCAACGGCTGGCATTGATGTTATTCCTAGCTTCGAAAAGGCCGTTCAGCAAGCCGTCAAACTCGGCGACAAAGCAGATTAGCCATTTGGCAGACAATATTGCCGATTCTCCAATTCTCTAAATTGTCATTCCAAATAGATCTCCCCTGCTCCCTCGCCCCCTGCTCCAATGCTCTTAGCCCCAGTCGCAGCTCCATTCATCAAAATATAACCGCCGCCTAGCTCAACCGATATCACAGACTTATCAACTATCAACTCGTCGGGTGTTTCTGAGGACTTTCGCCATGAACTTTACCACGGACAGCAAAATACTCATTCAGGGCATTGTGGAGCCAATTAGTTTGGCCTATACGCCCGTCATGAAAGCCTATGGATCGCCAATCGTGGCAGGCGTCAGTGCGGGACATGGTGGTGAAAGTTTGGCAGAAATTCCCATCTTTGACCTGGTGAGTCAGGCCGTAGAGGAGTTTGGCTCTATTGATACTACAGTGATCTGCACTGATCCACATGTAGCGTTGGATGCGGCCTTAGAAGCGATCGCAGCCGGAATTGGCCAAATCATCCTGATTAGTAAGGGAATTCCACCACTCGACATGGTGCAGTTGGTTCGCTGCGCGGAAGAAACCGACACCTTGATTCTTGGCCCCAATTCGCCGGGGCTGATTGTGCCCGATCAGCTCTTGCTTGGCACCTATCCTCGCTTTTGTTTCCAGCCGGGGTCTGTCGGCATTATCAGCCGCAGTAGCACCTTGACGTTTGAAATTGCCGCTGAACTGAGTCAGGCAGGGCTAGGCCAGTCGATTTGCGTAGGTTTAGGCAGCGACGCGGTGATTGGCTCTACGTTTCCTCAGTGGCTGCAGATTTTGGAAGAGGACGACAAAACCGAACTGATTGTCTTAATTGGAGAAACGGGTGGAGAAAGCGAGGAACAGGCCGCCGCTTATATCAAAGAAGCCATTGACAAACCCGTCGTCGCTTATATTTCCGGTCGCTATGTGCCGGGTGGAACCTACATTGGTCACTTAGGTGCAATCATTGCGTCTCAGGCGATGGCTAGTTCTGTACCGACGGATTCGGTTAAGCCACCCTTAGGCAGTGCGGATGGCAAAGTGGCCGCTATGAAAGCCGCTAAAGTTGCGATCGCATCCACTCCATCTGAGGTAGCGACCCTAGCGCAGAAAGCACTACAGAAATCTCAGCGCAAGACAGCCACCCCAACCAGCCGAACTCGCACAAGTACCCGTAGCCGTCGAACTCAGAGTAGTCGCGCGGCTGCTTCTAGCGCTGAGTAGTGGTGATGGATGAACTGTAATATCAAGTTTGTGTACAGGAACCCCGTTTATTTTCGTGAAACGCTTGCTGAGCAAGCGTTTCACGAAAATAAACGGGGTTCCTGTTAAGAATGAGACAGCGAGAGAGAACCACTATAAACGGGGGTTTTAACCGGATTTCATCTGACAAACTACAGACGGGGTAGTGGCTAACGCATTGAGACTGAAGTCGATTCCACCCAGGCAGCGATGCCGTCCGCTAGCGTCTCAGCCAGTTCGATCTGTGCATCCGGATCGGTAATCCACTCAAACTCAGTGGGATTAATCATAAAGCCTAGCTCTAGCAGCACCGAAGGCGCAACAGAAGGACGAGTCAGGGCCAAGTTATTCCAGTACACACCGTAGGATTCACGCTCTAGCTGTTCAACCAGATAATCGTGCAGAAAAGCGGCTAGGCTGTGCGACTGGGCGTGATACCAAAACATACCGACTCCGGCAGTGTTCAGGGCATCGCCGTTATCTGGCAGCGCATTGTAATGTACGCTGAGTGCCAAATCGGGTTCAATTTGCTCAATCTGATCGACCCGATCTTGGGGATACAGATCATCATCGCCTTCACGCGTCAGATAAACGGTTGCGCCCCGTGCTTCTAGCTCGTCCCGTAACAGCTTGGACACGATCAGCGTCACGTCTTTTTCCGGATAGCCTGTTGGCCCACGCGCTCCCAAATCGTTGACACTACCGTGTCCTGGATCGAGCAAAATCGACATGCCTGTTAGCGACGTGTTGATATCAAATCGCGGGTCAGCCACGGTTGCAGGCGGATGCTTTAGCGACAGGATTAAGCTAGTACCGTCGTAGCGTAACTTGTAGCCCCACTGCTGCTCACCGCGAAACTGAAAGGTATAGCTAGGAGCTTCGGTTGTGCCAGGCTGCCAGTCCATTCGCAATACGGCAGGGTCTTCGCTGAAATAAATCGTGTCGGTTTGAGCAGTGGTGTTGTGTAGGGTGAGCGTTAATGTGCGATCGCGCTGATCAACGGTGACAGGGACAGACGTTTGCAGCGGAAAAACCACCTCTGTCCAGCCGGGTATCTGGCGTGAGGTAATGCTGCGAATAATAGAGCGAGGCGGTACGGCACTAGACACTACCTGCGTTTCAGTGGTTCGAATCCAGGCTCCATAGTCTAATTGCAGCCATTCTCCCTCTCGTCCCGTGATGGCGGCGCGAGTGCCTTGAGGTAAAGGCGTGAGGCGCGAAAAGTCGGTACCGGGGCCAGTCCGCGCCACCCCTTGCGGCACGATGACTTCTGCGACCTCAAACTGGCTAGGAGCTAGAATCTCCACTGTGCCCGCGCTAGCTTGGGTTACCGTTTCGCCATTGAGCGCAAGCTGGTAAACGGGTGCGCCGAGGTTGACTGCCGATGAACTCAACGCGCGATCGCGCATTAGCTCCGCACCTGTTGTGCAACCCCGATAGCGATCTGAAACTGCAACCTGCTGTGGCTCGTTGGTTTGAGTTAGAACGGCATAGTTGGGCGGCAGTTCCGTAATCTGCGCTTCGGCCATCAGTGGCAGCGTTGTTTGTCCAAGCTGGACGGATACGGTGGCGGCGGTAGGTGCGATCGCATCGAAGCAAATTAAATCCTCTGGCTGGCGGGCAATATCAACGCTGGGATAGAGGGAATCCGCCAAAAAGCTGGTCCCCTCTACTACGGGGGGCGCAGTCGATAACCGAGTCACCGTCAGCGTTAGCGTCTCTTTGCCCTGGGTTAGCGTAAACGTATTTTCACCCAGTTCGAGGGGGAAACTGGGCGCAAAATGCCCATCTGAACTGCGATTTTCAATCACATGACCATTGACGCGCACCTCGGCATCGGGGGCGGCAGTCCCAATGAGAAAAATTTGATCCGCCACCGTTTCATGATTCTCTGGCGGATAGGCCACAAATAATTCACCCTCTGCCCAGGCTGCGGTTTGCAGACTGACTGCGCCCACTATGCCTAACGATACTCGCCCTAAAAACAGCATTCGCTCTAAAGTAGTTGACTGACCTAACCGGAGCATAATTTCAATTCACTCAACTCGCGTTCATGGTTGTGTTGCGATCGCACTTTCGTCAGGACGCTAGCGGTTGATTCCTCTGCTAGCCCGCTCATACCGAATCCGACTAGACAGCAGCCGAATTATTTTTGGCGAAAGTCAGGTTGCGCCTAACTCCCACAAAAATAAAAACTGGTTGTTATGGCCCAAGAGTCTAGAAGTGTCTATCGCTGTAATGCTGATTATGCAGGAATTTTGCCGCTTTGGCTAAAGCATTAGCGCGTCAAACCTGAACTAGCTGTCACACTACCGCTTGAGTTCGAGTGCAGATTGAGAAGATGCCACACATCGTTCAGGAATTTGTCCAATCATTATTCTAGAAGTCGCGTGACCCAAGCTTTTGAGAGAAATCAACCCGATGAACCTCGCCTGCCCGCGCTGTTACAAACCCTCAACATAATTGCTCAGCCCACTCAGTTTTTGGATCACTGTGCGCGTCAGTATGGCGATACATTTACGCTACGAGTTTTAGGCCCTAAATCGCCTCCCGTAGTGTTTCTGAGCCATCCCGATGCCATTCAGGCTGTTTTCACATCCCTTGCGGATCAACTGGCACTGGGCAAAGTCACCCATGTTTTTGAGCCACTGACGGGTACACAGTCGCTGATCATGCAGGATGGCACACGACATCAGCGCCTGCGCCAGCTCCTCATGCCGCCACTCCACGGCAAGCAGTTGCAGAATTACGGTCGTTTAATCCAGTCAATTACAGACGACGCGATCGCAGATTGGCCGCTCTGGCAACCGCTCGATATTCGTGACTGGATGTCTGAGATTTCGCTTCAGATTATTTTGCAGGTAGTGTTTGGCCTGACGATAGGGCCGCGCTATGAGACCCTGAAACGGCTGCTTCATCGGCTATTGGAGTCGGTTACGTCTACCTTGAACTCCGTCCAGTTCTTCTTGCCGCCGCTCCAGCAAGATTGGGGAGCCTGGAGTCCCTGGGGGCGCTTTGTCCGGCTGCGGCAGCAAATTGATGATTTGGTTTATGCCGAAATCCGCGATCGCAGAACAACATTGGACGAGCAGCGAGCCGATATTTTGACCCTGCTGATGGTCGCACAAGATGAGGCAGGTCAAGGGCTAACGGATACAGAACTGCGCGATCAACTGATGACGCTGCTGCTGCTGGGGCACGAAACCACGGCTTCTGCTTTGACATGGGCGTTTTACTGGCTATATCGGGAACCTCGCACCCTCGACACCTTGCTGCACGAACTCAGCACGGTTGATGATCAAACCAATCCAACTGCGATCGCACAGTTGCCATACCTCAGTGCAGTCTGCCAAGAAGCCCTGCGAGTCCATCCCATTGCGCTGATTTCTCAACCCCGCTGGGTACAGCAAACCGTCCAGCTCATGAACTTTCAGTTCACACCCGGCACAATTCTAGTTCCCTGTATCTATCTCGCTCATCGACGGGCAGAAACCTATCCGAATCCTGACCAATTTCAACCAGAGCGCTTCTTGCACCAAAAGTTTTCTCCCTATGAATACCTTCCCTTTGGCGGCGGCAGTCGAAGCTGCATCGGCATGGCGCTTTCGATGTATGAGATGAAACTAATCTTGGCTCAGGTATTCAGACGATATCAGCTTCAGTCCGTACCTGAAGCGATAACTCAAGCAGCGGCAGAGTCTAGACTTCGGTCAGTCCGGCGCGGCATTACATTCGTCCCACCCAACAGCTTTCAGCTCATCGCCACGGGGTCTGCAAATTCCTCTCATGCCCAAGACTTTTCACCACAGATCGGCAGGTCAACATAGCGGCAGAACCCAAATACTGCAATTGTTTAGCAATTAAAAGCCAGGGAAGCGTCCCGAAAAGAGGCTCCCCCAGCTCTTAGATGTGTTTATTTATGCAGCTTACTAGCCTTGCCCAAGAAGAGCCATTTGCTACCGTTCTGCGGCTGCAAGTGGCTTTTCTGAGTCTGGTGTCGTCATCTAGCGTCGTTAATGATAAAGCCGTCGTTGCCCAATCAAAACAGTCAGCAAAAGTCTAAAGTTTGATAAACAACGGAATTGAGTCTGCCCCCCAATATGAATAACAATTTTCTCAGACTGTTTCATCCATGCACACATAATCAACCGAATTCAGGGATAAGATCGCTAAACAAATTGAAGGTCTTCATCAATAAAGTTAAACAAAAATTATTATTTATTTACCCATGACCGTCATCCCCCACCGTTCTGAGCTGTTTCAGTCATGTCAAGAGGTATATCAGTTTTTAGCCTTTTGTCAGCAGCAGTCGATTCGGGATCAGCATCCAAAAATTGTCAGCCTCACAACTGAGATTGGGACAATTGATCCGCTTGTCCTCCTGCATCATTTTGCGCGTGCGGATCAACTGCATTTCTATTTTGAAAATCCGCATAAACAAGAGGCAATGGTGGCGATTGATGCGGCTGTTTGTCATGTCGGTCAGGTGGGACAACCGCATCGTTTTAGCTGTGCTAAACAGTTTGTACAAGATACAGCCCAACACATTATTTCCCACGATTCGGATGCTCTACCAATCTGTGGCCCCCGCTTCTTCGGTGGGTTTACCTTTTTTGCCGATGCTCACGGGTTGTCACCCATTTTTCCACCTGCAACGCTCTTTTTACCGCGCTGGCAGATTGCTCGCCATCAGGATACGGGTATCTTAGTTGCAAACGCGATGGTCAGCGCCTGTGTGGATATTGCCGATTTAGCTGAATCTATTTGGCAGCAGTGGCAGCATATTCAGCGTCTCGCAACCCGGAAAGTTCCGACGACAACAAGACAATTACAGCCCAGCCTAAAACCTGTTGAGTCTACCTGTCGATTCAAACAGTCTGTTCGGGCTGCGATCGCAACCATCGAAGCCCAAGACCTACACAAAATCGTCCTAGCGCATGCCGTAGACGTGACGGCTGAGCAACCCTTTAGTCCCACCCGTTCACTACAAAACCTGCGCCAGCACTATCCTGGCTGCTATATCTTTTCCATGAGTAACGGCAAAGGCCATAGCTTTATTGGGGCCAGTCCAGAACGGCTAATCAGCGTTCATCATGGTGAGTTGGTGACCGATGCGCTGGCGGGTTCGGCTCCCCGCAGCGAGTCGGTGGCAGCGGATAGTGCGATCGCAACTCACCTGCGGCTGAGTGAGAAAGAGCGCCACGAGCATCGCGTTGTCGTCGATTTTATTACTCAAAAGCTAACGGCAATTGGCCTACAGCCCCTTTCAGCAGCAGTACCCAGCTTACTGCGCTTATCTAATATCCAGCATTTACATACCCCCATTCGAGCCAAGCTTCCCCCTACCGTTCATCCGCTGGACATTCTAAAGCGGTTACACCCAACACCTGCCGTGGCTGGAGTACCGCGCCGCCATGCCTGCCGCGAAATTCGCAAGTATGAAGCGTTTGAACGCGACCTCTATGCAGCTCCCCTCGGCTGGCTCGATCCACAAGGTAACTGCGAATTTATTGTCGGCATCCGTTCAGCACTGATTGAGGGCAATCGAGCACGCCTGTATGCTGGAGCGGGCATCGTTGCAGGCTCTGATCCAGAGCGCGAGTTAGCCGAAATTCAGCTCAAGCTATCAACGCTGCTCAACACTCTTGTGTAAAGTTCTACTATTTGGACAGCATGTCTTCTGCTATTTCTGCACAATCGGTCTACAGACCGGATGTTGCGAGAATTGGAACAGGGGCAAGGGCGCTGATTTGTAGTTCAACTTAGAAAATCATTGGAAAAATCATGCAGGAAATCCGGTATTACTGAAAAATGTTAGGTCGTGTAGTCTACACCTATACAGCCCCAAATTCTCAGCGTAGCACTACTCGTTCTGCGCGGCGCGACCCCGATCGGAACTGATATAGAGAAACTCCATCGACGAAATTAAGGATTAAAAATCGCCTCTTGTGGCTCATCCGCAAAAATAAAGTCATAGTCAAACTGAAACGAGCTGTGATGCCGGATCAGCGAGAAACCCAGACTCGTTACGGTTTCAGCCGTAAAAGTAGCCATCATCAGTTCAACTAGCTTACGTTCCGGAATCAGCGGGCACTGCACAAAATACTCCCGTCGGGCAAAAAACTGCTTTTCATCACGGGGCACAATAATCCGATTGATACGGTGGGCGTGTTGAATGGGGCGGATGAACTGCTGAATAAACTCTTCCTGATTGCGCTGGAGTCGATAGAGCCGCTCATGCTGAAGCCAGCTCATGCGAAACATCATTTTAACTAGCTCCGCGCCCAAGATGTAGTTGAACACATTATTGCGCTCAGTGCTATCTGTAACTAGTCGGAGTGCAGATTCAAGATAGCGATTCGGCTGAGTCCGCGTATCTTGAGCCGAATGAATATAAAACTGCCGAATATACTGCCGCAACACGAGTTCATCAATTCGGGTGTTGATATGAAACTCTTGAAGATAGTCCATCACACGCTGTTTGGTGTCCCGATCTTCTAGCAGTTTTGAAACCAAACCATCAGCGGTGTAATCGTCGAGAAACTCGGCCTGCACTTCTGGAGGAGTAGCAGACAGCAAGTAGCAGAGTGAGAGGACATATCGGCGTTTTTCCCACGGCAAACTTTCCACCCACTGGCGTGCTTCTGGCGGCAGCGTGTCCAGTAGACTTCTTAAGTTGGTAAATTTCTTACGTGGCAGTTGGGGGAGTGGCTGATCCATAAAATCAACATGTAAGCATCTACCGTTGTTCTGCCCTTATCATGCCCAAAAATGAGCGGAAGTTTGAGGTTAGCTTCAACTCTTCGCTTGTTTGTTCTGATCAGATCTCGATTGTGCTGACCCAAACAAGGATTAGGATCGCTACACAAACTGTACTGTACAATGAGTTGCCAATCCCGGCAGTCTCTGCTCCTGTTGATCAACATTTTGATATGAATCTTGCCATCCGGATCTTACTTTCAATCCTTGCCATTATGCTGGTCATAGCGGCAGTGATTATGCTGTTAAAAGGCTTTGGCATATTGCCTAATATTCCAGAGCATGTTCTTTGGGCGCTGCTGCTGCTGGCAATTGGCGTTGGTATTTTGGGAGGATTGAAAGGAGCATGATGAGGGCTTACCGACCTGTAACAACTGCCATGATAATTGCGATCGCACTTACCGCAATCGTCTGGATACTCCGTGGATTCGGCATTCTATCCTTTCTTCCCGGCGGCATACTGTGGCTGCTCATCTTCGCAACAGCCGGATTAGTGACATTCAACCTACTGCGCTGGTCTGAGTGACAGCCTACCAAATTCCCCGCCGACCATTTGGATAAATCGTTGACCAGTTCGTTTTTGCCATCTCCAACTGGATTTCGTCGATTCGCGCCCCCGTTAAATCAGCTCCGCATAGATTAGCGCCGCGCAAACTGGCATTACTGAAATGCGCGTAGCTCAAATCTGCGCCTCTCAAATCCGTTCCCTCCAAGTTGGCATAGCCCAAGTACGCGCGCTCCAAGTTGGCATTGCGGAGGACTGCATTGCCTAAATTAGCTCGACTAAAGTTGGCATGGGAAAGATCAGCGCCATGTAACCGAGTCTTGTGTAGCTTCGACTGGTTAAAATTGGCTCCAGCTAAATTGGTTTTACGCAAATCCAACAAACTTAAATCACAGGATGAAAAATCTCGTCGTCCCTTTCCATAAGCCAATTTAATTCCGTCTTCATCCATCCGGAACGGAGCCTTTGCTTGTCCACCGCTGTTGGTTCCACCACTACTCGTCGTAGATGATCTCGATTGACGAACCCCACTGGAGTAACCCGCTGTCTGAGATTGGATATGAGTGTGCTCAATGGACGAAGAGGAATGTCCCGACCGTTCCCGACGCGCCCGAATCGCTGCCGCCACGCGAGCCGACGGAGAAGACATCATGGAAGCCGAATCCGGCATTCGCAAAGCCCGTTCATGGGGCGCGACATGAGGAGCATTAGGTGATGCAGGCGTTGTACCTTGTACTGCCATATTTTGAGCTAAGCTGTCCAAATATGGCTCCAGATCGAGTGCGCGCAGCACATCTTCTGCTGATTGATAGCGGTGCTTGACGGATACTTCCAGCATCTTTTGCAGCACCTCAGCAAAATGACTGCTGACCTGCACCTGTTGACGCCACATCACTTCACCCGTCACGGGATCGTAGTCTAGGTCTTTGGGAGATTGCCCAGTGAGTAGGTAGAGGCAAGTAACACCCAATGCATAAACATCGCTGGCATAAACCGGACGCATAGCCATCTGTTCTGGAGGCGCGTAGCCCGGCGTACCAATTGCATAGGCCGTTAATGCCGTTTGTTCTGACGCGTTTGCCCGTTCTGGATTGACTTTGTCTTTGACCGCACCGAAATCAATCAGCACCAGTTTTTTATCCTGTTCACGGCGAATAATATTGCCTGGCTTAATATCTCGGTGAATCACCTGCTGCTGATGGATGTAGCTTAGTACGGGTAGGATTTCGCTGAGGAACTGCTTAACTCCGGCTTCAGTAAACGGCCCACCCCGCTTGACTTCTTGCTGAAGCGTAATGCCGCAGACGTACTCTTGTACAAGATAAAATTCTTGATTACTCTCAAAATAGTCGAGTAGGCGAGGCAGTTGGGGATGGTTGCCGATTTTGCCTAGCGTTTTGGCTTCCCGCTTGAATAAATCCCGCGCCATCTGCATGACGTGGGGTGAGTTGGCTGCTGGTTGAAGCTGCTTAATAACGCAATAGGGATGTCCTGGTAGTGAAAAGTCCCGAGCAAGGAATGTTGCTCCAAATCCACCCTTACCTAAGGCTCGCTTGACCCGGTAGCGATCGCGTAACAGGAGCTTCAATCCGCATGCCTGACAAACCTCGGCTTTTGCCGGGTTTTCGGGATGAGAGCAGGAAGGATTTAAGCAGTAGCTCATTCTAATTACTCGCCTGTGAACTAACGTTGAATAACGCTGTTTGGTCGTGGATATGCAGCCGTTAAATTAAAGAGGAATAGGTCTTTTCACAATCAGTTTTTGCTAGATAGGGCTAGTGGGGATCGCTGGAGTTCAGGATCTATACTTCCAAATTTCTGTCGTTCAGGAAACGATGCTAGGCCCTGAGATATGAAAAACACAAAAACCTTATACCTTTATTATTGACTGACTTGATGGGGAACAGAGCGCCATTTATGCGGGAAAACCCTTGAAGAGTTGCTAAAGTAACTCGCTTTTTTATTGAATTCTTGCCAAAGCTGCATACTCTTACGGAATTTGGGGTCACATAAATCGAACATCTCAGATTTTGCACCAGATTAGGAAAACGTTCTGGAATTTTATCGCCAGACCGATTCTGAACGGAGTGTTCTGATCTGAGCAGTTTGCAGTTTATTGGATTGAGCCACTCGATTGCGACCCATGTGATTTAGCTGCGAATTACATCAGCTTACTTCTACAGTGCCCAGACCCGAGCCAAATTGCTCAGCAGAGCCAAGATAGAGCGGTAGAATGATGAAGGCAAAAATTTGCCAATTTTGTAAATCACTCCTGCAACTCTACGAAGTAAGCAATGCGTATTTCTTTGAACTGGCTACGAGAGCTGGTAGATGTCCAGATGAACCCCGAACAGCTAGCGGACACGCTGACAATGGCTGGCTTTGAGGTCGAAGACATTGAAGATCGACGGACTTGGGCAGACGGAGTGGTCATTGGGCGCGTGCTTGAGCGTAATCCCCATCCGGATGCAGATAAGCTCAGTGTGTGTCAGGTTGATATCGGTACAGATACACCCTCCACAATTGTGTGCGGGGCCGCTAATGTGCGATCGCATATTTGGGTGGCTGTGGCAACCGTGGGTACATATTTGCCGATTGTGGATCTCAAAATTAAACCCCGTAAACTGCGCAGTGTACCTTCAGAGGGCATGATCTGCTCGCTGGCCGAAGTTGGTCTGGCCAAGGAGTCAGAAGGCATTCACATTTTTACCCAAAATGGTCTAAAAGCGGGAGAGGATGCTCGCCCCTACTTAGGATTAGATGATGTAGTGCTAGATGTCACGTCCACAGCAAACCGAGCCGATGCATTAAGTATGGTCGGGATTGCTCGCGAATTGGCAGCAATTACGGGAGCCACGCTGCATTTACCGACTCCCACACAGCAAACCGTATCGTCTTCGGAATCTCTGAAAATCCAAGTTTCTGAACCGAAGGCTTGTCCCTTTTACGTAGGAACGGTAATTGAGTCGGTCAAGATTGCACCGTCTCCGCTCTGGCTACAGCAGCGGCTGCTGGCGGCAGGAACTCGCCCCATTAATAACGTGGTGGATATTACAAACTATGTGCTGCTGGAGTGGGGGCAGCCGCTGCATGCGTTTGATCGCGATCGCATTCAGCAGGTGACTCAATCGGATAACTTACGCATTGGCGTCCGATTTGCTCAATCCGGCGAAAAGTTACGCACCCTCGACAGTCAGACCCGTTCGCTACAGGAGCAAACGCTGCTGATCACCGCCAACGATCGGCCTGTTGCGCTTGCGGGTGTCATGGGGGGCGAAGACACCGAAGTGGTAGACAGTACCCGAAACCTATTGCTGGAGGCTGCTTACTTCGAGAGTGCGCCAATTCGACGCTCTGCCCGGAGCCAGGGGTTACGCACGGAAGCTTCAGCTCGCTACGAACGCGGCATTAACTTGGCTGAACTGGAAACGGCTGCGAATCGAGCGATTCAGCTCATTACTGAATTGACGGGTGGCAAAGTCACTACCCAGGCGCGGGACGAGGCTGACATGCCCTCTTTATCGCGTACGATTGAACTGCGCCTGGATCGGGTGAATCAAATTTTAGGCCCGGTCGATTCTGATGACACTGCTGACGGTACAGATGAGTTAAAGGCGGCAAGAGTTGAGCAAATCCTGACGGCCCTAGGTTGTGAATTAACGCCTACCGAGGCTGAAAATACCTGGTCGGTTAAAGTGCCACCCTATCGCTATCGAGACCTAGAACGAGAAATTGATCTCATTGAGGAAATTGCGCGGCTATACGGCTACAACGAGTTTTGCGAAACGCTCCCAGAAAAGACGGAACCAGGCTACTTATCGGTTGAGTTTGACCTCACTCAGCGAGTCCGCGAAGCAATGCGGGCAGCAGGGCTGACGGAAGTTGTCCACTATTCCGTCGGTAAGCAAGTTGATGATCATCAGGTCGTGCTAGCAAATCCTCTATTTGCTGAGTATTCTGCGCTACGGTTGGATTTAATCTCGGCGCTCATTGATGCCTTCCAGTACAACCTGGAGCAGGGCAATGGCTCCCTCAACGGCTTTGAGATTGGACGGGTCTTCTGGAAAGACGAAGATGGACTCGCAGAGGCCGAGCATCTCGCAGGCGTCATCGGTGGCGATCCGACTGTGGGACGGTGGTCACGAGCCGGACGTGAGCAACCGTTAACATGGTTTGAAGCAAAAGGCGTTTTGGAACAAATTTTTACGCGGCTCGGACTAGAGGTTGAATACGGTGCTGATCGGCGAGATGAGCGTCTGCATCCCGGACGAACCGCTTCTCTGTGGCTGAATGGAGAGCGACTCGGTACCTTTGGTCAACTTCATCCCAAGCTGCGGCAGGAGCGCGAGCTACCGGAAGCTGTCTACTTATTCGATTTAGATCTAGATGTGCTGCTGAATGGCCTGGATCAAGACACAAACAATATTGCTCACTTCCAGCCTTACTCAACTTATCCAGCCTCCGATCGGGATATTGCCTTCTTTGCTCCACTACAGGTAACCGTAGCGGATATCGAACGAACAATTCGTAAAGCAGGCCGGAGTTTACTGGAAACCGTTGAGCTGTTTGATGAATATCGCGGAGAGCATGTGCCCAAGGGGCAGCGCAGCTTAGCGTTTCGCCTAGTCTATCGAGCTAGCGATCGCACGCTCACCGATCAAGATGTAGAACCTGTTCACCAGAAGGTGAGAGAAGCTCTAGAAGAGAAGTTTCAGGTCAGCCTGCGTAGCTAGTCTTTGCACTGGTCTTCACAAAATTGAAATCAGTGATAAGATTATTAATTCAGTGCTGGTTGTTTGGGAATCTAGTGCCAACTGACTTGGCTTTGGTCGATTGAGATGGGTGTTTACATCTCAGATCATGAAGTTGAGAAGCTGGGACTAGACATCCTATGTCAGTCTATACGTTAGCTTTTAGGGAAGTCGCTGTGGCCAATATCAAATCTGCAATGAAGCGTGCTCAGATTGCTGAGCGCAACCGTCTCCGCAATAAGTCTTATAAGTCAGCTGTTAAGACCTTGACGAAACGATATCTAGCAGCCGTAGAAGCGTATGAAGCAAATCCAGGCAGCGAGGCGCTAGAAGAGGTTAAGCAACGAATGTCAGCGGCTTACAGCAAAATCGACAAGGCCGTCAAGCGGGGTGCTTTGCATCAAAACAATGGGGCACGGAAGAAATCTCGCATTGCCCGTATCTATAAGCAGCACGTTAAGCTTTAGATTAGCTAGCACAACGGTTGTCGCATCAGATTCCGTTGGATTTGATTCCTAGGGCTAGATAATTTTGCCATCAGGAAGTTCTGTTTAGACCTTGCTAGTATTTGCTGTTTGTATCGAGCTAAATCCCCATGCAGTTGATTGATACTCATGTTCATATCAACTTCGAGGCGTTTCAGTCGGATCTAGACGAAATCGCTCAAGCTTGGCGGCATGCAGGAGTTGTTCATCTTGTTCACTCTTGTGTTGAGCCATCTGAGTTTGAGGCGATTCGCGCGATCGCAGATCGGTTTCCAGGCGAGGTGTCGTTCGCTGTTGGCCTCCATCCACTCGATGTCGATCAGTGGACGGAGGATACAGCCGACGAGATTTTTCGACTAGCTCAATCCGATCCAAGGGTGGTGGCGATTGGTGAAACAGGGCTAGACCTGTTCAAAGCTGATAACTACGCTCAGCAATTGCGAGCCTTTCGCGCTCAAATTGCGATCGCGCGTCAGCTCCAACTGCCTCTTATCATTCACTGTCGGGATGCAGCAGATCAGCTAGCGGATGAACTGCGCCGCATCTGGGAAACCGATGGGCCAGTTGCAGGCGTCATGCACTGCTGGGCTGGCAGTCCAGCAGAAACCCAGCGCTTTTTGGATTTGGGCTTTTACATCAGCTTTAGCGGCATCGTAACGTTTAAAAATGCAGCAACCATCAAGGCTTCGGCTCAAATGGTGCCCAGCAATCGGCTCTTGATTGAAACGGACTGTCCCTTTCTAACTCCAGAGCCAAAGCGAAAAGAACGCCGTAATCAACCTGCCAATGTCCAGCATGTGGCACATCATGTTGCTCATCTGCGTAACATAACCGCTGATCAACTTGCCGCACAAACCACAGCCAATGCCTGCCGTTTGTTCCAGTTGCCATTGGCGCATGAAACAGGTGAGTCTCTGTCACTATCTAGCGTTTAATCAAGGCTCTGCCGCAAAAAATCAAGGAATCAATACATCAAGGAATGTAAAAATGCTGACGATCTAAGGCTGCTTTGGCATATTTTTTTGATTTAGTCAATCAGCTTGACGTTTTATGCGTCATAATTTATTGAGAGAGTTAGTATTCATTATTCGTAACGTTGCTTAACCCAAAATTGATTGCTTCAGCATTGATTTGCTTTCGGTTCGCGATCGCACCATCGCAGAATTCACTCGTTCGTCATGCTAAACCGCACAAAACCAGAGGACATGACAGATTCTTTCTCAAAAAGCAGTTGAACCGATTAGTTGCCGATTAAGGTTGTTGCTCCGCAAATTCATGCTGTTGAGATTGTCGTTGTCACAACTTGCTTAAAATCCCAGCCCTCACATGAGGGCTTATCGTCTTGGTGATTTTGCCTTGACAGATTTTCAGATTGTTTGAGTAGTATCCGGGACTCGCTTCGGCGTAACCCCTTGAGGAGGCGCATGACTAACCAGATCCAAACCGCACCCGTTCAAACCGCACCCGTTTTCACTCTGCCAGACCTAGTTGAAATTCAACGAGCTAGTTTTCGCTGGTTTCTAGAAGAGGGTCTGATTGAGGAGCTAGATAGCTTTTCTCCTATTACTGACTATACTGGCAAACTAGAGCTTCACTTTCTAGGTAAAGATTATCGACTGAAGCGTCCCAAATATGACGTTGATGAGGCCAAGCGGCGGGATAGTACATACTCCGTACAGATGTATGTACCGACTCGCCTGATCAACAAAGAAACTGGGGAAATCAAGGAGCAAGAAGTTTTCATTGGTGATCTGCCCTTGATGACCGACAGAGGAACTTTCATCATCAATGGTGCTGAGCGTGTAATCGTTAATCAGATCGTTCGTAGCCCTGGCGTCTACTACAAGTCGGAAACCGATAAAAACGGACGACGCACATATAACGCTAATCTAATTCCCAACCGGGGAGCCTGGCTTAAATTCGAAACTGACAAGAACGGTCTCGTTTGGGTGCGGATTGACAAGACCCGTAAGCTATCGGCTCAAGTCCTACTAAAGGCGCTTGGACTGAGCGATGGTGAGATTTTCGACGCTCTACGGCATCCAGAGTACTTCCAAAAAACAATTGAGAAAGAAGGTCAGTACTCTGAAGAAGAAGCCCTAATGGAGCTGTATCGTAAGCTGCGTCCGGGTGAACCACCAACCGTCTCTGGCGGTAATCAACTATTAGAATCCCGCTTCTTTGATCCCAAGCGCTATGACTTAGGTAAGGTTGGCCGATATAAGCTCAATCGTAAGCTGCGCCTCAGCACGCCCGAAACCATCCGAGTTCTGACCCCGCAGGATATCTTGGCAGCAGTCGATTATCTGATTAACCTCGAATTTGATATCGGTAGCGTTGACGATATTGACCATTTAGGCAACCGTCGCGTTCGTTCCGTTGGAGAACTGCTGCAAAACCAAGTTCGAGTTGGTCTTAATCGTCTAGAGCGGATTATCCGAGAACGGATGACCGTTTCGGATGCGGACTCACTGACACCAGCTTCTCTGGTTAACCCTAAACCTCTCGTCGCAGCCATCAAAGAATTTTTTGGCTCCAGTCAGCTGTCCCAGTTCATGGATCAAACAAATCCTCTGGCTGAATTGACGCACAAGCGCCGTCTCAGTGCATTGGGCCCAGGTGGACTGACGCGAGAGCGGGCTGGTTTTGCCGTTCGAGATATCCATCCGTCCCACCACGGTCGGATTTGCCCCATCGAAACACCAGAAGGCCCTAACGCAGGATTGATTGGCTCATTGGCCACTCATGCGCGGGTTAATGCCTACGGTTTCATTGAGACTCCTTTCTTTCCAGTGCGGAACGGGCAAGTACTGCGTGACCAGTCGCCGATTTACATGACTGCCGATGAGGAAGACGATATTCGAGTCGCTCCAGGAGATATTCCCACCGATGAGAACGGTTTTATTTTAGGGGAAACGGTGCCCGTTCGTTATCGACAAGACTTTACGACGACATCGCCTACAGAGGTTGATTACGTTGCGGTTTCGCCTGTACAAATCATATCGGTTGCTACATCGCTGATTCCATTTTTGGAGCATGATGACGCAAACCGAGCACTGATGGGTTCAAACATGCAGCGTCAGGCTGTACCCCTGCTTCGGCCTGAGCGTCCGTTAGTCGGTACAGGTCTGGAAGCACAAGCAGCGCGTGACTCCGGTATGGTCGTTACTAGTCGAGCGGCTGGAGTTGTTTCTTATGTCGATGCGAATTCCGTGCGTATTCGCGATCGTGACGGCAATGTCCATGTTCACGAACTGCAAAAGTATCAGCGTTCTAACCAAGATACCTGTTTAAATCAGCGACCGATTGTTTTTCATGGTCAGGAGATTCAGCGTGGACAGGTGCTGGCAGATGGTTCTGCGGCAGAGGGTGGAGAAATTGCTCTTGGCCAAAATGTTCTTATCACCTACATGCCTTGGGAAGGCTACAACTATGAGGACGCCATCCTGATCAGTGAGCGTCTAGTTTATGACGACGTTTACACCTCAATTCACATTGAGAAGTACGAAATTGAGGCGCGTCAAACTAAACTCGGTCCAGAAGAAATTACTCGCGAGATCCCCAACGTCGGTGAGGATGCCCTGCGTCAACTGGATGAAACAGGAATTATTCGGATTGGTGCCTGGGTAGAGGCTGGCGACATTTTGGTCGGTAAGGTCACACCGAAGGGTGAATCTGATCAGCCGCCTGAAGAAAAGCTACTACGAGCCATTTTTGGTGAAAAGGCACGGGATGTGCGGGACAATTCCCTGCGCGTACCCAACGGTGAGAAAGGCCGCGTTGTTGATGTACGGGTCTTCACGCGTGAACAGGGCGATGAGCTGCCACCCGGTGCCAACATGGTCGTTCGGGTCTATGTCGCTCAAAAGCGCAAGATTCAAGTCGGCGATAAGATGGCAGGTCGCCACGGCAATAAGGGGATTATCTCGCGGATCTTGCCGATTGAGGATATGCCTTATTTACCTGATGGTACGCCGATTGATGTGGTCTTGAACCCGCTGGGTGTACCGTCCCGGATGAATGTGGGACAAGTGTTTGAGTGTTTGCTGGGTTGGGCTGGCGAGTGCCTCAATTCTCGCTTCAAGATTGTGCCCTTCGATGAGATGTATGGTGAAGAAGCGTCGCGAATCACCACTCACGGCAAACTGGAAGAAGCTCGGCAAAAAACGGGTAAGGATTGGGTGTTTAATCCAGATAATCCTGGCAAAATTCAGGTCTTTGATGGTCGTACCGGGGAGCCGTTCGATCGCCCAGTGACTGTGGGTAAAGCGTATATGCTGAAGCTTGTTCACCTGGTAGACGACAAGATCCACGCGCGTTCGACGGGGCCTTACTCACTGGTCACGCAGCAGCCGCTGGGTGGAAAAGCACAGCAGGGTGGTCAGCGTTTTGGGGAGATGGAAGTTTGGGCACTGGAAGCCTTCGGTGCAGCCTATACCCTGCAAGAGCTGCTGACGGTCAAATCCGACGATATGCAGGGTCGTAATGAAGCACTCAATGCCATCGTGAAGGGGAAAGCCATTCCCCGACCGGGAACGCCAGAGTCCTTTAAGGTACTGATGCGGGAACTCCAGTCGCTGTGCTTAGATATCGCAGTTCATAAGTTGGAAACCCGTGAGGACGGTACGAGTCGCGACATTGAGGTTGATTTGATGGCCGATGCCAACAGTCGGCGTGCACCTTCGCGTCCGACATACGAGTCTGTCACGACTGAGGAGTTGGGTGGATACGCAGGTCCTCCTGGCGATGATGACGAAGAAGAATAATCCTCAATTTCACCTCCAATAGCATGATGCGATCGCACTCCCTTCTTCATCCAAGTGGGTGGATCGAGCAGAGCAAGTTGCGATCGCATCTGTTTTAACCACATACATAAGCGTCAGGTACTAAGGAAGCTGTAGACATGCCTAAGCTAGAACAGCGATTTGACTACGTCAAAATTGGCCTAGCCTCTCCCGATCGAATTCGTCAGTGGGGCGAACGGACTCTACCCAACGGCACCGTCGTGGGCGAAGTAACCAAGCCCGAAACCATCAACTATCGAACCCTGAAGCCAGAAATGGATGGCCTATTCTGCGAGCGCATTTTTGGGCCAGCCAAAGACTGGGAATGTCACTGTGGCAAATACAAGCGAGTGCGCCATCGGGGCATTGTCTGTGAGCGCTGTGGCGTAGAAGTCACAGAATCACGGGTGCGTCGTCATCGCATGGGCTACATCAAACTCGCCGCACCTGTCACCCATGTCTGGTATCTCAAGGGAATTCCCAGCTACATGGCCATCCTGTTGGATATGCCACTGCGGGATGTTGAGCAAATTGTCTACTTCAACGCCTACGTCGTTCTCGATCCAGGCAACGCAGAAAACTTATCCTACAAGCAACTCCTGACCGAAGATCAGTGGATTGAGATCGAAGATCAGCTTTATAGCGAAGATTCCCAGCTCTCTGGAATTGAAGTTGGCATCGGAGCAGAAGCAATTCAGCAGCTTTTGCAGGATATTGATCTAGAAGCAGAAGCCGAATCGCTGCGGGAAGAAATCGAGAACTCAAAGGGGCAGAAACGGGCCAAGCTGATCAAGCGGTTGCGGGTCATCGACAACTTCATTGCCACGGGTTCCAACCAGGAATGGATGGTGCTCTCCGTTATTCCAGTCATTCCACCTGATTTGCGCCCAATGGTGCAGTTGGATGGTGGACGATTTGCTACCTCCGACCTAAATGATTTGTATCGACGAGTCATCAACCGCAATAACCGCTTAGCCCGCCTACAGGAAATTTTGGCTCCTGAGATTATCGTTCGTAACGAAAAACGGATGCTCCAGGAAGCTGTGGATGCTTTGATTGATAATGGCCGTCGAGGACGAACCGTTGTCGGTGCCAATAACCGTCCCCTGAAATCCCTCTCAGACATTATCGAAGGGAAACAGGGCCGTTTTCGGCAAAACCTGCTCGGTAAACGGGTTGACTATTCCGGTCGTTCCGTTATCGTGGTTGGCCCTAAACTCAAGATTCACCAGTGTGGTCTGCCGCGAGAAATGGCAATCGAGCTATTTCAACCGTTTGTGATTCACCGCCTGATTCGTCAAGGACTGGTCAACAACATCAAGGCTGCCAAAAAGCTGATTCAGCGCAACGATCCCAGCATTTGGGATGTTCTAGAAGAAGTGATTGAAAGCCATCCGGTCATGCTGAACCGTGCTCCGACCCTCCACCGTTTAGGTATCCAGGCATTTGAGCCGATTTTGGTAGAGGGACGAGCAATTCAGCTCCATCCTCTAGTTTGTCCCGCATTCAACGCTGACTTTGATGGCGACCAAATGGCGGTGCATGTGCCCCTATCTCTGGAGGCTCAGGCAGAAGCACGCCTGTTAATGTTGGCATCCAACAACATTCTGTCTCCTGCAACAGGTAAACCGATCATCACGCCTAGCCAGGATATGGTACTGGGTTGCTACTATCTCACTGCCGAAAACCCGGACGATACGAAGGGAGCAGGCCACTACTACGCCAATATGGAAGACGCCATTATGGCCTATGAGCAAGGCTTGGTTGGTCTACATGCTTACATCTGGTTGCGCTATGACGGGCTGATTGAGTCTAGCGTTGACGATGGCGAGCCGCAGGAAGTGATTGAAGCAGAAGATGGCACAATCACCAAGCTCTACAACTATCGGCGAGTGCGGCAAGACGCAGATGGCAACACCATTTCGCAATACGTCAAGACAACACCAGGCCGCATTATCTACAACAAAACAATTCAAGATGCATTGGTGAGCTAGATCCGCTCACGCTTTGGCCGCTTTTCGATGGGCAAGCGTACCCAAAATCTCTATCCCATCTCATGCAATCCCATGCAAATCGTTCGAGGGGCAGATCAGTCTGAACTATGACAGAACAGCACAACAATCAAACGGAAACTCCAAACATTTTTCGCAACCGCGTTGTAGATAAAGGCCAGCTCAAAAAGCTAGTTGCTTGGGCGTTCACGCATTATGGCACTGCCCGTACCGCGCAAATGGCGGATGAATTGAAGGATCTGGGCTTTCGCTATGCAACTCGCGCTGGTGTATCGATCAGCGTTGATGATCTACAGGTGCCGCCCAGTAAGCGCAATCTTCTCGAATCAGCTGAAGAAGATATCCGTACCACGGAAGATCGCTATACCCGAGGCGAAATTACAGAGGTTGAGCGCTTTCAGAAAGTTATTGATACCTGGAACGGCACTAGCGAAGAATTAAAAGACGAGGTTGTTAAAAACTTTAAGGTTAACAGTCCGCTGAATTCCGTCTACATGATGGCGTTCTCCGGTGCGCGAGGCAACATTTCTCAGGTGCGTCAGCTTGTGGGAATGCGAGGTTTGATGGCAAATCCGCAAGGCGAAATCATCGACATTCCCATCAAAACCAACTTCCGGGAAGGATTAACGGTAACTGAGTACGTTATTTCTTCCTACGGTGCACGGAAAGGTCTGGTCGATACAGCGCTAAGAACCGCAGACTCGGGTTATCTAACTCGTCGTTTAGTTGACGTATCTCAGGACGTCATTATCCGTGAATTGGACTGTGGCACTGACCGCAGCATTCCGTTGGCTAGCATGACCGATGGCGATCGCGTTTTAATCTCACTCGAAGACAAGCTATTTGGTCGTGTTCTAGCACAGGATATTGTTGATCCCAATACGGGAGAAGTGATTGCAGAGCGGAACCAGGACATCTCCGATGATTTAGCCAAGATCATCGTTGATACGGGGATTCAAGAAGTACGAGTGCGATCGCCTCTGACCTGTGAAGCGACTCGTTCCGTCTGTCAGCGCTGCTACGGTTGGAGCCTAGCCCATGCTCAGATGGTTGACCTAGGTGAAGCCGTGGGTATTATCGCGGCCCAGTCCATCGGTGAACCTGGTACGCAGCTAACGATGCGGACGTTCCACACAGGCGGCGCATTCACGGGAGAACGTGCTCCCCAGGTGCGGGCTCCTTTTGAAGGCACCATTACTCTGTCTAAAAAGATCCGGACTCGTCCCTTCCGTACGAGGCACGGTGAGGATGCCCTCGTCGTTGAAACAAACACGACAATTTCCCTCGAATCTGATGGTGGCAAAAAGAAAAACTTTCAGTTGACCCAGGGTTCAATCCTGTTTGTTAACGATGGCGATCGCGTTACAGAAGGGCAGCTCGTTGCTGAAATTCAAACCACGGGTCGGGGTCGTAAAGTCACTGAGCGGGCCAGTAAGGACGTAACTTCTGACTTGGCTGGGGAAGTGAAGTTCGCTGATTTAGTTCAAGAAGAAAAGAAGGATCGTCAAGGCAACACCACTCGCATTGCTCAACGAGGCGGTTTAATGTGGGTTCTATCCGGTGAGGTGTATAACTTACCCCCCGGTGCAGAGCCTGTGGTCAAAAATGGCGATCGCGTTCAAGAAGGTAGCATTCTAGCAGAAACTAAGCTAATCACCGAGCATGGCGGAGTTGTTCGCTTACCTCAGGAAGCTGAGCAAGACGGGCGGGGTGGCCGTGAAGTGGAAATTATCACGGCTTCGGTTTTACTTGACCAAGCTCAAGTTCGAGTTGAAAGCTCCCAAGGACGAGAGCACTATCTGATTGAAACGCAGAATGGCCAGATGTTCTCCCTGATCGCCGCTCCTGGAACAAAGGTAACTAACCACCAGGTTGTGGCTGAGCTGATTGATGATAAATATCACACTCAAACGGGTGGCATTATCAAATACTCCGGTGTAGAGGTAGCCAAGCGGGGTAAGGCTAAGCAGGGATACGAAGTCGTCAAAGGCGGCACGCTGCTCTGGATTCCGGAAGAAGCCCATGAAGTCAACAAAGATATTTCCCTCTTACTCGTTGAAGATGGACAATATGTTGAGGCGGGTACCGAGGTTGTCAAAGACATCTTCTGCCAAAGTAGCGGTGTGGTCGAGGTCACACAAAAGAACGATATTCTTCGAGAAATTGTGATTAAGCCCGGTGATCTCCATATGGTGGATGATCCAGAAACTGCTTCGAAGAAAGATGGTTCGCTGATTAATGCAGGGGAAGAAATTGTTACTGGATTGACGCCAGAAGAACTCTGCTACGTTGAATATGTCGAGTCTCCTGAAGGTCCTGCCGTCCTGCTGCGACCGATTATTGAATTTGCTGTTCCAGATGAACCCTCCGTTCCGAGTCAAGAATCGGTCAGTGAGGAATCGGGTCGAGCGATTAGTTTACGCGCGATTCAGCGGATTCCATATAAGGATGGTGAACGGGTCAAATCAGTTGAAGGGCTAGAACTGCTGCGAACTCAACTGGTATTAGAAATCGGTACAGAAGCGCCCCACTTGGCTGCCGATATTGAACTCATTCCCGACGAAACCGATGAAGACAGGCTGCGACTGCAGCTTGTTATTCTGGAATCGCTGGTGATTCGTCGCGATGTCATTGCCGATCAAACCCAGGGTCGCACTAGCACTCGCCTGCTGGTTGAAGATGGTGAGCAGATTTCGCCGGGAGCAGTTGTTGCTCGGACGGAAATTCAATGTAAAGAGGCAGGTGAAATCCGAGGCATCCGAGAAGGGGTCGAAGCGATTCGTCGAGTTCTCGTTGTAAGGGATGCTGATCGCTTTACGGTTGATCTACAAGGTCAAAAGCCAAGGGTTGCCGTTGGGAATCTGTTAGTTGATCGGGACTTTGTGGCTGAAGGCGTTCAGATTGAAGAATCGGGACAGGTTGTTGAAATTACAGATGACCATGTTGTCCTGCGTATGGCTCGACCCTATCGCGTATCATCTGGTGCGGTCTTGCATATTGAAGATGGTGACTTGGTGCAGCGGGGTGACAATCTAGTTCTGCTCATTTTTGAGCGTACGAAGACAGGCGATATTATTCAGGGTCTGCCTCGAATTGAGGAGTTACTAGAAGCTCGGAAACCGAAGGAAGCCTGTATCTTATCGCTGCGACCTGGAACGGCTCAAGTTGTTTACAACGAAGACGAGACGGTCGAAGTTAAGGTTATTGAAGAAGACGGAGTAATTACCGAGTATCCTGTGGGGCCGGGTCAACCTCTCCTGGTATCTGATGGACAAGAAGTCCGGGCAGCTGAACCGCTAACAGATGGGCCTGCTAATCCCCATGAGATTTTAGAAATCTTCTTCAACCTTTACCACGAGTCACTTGGATCTCACGAAGCGGCTCTGATTAGCTTGCAGGAGGTTCAAACCTTCTTGGTGACTGAAGTTCAGTCGGTCTACCAGTCTCAGGGAATTGACATTTCGGATAAGCACATTGAGGTGATTGTGCGACAGATGACCTCGAAGGCTCGCATTGATGATGGTGGCGACACCACGATGCTGCCGGGAGAACTGGTCGAGCTGTATCAGGTTGAACAGGTGAATGAGGCGATGTCCATTACAGGTGGTGCGCCAGCTGTATATACCCCTGTTTTGCTAGGTATTACAAAGGCGTCTCTGAATACCGATAGCTTCATCTCTGCCGCTAGTTTCCAAGAGACAACACGGGTTCTAACAGAAGCTGCTATTGAGGGTAAGTCAGACTGGCTGCGGGGTCTCAAAGAAAACGTGATCATTGGTCGTCTGATTCCGGCAGGTACAGGCTTCAATGCCTACGAAGAGCAGGCTGCGCCTGAAGTGGATATCACCTACGAAGGAACGGTCTTTGACGAGAACCTGGAAGATGTTGTTCTAGATGATCGGACAGCTCGTACTTATGACTTAGAAGGCGGATTTGATGTCTTCAAGGCGTCGGGCCGTGACTTGTCCGGTGGACGTGATGGCGGTAATGGTGGTAGCGGTCATCCCGACATCATTGATGATGATTTGGACTATTAATCCGCTAAGCTGAGTTGTCAAAAAGTAAAGGGGTTGCGATCGCAACCCTTTTTGTTCTTCTACGGTTCTCTAGCTCTTTTTACATGATTAGACCAGCGCGATATCCACACCTTGCGCTGAACAGCAGAGCGAAATGCAGATGATACTATAGATAAGATTACAAAGAATTATCTATACTTAGCCGTGTTTAGCAGAGTCACTTAATCTGTGACAGTACAGCCTTACGTAATCAGGTTAGGGTAAGTAATTTTCGAGAAGCCGCGCGGCGCGCGGCTTCTCGAAAATTACCTTCCTGATTCTAAGCGCGTAGCGCTATAAATGAGGCGTTCGTGCTGGATTTTACGAACCGTAATCTTTTAATACGGCGTGAAATAGCTGAAGTTTTAATTCAATCGCGTCTCCGAACTTGACATGCTGAAGAAACTATTAGGCGATCCCAATACTCGTAAGTTAAAACGCTACGAGCCAGAAGTTAAAGAGGTTAATTTACTAGAAGAAGAAATTCGGCCTCTGTCTGATGAGGAGCTAACAGGTAAAACCGCTGAATTTAAGCAGCGGCTGGAAAACGGTGAATCCTTGGATGATTTGCTGACCGAAGCGTTTGCCGTAGTCCGTGAAGCGGCATGGCGTGTACTAGGGATGCGGCATTTTGACGTCCAGATGATCGGCGGCATGGTGCTGCATGACGGCCAAATTGCTGAGATGAAAACCGGGGAAGGAAAAACCCTAGTTGCAACCCTACCAACCTATTTGAATGCGCTCTCCGGGAAAGGGGCTCACGTTGTTACGGTTAACGACTACCTAGCTCGACGAGATGCTGAGTGGATGGGCCAAGTCCATCGCTTCTTGGGCCTCAGCGTTGGTTTGATTCAGCAGGGTATGTCCCCGGAAGAACGGCGTAAAAACTATGCCTGCGACATCACCTACGGAACGAACAGTGAATTCGGTTTTGACTATCTGCGGGACAACATGGCGAAAGACATGTCCCAGGTGGTGCAGCGACCCTTCAACTTCTGCGTGATTGACGAAGTTGACTCAGTACTGATTGATGAAGCTCGTACGCCGCTAATCATCTCCGGTCAAGTGGATCGACCCAGTGAAAAATATATTCAGGCGGCTGAAGTTGCTAGCAGCCTAAATAGTGAGGAGCATTATGAGGTCGATGAAAAAGCTCGTAATGTTCTGCTGACGGATGAAGGATTCATTCAGGCCGAGAAACTATTAAACGTACAGGATCTATTTGATCCGAAAGATCCGTGGGCGCACTACATTTTTAACGCGATTAAGGCCAAAGAACTCTTTACTAAAGACGTAAACTATATTGTCCGCAATGACGAAATCGTTATTGTCGATGAGTTTACTGGCCGAGTTATGCCCGGTCGCCGCTGGAGCGATGGCCTACATCAAGCAATTGAAGCGAAAGAGCATGTTGATATTCAGCCAGAAACTCAAACACTGGCTACGATCACCTATCAAAATTTCTTCCTGCTATATCCTAAACTGGCAGGAATGACCGGAACGGCCAAGACGGAAGAAACAGAGTTTGAGAAAATCTACGAACTAGAAGTAACGATTGTCCCAACCAATCGTCCCATCCGACGCAAAGATATTTCTGATGTCGTTTACAAAACCGAGGCAGCTAAGTGGAAAGCAGTAGCCGAAGAATGTGCTGAAATGCATGAACAAGGACGACCCGTATTGGTTGGTACCACCAGCGTCGAAAAGTCAGAGCTGCTGTCTCATCTACTGAGTGAGCTGAATGTTCCCCATAACCTGCTAAACGCTAAGCCAGAAAATGTTGAGCGGGAATCGGAGATTGTGGCTCAGGCAGGTCGCAAGGGAACAGTTACGATCGCAACTAACATGGCAGGTCGGGGAACCGATATTATCCTGGGTGGTAACTCCGACTATATGGCTCGCCTAAAGATGCGGGAATACTTGATGCCTCGCGTTGTGAAGCCCGAGGAGGATGACGGATTTTCAGTTGCGTCTGTAGCTGGTGTGAAGTCATCTACCAAAGCGCAAGGCTTTACTCCAGGTAAAAAAGTGAAGAGCTGGAAAGTATCGTCTCAGATTTTTCCAACTGAGCTATCTGCCGAAGCCGAGCGTTTATTAAAAGAAGCGGTTGACACTGCCGTTCAAGAATATGGTGAACAGAGCCTACCTGAGCTCCAGGCTGAGGATTTAGTTGCGACCGCATCGGAAAAAGCACCGACAGAAAATCAGGTAATTCTGAAATTACGGGCTGCCTATGAGCTGATTCAGAAAGAATATGAAGTGCTGACTGAAGCCGAGCATGATGAGGTGGTTGAGTTAGGCGGACTGCACGTTATTGGTACAGAGCGCCATGAATCTCGTCGAATCGATAATCAGCTGCGGGGCCGAGCCGGACGACAGGGTGACCCTGGTTCAACGCGCTTTTTCCTCAGTTTGCAGGACAACTTACTGCGTATTTTCGGCGGCGATCGCGTTGCGGGCATGATGAATGCGTTCCGCGTGGAAGAGGATATGCCAATTGAGTCTCGCATCCTAACGCGATCGCTAGAAAATGCTCAGAAAAAAGTTGAAACCTACTACTACGACATTCGGAAGCAGGTTTTTGAATACGACGAGGTAATGAACAATCAGCGTCGGGCCATCTATGCAGAGCGTCGCCGTGTGCTTGAGGGACAAGATCTGAAAGAGCAGGTGATTAAGTACGCTGAACAGACAATGGATGACATCGTGGAGTACTACGTCAATCCAGAGCTACCGTCTGAGGAGTGGCAACTTGATAAGCTGGTCGATAAGGTGAAAGAGTTTGTCTACCTGCTTCAGGACATGGAGCCAAGTCAGCTCGAAGACCTGTCAATGGGCGAAATTAAAACCTTTTTACATGAGCAGGTGCGGATTGCCTATGACAAAAAGGAAGCAGAGGTCGATCAAATACAGCCTGATTTGATGCGGCAGGCGGAGCGGTTTTACATCCTGCAGCAAATTGATGTGCTGTGGCGAGAGCACCTTCAGCAGATGGATGCGCTGCGGGAATCCGTGGGTCTCAGGGGCTATGGCCAGAAAGATCCGCTGATTGAATATAAAAGTGAGGGATATGAGTTATTCCTGGATATGATGACAGCTATTCGTCGTAACGTGGTTTATTCACTCTTCCAGTTCCAGCCTCAGGCTCAACCTACCACTGTTAAGCAACCATCGTCTGAAACGGTCTAAGTACGAAATCCGCTTGTCAAAACCAGTTTTTATTTTTTGTGCAACTCAGGCTGCGACTGACTTGCACAAAAAATAGCTCAGGCTCTGTCTAGTCAAATTCGGTATCCTACCAGTTTGCTAAGGCGCGGGCATTTTTGTGGCTATAGCACTACTGATGAGATCAGTGCTGAGTAGGGATATGTAGCCATAACTTGAATCGGTATCAGGATTTGCAAAGCCAACGAAGAAGAGGGGAGATGCTCTGCACCTTCCCTCTTCTTCATTGGGTAGATTGTTAATCGAACTTACTCGCCACTGGCGGCTGGCTCGACGATATCTAACTGCACTGGGGCAACACCAAGTCGAACCAGACCAATGGCTCGTGCGGCTCCTGCCGATAGGTCAATCACGCGTCCGTGACTGTAAGGGCCTCGGTCATTAATGCGGACGACAACGGATTCGCCGCTTTGCACATTGGTAACTCGAACATGAGTGCCAAATGGCAGGGTACGATGGGCCGCTGTGAGTGCATTCTGGTCGAATATTTCACCGCTGGCGCTGCGGTTGCCGTGAAAACCAGGGCCGTACCAGGACGCCATGCCGCTAGCGCGAAAGGCGACAGGTGATGCAGTGCGCTGTGGTTCGGGTAAGCCTTCAATCGCGGTTAATAACTCTGTCCCACCTAGGAGGCGACGGAGGCGATTGGTGGCTTGTAGTGCATCTTCGGCGATATCTTGCGTTGTATCCGGTAAGATAACATCACCACCAAATTCAAGCAGCGGCTGATCGGAGACGGTGATAAGATATTGATCGTCTTCTTGCCATTCAACTGCGATCTCAGATGGGTCAACGCCTTCACGATGTAGTTGGTTGATCTGGGCGGCGAGTTGAGATGCCTTCCAAACCGGGTCGGAAGCATCGACAGCATCTCCAGCCGCTTGATCGGTGGCTTGAGTCAAAAGCACCTCAGTTGAAGAGTTTTTGAACTCGGAGCTTGATTGAGCGCTTGATGCGGCGGCACGGATTTCCCCAACCTTCACATCGCTATCTGCAACGGCTTCATTGCCGATAAAGGTAAACACTGGAATGCCGCGAACATAAAGCGTTGCAGCTTCTCTATCTCCCATGGTGTGGGACTGAATCTGCGCGATCGCAGCTTCATCCTGGGATGCAACGGCTGCTTCAACATGCCGTTCTCCCACCTTGGTCGCAGAACGAGCCACCTTGACTGTTTCTTGGTCTACCCCTGCTCGGGGAGCTGAAACCGCTAGGCGACCGTCTGCAGACGTACTGGGAGGGTCTGCCTCAGGCTCAACTTCTACCATCTGACGGATGTTGTCCGTATCGCTAGTAGTGTTAGCCTGACTAGCCAGTGGAGTTGCAAGGGTCGAAACAACGATTGCTGCAACCACACTGCTCAAAATTTTTCGACTCATAAGCCTATTTGAAATCGTCGAGAACAACTGCTCTGAGACGGTATAAGCATGTGAGATACCGCGAGCCAGACACGAAAAAAGCGAACTTAATCCGCTTTAACTCTCTACGGTGAACCAGACTAGCATGAACTCTTTCTGAAAGAGATCCGGGAACATGCGTGGAAACGCAGCAAAACGGCAATTGGAATCTGCATAGAGATCCGCTTTAACTCTTAACGGGTAATGGATTGGAGCTGTCGAGTATCAAGAAAGACAACGATAGTTCAAAAAATCTTATCAATTAAATTCTATTTTCTTATAGACTGGGCGTCTGGCCTTTCATGCAGGGGATTACAGTGGGTTGCGATCGCAATGCAAAATATTGATAACCTGTGACATGAATCACGGCCTGAACCATTTTTTGATGGTCGCCTCAGGGCAGATCGGGGCAACATGACGAATATTGCGATCGCGATGTTTGTTCGGTAGTCGGATTCAGGTGACGATTTTTGAAGACTGGCATCTGTTTACAGCAGATCAAAAATACTAGAAAAGCAGGAATGTTATGGATTATCAGGAAGCCGGAGTGGATGTAGTCGCAGGTCGCGCCTTCGTTCAAGGGATTCGTAACCTCGTATCGGCAACCAATCGACCGGGAGTACTGGGCGGGATTGGTGGATTTGGCGGGCTTTTTCAGTTGCCAACTGGCTATCAAGAACCCGTGCTCGTTTCGGGAACAGACGGAGTCGGCACGAAGCTGAAGCTGGCCCATACGTTGAATCAGCATAAAACCGTTGGAATTGATTTGGTCGCCATGTGCGTCAATGATATTTTGACCTGTGGTGCAGAACCACTCTTTTTTCTCGACTATGTGGCCACGGGCAAACTAGAACCGGATCAGCTCACCGATGTGGTAGAAGGCATTGCCGCAGGATGTCAGCAGGCAGGCTGTGCGCTGCTGGGGGGAGAAACGGCGGAGATGCCGGGTTTTTACCAGCCGGGAGAATATGACTTGGCCGGATTTTGCGTTGGCATTGTGGAAAAATCAGCTATCTTAGATGGCTCTCAGGTGCAAATTGGCGATGTTGCGATCGCATTACCCAGCAGCGGCGTTCACAGCAACGGCTACAGCCTTGTCCGTAAAATCGTTGCCGAGTCACCGCTGGGAACTCAGCCCGGTGGCGGATTTACATGGGACGATCGACCCGATGAACTCGGTGGTCGCAGCTTGAGCGATGTCTTTTTGACACCGACTCAAATCTACGTGAAGCCCATTTTGCAAGCCCTTCGCAGCGGCATTCCCATTCACGCTATGGCCCATATCACGGGCGGCGGCTTACCGGAAAACCTGCCCCGCTGCTTGGGTAAACAGCAGAGCATTCAGCTTGATTTGTCAGATTGGCACATTCCACCCGTCTTTCAATGGCTAGCCAAGGCAGGTAGCGTTAAGCTGTCAGAAATGTTCAACACCTTTAACATGGGAATCGGGTTTGTCCTGATTGTTCCAGCTAGTCAAGCTGCGGTCACAACCAATTGGTTGATGGATCAAGAAATCAAGGCTCAAGTGATTGGCACGGTCGTGGCAGGGCAAGGCGAGGTGATTGGACTGCCCAACGATGAGACACCCAATTAAGGAGACCGTGAATATAATGCACGTTAGAAACCGAGAAGTCGGAGTTTTGCCACTGCGGTGCGGTGGCAAAATTCCTACTTCTCGGTTTTGTGCCAGATGCAGCACATTACATCGATTCATGATCGATTCGTTATAGAGATTCGTAAGGAGAATCAGACCGTTGAGCAATCAACAACAAGTGAGCTGGCAAGCGATCGCACTTGCGATCGTCGTTACAGTGGTTGGCATTGTTGCCGCCAGTAGCGTAATCATCGTCAATCCTGGACAGGCTGGCGTACTTAGCATTTTAGGTAAAGCACAAAACGCTCCTCTCCTCGAAGGAGTTCATTTCAAGCCACCGCTGATTTCAACCGTTGATGTTTACGACATCACCGTACAAAAGTTTGAAGTTCCAGCCCAAAGTTCCACCAAAGATTTACAAAATTTGTCTGCTAGCTTTGCTATCAACTTTCGGCTCGATCCAACAGAGGTCGTAAAAATTAGACGTACTCAGGGAACTTTGCAAAACATCGTTGCTAAAATCATTGCCCCCCAAACTCAAGAATCCTTCAAAATTGCGGCGGCCTTGCGTACAGTCGAAGAAGCCATTACCCAGCGAAATGAGCTTAAACAAGATTTCGATATGGCTCTAAATGCACGCCTGGAAAAATATGGCATCATCGTACTTGATACCAGTGTCGTTGACTTGAATTTCTCACCTGAATTTGCTCGCGCAGTCGAAGAAAAACAGATCGCAGAACAGCGCGCTCGTCGGGCTGTATACGTTGCCAAAGAAGCAGAGCAGCAGGCTCAAGCTGATATTAATCGAGCAAAAGGTAAAGCAGAAGCTCAGCGATTACTGGCCGAAACCTTGAAAGCCCAAGGAGGAGAATTAGTCCTGCAAAAAGAAGCAATTGAAGCATGGCGAGAGGGTGGCGCTCAAATGCCAAGAGTGTTGGTGACAGGTGGCGAAAAAGGCGGAAATATTCCGTTTCTTTTTAGCTTTAGCGGGGCAGAATAAATCGCTCTAAAAAAGCCGCTCTCGATTGAAGTAGCGATAGTCATATTGGTTGAGAATTCACGACATTTAACGTTGAAGCGTTTGTCCGTTTTTAGAGTTTTCCAATGTCTTAACCAATGTGACGATTGCTAAGTAGGTCGGCATAAATAAATGTATATCTAAAAAACCGGAGGGCGCCCCCCGGTTTTTAGATCTGTTTGTTTGTATGTAACTATTTACAAATCACAAGCTATAGCGTTTCCCACACTGGTGGAGTATGGAATTGTTTCTCTGCCTCCGGCAGAGAAACACGAGAAACACTTCTATGTACCTCACGAGGTTGAAAAATGCTATATAGCGCTTCTTGTGCTAATAAAGGGGGAGTTATTTTTTGGAAGCCGCGCGGAGCGCGGCTTCCAAAAAATAACTTGTACCTCAGTAGCTTAGGAAAGGCTATATATCAGTTCTGTAATTTAGCGCTATAGACTCAGTCCAGTGCTGAGTGCTGAGTTGTCCCATTCGCCTCACTCCTAACGCCTCTCGCCTCACGTTATCGAGAGTTGATGGGTAGCCATAGTTAAGAGCAACAATATCAACAAGTGTTTCACAAAAAATTATAGCGGCTCTAGATAAGAACGAGAGAGGAGAGTGCCTCATGATGAGGCACTCTCCTCTCTCGTTCTCTCATTCTTAACTGGAATGACTATAACAATGGGTTTTTAACCGAATTTCCTACAGCAAGGAATTCAAAATGATGAACCCGACTGTTGTAGAAATTTGGCTTCTTCGGGAGTAGTTGCGCGACCCAAAATCGTATTTCGGTGAGGAAAGCGGCCAAACTGGGCGATGACATCGCGATGGCGAATAGCGTAGTCCAGGGTTGACTCTAGTTCCGGTTCAGTTGCCGCCAACTGCTGAAAAAGCTGTACAGCCTCGGTTTGGTGCTCTATATTTTCGCTGTGTTCCAGCGGCAAATAAACAAAAATCCGCTCAACGGGGTGCAAGCACTGGTCATAATGATGCGCGATCGCAAATTGAGCTGTAGCCAATGCCTGATCATCGGTAGCAAAGGCTTGAGCCGTACCGCGAAACATATTGCGGGGAAACTGATCCAGCAGCAAAATGAGCGCTAGGCAGGAGTGTGGTTCAGATTGCCAGTGCTGAAGTTGACCTTGAGCTGCGTCCTGGTACACCGAAGAAAAGCGATCGCGAATGCTCTGATCAAACGTTGGATCTTTGCGAAACCACACCTTCCGCTGTTGTCCATACTCGCTGTTGGCATCATCAGGATCGCCAAACCAAAATTTGAGAATACTTTCAACTGTTGACATCATTTAGCGGTTGCAGGAAAGCCAAGATTCAGTAATAATAGTAAAGCTGTCGGGCGGATGGCGAAATTGGTAGACGCACCACACTCAAAATGTGGCGACTTCGGTCATGAGGGTTCGAGTCCCTCTCTGCCCATTGAACTGGTTTTAGAGAAGTCGTTTTGATGCAGTATTGCTGCGCCAAAATGACTTTTATACTCTAAGTTTTAAAGCGGCGATACCAGGCCGCAACTAGCATATATCCGGCATAGGAAATTAGGCCAAAGGCCGTTATGGCCAACACGACAGTCCCTAGTTCTGTTCCGGCTAGGGTTGAAAGCACACCGCCCAAGCCGTCGGCCTGTTTGGCGTCTGAAAGAAACGCGGCTTTCACTAAGAAAAAACCGATTAGGACAAATACAAATCCCCTGGCAGCATAGCCAAATCGGCCAAACTGGATAGCCCAATGTTCAAATTCCTTGTCTAGTTCTTCAGACTGCAATTCGCTGAGAAAGCGCTCACTATAGCCGCCGTACATGTAGGTGAGGCCAACTCCGATCACAGCTAGGCCAACGATGCCAACTAGCCATTCTCCAAATGGTTTGACAATCAGCCATTCCGTCCAAACTTCGGTTGAGTCCTCATTGGTCATTTGGCCCAATCCGGTTAGAAGCTGAATGGCGGTGTAGGCTACGCCTGCATAGCTGAATCCGCTCATTGCATAGCCTAGGCGCTGTAGAAGCCGAATCGGCGTGTAAGAATCAGAGTGTTCGGGATCGAGAATGGCCTGAATAAAGCGCCATAGGGCATAGAAGCAAAGACCCGCCGCCAAAATTGTCAGCAAAATCTCACCGAACGGCTGTACAACAATTTCAATCAGCGCTTCTTCTGTGTCGGCGGTATCACTGGTGACATCAAAAGCCGCCTGGGCTGCCAATAATCCAATCACCAGATAAACGATTCCTTTGGCAGCAAAGCCCCAGCGAATAAACCATTCAACAATCGGATGCGCGATCGCACGTTTGGATTGTTGAACCAATTCGGCAGCGGATTCTTCTAGAGTTGGGTCAATGGGTTCAGAATCGGACTGACTGCAAGGCTGCAAGTTCGACTGGGGAAGCGGTTGGTCATCAGAGGCGGGTTGAATCGGCATGGGATCTTGCAAGGCATACTGTGAGAAAACATAATTTACCAGGCAATCGGTTTGCGATCGCGGAAGAAGCCACCCGTTGCTCCATCATCTGGTAGCATGGCCAGCCAAATTGCCGTATCTGCTCCCTCTTCTGGGCTGCGGGGGGCTTCCTGTCCACCCATCTCCGTTCGAACCCAGCCAGGACACATGGAGTTGACTAAAATGTTAGTGCCTTTTAACTCAGCGCTCAGAATACGGGTCACTGCATTGAGCGCGGTTTTGGAGAGCCGATAGGCTGGAGCCCCCCCGCCCATTTCGGAGAGCTGCCCCATGCCGGAAGAAACATTGACAATTCGCCCGTAGTGATTGCGCTTCATCAACGGAACTAGCGCTTGGCAAAGCCGAATGGGGCCATACACATTTATTTCAAATCCCTGCTGAATCGTTTCGATCTTGGCCGTCAGCAGCGTATCACCCGACTCGGCACTGTCGGGAAAGATGCCAGCATTGTTGACCAAGACATCTAACCGCCCGTATTTGTGATCAATAAATTCGCTTAGCCGCTGAATATCTTCGGTGCGATTGACATCGAGCGGCGCATAGACAACGTCAAATCCCTGCGCCTGGAGATCTTCTGCATCGGCATTGCCTTTATTGGGATTGCGTCCGGCCAAAACAATGCGTAGTCCTGCTTTGGCTAATCCTTTACAAATGGCAAGGCCAATGCCACCGTATCCTCCAGTCACGATGGCGACTCGCGTATTGCTATCCATTGATTTCCTTTAATTTGAGTACGACACTAAATCCACCTACGGCAGTCAGATCGGCTGATTAGCAAGGTAGATGTACAGCATGCATCTCGCTAATCAACAATCTGGAATGTTACAGCTAGATTTGGGGCAAATTCACTCCCTACGCAGGCGTGTTCTGTCTACGACAATCGCACGAACAGTCTCGATTAACGTCCCTCAGGAGAAAGAATTTGGCATAGCGCTATCCAAAGAGGTGATGTTGCCGCCGCATCACTGCATCGCAGCGGCAATATTACTTTGCGTTTTCAAGGTGCAAGATACGAGATGTGAGATGTGAGATAACGCAATTTTTACATTCTCATACTGATGTCTAGCCACGGTGAGCGGGTAATCGGGGCGCTGCTGGAAATGTAATCAACTCCGGTTTCGGCAACAGTACGGATACTCGCTAGTGTGATATTTCCAGAGGCTTCAATCTTGATGCGATCGCTAACGGAGCGAATTCGCTCAACGGCAGTTTTCATCATCTCGGGTGGCATGTTGTCCAGCATGATAATGTCGGCACCGTGAGCAAGCGCCTCGTCAACCTGCTCTAGGCTTTCGGTTTCAACTTCAATGGTGAGTGGATAGGGCATGTGCTGGCGAATATGCGCGATCGCAGATCCAATGCCGCCTGCTGCCGCAATGTGATTGTCCTTGATCATCACCCCGTCATCCAGTCCCATCCGGTGGTTAACGGCTCCTCCGGCAACGGTGGCATATTTCTCGAAGATGCGTAGTCCCGGCGTGGTTTTGCGCGTATCCACGAGCTGGGCTGGCAGGTCGGCAATCTGCTCAACATACTGTCGCGACGTCGTTGCGATTCCACTCAACCGCATGACCAGATTCAGTGCAGTTCGCTCACCGCTGAGTAAGCTGCCGATCGCGCCGGATAGTTCTGCAATCACCTGACCCGTTTGGCAAGATTCTCCATCTGCGATCGCGGCTTTGAACTGAATTTGTGGATCTAAAAGGTAAAACACGCGACTAGCAACGGGTAATCCAGCGACAACGCCATCTGCTTTAGCCACCCATTTAGCTGTACGACTTGCATCAGTATCCGCGAGACCTTGCGTAGTGCGATCGCCCCGACCGATGTCTTCGCTAAGCCAACTGCTGAGAATTGGATCTAAAACCACCCACGGTGGCAACCCTTTAGAAATCAACGGCGTCTTCTCCATCTGTTGCTGATCTGTATCGATACTGGCAGCTCTAGCAAAGTGCTGAGGACTGAGTATAGCAAAGTGCTGAGCGCTAAATTCTAAGTTCTAAGTTTTGAATTTTGAGTTAAGTTGATACATTCAAAACTAAACACTCAAAACTCAAAATTTCTCCACTCCTCACTCCTCTCGCCTCTTGCCACTAAAATCAGTCTTCGCGCAAAAAAAGACACACTCGATGACAAAGTGTGCCTTTATGCAGAACGTATCAGGAGCTTCTCATCAATCAGACCAGGAGAATCATGACATTACTGAATAGCTCTTCGACGGGTAGATAGCAGTTAATTATGGACTGTTAAATTACGATCTGAAGTTTGCGAAGTCTGAAGTTTGCAAAGATTGTCTGAAGACGTCTAAAGAACAATTAGCAAGCACCCTTACGATGGAAGACGACCCAAATTGTTTTGAAGATTAGCTTTAAGTCGTACAGAACAGACCAACGAGCTTGGTAGATGAGATCCATCGCCACGATTTCTTCGAAATCCTCAATTGAGGAGCGACCATTCGCTTGCCACTCGCCCGTGATGCCGGGCTTAACCCGCAAGCGATTCCAGTGATGGGCTGAGTAATGCTGCACTTCGTCCACCGTAGGAGGACGGGTACCAACTAGGCTCATATCGCCCATCAGAACATTCCAGAATTGAGGAAACTCATCGAGGCTAGTTTTACGAATAAAGTGACCCACTCGGGTGATGCGCGGATCGTTGTTGTTCTTGAAGATGTGCCCTTTTGCTTTGTTTTCAACCGTATGCCGAAGCTGGTCGGCGTTGCTGACCATTGAACGGAATTTCCAGATGCGGAACTGTTGACCACCGACTCCACAGCGAATTTGGCTGTAGAGAATCGGGCCAGGGTTGTCAAGATAGATTGCGATCGCAAGCGGAATTAAAACAATCCCGGTGATACAAAGGCCAATAATGGCTCCAATGATGTCTAAAAGCCGCTTGGCTGGACTGTTAACGGACTCGTGAACGCGGAAGTACCCTTGTGGTGGCACAAAGGTCTGAGGTTCGACGGACATCGATTCTGTTAGTTGCTTAGAACTAGTAATCACAGGCGCAAGTAAGTCTTATAACGGTTTTCAAGAGCTCTACCGTTAATATACGGATTGCTTCACGAATGCGCCCAGTCTATTTCCGCGATTTCGCCTAATCTTTGAACTTGGCGAAGCTTGTATAAAGATCCGAATAGGTACTGATTTAGCTAACCTTTAGACAGATGCGTTCACCATATTGCTCTGATTTACTGAAGCTTGGGCATATAGCGTTTCCACTCCTGTCAGCAGTTTTGCCCCATCTAAAGAGCATAGATTGAATAAATCCGCAAACAGTCGGGGCGGATTTTGCCGTCAAATCGATGACAAAGTGCAGATTGGCTGACCCATATCAAGTCCGTGTATAGAACCCCAAATCAGCAGGGGTTTAACCGGATTTCATATAAACTTGCCCCTATCCAACATCGACTGTGTTTAATTTACAATCTTCATTTGGCACCTATAGTGGTTCTAGAACGAGAGAGAGTGCCTCAGGATGAGGCACTCTCTCTCGTTCTCTCATTCTTAACTGGATTCTTAACTGGAATGACTATAATCTCATGTGGCCGGATGGCTGATTTCAAGCATCAACTGTGATGGGGGGCGATGCCGCCCATCACAATTCATACCTGGATTAAGCAACGTCCCTTTGGCGGCTAACCCACCAGCAGTTGCGTGATCAGGGGTTCGGCCAACGTTTGGTGCTTTTCGGCGAGGAGCAGGTCTAGATAGTGCTGCAAGCGCTCTCGTTGGGCAGGATTAGGAATGTACTGCTGCCCCTTGCCTTTGTGAAATAGCGGCTGCACTAGGAGCGCTTTATGCCGCGCTTCGGCTGTGCCTTGGGTGTACAGCGGCGAATGGGCGCTGATGGCTGGAACCAGTCCAGGCGGCAAATGTCCCTCCAAAAGAGCCATGATGTGGAAATAGCAGGCTTGGGTATTGATGCCAAATCGCTCAAGCTGCTGCATCATTTGGTGAATGGTTAGCGGCTGCTGTGGGAACGATCGCAAGATTTCGAGCAGCAGAAAATAATCGTTGTACTGCTGGCGGGCCAGATCCAATGCTTGGGGATAGTACACCAAATTGACTAACCCATAGGCAAGCCGGCTGCAACTGGGTGGACGATTGGCTGCATAGGTGTCTTGAATCACCGTGGCATTAGGTAGCTTTTGCCGTAGCCAACGTGCGATCGCAGGGAAAGATGCCGTGCCGCCTGTACAAATGGCCTGCCGAATCCCTTCTGTCGCAATGCCGGATTTACTGAACAGCGTATTCAGATGGCGATTGAGCAACTGCACATAGGGCAGCAGAATCTGCCGCTCAAAGTCCTGTCGCTCAATCACCCAGCGAATGTTGTTAATTGCAATGGTCATTTGGGCTTGCTGTTGCAGCAGAATCTTCAGGTGCTGAGCGGCCTGTAATAAACTTTGGCCGAGCCGCGATGACTGGAGCCGCTGCCGCAGGTGTTCCCGATGCTGCAAATCCGGTTCGCCCTGGCGGGGGAGCGCCAGTTGATCGAGTCCGAGCGCCTGCCAAGCACTGACTAGATCTCCTTCATAGGTCAGTTGAAAATCCCAATCGGAGGTGACGGTGCTGAGTTCGGGATCTCCTGAATCCGATCCGCTGGCATTAGAACTGATGGATTTGGCACTGGTTGGAGCAGGCAGCAGTGGCTGATCTGGCTGAATCTGCTGCATCGCCTGCGGGTAGAGCAAATAGCAAACGATGTCTTGGTCTAACGCATCACCGCCATAGGCAATGCTACGCAGGTCGAAATCTTCAAAATTCAGGCCGGACAGAGGCTCGGTGAGTTCAATCAGGCCAAATTCCGACGTGAGCGCCCCAGCACTCAGAACTAGCGTATTGCCCGATCGCACTGTTTGGGGATGGGCCTGAATGACATTCAAATCCGCAGCATGAGACGTATCTGGACGAGGCAGAGCCGACAGCAAAGCTGCGATCGCATTATCAACAAAGAAAATCTCGGCCGGATCTTCGACGAGCTGCGCCCCCAGAATCGCCTCGCGGATATTAAAGCTGTATGTATCCGGCCAGTTGGTGGGATAGCTGACGATCACGCCGCTCAGCACCCGTAAGGCGGTATACAGCGTGTGCTGAGAGAGCGCAACGGCAGAACAGCAAAGCGGTGCTTCCGCCGATTGAATCGTCAAGGTTTCCAGCAGCACCTGTAGCCCCTGCTGTAGGTGGGCTAGCGGCAGGGATTGCGCCTCTGACCAGCGGACGCTTGGTTCTAGCGTCAGAACGGCTTCTCCCGACTCAGGCTCAGCCGGACTCAGGTAGGGCACGCCGTACTTGAGAAACGGCTTGAGTCGAGGCAGCTTAACAGCTGACTGTGAGGAGGGTGCTGGTTCAGTGGGTTCAGTCAGCCCAGCCAGATCCAAACAGAGACCAATGGGCTGTAAATCCGGATGGTTATCTGCCTGATCCGACGGAGTGGTGTACTGCACCGTACTGGACAGCCGGAAATGGCGCTGGGGCTGCTCAGATGGCTGAGTTTCGGTCGTTGTCCAAAACAGGGGATGCTGCGCTTGCGTCTGCCGATTTAGTAAGACCGCCGAAATGCCCGTTGCACCGATGTCGAGTCCCAGGTACCAGTCCTGATCTTGCGCCTGCGGATCTAGCGTCAAGGGCCTCGGTGACGCGGGTTCTAGCTCCGGCTCATCCAATGTCATTAAGGCCGTCGTGATTTCATTGGTCGCCAGCTCAGGATCTGCAATTGCGATCGCAGGATTGATTTCAGGATTATTTTCAGATTTAAGTTCAGACGCGATCGCAGATGCCGCATCTATACCACTCCCTTCATCTGTTCCTTCATCGGATTGAGGCCCATCTGAGCCAAAATCAAACGTCTCAACCGTATCGCCTATCATCTCCTTGCTGCTGCTTTGCCAGTCCAGTGGATCAATATTACCCAGCGATTCTCCCAGCGACTCATGCTGATCGAGTTCATCTAGACCGTGATGCCCTGGCTGTTCCATTCCCAAACCATTGAACAGGTCAGTGGTATCGTCCTCAATGGCCTCAACGGGCTTATCGGTAGGTGTATTTTGAGTCTCGTTAACAGCGTCAGTCTCAACACCATCAGCCGACTGATCAGACGAGTTAGCCTGATCGACCTGATCTATTGGAGGGGATGCGATCGCAGGCATATCTGGTACCGTAAATGTGCCAAATGCCCCATCAATCGTCAGCGTTTGGGTATCGGTTTCAGACTTGGGCGACGTATTTTCCTGAAATAGACGATCTAAAACCTGATTGGTAAACGACTCGTCCTCTTTGCCATCTCTGCCATCTCCAGTTGTGCCCATCTCCTCACGCACAGATGCCTCTGGAGCTAAATTCCGATCTGGAGTGATGTCTATAGACTCAGGTTCACCGTCAAGCGCTTGACCAAATTCATCCAGCGTGCCGCCTTCGGCCATACCAGCGTCGATGCTGTCTACACTCTCTAACGCTGACTCGGGTTCAGCCTGATTGAGATTAAAGAACAGACGGTCGATGACCGCTTCCATCGACTCAATCGATTCAGCAGCCTCTGGCGCAGAGCTAGCTGGCTCAGAAGGAGTCACGGCTGTCTCGCCTAAATCTGTTGCAAAGCCCTCTAGGCTAGTTGATTCATCCCCCAATTGAGTCGGCGTATCCGCACTAGAAGTTGGAAAATCAGCCCAGAAGCGATCAAGAGTAATACCGCTGTTGGTGTTTGCACCTGCACTCATGCCTGCATTCGCAGTTGATTCACTTGCGAGCGGCACAGGAGGATCAGTATCAGTAAATGATGCATCATTGAAATTCGCCGTAAATTCAGCCAGCGTATCATCCGCCCCGGTTTCAGCGCTGGGCGCTTCATCTAGTTCATCTGAATCTGGCTGAACATCACGACTGTCTTGAGCAGGACTATCTTGAGCGCGATCTTGAGCATCGGCCCGACCCATTTCTGATGGTGGCTGATCTGACACATCAAAATCGGCGCTAAAGTTGGCCAGAGAGGCAGCATCTGGATCGATATCTTCTAGATTTTCAACCCCTTCGAGCTGCGATAAGTCAGCGCTGAGCTGCTGTAATGTGTCGTCATCCAGAAGGAAGTCTGGCGACTGGACAGGTGGACTGAGAACAGGTTCAGCTAATAAATCTTCAATGTGGGTGGCTGACGATGGTGGCTGTTCAGACGCTGATGATGGGATGTTGGTGTCTGTTGGGATGAGGTTAAACCACTGATTTGCGATCGCACTTACTTGATCCCCAACATGATCCTCAACCGTCTCACCCTGATCACGAGCTGCAATTTCAAACTCGCCGTCAATAATCTCCCCGATCGCTTCCTCCGAAACAGGTACAGCCTCTGTTGTGACATCGGCATCAAAATCGTCGCCCCAATCGAAAACGGTTTCGCTTTCGGTCAATGGCTCTGCACTCTGCTCGGCAACGGGTTCAGTTTCTAAAGACTCCTGATCGGTTTGAATTTGCTCGGCAACGGGTTCAATAACCTGATCATCCTGATTAGCTTGAATCAGATCGGCCTGATCGATCTGATCGGTCTGAGCTTGCTCCATAACAGGCTCAACAGGTTGATCAATGGCCTGATCAATTGGATTCATCTGGTCAAGCTGAGCCTGATGGGTTTGCTCAAGATCGTCAGTATCAGTATCGTCAGGCGATGGAGTTGTAGAGTCTTCAGCAGAAGTAGCCTGTGGCGTAGCATCAGCCTGTTGAGCATACTCCAACGCCAACAGCTCCGCCTGCTGGAGTGCATCATCAATTGCCTGCTCCAAATCGGTGTCTAGATCCACCTGATTCAGCAGCGTTTCGATGGCTTCATATTTCGGCGGTGAAACGGCCTCTTCTAAGCTAGGAGCATTGTTCTGTCCCAGCAGGCTTGCGTAGAATTCGCCTAGCGTTTGCTGAATCTGCGGAGCGGTGTCTGCGCCGACAAACGGCTCGGCCTGATCGAGGTCATCAGTTGGTTCAGCCTCTTGTATGGGTTCAAGAGTTTCGATAGCGGTAGGTGCGATCGCGTCTGCTCCATCGGCTCCATCAATCTCCTCACCCGGTGCTATTGCTTCCTCAACCGTCTCGGATTGACGATCCGCCGCAGAGACTTCAGTGGAGGATGTGTCTACTTGTGAGACATCTGCCAGCGACGGCAACTCTAAATCGAGCGAAGCTAAATCTAGACTGGCGACCAGATTAGCCAATTGTGCAGGTTCTTGATTCTCTACCGCCTCTGGTTTTGGCGGCACTGGCATAATCAACGCCTGATTGGTCAGGGCATCAAACTGTAGATCGTTGGCTTGTAAAGAATTCAGGAACTCCAGAGCGCGGGCTTTAACGGATTCGGCAATGACAATGTCTTCTTCCAGGCTGTCGTCAATCTGAGCGCTAACTGAATCCGTTGCGGATGCCAGCGGAATGATTGGATTGTCGGCTGGGACATCGGTAGATGCGATCGCATCTATTGCATCAATTGCATCGACCACATCGGCAGCTAACGGTGTTGCGATCGCATCTAAGTTTTCAGCATCTTCCAAATCAGTATCCGTCGGTTGCCAGGGCAAAGCCGACTGCAAATAGGCCGACGTTTCGCGACCGAGCTGCTGCGCCAGGTGGCTGACTAGCACATTGATTAACGGTTCGCCCGATGCGCCCAAGCTTTGCATCGTGTCCAAACCCTCAGCCAGAGAGGTTTGATAGCTCTCCACGTTTTGCTGAAGCGAGGAAGACAGCGTTGTCAGCGTCACATCTAGCTCTTGCATCAGTTGATCAATTCGCTGCTGGAGCTGCTGGAGTTTTGCCAACCGCTGTTCGGGCGACAGGGTGGGTGCTTCAGAGTCCGATGCCGATGCGGACAATAGCGGCGTGGGAGCCGATGCCAGTTGTGGCTGAATTTGGCTAACGGCCTGCTGAATTTGCTCAGACAGCGACTGCTGCATCTCGCCAATCAGCGCTTCCAAAAACTCGGCAATTGACTGCTCACTGGCGGAGCGAGCGGGCGGAATTGCGCCAGCGCTCGTTTCCGGTGCAGCAGACATGGCAGACGGTGCAACTTGTTCAATTTCTCCGATTAGCCGCTGTCGCTGTCGCTGGAGATCGTCCACTTGCGATCGCAGCGGCTGCATCACATTGGTGCGCAAATACTCCACTTCTTGCAGCACCGCTTGGAGCACCTGCTGGGCGGTTTCGGCAGGCACTTCGGGCGCGCCAAATTGAGCCGATGGGTTATTAGGCAGCGCGGCATAGGCACTTTGAGAACGCTGTAGCTCTACCAAGTACTGACGGGTGCGCTCCAAAAGCTGTCGCTGCTGCGAGGTTTCATGGGACGCCACCCAAGGTAGGCGTGGACTCGCCTGACTCAACAGCGTGTCGATTTCTTGAATGATGGCCTGAACTTGATTATCTTGGGAAGTCACCGTAAAACCCCTGAATGCACTGCGATCTCCGACTGAATGCGCCCTAGCGGATGTAATCCATGAAGCGGCATGATATCGAATCTTGAGCAAAAGGTATCGTTATCTCAACAGAGCGATACGTGAACAGCGATACGTGATTGGTGATAGCACAGATTAATCGACATGAGTCAACATCTGCTGATTTTTCCTAATTTTTACCGAGGGCTGGTCGATCCAACCAACAAGTTTAGTAAACCGCCAAATTTTTAAAGCGTTGAGGCGCGAACGAGCCGCTAGAATTGTACTTCTGACGCTCCTGCACCTTGGGGCAAATATCCTCCCTGGGTTTTGGTACAAGATGTCAGTGTCTCAAAAAGAGTGAGTTATGTTATCCTTTGTCTGCTCTTAGATGTTGTAGGTCTGGCCGAACGTTCTACATATCGATTCGGCTGCTTTGATTGAAAGCAATCGAAGGCAATAGACGAGGCAAAAATGGCAAGATAGAAGTAGATGCTCCAAATTTGCCTAAATCCCGCCAGTTGTGGCATTTAAGCAGATGGCTTGAGCTTTGACCCATAGGCTTGATGGTGCAAACACCTCATGGACGATCGATATAATTCTCGCGATGCCAATTCCGGTAAAGAGCTGATTCGTTCAGCTCCGTTTTTTGCTGACTTGCCAGAAGAAGCAATTGAGCGAGCAATTTCCCATGTGGTAATGCGTAGCCATCCCGCCAACCAAGTCATCCTGCTGGAAAATGACTGGGGTAGTTCCGTTTACTTCATCCTAGAAGGCTGGGTCAAAATCCGCACCTACAATTTGGATGGCAAAGAGGTCACGCTCAACATTATTGGTAAAGGTGAGCTGTTTGGCGAAATGGCTCCACTAGATGAGGTGCCCCGCTCGACGGATGTCATCACCCTCGCTCCCACGGTGATTGGCAATATGCCCGCTCAGGATTTTGTCCATTTGATTCACTCGGAGCCGCTGGCTGGCATTCGGCTGGCTCAACTGATGGCGCGACGGCTGCGACAGGTGAATCGACGGCTGCGACTGCGAGAATCTGACAGTATGTCGCGGGTGGCCGATATCATTTTGTTTTTGGCGGATGGTCAAGGCAAACAGGGGAATGAAGGGGTTGAGATCCCCAATTTGCCCCACCGCGAACTCAGCAGCCTGAGCGGTCTGGCGCGCGAAACCGTCACCCGCGTTCTGAGCAAGCTGGAGAAAAAAGGTTTAATCACCCGCGATCGCGATATCCTCTGCATTCCCAATATTGACGCCCTAGAACGCCTGCTCGTTTAAAGGGGGCGGGTTTTGTTGCTCTGCTGCGATTTAACTTTATATTTTGCTGGCTAAACCCGCCCCTACGGAGATGGTTGGGTTCAATTTAATTGCTGATTGTGAGTAATCATCAAGAACTGTAGAGAGGCGTGAATCTCTCTCAACAACGTGCGATAGCGTTGAGTTAGAGGGGAATTTGTCCTCTTTTCGCCACGGCTGATGTTGCTATAGGGAGTAACGTCATTATGGAAATTAACCGGGTTTTGGTTGCACTCGACCAGTCTAATCAGGCGCGGACGGTGTTTGAAGAAGCATTGAAATTAGCAACGAGTAACAATGCGGCTTTATTAATCTTTCAGTGCATTCAAGACGAACTCAGCACTTATTCAATTGGGCTAACCGAGCAGTTTGGCATGTCGCCCCATTTGTTTGAGCAGGCGTATCAAACCCGTGCGGCTCAGATTGAACAGCAGGTGCAGACAACATTAAATGGGTTGCGATCGCACCAGCGTACCGCAGCGGATGCCGGAGTGATTGCTGAATTTGATTACAAGATGGGCGACCCCGGTAGCTGGATCTGTCGGATGGCGAAACAGTGGAACGCCGATGTGATCGTGATGGGGCGACGGGGCCGCAGTGGCTTAACTGAAGTGTTCTTGGGCAGCGTCAGCAACTATGTGCTGCATCATGCCCCATGCTCCGTGTTTATCGTGCAGCCGCAGCCAGTTGCGGAGTCTCCCAATCACAAGGTTGAGTCAACCGAAACGGCATCTGTTGGTTAATGGGTAGGTCAGCCTGATTAAGCCTCACACTGAAAACCAACAACCTGCGATAGATTCATCAAAGCGGCATTCTTTCTACAATCGGGGCGATTCTCACAGATTTAGGTATGAATGCCGAAAATTCCGTAACAACAGCTTGGGACAAGGCTCAAGCTATGTTCGATGGGTTGGTGCTGCTCTTGCCCAACATCATCATTGCCCTCGTTGTTTTTGCGTTATTCTTTTTCCTTGCGATCGCAATTCGGCGAACGGTTCGGCGGTTGACGCGGCAGCGACAGCAGGGACGCAACCTAGGGTTAGTGCTGGGGCGACTCAGTCAGGGATTGATTCTGCTGGGTGGTTTATTTATCGCTCTATCGATTGTCTTTCCCTCCTTTCGGGCCGATGACCTAGTGCAGCTTCTGGGTATTGGTGGTGTTGCCATTGGCTTTGCCTTCCGCGACATTCTGCAAAACTTTCTGGCCGGGATTTTGATTCTGCTGACAGAGCCGTTTCAAATTAACGACCAGATCATTTTCAACGACTTTGAAGGCACCGTTGAAAATATTGAAACGCGCGCCACGACAATTCGCACCTACGATGGTCGCCGCGTCGTGATTCCCAATGCGGAACTGTTCACGAATTCCGTCACGGTGAACACCGCGTTCGACAATCGCCGCCTAGAGTATGACGTTGGCATTGGCTACGGAGACGATATCGCTACGGCTAAGCGACTGATTTTAGAAGCAATTCGCAGCGTTCCAGATGTGCTGAGCGATCCGGCTCCGGATGCCCTAGTCGTCGATTTGGCGGAAAGCACTGTGAATATTCGAGCTCGCTGGTGGATTCGGCCACCGCGTCGGGCTGATTCGCTGGATTCCCAGGATCAGGTGCTAACTGCGATCGCAGAAAAGCTAACGGCCAACGGCATCGATATGCCCTTCCCGACGCAGCAAATTCTCTTCCACGATCAGACCGAGGAAACCGATGGCGATCGCACTCGTCAGCGTGAGGGCTGGCCTGCAGGTTCGAGTAACGTCCCCAGACCCCGCTCCATTAGCGACGGACTGCATCAGCTTGCCTCAGTGAGTGAATCAAACGGCAATGGTAATGGGAGTTAGCGGCATAAACGGCATGGGAACCTTATCAATAGCTAGAACTTGATAATTTCCCGCCGTTTCCCTCATGAACCCACAGCAGTCTCCCAAAAATAGAGCGTTTCCACTCCAGCTTGTGCTGGTTGTTCCCTTCGTCCTCCAGACCTTTGCAGTCGTTACTTTGGTCGGCTTCCTGTCGTTCAAAAATGGTCAGCAAGTGGTTAATCACTTAGCCGATCAACTTATTGACCGCACCAGTGATGTCGTCAATGAACACCTAACGTCCTATCTAGACGTTCCGCAAACGCTGAATCAGATCAATGCTGATGCAATTCGTAGAGGTTTACTGGACGTGCGCGATCGCGAAGCGGTAGGTCAATACTTCTGGGATCAAATGCAGGCGTATGACCTGACATACATTGGCATTGGCCTAACTACAGGTGAGGGACTAGGAGCCGCGCGGTACGATGGCAAGACAATTACAGTTGAGGACTGGACGGCAACGCTGCCAAACAATGTGACAAACTACACCGTTGATGATCAGGGCAATCGGATTCGAGTCAACGGCAATTGGGATTGGAATAATTTCAATGAACCTTGGTATCTCGAACCTGTGGCCGCAGGTCAACCAATTTGGGCAGAGGTTGTTACGGCTAATTTTCCAACAGGCCCTTACATCACAGCTTCCGCTAGCCGCCCCATCTACGATAGCCAAAATCGGCTGCTGGGCATGATTGGGACAGATATTCACCTGCTGAAGCTAAGCGATTTTCTAGACAAGGTCGCAACGAGTCAGTCTGGACAGATCTTCGTCGTTGAGCGGGATGGCAACTTGATTGCAAATGCTGGAACAGAACAGCCATTTACACTCGTTAATCAAGATATTCAGCGGTTGCAGGCGGTCAACAGTCCCGATGCTGTCATTCAAACCGTTGCCAAACATATTCAACGCTCTAATGGATTTCAAACCATTACCCAAAGCACCGACTTCCAGGTTGATGTGCAAGGAAAATCATATTTTGTCAGAGTCGATCCGTGGCAGGATCAATATGGCCTAGATTGGCTGGTGGTGACGAGCGTGCCCAAAAGCGCTTTTATGGCGCAGATTGATGCGAATACGCGTACCACAATCCTGCTCTGTATCGGAGCGTTGGCCGTCGCTTCTGTGATGGGTGGATTCACTTCCCGCTGGATTGCCCGCCCGATCTTGCGTCTGAATCAAGCCAGTGAAGCAATGGCAGCAGGCGATCTCGATCAAACGGTGGAAACCAGTCAGATTCAGGAACTCAATACTCTGTCTAGTTCCTTTAATCACATGGCAGGACGGCTCAATGAGCTATTTACGGCACTAGAACGCAGCAAGGAAAAACTCGAAGACCGAGTGGAAGAGCGTACCGCAGAACTGAAAACTACGCTAGCCGAATTGCAGCGGACGCAGTCGCAGGTGGTTCAAAGCGAAAAAATGTCGAGTTTGGGGCAGTTAGTGGCCGGGGTTGCCCACGAAATTAATAATCCGGTTAACTTCATTCACGGCAATCTGGCTCATGTGCAGACCTATACCGAGGATTTACTCGGTTTTATTCAGCTCTACCAGCAGCACAATCCCACTCCTGATCCCGAAATTGAGCTGGCGGCGGCGGAGATTGATCTGGAGTTTTTGCGGGAAGATTTGCCCAAAATGCTGACCTCCATGAAGCTAGGCACCGATCGGATTCGTCAGATCGTGCTGTCCTTACGCACCTTTTCTCGTATGGACGAAGCGGAATACAAAGCCGTTGATATTCATGAAGGCATCGACAGTACGCTGCTGATTCTGCAACATCGGCTCAAAGCCCGCCCGGAACGGCCCGAAATTGAGGTGATTAAAGACTACGATACGCTACCGCTCGTGGAATGCTATGCGGGACAGCTCAACCAGGTGTTTATGAATATTCTGGTGAATGCAATTGATGCCATTGAGGAGCAAATTGCTCAGCGCACCTATCAAGAGCTGAAGGATCATCCCGGTCGAATTACCATTCGCACGTCAGTAGTGGATGCCACCTGGATCGAAGTTGCGATCGCAGACAATGGCGGCGGCATTCCACCAGCGGTGCAGCAGCGCATATTTGACCCGTTCTTCACGACGAAACCTATGGGCAAAGGAACGGGCATGGGCATGTCGATCAGCTACCAAATCATCACCGAGCGCCATAACGGCAAACTAGAGTGTTTCTCAACTCCTGGAGAAGGAACGGAATTTATCATTCGTATTCCGCTGCGGCAGTAGATTGCTGATATCGGTTCTGTTAGTCCTAAAATGAGTCCAGGATAGGGTTTTGAGTTTTGAGTTTTAAGTTTTGAGTTAGGTCAATCATTCAAAACTCCTCACTCCTCTCGACTCACGTTACTAACAATTAACGTGTAGTCATAGTTAGGAGAAACGGCATCAGCTCCAGTTTTCCAATTCTTCACCCCAATCTTGCACTAAGCTAACCACCTGTTCCCGACGTGTCTCAAAGGTTGCCGCGATCCAAATGAGCAGACTGCCCACCCCAATGCCAATCAGCCACTTCACAAACGGATAGATACTATTCAGTACAATCAGCTGATCAATCACCGTTAGTCCTAAGAACAGCGTGCCCGCATAGAGCCACGCCCGCGTCCGCAGTGCTAAGCCAACAAAGACCGCTAATAGGCTAGCGATGCCGAGGGGCAGGCCGCTCCAGGGTTCATTGAAGAAGGCGGTAATGAAAATAAGACCAATGCCAGCTAATCGCAGGAAGTGGCGCATGATGCGGCGATTGGGTGATTGTAGGGCAGGATCAATTTGAGCAATATAAATCAGCGAGAGTCCCACAGGCAAAACATAGGCCAGCGGATCGTCAACGGCAGCGCGATCGCACTGTCGCCAAATCAGCCAGTCAATCAGCGCCACCGATAAGTAGGTCAGCCGGATTCGTTCCGCTTGGCGGGCCAGCAGGACATAGCTGGCGGCTGCGATCGCTAAACTAACCGAGTGAATCACCTCTGCCGTGGTGATCACCATGCCAACCGGGAAGACCAGCGCAAAGCGCCGCCAGGGAGTTGCCGACCAGCCCCAGCGTCGCCAGCTACCGCTATAGATCAGAATGGCCAGCACACTTGCGATCGCACCCAGACAGGGCTGAAGAATCCGCAGGTCAGGAGCCATCAGCCGAATGTCAACCCCGAGTCCAATGAGCGCAACGAGTCCGGCATAGACCCAAAGTTCATCCGGCGGAACAGTTGCGTTGGCAGGATTAATATCGTAATCGGCTCGATGCACCAAACGGCCTTGTTCCAACGCATAGATAACCAGAGCTAGACCAACTGCGATCGCAAGTCCGCGCAGTTGAATGCCAGATTCAACTACAAAACCTGTGGACAGAATCATCAGCAAAATTCCGACCGCCCAGTGCAGGTGCGTGAGCAATTGAATATCGGCTCGCTCCATTGCCAGCCAGCGCACCAAGCCCCGTTGCAGCAGGCGATACAGGCCAACAATGACCACTGCCACTAACGCCAGAATCACCATGCCGTCGGCAGGAGAACCACCTTCGGCCTGAGCAAGCTGATAGAACACTAGCTCATACCAGCCCAGCGTCAGACCAATCAGCGCCATCCACTTCAACCAGCGGTAGTTTAGCTGTCGTCCGACGCCGACGCCAATCAGAGCTGCAATGACTGTCAACCAGCCTGTCCAAGCCGTAAACGCCTCGGTTCTCAAAGCAATCGCCATCAGAGCAAACAGCAGCGGTGACACAAAGTGCGATCGCACTTGCACTCGCATTCCCTGCCGTCCGACAATAGAGAAAACGATAAATAGTACGCTTCCCAACGCGCTATTTGCGATCGCTAAATCCAGCACATCGCCGCCGCCAATATGCACCAGCTCCGCCAGCAGCAGTTCACCTGTCCAGCTCATCACGTAAGGCGAAACGCTCCAGGTTTCCCGCCAGGTGCGCCCAATGATCGCAATCAGCAGGATTAAAAACGCCGCCACATAGGTCAGCGAATCACCACGCTCATCCAGATACAGCCAAGCCGCATCGGCAGTTCCCATGAGCAGCAGCACCCCGCTGAGGCCGATTGCCCAGAGGTCAACTGCGGTGCCGTAAACCTGTAGCTGCAAGCCGACCGGACGCTCAGCCCAACGACTTGCCCAGCGCTGAACCGCAGCCCAGATTAGCCAGAAGCAACCAACTGCGATCGCACCTAGCAGGACCCAACTTGGCCGAGCGATAATTTGATCCCACAGAACGCTGATGGCAAAGGCTAAACCAAAGCCCACCGTCAGTCCAGCCGCCCAGCGGGAAGCTAGCCAAACGGTATTCATGATCATCAAACCTGTAGCCAAGAGGAGGGATTGCGATCGCGTTTCTGGAAATTCAAATGTCAGCAGCGGCAGTAAAACAATGGCTACTGTACTTGCTAATGCCCAGCGATGCCGAGATTCCGGGACTTCCCGCACAGCTAGTGTTGTCAGGCTGAGGGGAATAATCAGCCAAAGCAACTGCCATTGCGGATCAACATTTTCTATTTGGAACAGCAGAATTTCTCGCCGCTTGATCAGCAGTACATAGCTCACTACGGCCAGTGCTGCACCCATCCCGCGTCCGCTGTGTCGCCAGTCTCGCCAGGTGTTACCTTGACTCCAAATCCACTCTAGGGCGGCAAGGGCGATAAATAGGCCAATCCAGCCCGCGATGGGCAGTTGCTCCCAGACATAGATCACTAAACTGATAATCGCCAGCACACCAACGATTTGCGTGACGTAGATACCAAAACGGTAAGCGATTGTTTGGCGCTGAGTGATGATGCCCAGCAGTAAGGTTGACACGATCAGATTAATCGCCAGCGTGAGTGGATCGAACAAACTGATGAGGCTGAGCAATAGCCCAAAACTGATGGTGAACCAATCAGCTACCGGGGTCAATTGCTGGTGCTGCTGCCGTTTCAGCCAGTAGCCTGCTCCGATAGAGATCGCTAAGTAGGGTAAGTAAACAACCCCCAGCAGCGCAAAGGCAAAGTCAACCTGCGTTAGATCAACTAAGGTATCTCTAATATTGGTTTGCACGGGATCAGGAAGGCACTGCCAGAGTAAAACAGGTAGCTGTACCCCAATCAGCAGTAGAAAAAGCAGATCCCGTCGTTTCCAGGTCAAGCGCAGTGACTGAACGACCAAGTGTAAGCTCAATCCGCTAATTGCAACCGCTTGCCAAGGCAACTCTTCAACCGCCATACCCCAGGATAGTATTAGGATTATGCCGCTGATCAAGCCCCAGAGCTGGATAGAGGTGGGAGAGCGGGATGGAGGAGCAGGGGGGGCAGGGGGAGCGGAAGGAGCAAGGGGGATAGGAGGCGCGATCGCATCTTCTTGCCCCCTTTCTCCCCCGCCCCCTCTCTCCCCTGCTCCCCCGCTCCCTCTCTCCCCTGCTCCCTCTCTCCCCTGCTCCCCCACCTCCGCTATTGCCACCTTCAACACCTGCGTCTCATGCACCAGCCAGCCTAAACCCCAGCCCACAATGCCCAGCGCCAAGCTGATCTGCTGAATCTCCACCGCTTGAGTCGATAGAACGCGCAGTGCGAGCAAGCCCAAGGCATAGAGCAGGATCAGCGTGATTCGATTTAGGGGTGAAACGTCGATCGGCGATGGTGCAGGCGGTTCTCGGTTAGGACTTGCGCTAGAAGTTGGTGATTGGCGAACGGTGCGAATAATCGCCAACGTACCTGCGATCGCACCTCCGTACACAGCCAACAGGGGAATGCGCTCCACCTGCCAGCCCCACTGCAACAGGCAAAGTCCCAGAACGACGACAGTACAAGCGAAAGGAGCCTGGAGCTTGCGTTGATAGAGAAAGATAACTAAGGTGGCGAGGATGATGGTTGCGATCGCAATTGTGCCAAGTCCCAGCACGCTCTGCCAAAGGTTGAGCTGATCCATCGCCCAGAAGTTGACGGGCACCAGCAGCAGCGTCAGGAACAGCAGCGTGCGCGTCGTCAGGCGCAGACTGGCCTGTCGGCTCGTCCAGTAGTAGCTGCCCCCAAGTACTAGCGTATAGGCCAGCAGGACGCCATATTGACCCGCTGCACTAAACCGCGACCACTGGCTCGCGGCTAGTAAGGCCGAGGATAGTACTACTAGCACCACGCCAATGCACAGCAGCCACACGACGCTCAGTTCGGCCATCAGGGACTGGGTGATCTGTGCCCAGCGGGGTGGTTGAATCGGCTGGATCTGCGATCGCGCCTGATCTGAGCCAATTGGTTCAGTACCCAATTTCTGACGGCGACGGTCACGGCGGAATCGTCGCGCGGGTCGAGTATCCGGCTCATCGACAATAAATTGCCCTCCAACTGTCGGTGGGGCCTCTAATGGTTCTTCGTTGAACACCAGCACGTTATCGGCGGCATCGACAGCTACCGCTTGCACACTGGGCACTGCACAAGTGAGCTGTGTCGCTGCCAGATGTCGCAAATCTGCGTCTGAGATCCAATTCAACTGCACTAGAGTATCGAGGCCAGCCAGCAGCGACGGATCATCGGCTTCTACCGATAGCTCCAAACGGATGGGAGGCGGATTTGAGGAGGAAGCCATAGGGCATGTGTGTAATGAATAATGCAAAATTAAGTAGCTGCATATCAGTGAGGTGCATAACCTAGAAACCGGAGGACGCCCCGACGGAGCATGTTCCCGTTTTTTTAGATGCGCTGATTTACGCGACTCACTTATGTCAGCAAATGGGAATATTTTGTCCCCAATCATGCCGTGTTTTTTCTCTGTCGGCGTTCTTCACCGTGCCAATTTAACAATTGCGCTGTAATAACTGCGCTGGTAGCCGTCGTGATTCAGAACACATTGACGTTTAAAAAAGCGGAAGACTTGCGCCAAAACTGGGTTTAGCCGTTATATTTGTCACTTACGCATACTCCTGTACGCAATTTCTCTGAACAAGCTTCATGGTGACATTTTCGGATTTTCCCGCCTCGGTTTCTCTGTCTCGGCGCACACTCCTCAAACTCTTTGCTCTCAGCGCCTTTGGTGGACTAGTCGGCTACTCTCGCTTCACGAAGCCTAAACCTGCCGTCTTTCAAGCAGATGCGATCGCACTTCCTTTTCTGCTCAACCGCCCCAAAACAGCCGTCGTCGTCGGTGGTGGACTGGCGGGACTCGCGGCGGCATATGAACTCAGTCGGCGCGGAGTACAGGTAACGCTGCTGGAGAAATCACCCCAACTGGGCGGCAAAATTGCCAGTTGGGATATTGAGGTGAATGGGCATCCCTTCCGCATGGAGCATGGGTTTCACGGTTTCTTTCCCCAGTATTACAACCTGTTCGGCCTGGTGAATGAGCTAGAGATCCGCAACAACTTCAAATCTCTAGAGTTTTACTCCGTGGTCTACAAAGGGGATCAGTATGAACCAGAAGTGTTTCGGCCTAGTCACTCCTCCTTCCCCTGGAATGTGGTGGATTTGGCCGTTAACTCGCCCAATCGGCTGCAGTGGGGCATTAATTTACTCAAGCTCAAGCATCTAGAGGTGTTCCGCGAAATTGGCGGCTTCCAGATTCCCTACAGCTTCCAGCGGCTGGACGACATTTCCGTGGCGGACTGGGTGAAGCGCGATTTTCCCCAGGGACTGTACGACCTCTACTTCTTGCCCTTCGCCAAGTCGAGCCTGAATGCGCCCGATACCATGAGCGCGGGCGAACTAATGCAGTTCTTTCACTTTTACTTTTTTGGCAATCCCGAAGGTCTAGCGTTCAACGGCACGCGGCAAGATATGGGCCGCAGCTTAGTTGAGCCAATTGCCGATTCAATTCGGGCGCACGGCGGTCAGGTGCTCACGGATGTCACCGTCACGGGGTTGAACTGGCAGGACGGCAAGGTGCAGTCGCTCCAGTACGGCACGGGCGACAACCAAAGTACCCCCTTCTGGGTCGAGCGCAATCCGCTGTTGAGTACCGATGAAACGGAATATTTCGGTGCAGGCGATCGCTTATTCTATTTGCCCCGCGATCGCACCGAAGCGCTGTCTCTCACCTGCACCCACCAGGGCTGTAGCGTTCATCCTAGCCAAACGGGTGGTTTCCTCTGTCCCTGTCACGGTGCGGCCTATGCTGCCGACGGTGAGGTGAAAGGCGGCCCTGCTCAGCGCGATTTATCCAAGTATCGAGTACTAGATCGGCAGGGAGATCAGATTCAACTGGCTCTGATTCCAGCGGCAAACACGACAGCGACGCAAACCCTAGAGGCCGATTACTATGTGTTTGCCACCGATGTGCCGGGCGTGAAATCCCTGCTGGCGCTCTCTAGTGATCAAGCCCATCCCGTAGTGAATCAGCAAATTGAGCAACTTGCGATCGCAGATCCGTTTGCCGTTTGTCGCTTTTGGTTTGACCGCGATTTTGAGTGGGAGCAAAGCGATTTCACCTCTCTATCTGGCTATCGCTTGACCGACAGTATTACCCTCTATCACCGGATTCAGGATGACTACCGAGCTTGGGCCAATCAAACGGGTGGTAGTGTAGTTGAACTTCATGCCTATTGCTACAAAGAGCAGGAATTTCCATCGCAGCAAGAGTTGCTAGCTACGTTTGAGCAGGAGCTATACGAGATTGTGCCCGCCCTGCAAACAGCAACGCTGCTTCACCGTGAGCTAGTAAACCAGAAGAATTTTTCTGGCTATCCGCCCAATAGTTACGACAATCGACCTGTGACCCAGAGTGCGGCTGCTAACCTGCTGTTCGCGGGCGACTGGGTGAAGATGCCCTTTCCCTGCGGCCTGATGGAACGCGCCGTCAGCAGCGGCCTGCTAGCTGCCAATGCGGTTCTAGAGAAAGAAGGCGTTCAGCGTCGTCCGTTGTATTCAGTTAAACCTAGTGGTTTGCTGACAATTTAGACTCGATAAAATTGGCACATGGAAAAAAACTATCGTCGCTGTATTAGCTGTCGTCGCGCTGCGCCCAAGTCTGAGTTTTGGCGCGTCGTACGCTGTCATCCCGATGCGCGAATTCAACTGGATGAGGGAATGGGGCGTTCGGCTTATCTATGCCCGACCGAAGATTGTCTCAAGGCGGCACAGAAAAAGAATCGACTGGGACGGGTGCTACGGACTCGCGTTGCAGATAATGTTTATGAAGCACTCTGGCAGCGGTTACGATAGTGATTTAATGCCTGCTTCCCAATGGCATAACATTCACAGGCCGCAGATTCCATCCCGTCCCGATTCAGGATCTGGACATAGCCTCGGTTGGTGTGAATAAGCCCAGCAGATTGTAAACTCCCAGTCACCAAACTGACAGTAGGACGACCCGATCCAATCATCTGAGCCAGGATTTCCCGTGTGAACGAAAACGTCGATAGTTGGCTATGATCCTGCGCGGCAAGTAGCCAACGACAGAGCCGCTCCTCTGCGCTATGAAAGCGATTACACACCGCAGCTTGATTCAATTGCACCATTTTAAAGTAGATAAACGCAGCAGTACTTTGGCGCAGTGTGATTGATCTGTCCAGTGCCGCTCTAAAGGCTGCTGCGGGTAGCTTTAAAGCTCGGCCTGCCATTTGAACTTCAGTTTGCCAAGGGGCAATGGTTTCCCCTAGTAGCAAGATTGTTCCAGATAAACCTTCATTACCTGTGACTCCAACCTCAACAACCTCACCTGTTTCGGTTAAATTTGTCCAGGATAGAATGCATGTCGTCGGAAAATAAACGTTTGTAATTGGTTCGCCCTTTTCAATCAGAATATTGCTCTGTGATAGTTCAACCTCTACCAAATGAGGATGCAGCGATTCATACTCAAACTGAGGCAGCAGGTCGAGAATAAAATTTGTTGCGGATTTATTCTTCGTAAAATCCTGCATTAACCAGTTCCTGTATTCGTGCTTGCTGTTTGGGGCTTTTCTGTTCTGTTCGCCATCGAACTGAGATTTTTACTTTGTGTCAGTAGACTACATCTATCTCAAAAAATAATGGAAAAAACATGTTTTTATCCCACAGGATTTTGTATGTCGATGATTCAAAAGATGACTGTGAGCTATTACAAATCATGTTAACGGAAAAGGGCTATGACGTAAAAACAGCACCTTCCTTGCCAGAAGCTTTACAGCTTATCAACAACAATTCGTTTGATTTATGTCTATCGGATCTTTCCCTACCTGGAGGAACGGGGATTGAATTGCTGGAAAAAGTGCGTATGATCAATCCGCTGATTCCCCTGATTATCTGTTCGGCTGATGTGCGTGAATCGACTCAGGAAGAAGCTCTACAGGCAGGGGCAGATGCTTTTTTTACAAAACCTGTTGATTTCGACTTGCTAATGAGAACGATCGCTCAGTTCCTAAAAGACCCTAGATTGGTTTGACCTCTATAGCATTTCCGCAAGCTGAGAGGCCGCATGGCTGAGCATTTGGGTACTGGTTTGAGTTTGGCGAATACTGCTTGCCGTATCATGAGCCACCACGTCTAAATTACTCATCGCCGAAACCACCTGCCGAATGCTAGAAGCTTGCTCCTGCGCGGTCAGATAGATTTGCTGATTATGAATTGCAACATTTTCGATGTCTTGCCGAATGGTGCTAAATGCATCAGCGGTTTCCTGAGCAATTTGAATACCTGTTTGTACTGTTTCAACCCCTTGAGCGCTAGCGCTGACCACGGATTGGATTGCAGTTTGCACATCGTCAACTAAGGCATCAATTTGTGCCGAGGACGCTCGACTTTGATTGGCGAGTTTGCGAATTTCAGTGGCAATAATGACGAATCCAGCACCATGCTCACCTGCCTGCACCGCTTCGATTCCAGCATTGAGGGCCAGAATATTGGTTTGATTGGCCAGATCGCTGACTAGAGCGGTAACGCCGCCAATTTGGGCCGTATGCCGCTGGAGCTGTTCCGCTGCACTTGCGATCGCAAGTACTTTCTCTTGCAGTTGCTCCATTCCAGTTAGAGTCTTATCGACGGTTTTCATGCCTAGTTCAGCCTGAGCCAAAACGCGACTGGCGCGATCGCTCGATTGTTTGGCCTGCTGGGCTGACTGCTGAGAAGCGGCATCCAGTTGCCCCATCGTGGTCGTCGTTTCGGCAACTGCGCTGGCCTGATGAGAGGCGGTTTGCTCCTGCTGGGTTGTCGTGGCTGCCAGTTCAGACGATGTTTCGGTCAGCATAGCGATGGTGTTGCGGAAGGTTGCAGTGATGGTGCGGCTAATCCAGTAGCCAAGCGGCGATGCGGCAATTAGAGCCAGCGCCAGGATGATGATAAACAGGCTGACCGTCTGTCGATACACCACGGCAGCACGTTCGCGCTCGGACTGAGCAATATCGAGCTGCAAATCAATTAGCTCTTGAATTTTGCTGGTTAAAGGGTCGATGCTGGCATACAGCGCTCCGTTCAGTTGGGCAATGGTGTTGGGATCTTGCGATCGCAATGCCTGCTTCAGCCGATCAATTTGCTGATTGGATTGAACAAACAGGACTTCTACCTCTTGAGCAAGCTGCTGTTCTTGGTCAGTCAAATACGTGCCTCGGTAAGCTGTCCATTGATCCTCGATTTGGCGTTCGGCCTGCTCAATCAGGCGCAGCGCTTCTGCAGGCTGCATCAGCTCATGATCGGTTTTGTTGACCGCATCAATCACGTTAATCGCATACTGATCGGAAATGACTTTAAGCTGCTGAAGTGGCACGACGCGGTCGTCATAAATAGTCGCGACTTGTCGATCTAAGGTGCGAAAGGCAAACAAAGCATAACCACCAATGCCAATCAGAATCAGAGCTGGGATGGCATATCCCATATAGATCTTTGTACTCAGTTTCATGACTCTCTCGTGCCCCTACACGTAGCGAAAAAATAGGAACTAGATTAGGCGCTTATGCCTATCAATCCCCCCGCACGAGCTAATGTCATCAATCTAAAATAATTCTTAAAGCAAGGTGGTGATGCTGTTTTGGCTTGATGGAAGGATAGAGATGGAGAGAGGGGAAAGGGAGCGAGGGGGCAGGGGAGAAAGGGAGCAAGGGGGCTTTATGTCTCATTCTTAAGGGCTGGTTTAGGTGCTGGGTCAAGTAACTCGTCTGCCCTCCGACTTTTCAACGCACCCACCCTCCTACCCATCCACCCTCCTACCCATCCACCCCCTACTCCTCACTCCTCACTCCTCACTCCTCACTCCTCTCGCCTCACCTAAATTACTCACAAACCCCTGAATCACCGTCCAAACCCGTTCAATTAAATCGGCAGCTTCTGAGTCAAACCAGTGGATGCTCGGATCGGCACGGAACCAGGTGCGCTGGCGTTTGGCGAATTGGCGGGTGTGCTGCACGGTTAGCTCAATTGCGTCTTCATAGCTAATGTCTCCGGCTAGGTACTGGGCAACTTCCTGATAGCCCAGGGTATTTAACAGCGGTAAGTCAGAACCGAAGCGCTGCTGGAGCGATCGCACTTCGTCTACAAAGCCCATCTGCATCATCTGTATAGTCCGCTGCTGGATGCGATCGCGCAGTCGTCCGGGTTCAAAACAGTCCAGGCCGATTTGCAGAATGGGATAGTCTGGCGGATTTTCGCCCTGCTGGTCGGACATGGTTTCACCAGTGACGTAGTAGATTTCCAGCGCTCGTAGGGTACGCACCTGATCGTTAGGGTGAATGCGCTGGGCGGACGGTGGATCAACCTGCTGTAAGAGTTGGTGACAAAAAGGCTGACCGAGATCGGCTAGTTGCGATCGCAACTCCGGATGGGGCGGCACAGCGGGAATCTTGAGGCCGCGAATCACGGAGCGAATATATAGCCCTGTACCACCGACGAGTAGGGGAACGGTGCTTTCGGCATGAAACTTTGCAATTAAACGTTGAGCATTTTCCTGATATTCCGCTAACGTTAGAGTCTCGGTTGGCTCACAGATGTCAATTAGATAGTGGGGAGCTTGCTGCTGATCTGCGATCGCGGGTTTAGCAGTCCCAATATCAAAGTGGCGGTACACTTGGCGAGAATCGGCGCTGAGAATAACCGCTGATTGCTGGATAGTCATAAGGCGATCTGCGATCGCGAGCGACAGTCCCGTTTTACCCGCTGCGGTTGGCCCACAGATCACCAGCAAAAATGGTACAATAGTATCAATAAAATCCGGTTTCATCCCTTGCCTTAGCTGCCGTTACGATTAACTAATTGTTTGGGTAGTCCTCAAACAGTCATGATCGTTGGTTAGATGGGCAACGCTCACCCAAAATCAAGATCATTATCTAAATAGCACTGTTTTGACTGATGCTTGATATACCCTATCTGAAACTCGATTCCAGAATGGGCTACAAACGCTTTCAACCCCGTTTGTGCTAAAATTTTGATAGATTTGTTATTCGACGGCTTACGAGGCTTAAAGACCGTTACAGGAGCGCTTCATACATGGCAACAGATTACGGTGCGGATCAGATTCAGGTTTTAGAAGGGCTTGAGCCTGTACGCAAACGACCCGGCATGTACATCGGTAGTACAGGGCCACGCGGTCTCCATCATCTAGTGTACGAGGTTGTTGATAATTCCGTCGATGAGGCACTAGCGGGTTTTTGCAGCAATATTCAAGTGACGCTCCGACCGGATGGCTCAGTCTTTGTCAGCGATGATGGTCGCGGTATCCCAACCGACATCCATCCCCGTACAGGTAAGTCAGCACTGGAAACGGTCATGACCGTGCTGCACGCAGGCGGTAAGTTTGGCGGCGGCGGCTACAAAGTTTCCGGTGGTTTGCACGGTGTGGGTATCTCTGTTGTCAATGCGCTTTCGGAATGGGTGGAAGTGGAAGTTGCCCGCGACGGTAAACGCTTTACCCAGCGCTACGAGCGCGGCATTCCCCAGGGAGATCTGAAAGCCCAGCCAGGGACAAACGGCAAAACGGGCACAACCGTTACCTTTAAGCCGGATGCCCAGATTTTCACAACGGGTACAGAATTTGACTATGCCACCCTGTCTGGCCGACTGCGAGAGCTGGCTTACTTGAACGCGGGCGTCAACATCACGATTACCGATCAGCGGAAAGAATCGGAGCGCAGCGATACCTTCCACTACGAAGGCGGCATTCGTGAATACGTAGCCTACATGAATGTGGACAAGCAGCCCATTCACGAGGAGATTATCTTCGTCCAGGGCGAACGCGACAACGTTCATGTAGAAGTGGCGCTCCAGTGGTGCGTGGATGCTTACAGCGATAACCTGCTGGGCTTCGCCAATAATATTCGGACAATTGACGGCGGTACTCACCTGGAAGGCTTAAAGACAGTCCTCACCCGCACGATGAACGTGATTGCCCGCAAGCGCAACAAGCTGAAGGACAGCGACTCCAACCTAGCGGGCGAAAACGTGCGGGAAGGTCTGACGGGCGTGATTTCGGTGAAAGTGCCTGATCCCGAATTTGAAGGCCAGACCAAAACCAAGCTAGGCAACACCGAGGTGCGCGGCATCGTCGATTCCCTAGTGGGCGAAACGCTGACAGAGTATCTAGAGTTTCGCCCTAGCGTTGCTGATTCGGTGATCGAAAAGGCAATTCAGGCATTCAACGCAGCAGAAGCGGCTCGACGGGCGCGGGAACTGGTGCGCCGCAAGTCGGTACTGGAATCCTCTACCCTGCCCGGCAAGCTAGCTGACTGTAGCTCCCGCGATCCGTCTGAATCTGAGATTTTCATCGTTGAGGGCGATTCCGCAGGTGGTTCTGCCAAGCAGGGTCGCGATCGCAGATTTCAGGCAATCCTGCCGCTGCGGGGTAAGATTCTCAACATCGAAAAAACCGATGACGCTCGGATTTACAAGAACACTGAGATTCAGTCGCTGATCACGGCGCTGGGGCTGGGCATCAAAGGCGAAGAGTTTGACTCGACTCAGCTCCGCTACCACCGGATTATCATCATGACCGACGCGGACGTGGACGGTGCCCACATTCGGACACTGCTGCTGACGTTCTTCTATCGCTATCAGCGAGAGCTAGTGGATCAGGGCTACATCTATATTGCCTGTCCGCCGCTGTACAAAGTAGAACGGGGCCGCAATCACTACTACTGCTATAGCGATCGCGAGTTGGATAATCTGATTCGCCGCGAGTTCCCCGACAACGCAAACTACAACATTCAGCGGTTTAAGGGTTTGGGTGAAATGATGCCGCAGCAGCTTTGGGAAACCACGATGGATCCGGCGACCCGCACGATTAAGCGGGTGGAGATTGAAGATGCTGCTGAAGCCGATCGGATTTTCACGGTGCTGATGGGCGATCGCGTGGCTCCGCGACGGGAATTCATTGAAACCTACGGTTCACACCTAGATCTGGCAGATTTGGATATTTAACCCACCCACAGGGTTTCGCAACACAAAGCGAAGGGAGCGCTTGCGCTCCCTTCGCTTTGTTTATTCAGCCGCTATTGGCAAGCAAATACAGAACTCGCTACCTTGACCAGGCGCTGAGTTAACCGTGAGCTGACCACCGTGGGTTTCGGTGACAATTTGATGCGCGATCGCAAGTCCGAGTCCTGTGCCCTTGCCGACATCTTTAGTGGTAAATAAGTGGTCAAAGATGCGAGTTCTGACCTCCTCCGTCATGCCTTGACCGTTATCGCGAATGCGGATTTCAACTGCTCGCTGTTCAGGCAATGTCGCCGTCTGAATCACGATTTGTTGGGGATGCGCCTGTAGTGCAGCAAAGGAAGACTGCTGAGCCATTTCGTCAAACACGTCAATCGCATTGGCCAGAATGTTCATGAACACTTGGTTGAGCTGACCGGGAAAGCAGGCAATACAGGGCAGTTCGCCATACTGCGGCACAACTTCAATGGCTGGGCGCTGCTCATTGGCTTTCAGACGGTATTTCAAAATCAGCAGCGTGCTGTCTAATCCCTCATGTAAATTGGTGCAGACTTTGTGTTCGGTGTCGGCGCGGGAAAAGGTGCGTAGACTGGTGCTGATAGACTTGATGCGCTCAGTGGCTCCCTGCATCGAATTGAGTAGTTTGGGCAAGTCTTCGGCCAAAAAGTCCAGCTCAATATCCTCGGCATGTTCCTCAACGGGCTGCGTGGGTGGCTGGTGGTGTTGATATAGGGCAAGATGATCGAGCAGATCTTGCACGTAATCCCTGGCATTGTTGATGCTGCCATTGAGGAAGCCAATGGGATTGTTGATTTCGTGGGCGACGCCCGCCACCAAGTTGCCGAGTGAGGCCATTTTTTCGCTTTGCACCATTTGCAGTTGAGTATTCTGCAATTCGGCCATCGCCTGTTCGAGCGCCTGCGACTTTTGCAAAACCGCTTTTTCGGCTTGCTTACGATCTTCGATATCGGTACAGGAACCCATCCATTCGCGAATGCTGCCATCGTCGTTCAGAATTGGCACACCTTGAACGTCAAAGTAGCGGTACTCACCATTTGCACCACGAATGCGGTATTCGACTTTGTACCAGGTTTTCGTCTCGCGGGCGTGATTCCAGATGATGCCCGTAGGCTCACTGTCGTCGGGATGAACGGCCTCTAACCAGCCGAAATTCTTGAGTTTGTCTCGGCTTTGTCCGGTGTATTCGCACCAGTTCGGGGATTCAACGCTGCATCCATCGGGAGTTGAAATCCAGACAATTTGAGAGGTGACGGTAATCAACGACCGATAGCGCTCTTCGTTGCGGCGCAGATTGGCTTCGACCTGTTGACGTTCGGCTTCAATCCGTTTGCGATCGCTAATATCCAAGGCAATTGAAATGCCCCCACAAACCTCACCATTGGCATCACGCATCGGGGCGTTAAACCACTCACAGGTGATTCGGCACTGGTCTTTGGTCAAGTTTTCATTAATGACGTGGGAACCGCCGACCTGCGAGAGAATTTGCTGGGCAACATCATCAATGTAGGCATGGAATTCTTTGGGGATAATCTGGCGAAAATGCTGGCCAATCATTTCGTCGCTTGAATAACCAAAGATCTTTTCGGCGGCTGGATTCCAGGACTGAATTTCAAACTGGCGATTCCATTCCATTACCGCCACAGGCGTTTGTTGAATGATCAGCTGCAATCGCTGTTGCGACTGTTCGAGATGGCGCGCTCTCTCCTGTGCCTGTACCTGTAGCCGAACCTGTTCAAGCGAAATGGCGGCTTGACCGCACAGAAAGTTTAGGACAGCAATGCGATCGCAGGTCAGCAACCCACAGGTTGAGTGATGATCAACATAGAGTACTCCAACTAACTGTTCCTGATTGCACATAGGCAAGCACGCGGCACTCTGGGGCTGACGCTGCATCAAATAATCATCAACCACTGGCCAATCCGTAGCCGTCGTTCGCTGATCGAGCACAACCATTTCATGCTGAGTTTGCACATACTGAATCAGCTTCAGCGGCAGATTAACCGTCTCCGTCAACCGATCAGCGCACAGATCGGTTGCCTCTGGAGTTGCAACTGCCCGCACGAACCAGTTGCCCTGACTATCCGGTAAAACGACAGCACAATAATCGCCTCCGGACTGCTGCAAAACGATTTGGGTGAAGTGATGCAACACATCTTCTAGCTTCACTGAACTGGCAAGAGATTGAGAAGCTTGAAGAATGGCTGCAAAGTCAGATTGGCTAGAGTGATTGAAGGTGAGAGTCATGGATCTGGCAGCGCTTCGGCATAAAAAATGGTCGCTTATGTAACAAATTCCTGTTATCAAGATGCCCAAGCTGTCGTGCGATCGCACAACCTCAACCAGTTGCCACCATTCAGCAGTATCTATACCCCTCCTTTATCACTTTCAGCAGGAAAAATCTGAGACGTTAAACTTCCGTCGCGGGCATAGTGAATTCATCCGCTATGCAAGACGAGTGAGTAGAGTGATAAAAGAAGGATATAACAACTCATAAGTTTCATATCTCTCTGAAAAAAGTATCAGGAGAATGATGAATCCTGGGAATAATAGGCATGATCACAGCTTGTAGCAAAACCCAGAAGGGTTCTCACAGTGCAAGGTGCAAAATGTGAGCATACCTACACCTTGCGCTAAAACTCAAAAGAGCTGATTGTGCTGCCGCGCGGCAGCATAATCAGCTCTTTGGGGTCTGAATTGATAATGTGCAAACTATGAGCGCTTAGGTGAGCACTTAGGAGCGTGAATTCAATCAGTTCAATATTGAGCAGGGGCGGATTTTGCCGTCAACGTTATAACAAGGTGCTAACGGCTTGACTAAGCCCGCCCGACAGTTTTCGGATTGATGAAACCCACGCTCCTAACTAGGATTGCTCGCAAGTTCAGTCTTCCCTGTATATGTGGCCCAGAAGCATTTAATCGGTATTTTTGATCGATTTTTTAATCGGTATTGATGTCCTGACTAACGTGACGATCGTCAGATAACTTCCAATGCTTTATCTATCTTTATTGTTTGAGGGTTCCAGGCGGTACATCCCCCACGGTCACTGCTATCTCTGGCAGCCAGAACTAGTTTGGCTGCATGTGATTGGTGATACGCTGACTGCCGTTGCCTACTACTCGATTCCACTGATGCTGCTGTACTTTGTGCGTAAGCGGCAGGATGTACCCTTTCAAGGCATTTTTCTGCTGTTTAGCGCATTTATTTTGGCCTGCGGAACGACTCATATTGTTGAGGTTTGGACACTTTGGCAGCCCACCTACTGGTTTTCCGGCACGATCAAGCTAATCACGGCGAGCGTTTCTCTGTACACAGCGTATGCTCTGATTGGCTTGATTCCCCAAGCCTTAGCGCTGCCCAGTCCGGCGCAATTGGAGGCTGCCAATCTGGCACTAACACAGGAAATTCAGGAGCGGGAACAGATAGAGATGACGCTGAGGGAGAGCGAGCAGCGATTTCGGACGCTCTTGCAGGAATTGAGAATTGGCGTTGTGGTGCAGGATCTGAAATCCCAAATTACCATATCCAACCCAGCCGCACAGAAACTCCTGGGCTTGAGTGAGTCGCAGCTCAATGAAAAGAACTCCTTTGATCCGACTTGGAACGTGATTCGCGAAGATGGCTCTGCAATGCGGGGTGCAGATCATCCGGTGCTGCAGGTGATTGCTACAGGGCAACCTGTTCGGAGCGTAGTGATGGGCGTGCTGCGATCGCAATCCGCATCGCAATCCGCCTCACAATCCGCCTCACAATCCACCTTGCCCTCACGATCACCACAGCCTAGAGCGGCATCGGAAAGGCCATCTGAGAGGTTCTCCGAAATGGTCTCTGACCTATCATCTGAGGAGCGCGATCGCATTTGGCTGCTGGTTGATGCAGAACCGCAGTTTGATATCAATCATCAACTCCAGCAGGTAATCTGCTCCTTTTTAGACATCACAGAGCGGCGGCAGCACACTCAACAACTGCAAAAAGCACTCGCCTCTGAAGCTTTACAGAAGCGGGTAACCGAGAAAATTCGCGACAGTCTAGATGAACAGCAGATTGTGCAAACTGCCGTGGAAGAACTAGTTCAACTGCTGAATATTGAATATTGTGAAGCTCGCTTTTTTGAACCGCAGTCCCACATGCGAATCTGCAATCAGGGCAGTGAACAGCTTTGCTTGGCTCGGTGTGATGTCATTAACAGGATGCAGGTGCCAGCACTGGAGGCACAAATTCAGCAGCGAGAGCTATTCCAGTTTTGTGAACAGACGAACTGCCAAGTGTTTAATCGAGTTGCCGTGCTGATTTCACCCATCGTGGATAACCAGCAGGCATTCGGTGCGCTCTGGCTTTTCAAGCCTGCCGATCTGGCCTTTGATGCGTCGGAGATGAGTCTGATTCAGCAGGTTGCCAACCAATGCGCGATCGCAATTCGGCAGGCTCGACTCTATCAGGCAGCCCAGTCTCAGGTGGAAGAGCTAGAGCGGCTAAATCAATTGAAGGATGACTTTCTCAGTACGGTGTCTCACGAGCTGAGAACCCCCATGTCCAATATGAACATGGCGCTTTACATGATGGACAAAGCACCACCAGAGCGACATTCGACCTATCTGAATATTTTACGCAGCGAGTGCGATCGCGAAATTGAGTTAATTAACAGTCTGCTCGATCTCCAGCGTTTAGCAGCGGAGGCATTTGAGTTAGACATTGAACCGATTCATTTAACAGACTGGTTGCCAACACTGCTACAGCCCTTTCATTCACGCTGCCAGCAACAGCGCCAGCGGCTCCAGGTTGAACCCGTTGTCGATCTGCCCATCCTCCAATCTGATGTCGCCAGCCTAAAGCGAATTCTGGCCGAGCTGCTCAATAATGCCTGTAAGTACACCCCACCTGAAGGTGTGATTCATTTTCAAGTTCGGCTACCGCTGGCCACTGGTGGATCAATTCCCAATCACTCCGTTGTTGATGGACACACCCTGGCTGAGGTAGAAGCTGCGATCGCAACTGCCTGCCAAAACTCAGTTCCCACTGCACCCGATATCAACACATCTACCCGATCCGCCAATCCGCCCACCGTATCCTTAACCGAGAACAACCACCGCACATCAGAATCACCTGCTCCCTCACACAACTCAAATCAGCTTGCATTAGTACAACCCCTGGCCAACGCTGTACAATTTGTAATTAGCAATCAAGCCGCCATTTCACCCAAAGAACTTCCCCACATCTTCGATAAGTTCTATCGCGTGCCCAATGCCGATCCCTGGAAGCGCGGCGGTACAGGTTTAGGTCTAGCACTGGTTAAAAAACTCGTGGAATATCTCAACGGCTCAATTCACGTCACAAGTGAAGCTGGCTGGACCTGTTTTATCGTTAATATTCCCCATCATCCGTAATGTTTTTTAATGAAAACTCTCATCAAATCAGACTAATGTAACAATCTAGATAGCCTTAGCAGGGCCGATTGTCTGAGAAACAAAAATCGGTTTTAGTTGAAATCGCTAGCAGGAATTTTAGGATGAGTGTCGATTTAGCAACAAAACTAAAAGAAGGAACCAAGAAAGCGCACACAATGGCCGAAAATGTGGGCTTTGTGCGCTGTTTTCTGAGAGGTGTCGTTGAAAAGAATTCCTATCGGAAGCTGGTCGCCAACTTCTACTTCGTGTATTCCGCAATGGAAGAAGAAATGGCTCGTCACCAGAATCATCCCGTTGTCTCTAAGATTTATTTCCCCGAACTAAATCGTAAATCTGCCCTAGAGCAGGATTTGACTTATTACTTTGGGCCAAATTGGCAAGATGAAATTCAGCTTTCAACGGCTGGAGAAGAATACGTCAAGCGGATTCGGGAAATCTCAGCAACAGCTCCTGAACTGCTAGTTAGCCACTCCTACACTCGCTATTTGGGTGACCTCTCCGGTGGTCAAATCCTTAAGAACATTGCTGTGCGGGCAATGAACTTGAATGAGGGCGAGGGCACGGCTTTTTACGAGTTCGCCACCATCTCTGATGAGAAGGCATTCAAGAACAAGTATCGCCAAGCGCTCAACGAAACACCGATTGACGAAGCAACCGCCGATCGCATCGTCAATGAAGCCAACGACGCTTTTGGCATCAACATGAAAATGTTCAAGGAGCTAGAAGGCAACCTGATCAAAGCCATTGGCCAAATGCTGTTCAACTCGCTAACTCGCAATCGCCGTCGCGGCAGCACCGAAAACGAACTGGCTGCGGCTGAGCAGTAGACGAAGCAGCTAGCTAGTTTTGGAGCCAATTCTTTGAACTAGACATCACGCATAGTCCTTAACGCTAATCCTTAACGCCAAAACGACATCCTGGAATTAAAATCGCCAAAGCGCTTCGCATAGTTGTGCTGGTGTGATTTCAGTTCCAGGATGTTGCTTTAGCAGCATTTGGGTTTTATAGCCGTCTCCATCTGATTGAAACAGTTATACAATCCAACGTTCAAACATTAGAACGTTTTCAGAATTTCCCATTGTCCCAACCAATATGTCTGCTGCGACATCAGTGGGTTGTGCATCACTGATTTTTATCCTTAGCAAATCCGTTAGGAATGGTGAACTGATCGTGCGTTAGACAGTAGTCGTAGCCAGCCATGCGACCAACTGCTGAAAGCTTTTGCGTATCGACCCGATAGTGATCGTCCACTAAGTCATCTCGAATAAATAGGTGAACCACCTGCCCAATCACCACACTGAACTCACCGACGGGCACAATTTGCAGCGTTCGACATTCAAACGCAACGGGGGATTCTGCAACTCTTGGCGGACGAACCACTTTACTCGGTGCTGGCGTCAAGTCGATATAGTCAAACTCAGACACTCCATAAGGTAGCGGTTCTGATGCCTCGGCTACCTGCTGAATATAGGATTCTACTGCTAGATTAATCACATATTCTCCAATGCCTCCTTCCTCTACTGGACGCACATTACGCAAAGTATCTTTTTCTGTTTGATCTGGCTTTTTACTAACACTAAACATCAATGCCAGTGGCTTATGTCCCACCGCATTGAAATAGGAAAAGGGAGCCAAATTCGTTACTCCATCAGGTGATTGGCTAGAAACAAACGCGATCGGTCGGGGCACAACGCTTCCAATCAGCAGCTTATATCGTTCAGAGGGTTCGAGTTCTTCTGGATTTAATTCCATAATTAAAGTAGCTTTAAAGCGATAAGTTACAGAATATTAGATTGAGTTGGTATATAACCTGTAAAAAGCCTTCGTTTTCAAGAGGGAAATATTCATTTAAGAAAAATATTATTTTTTACTTTCAACTAGAAATCGGACAGAGATGATAGGGAATAGTATAAAAAGACACCTTTTTTGTCTTCTCTACATCTGAGAATGGCGCAATCTGGATCGCTACATCCTGGAGGAACTCCGTTGCTATGGCTTCTGTTCATAACCCACCATCCAAAGCTTCAGCCCAAGCATCTGAGGACTATCCCCTCACTGCTGTCCCAATAATTGCCCGCAAACCAATTTGGTCGCTGGCACCGTTATTAATGGGTTTTACGCTCGTTTCCACCACGCTAATTGCAGGTGGAATTATTGGCGCAGGACTCACCTTTTCCCAAATTATTGGGGCTGTTTTGATCGGTAATATTGTCCTCGGCAGCTACTGTGCAGCTTTGAGTTACATTGCGGCAAAAAGTGGCTTGAGTACTGTACTTATGGCTCGTTTCAGCTTTGGTAATCTTGGCTCTCGCTGGGTCGATTTTCTTTTAGGGTTTACCCAAGTTGGTTGGTATGCAGTCACGAATGCATTCATCGTCGATGCATTGTTTAATATATTAGACTTGCCTGAAGCCATGAAATGGGTAGCCATAATTTTCTTTACCTACGCATTTTGCGTCACCGCTTATATCGGTTACAAGGCGATGGATTGGGTAAGTCGCTTAGCCGTGCCCGCCATGCTGATTTTGATTGGCCTCAGTTTAGTGTTGGGCTTCCGCGATGCAGGTGATTTATTTGCTCTAGAACCTGCTGAGCCGATGAATTTTGTAGCTGGTGTTGCAGTGGTAATTAGCACGTTTATTTCCGGTGGAACGCAAGCGACTAACTGGAGCCGATTTGCGGATACTCCTAAAAATGCTGTTGGCAGTACGCTGTTAGCGTTTCTGGGGATTAACGGTTTGTTGGTGTTCACAGGTGCGTTTTGCACCCTCGTCTATGGTTCTAACGATCTAATCCAAGCGATGGCTCAGCAGGGTATATTGCTGGGGGGAATCATTCTTCTGATTCTGAATGTTTGGACGACACAAGATAACACCATCTACGCGTTTTCAATTGCAGGTAGTAACTTTTTCCGCACCAATAAGCGCCATGCAATGGTACTCGGTGGAGCGACATTTGCTCTAGCCCTCGCGTTAGGCGGCATTTATAGCAATATGGTTCCTTACCTGATTTTGCTAGGAACGGTCATTCCTCCAGTGGGCGGTGTGATTATGGCTGATTTCTGGCTGCGCCACCGAGGCCAGTTTCCATCGTTGGATATGCCGCTGCCTGCATTTAATTGGGCTGGGGTGATTTCCTATGTTATTGCGGCTGCGGCTGCATATATTTCGTCTGCCGCTGGATTAGGGGTTGCCCCGATCAACGGCATCATTATTGCAGCGGTTCTGTACGCTATTCTGGGACGTATGATTCCGCAACGGGTTAGCCGTTCATCTTCGTTGCTGTAACCAAGCCGACTTACTAATCTATCGACTCTATTTTGATAGGTTTTGATGGTTGATGAGCTATGCTCTGCGCGGCTCATCAGCTCTTATTGGGCAAAGTACTAATATCAGTTCTGCCATTTAGCACCATAAATGAGTCCAGTGCTGAGTGCTGAATGCTGAGTGGTCAGCTCGCCCCACTCTTTACTTCTCTCGCCTCATGTGATTAAGAAGTGAGGTGTAGCTACGTTTTAGAGAAACGGTATAAGCTATAGCCGCAGCCAGTCCTGTTAGGACATGGACGTTTTTGTGATACGACGAAGTCACACCACAAAAACGTCTTAATCGATATGACTATCGTTATATAAACAACCGGAAGAGCATTCTTGAGGGATGCTCTTCCGGTTTTCAGGTTTTTGAGTTGATTGATGCGGACTGACTGAGTCAATTCGAAGAATCAATCGCCAATCGCCGAATTTTTACTGTGGGGTTTCACTATCCGCTTCGTTGGTAGCGGGTGGCACGACCTCTTCTGCTGGAGCAGTACCGCTGTTATCTGCTCCTGGATTTTCTGCGGGTGCGGGTGTGGGGTTTTCTGCTCCACCCGTTGCTTCAGGAACCTGCACGTCAACATCTGGAACGCTAACTTCTGGTAGCTGTACCTCGGGTGGATTATCGGGCAGGTCGATATTGATATCTGGTGTTTCTGCTTCGGGCTGTTCGGGGACAGGGACTTCAACTGGATTGGGAAGAGTCGGCTGTTCAGGGGTCTCACTCCGTCCGGCGTAGTAGAAAATACCAAATCCTAAAGCTGCAAGACCGATGATGAGGACGCCGAGTAGGAAGTTACGTCCAGTGTCGGCTTGATAGCGGCTAGCGATGCGATCGCGCTCAACAGCCTGCCGATAGCGTAAAGCTTCGTTCTCTCGGGCTAAGTGCCTATTGTGTAAAGACTCACGAGTGTAGGCATCGCGATAGTTCGGATCGGCATGACTGAGATTATTGCGATGGTTCGGTGAATTCGCTGCGTTTACTCGCTCAGCAGGGACATCACCTTCGTATGGATGGTTGGGGTTGCGATCGCGATAGGGATCATTCGGTTGCCGATTCGGGGGATAAGTAGGATGTGATTTATTATCGGATTTCATAGTTAAAGCTACCTCCTAAAAAAGCTATTCCGTTAGTTCAGAAACTAAAGTGCTTATCAACAGGATTCAAAATCGGTTTATTTTTTATACACACTAAATCAATTAAAAAGTGTAAGTTCTGCAAGTAAGTAGCTCTCTAGATGGAATTCACCATAATCCAATTGGTATAGATTAAAATCCAGCATTTATATACTTTTTCTCAGCAGAAGGTGCATCACCATAAACAGGTGAAAAGCAAATTGATTCGGCAGGTTATTACAAAAACTTGGGTTCCAAAACGCTCCTGTAAGGAAGCGTTTTGGGGGCTTTGGTGTAGGACATGAGTATACCTGGACTAGCAACAGATTAGAGTTTGCGATCGCATTCACGTAGCCTAAAACTGTTGTCCTGACACCGTTACCTGCTCTATTTAAGGGTTTATAGCAGGCTCCGATTAGTTGAATCTTCTTTCAGCTTACTCAAGATTTTTTTGATGTCTTGAGTGCGGTCTTTATGAACAATTAGTGTGGCTTTACCATCTCGCACTACCACCACATCATCTAGACCAATCGTGACAATTAGTTCATCATCATCCGAGTTATAAAAAATACTATTTTGTGTGTCGAGACCAATATGGCGACCTAGCTCAACATTGGTTTGACCATTTTTAAGCAGCCGTTCGAGCGCGTTCCAATCGCCGAGATCGTCCCAGCCAAATGCGGCGGGAATGACGAAAGCCCGCTGCGTTTTTTCCATGACGGCATAGTCGATACTGAGCTTGTTTAGCGTTGAATAAGCAGCTACGCCCTGCTGTTTTAAGGCTGCGATCAGCTCGGGCGCATACGTCTCTAGCTCTTGCAGCATGGTGCGAGTTTCAAAAATAAACATGCCGCTATTCCAGCTATAGCGTCCGCTGTTGATAAACGCTTCGGCAGTGGATAAATCGGGTTTTTCAGTGAAGCGATTAACGGTAAATGCGGCGGTCGAACCACTAGCTATACCATCTACTGCAACCGATCCACCCTGCTCGATGTAGCCGTAGCCTGTGGATGGATAGTTGGGCTGGATGCCCAGCGTGACGATACCGTGCTGAGTTGATGCTAGGTTGGCAGCCATTTGAAGCGTTTGTCGATAGGCATCTTCATCAGCAATCCAGTGATCAGCAGGAAAAAACCCTGCGATCGCATCTTCTCCATAGCGCTGGCTCAGCTCTAGCGTCGTCCATGCCACCGCAGGAGCCGTATCCCGTCCTTCCGGCTCAACCAGCAAATTGGCTGAAGGCAAATGGGGTAGCTGCTCTTTCACCCCCTGTTCTAGGTGAGAAGCCGTAATCACCCATAAGTGTTCCCAATCACCCGCTAGCGGCAAGAGACGGTCTGCTGTGGCCTGAAGCAAACTCTTGCCGCTGCCATCTAAACTCAAAAACTGCTTGGGGCGCTGAATGCGACTAAGCGGCCAAAAACGCTCACCTTTGCCACCAGCCAAAATCACGGGAATTAAAGAGTTTTGCATGACGAAGTTGGATTATTCGAGATAACAGCGGCATCAGCCCAATTATGCAACCTTTCACGCCAAAGTCGAGTCTTTCAGAACAACTACACCATAACTTCAGCAATTCTAATCATGGTGTTCTTCAGTTGGTTCTGTGACCAAGTTATAATCGCCCTAATGCGTCGTAACAAATCTAAAAGAATGTCCTGGATGAAGTGCGGCGAACTTGTCTCATCTCAGATCCAGTCTGCATACTCGCAGAAAACCTGGGATTGCTGATTGCAGGTGTGAGTTGGAATATGGGAATCTCCCCACGTCCCGATTTGTACTCAGAATCAAGCAACACCGGAAACCTCATTGTGGTCAAGGGAGTGAAATGGTGTGGTTGAGGGAGTAAAACAGTCTCATGACTCAGATACGGCTGCGCGAGCAGATTCCAAATCAAATTTAGACTCAAATCAGACCGCATCTACTGACGATTCAAATCATCAATTTGCTCAAACGGAGGCTAACCTAGACTTGGATGCGGCTGAACTGGAATCATTACCGGAATTGGAGCCAGAATCAAACAATCCATGGCGCAGATTCTTTATCGGATCGACGTTTCTACTAACTGCTGTTGTTTCAGCCGGATTTGGCGCTTGGTTGGCAATGGTTTCGCCACTGCCGCCTCAGTGGTTTGCCCAAGCGCAAGAGAGCTTTTCGCTACGAGAGCTGTGGAAGCGCGGCATTCGCTATCAGGTGGATCGCCCAGTCAATATTTTAATTATGGGAATTGATCGGGTGCCCGATGCCGATCGCAATTCACCAGAAGTCCTCTCTGGTCGAACAGATACGATGCTGCTGGTGCGGGTTGATCCAACTGACAATCAGCTTACTGTGCTGTCAATTCCCCGCGATACGCAGGTCGAAATTTCCGGCTATGGCGTTACTAAAATCAACCAGGCTAACGTGATTGGTGGGCCGAGTATGTCCGCTCGCGTGGTTAGTCGAACGCTGAACGATGTGCCAATTGATCGCTATGTGCGGGTTAGCACCGAGGCATTTCGGGAAGTGGTTGATCTAGTTGGCGGGGTTGAGGTTTACATCCCCGAACCAATGGAGTACGTTGACCAAACTCAGGATCTGTATATCGACTTACCCCAAGGCTGGCAGACCCTCGATGGTGATGAGGCCGAACAGTTCGCTCGTTTCCGTAGCGATGGAATTGGTGATATTGGGCGGGTGCAGCGGCAGCAGCAGTTGTTGTCGTCTCTGCGCGATCGCATTATGAGCCCAGCCATTTTGCCCCGAATTCCTCAAATCATGCGAATTGCCCAGCAGTATTTAGATACCAATCTCAGTCTGGAAGAAATGCTGGCATTGGCCAATTTTGCGCTGAATTTGGATGAAGAATCCTTTCAGATGGTGATGCTGCCAGGCCGCTTCAGCGATCCGAATGAGTATGTAGCTAGCTACTGGATTCGCGATCCGGACGCTGGCGATCGGATTATGAATGAGTACTTTGACGCAACGGTGACATCGGATATCAGGCAGCGCTCGGCAGAGGATTTACATATTGCCGTGCAGAACGCGACGGATGAACCCTACCTTGCGCGCGAGGTAGCAGATTATCTCCAGCGGCAGGGCTTCTACGATGTCTATGTTGTCAATGACTGGCCGGATTCAATTCGACAAACCCAGATTATTGCTCAGCAAGGGGATGTGGAAAACGCTAGGGTGATTGGCTCGGTCTTGGGGCTGGGTCGCGTTGTGGCTGCTTCAACGGGTAATATCGAGTCTGATTTGACGATTCGCATCGGTGAAGACTGGGTGCAGCAGTTTGCCTCTGATGCAGATGAGACCGCTACTGGTGAAACGCTAGAATAGCAGCGAACTTGCTCATAGCGGTTGCCTACGCTGATTATGTCTTCATCTACTCAAGAGTCGTCTCAATCTGCTGATGTCGAAGTTTCCTCTCCAGATGAGTCACTGCAAACCCAGTCAAGCAAAGCCATTGAACTGAAGCGTTGGGCGGTGCAAGTTGCGATCGCAGTTTGCCTCGCCCTCCTGTGGATTGCAATTACGGCTCAGCCCACAGCTAACCTATAAAAACTCCAGAAAAAGCGATAGCGCAGGTCAGTTTCTGACCTGCGCTATCGCTTTTTCGATTAATTCAGCTAGGAGCGGTTGTTCCAGGCTGTTTCGGCATCTGCGATCGCTTGATCAACGGTTTTTTGATCCAGCATCGCAGCTTGCAAGTTTTCGTAGATAATCTGCTGGAGGTCTTTAATTCCTTCGGTAGCCGGAATTAGCACCTCGGCTTCGGTCATCTGCTGAGCGCTGACGGAGCGAGCCTTGGTGACAGGTGACGACTCATTCGGCTCGGTAAAGTAGGGGTCAGAAAGCGCCTTAACGGTTGAGGGCAAAACGTTTGCAGCTTTAGCGAATTCGAGCTGATTTTCGTCATTGGTGACAAACAGCGCAAAGTCTACTGCCGCATCCGGCGCGTCCGATCCGCTGGGAACAACCAGATTCATTACCGCTACGTTTTTCTTGCCCGTTTCACCCGTAACCTGGGGCGCACTGGCGGACACTTCGGCAATCGTGGGGGCATTAGTCGCAATCGTATTTAAGAATTCTGCACCAGAGGACAAAATCGCAATTTCGCCCGCTTGATACAGCTCAATGGCGCGACGATGGCCCTGAGTCAGCACCTCGCGCGGCAGCAGCCCATTCTTAAACAAATCCGTCCAGTATTGAAAGACAGCTTTACCCTCTGGCGTGTTGAATGCGGCCTGACCAGATTCATCCAGTAACGGCACGCCCATTTGAATGAAGGACTGCAAAACTTCTGCCGAATCCTGAGGCACGAAGGTGACAAAAAAGGCGTATTTCCCTGTCCTTTCTTTCACCGCTTGAGCAACCGTAGCAAGCTCCTCATAGGTCTGCGGCGGTGCACTGATGCCAGCCTGTTGCAGCAGTTCGGTGTTATAAATGCTGACGCCTGTTGTTAGGTACCAGGGAATAGCAAAAGTTGAGCCATTGAGCGTGCTGGCCTGCCAAATTTTTGGCAGATAGGCATCTCTAGCGTCTGCGGGAACTTTGTCATCCAAAGATAACCAAGCATTGCGGCTAGCTAACTGGGACGCAAAATCGGGGTTGAGGTTGACCACATCGGGCACATCACCTGCGGTGACTGCTGCCAGAATTTTGCTCTGCATGTCAGCCCAGGGCACATCCACCCAGCGTACGGTTGTGCCGGGATGTTCCGCCTCATACTCCGAAATCAGCGTATTGAAATAGTCGGTAAATTTGGGCTGGAGCTGCATCGTCCAGAATTCAATTTCTTGCTGACCATCTGCCGCGTCAGAATTTGCGGACGGTGAAGCACAGCTCACTAGCCAGCTCAGGCCAAAGCCGATCAGCGCTAGAACTGCCCAACGCAGCCATTTTGTTCGTATGATTTGCCCATTCCCCATAATTAACGCTTATCCTTCCTGAACGTTCACATTGACCGCAGCGGCAGCCGTAGTGGCCCGTTGCCGTGCCTCATCTACTGTATCGCCCAGTGCTAGTGCCACTCCCATCCGCCGATTGGGATTGCAGTTGGGTTTGCCAAACAGCCGTAGTTTACTGGTCGGCACCCGCAATGCTTCTTCCAATCCCGTATAGTAAGGCGCTTCACTTGTGTCAGTAGCCAGAATCACCGCTGATGCACCGGGCTGAACCAGGTCAATTGAGCCAATCGGCAAACCTGCGATCGCACGTACATGTAGCTCAAATTCTGACATGTTCTGACTCACCATTGTCACCATACCTGTGTCATGGGGACGGGGACTCACTTCACTAAAGTAGACGGTCTGCTCGGAATTCGGCGATCCGGCAATAAATAGCTCCATACCGAAAATGCCCCAGCCACCCAGCGCATCCGTCACCTGACGCGCCATCTCCTGACAGGTTGCCAGCGTCTTAGGATTCAAGGCACAGGGCTGCCAGGATTCTCGATAGTCACCATCTACTTGCAGATGACCAATCGGCGGACAAAAAAACGTCCCGTCTTTAGCTCGCACCGTGAGCAGCGTAATTTCGGTATCAAATTCAATAAAACCTTCGACAATCACCCGCTGTTGCCTGTTGCGACCTTTGGTTTGGGCATTGCTCCAGCCAAAGGGAATATCCGTCTCGGTTCGCAGCGTAGACTGGCCTTTGCCAGAGGAACTCATAATCGGCTTAACCACGCAGGGTAAATCCAGTTCTTTGACGGCCTGCTGATACTCCGCCTCCGTGCCAGCAAAGCGATAGGGTGAAGTACGCAGCCCCAATTCTTCGGCAGCGAGTTGGCGAATACCCTCGCGGTTCATGGTCAATCGGGTGGCCTTGGCTGTGGGGATAACGTTCCAGCCTTCTTGCTCCAGTTCGATCAGCGTATCAGTTGCGATCGCTTCGATTTCGGGCACGATCATCGTCGGTTTTTCATGCTCAATCAGCCAGCGAACTTTGGCTCCATCCAGCATATCGACGACGTGACTGCGATGGGCAACCTGCATGGCTGGAGCATTGGCATAGCGATCGGCGGCAATCACCTCAATGCCTAGCCGCATTGCTTCAATTGCCACTTCACGACCCAGCTCTCCTGAGCCTAACAACAGCAGTCGCTGCGCTTGGGGAGCCAGCGGTGTGCCCCATTGTTCTGCTGTATGCACAGTTAATTTCGCCGTCATGGATGTATCCGACCTTACCGTTGAGTTACCGTCCCTATCATGCCTCAGGAGCTTCAACCTTGGATCGGTTCGCTCCTGGATATCACGCAATGCTTACTATTTTCAGTGTTCAACCCTATCGGACATTCATCAACTTTTTTAACGTGTTTGAGCGGTGACACTGTTTGGATTGCGATCGCAACTGCCGCAATGACGTAGGGAATCAGCCTTCTTATAGCTACACTCACCTAAAGTCTTTATTAGAAAGCGCCCAAAGCTAGGATTAGTCAAAACTATAATGGCGTTGCTAAAAGACACTTCTGCACATGTCTAATGGAAAAACGTTTTAGGGTGCGTAAATATCTGTGATCAATCTTGCCAACGATGACAACCTTACGCTGATAGCACCACCATTCTGATGAAACTAATCAAAACCGTTGACTCATTTGAATATTTTCATGTTGATATAGAGGACAAGGTTTATCGCCGCTCCTCTGAAGGCCAGTGGGAACGCCAAGCTAATGCCTCGGAGGGAACATGGGAACCTGTCTGGGAAGAAACAGCAAAAGCGCTAGAGCGTGATTACAATCAACTTCATGAAGGTAAGTAACAAAAGCTTCAGCCGTATTTCTGAATAGCCTCTGACTCTTCTATCCCATACGCTTCATGCCCTGTGGCTACTAAATCATCATTGACGTAAGTATCAACTCGCATTACCTTGCCGTCTTCTCTTAGAAAGAGAACAAGCTTCTTTTCATTGCTGAGTTCTACTGTTTTTGTATTACTACTCATTAATCTTGCCCTCGATAAAAATCTTGTTGGCTTTATTTTCTATGCTGAAATTTATTTTCCGGGCATGCAGTAAATTGGATGGCACTGGAATTTCTTGCTCAGACGGCGTCTGCTAACCTCCACTGCACCATCACCGACATACTCCCCATCACCCATTGATCCGATAGCTGTACAGTTAGCAGCTCTAGCAAATTCATATCAAATGTTAGCTTGTCACTGGTAAGTGTTGCCGTTTGATACTGCCGCTCAAGTGGCTGGAGCGTAATGCTTTCGAAATGATCTATGGTTATTCGAAATGATCTATGGTTAGCGTTCTAGATAGATACACTTTCTTTCTGGCAGTTGCGATCGCAACTGGTAGCCAATAAAAAAGCGCCCCTCGCAATGCGAGAGACGCTCTTTGTTATCTATTCAAGCACGAATGCACTGGGTGCAATTAGCCGTTGATGGCAGGTGCCTGCAGAGCCACAGGCTCAGCATCAACAGAGGCCAAGTCAAGCGGGAAGTTGTGAGCATTGCGCTCGTGCATCACTTCCATACCCAGGTTCGCCCGGTTGATCACATCCGCCCAGGTGCCAATCACCCGACCCTGAGAGTCGATGATCGACTGGTTGAAGTTGAAACCGTTCAGGTTGAACGCCATCGTGCTGATACCCAGCGCCGTGAACCAGATGCCCACTACTGGCCATGCAGCCAAGAAGAAGTGCAAGGAACGGCTGTTGTTGAAGCTGGCATATTGGAAGATGAGACGACCGAAGTAGCCGTGCGCTGCCACGATGTTGTAGGTCTCTTCTTCTTGACCGAACTTGTAGCCATAGTTCTGAGACTCGGTCTCAGTGGTCTCACGCACCAGAGAACTGGTTACCAAGGAACCGTGCATCGCGGAGAACAAGCTACCGCCGAAGACACCGGCTACACCCAACATGTGGAAGGGGTGCATCAAGATGTTGTGCTCCGCTTGGAACACGAACATGAAGTTGAAGGTACCCGAGATGCCCAGAGGCATTCCATCAGAGAAGGAGCCTTGACCCAAGGGGTAGATGAGGAAAACAGCAGATGCTGCTGCAACCGGGGCAGAGTATGCTACTGCAATCCAAGGACGCATACCGAGACGGTAAGAGAGTTCCCACTCACGTCCCATGTAGCAGAAGACGCCGATGAGGAAGTGGAAGATGATTAGCTGGTAAGGGCCACCGTTGTACAACCACTCATCGAGGGAAGCGGCTTCCCAGATGGGGTAGAAGTGCAAGCCAATGGCGTTGGAAGACGGCACAACTGCACCGGAGATGATGTTGTTGCCGTACATCAGTGAACCGGCAACAGGCTCACGGATGCCGTCGATGTCAACGGGGGGTGCTGCAATAAATGCAATTACGAAGCAGGTGGTGGCGGTTAGCAGGGTGGGGATCATCAACACGCCGAACCAGCCTACATAGAGGCGGTTGTCGGTGCTGGTCACCCACTGACAGAACCGTTCCCACAGGTTGGCGCTACTGCGCTGCTGTAAGGTAGTTGTCATAGTTATGAATGAGTGCTACGTATGTACTTTTCTCGGTTCAAAGAACAGCTCATCGCCGTTCTTGACCTTATGTTAAGAGATGTATCGTAGATTTGTAAAGCGATTTTAAGGTTTTTCTCATATTCGATACATGTGCGATCGCAATTCGTCCCTCTGAGGGTTAACCGGGGGGCCATTGCATAAAGCGTCCACCTAAAATGTGCAGGTGCAGATGATCAACCGTTTGGCCACCATCTTTACCATTGTTAATCACAATTCGATAGCCATCAGTCAATCCGGCTTCTGCTGCAATCTGTTTGACTGTCATCAGCAAGTGCCCCAGTAGTGCTTGGTCGTCCTGCTCAGCTTCTGAAACTCGAGGGATCGGCTTTTTAGGAATGACCAAGATGTGAACAGGCGCTTGGGGATTAATGTCTTTGAAAGCCAGCGCTTGGTCGTCTTCATAGACGATATCTGCTGGAATCTCGCGCTGAATAATCTTGTCGAAAATAGTACTCATAGCAAGCCTCAGAGTGCGTTGCCAGCACTGTAACGCTATGCTTCTTGTGAAACAAGAGGCATCAGATACGAAATTTTTATGGTCTAAATGGGTCAGCGGGTGGATGAGTACGGCTTGGCCGACAAAGTAATGGTCACTGTGGGTGTGCGGGAATGAGGACTTGATAGCTTTAACGATTGATGGGCCGCGCAAAGCACAGCCCATCAATCGTTAAAACTTCTGTAGCACAGCACTAGTTCCCTGGAGGAGTTGCCGGATTTTCTGGGGGAGCCGCTGGATCTTCTGGAGGAGCCGCCGGATCATTCGGTTGGGTGGGTTGAGGATCTTCCGGCGGCGGTTGATCGGGTAAAGGTTGTTGCGGTTCGCAGGCGACCCCCAACAGAGCCACCCCCACTAATGAAGCTGAGACTATCCATTTAGACATTGTCATGGGAATTACCTTATAAATAAATGCACATAAGTGATGCCGTCGCTGGCTTGAGAAATGACTGGATCACAAGGGCGTTACGGAAAACATATTTTTTGCTACTCACTCACACCCAGCATTAGGGATAAATGTGACGAGAAAGTGACAGGGGCAATAAGTTGACGCTACAGGATTTCTATAGTGAATTTAATTCACCAGGTGTTTAATAAAAATGTCCCAAACAGCTCTAAACAGTTTCAGGGTCAAGCCCCGCATGACCAACTCCTGCTGTAATCTAACCCAGGGCAGAAGTAGCCTGGAGCCGAGCAATTTACGGTTAGATTTAAACAGATAGACTCAGATCAGCCAATGAGAATACTGCTAGTAGAAGATGACCCGGAGCAGCTAGAGCCATTGCAAACGGCACTTTCTCAAGCGGGACACATCGTTGATGGGTTGCAAGACGGGGAAACAGCCCAGTGGATGATGGCTCGGCGCGACTATGACCTGCTTATCCTTGATTGGATGTTGCCTTCCATGAGCGGCCTGAATCTCTGTGAACAGTATCGAGCTTCTGGCAAAACCGCTCCGGTACTGATACTCACTGCCAAAGATAATACTTTGGATAAAGTGGCTGGTCTGGATGCGGGCGCAGATGACTACTTGGTCAAACCAACCGATTTGATTGAACTGCTGGCGCGGGTGCGTGCTCTGGGCCGACGATCGCCTACCTATGGCGGAGAAACCCTGATCCTAAACGACCTCACTTTACACTTAAGTAGTCTGACGGTGGAACGAGACGGCAATTCTGTAGAACTATCCAGCCGCGAATTTCAACTTCTGGAGTATCTGCTGCGCCATCCCCGCCAGGTGCTGTCGCGTGACCAGATTGAGCAGGCATTATGGGCTTGGGGCGATGAACCCGAAAGTAACGCTATTACCACTCTGGTGCGTCGCCTGCGTCAGCGGCTGAATTTGCTGAATGCGGCTGACTGGGTTGAGACTGTCTATGGCATGGGCTACCGCATCTGTCCTGATCCTTAACTTATTTCAATGTTCACCCACAGCCGACGCAACCTGACCTGGTGGTTTACTCTTTCTATGGGCAGCATTCTGCTGCTGTTTGCGGGAGTGATGTATTACCAGCGGGTGGCTTACCAACTGACGACCATTGATCGGTTGCTCTACAAAAAAGCCCGAGTCATCGCGGCCAATATTAAGTACAACGAAACGAGCACCGATGCCAATCCAGTTAATCTGGATAACGCTCCGCTGTTAGGAAACACGCCACCGCCTTCCGATACCGAGATTGTCTATGCCCGGTGGTACACGCCGGATGGTGAACTCAGTCAGTTTTTTGGCCCATTGCCCCCGGAGCAGCTTGATGAAGGGCCAGAATTTCAAACTCTGCGATGGCCTGAAAATGTCAGCTATCAACCCTTATCTTTCACTGATGGAGAGACAAATCAGGCTCTTCGATTGCGGCAAATTACGCTTCCCGTTCATCATCAGCATCAGGTGATTGGTTATCTGCAAATTGCTACTCCTATGACCCCGGTGCAGGACAGCCTGCGCCAGACCCTGATCGGCTTTGCTATTACCGTGCCCATTACTCTGGGGGTGATCGGTCTGGTTGGCTGGGGATTGAGTGGGTTGGCGATGCGACCCATTCGTAAGTCCTATCAGCAGCTTCAGCGGTTTACGGCAGATGCGTCCCACGAACTGCGAACTCCGCTGGCGGCGATTTTGAGTAATGCTCAAGTTGGGCTATTGGCATCGGGCGATCGCACTTCCGAAAAACATCAGCGCCTGGAAAAAATTGTCACTGCCACCCAGACAATGGACAAGCTGGTCGGTCAGTTGTTACTGCTGGCTCGCCACAGCAACTCTTTGGATACTCAAGCTCTCCAGGATGTAGAGCTGAAATCTTTGCTGAAAGACCTGATCGAGTCAGATCCGATTCAGACCGCTGCTCAGGCCATTACCCTATCGGCTAAGTTGTCCGATGCTCCAATCTGGATTAGGGCAGAACCTGACCTGCTGTGTCAGGCAGTTACCAACTTGGTGATCAATGCCTGCAAATACACGGCTGAAGGCGGCTGGGTCGAAGTTAGCCTGTCAGCCGACTCTCGCAGTGCCTGGATAGAAGTTGCTGACAATGGCATCGGCATTCCGGCAGCCGATTTACCCCACATTTTTGAGCGGTTTTACCGAGTGGATAAACAGCGATCGCGCGCCACTGGGGGACTAGGATTAGGACTCGCAATTGCTCAACAAATTGTACATGTTCACGGCGGAAAAATTTATGTTAGTAGCCAGGTTGGTCAAGGAACCTGCTTTCAGGTCGAGATCCCTAATCTGCGATCGCAAAAAAGACCCCATCACATTGGCTAATATAAAAGTCAGAAAAATGGAGAATAGGGGATTCGAACCCCTGACCTCTGCGGTGCGATCGCAGCACTCTACCAACTGAGCTAATTCCCCGCGTGAGTGAATTCTACCGCAAGTTTCCTCTGCACTACATTTCTAGTGGCAGGATTTTAATGTATCCCGTTAAAATTAAAAATATGTGGCATAAATCAGCCTGTATCCTGCATTTTTGAGCTGATTAAGGATCAACTACGGGGCAGTCAATGCGGGGAGTTAACCCAAAAATCTGACTCGCGACAGACTGAGAGCCTCAAAACTACGTGCAGTAGGAGTGATCTGCAATACGAGTCTTTATCTCTAGAATAAAGCTGAACTGGAATTGCTGATCTATAGGCACAACCTTGCCAAAACACGGCAGATTTGAAGTTGAAAGGAAGCTTGTCTGTGCGTCTTCACCGCGCTGTTGAAATTGCAGTCCTACTGTCCGTTGTGACATTTGCGGGCAGTTTTCTCGCTATGCAGCACGTTTTACGCATGACTGGCGTTCGAATTAACGTGATGGCACTTGAATATGAAGCGCAGCCAGAACGCCTCTCTGCATCCCAACTGGCTAAACTTGACTTGTCATCAGCACTATACAGCGCACCTCTTCAGCTAGCCCTTCAGCAAGACCGTCGCTTGTATGCTCGCGTCGATACCAGCAATTTGGTGTATCTAGGAGCAGCTCCGACGTCTGAATCATCTTTGGAATCGCTAGAATCATTTGTGCAGTAGTCTGCCCAGAGGTTGCGCTTTTACTTATAAAAAACCAAGCAGCTCTCCTGGATTTTGGTACAACATGATCAGCCTAGAAAGATGAAAACCCTAATTTGGCGTGAGAGTTACTTATTTCGGGTTGAGAAATGAGTAAGATGATGCTTGCGTCAAGATTAACAGTTGAGTATGTACGAAAAAATTACGCCTCCAACCGCTGGAGAAAAAATCACCTTTAAAGACGGTGAACCCATTGTTCCAGACAACCCGATTATTCCCTTCATTCGCGGTGATGGGACGGGCGTTGATATTTGGCCTGCATCTCAAAAAGTCTTTGATGCAGCGGTCAAAAAAGCTTATGGTGGTCAGCGCGAAATCGTTTGGTTTAAGGTCTACGCTGGCGACGAAGCCTGTGATGTGTACGGTACGTTCCAGTATCTACCGGACGACACGCTGAAGGCGATTCAGGAATATGGCGTTGCTATCAAAGGCCCGTTGACCACGCCAGTGGGTGGCGGCATCCGCTCACTCAATGTGGCGCTGCGGCAGATTAACGATCTCTATGCCTGTGTGCGTCCCTGTCGCTACTATCCCGGTACACCGTCTCCCCACAAGAGTCCAGACAAGTTAGACGTGATTGTCTATCGGGAGAATACCGAAGATATTTATCTGGGCATTGAGTGGAAGCAGGGCAGCGAAATGTGCGATCGCATTATCAAAGCCCTCAATACCGATTACATCCCCAACACGCCTGAACACGGCAAGAAGCAGATTCCGCTCGATTCCGGCATTGGCATCAAGCCGATTAGCAAAACTGGATCGCAGCGGCTGGTGCGGCGGGCGATTAAGCATGCGCTGCGACTGCCCAAAGCCAAACAGCAGGTGACGCTGGTGCATAAGGGCAACATCATGAAGTATACCGAAGGCGCATTCCGAGACTGGGGCTATGAGCTAGCGCAGACTGAGTTTCGCGACGAATGCGTTACGGAGCGGGAATCCTGGATTCTCGGCAACAAGGAAGCCAATCCCGACATTTCCATTGAGGACAATGCCCGCCAGGTTGAACCGGGCTATGACTCCCTGACGCCCGGTAAGCGAGAGGAAATCTGTGCTGAGGTCAAGGCTACACTGGAGGCCATTTGGGACAGCCACGGCAACGGCCAGTGGAAAGACAAAATCATGGTTAACGACCGAATTGCCGACAGTATTTTCCAGCAGATTCAAACCCGCCCCGATGAGTATTCCATCCTGGCGACGATGAACCTAAATGGCGATTATCTCTCGGATGCGGCAGCGGCCATTGTTGGCGGCCTCGGCATGGGGCCAGGAGCGAACATTGGCGACACTTGCGCCATTTTTGAAGCCACGCACGGTACAGCACCCAAGCACGCCGGACTCGACCGGATTAACCCCGGTTCAGTGATTCTCTCTGGAGCCATGATGTTTGAGTACATGGGCTGGCAGGAGGTTGCGGATCTCATTCGCAAGGGTATCGGTGGCGCGATCGCAAATCAGGAAGTCACCTACGACCTAGCTCGCATGATGACGCCACCCGTTGATCCTCCGCTCAAGTGTTCTGAATTCGCGGATGCGATTATCAAGCACTTCGACGATTAGAGCCACCCCAACGCCGTATCACATCCGTACACAAAAACCGATGATGCGTGAAATACTTGCGGTGCAAGCATTTCACGCATCCAATGAAGCTTTCTTGCTTCCCTGTCCCGATGCTCCTCGCACCACCTTATTTATAGTCTCACCAACGAGAAATGGGATTACTTTCGCGTAGCGATGAACTAGTATTAAATGTGACTCGCCTCACTCCTTACTCCTCTCACCTCACAACAGTAGGAATTGATGAGTAGCGACAGTTGGGAGCAACGACATTAGCTCGTTCTTTTTGCGTTGTGATGTCAAATTCTCGTATAATGCGTAACCTGGCTGTAAAATCCAAACTGACTTCCACAAGAGACCTACATCCTGGGTCACTCACGCAAGTCAACGTGATTCTATACAGTTTATCTAAACTCAATCCAGTCGAGGCGCTACGGTTAGCGTGCTGCAAATCGGCTACGCTCTAAACCTGGATGCCCAAATTTAAACATTTGCTTCTAAACTGCAACTAAATTCTTTATAAAAACATAATCAGCATCCTAAAAGGGCCAAAACCTGAGATTGGCTAAGATTTGCTATGGGTTCTAGCGCAAATTGATAGATTCGGGCTAAGTTCATCTAAATTCACGGGCTGGCGCAACTTGACCGCTCCCTTTCCCAAAAGTTGCGTTAATCTAATCGGCAATGGCACCTGGTCATCTTTAAAGCCAGGTTAAGGGAGCCAAGTTAAAAGGTAAGATAGCGATCCAAATTGCGATCGCACTTTGGCACTGTCCAGCCAAACTCCAATCTCATGATGGCAACTGAGCAGCATGGGCTAGCCACCCCTTCGAATCATCTACAGTCACAGCCTACCGCTAGGCCCGCAGACAACCGCCAGATTGCGGAGCGGTTTTCCACCTAGTTCTAGGGTTCATTAACGGCTGCCGTCTATCCGAACTATTTATTCGACTTAATGCTTGATTTGGCCTAATATCGTTTCGGTCTATTCAAACCAACGTCAAAACATCCCCCCAGTCCCCCTAACGTTCCCCGTTCAATGGCACTATCGCTACTCGAAGTGGTGTATATCACGTTGAGAGTTCCAGTAAAAGGTTACGTATGCATCAATCCAGGCAAGAGAGGTCAGTTGTGGAAATCGTCTTAGCAGATCTATGGAATCAAGTCCTCGATCGGCTTCAGCTTCAGTTGAGCCGCCCGACGTTTGAGACTTGGATCAAGACTGCTAGCGCTCAGCAGTTGGAAGACGGCTGCCTGATGATTTGCACTCCAAATCCCTTTGCCCGCAATTGGCTGCAAAAGTATTACATCAAGACCATTGCCGATGCTGTGCAGGAAATTTTGGGTCATCCTGTTGAGATTCAAATCACCGTAGCGCAAGACGGAGACGCTCCAGCTAATCTAGGTGAATCTGACCTATCTTGGCCTGTCCCTGTCGCACCGCCACCGCCAACTACTACCGACCCGTCCCCAAACTCGCAGACCCGCCACAGCGATTTAAATCCCAAATATGTATTCTCGCGCTTCGTCGTCGGGGCCAATAACCGGATGGCGCATGCGGCGTCCCTGGCCGTGGCCGAATCGCCAGGACGTGAGTTCAACCCTCTGTTCCTCTGTGGCGGCGTTGGACTCGGCAAAACCCACTTGATGCAGGCCATTGGTCACTATCGGCTAGAGATCGATCCCAATGCCCGCATTTTCTACGTTTCCACTGAGCAGTTCACGAACGACCTAATTGCAGCCATCCGGAAAGACAGCATGCAGAAGTTCCGCGAGCACTACCGCATGGTAGACGTACTGCTCGTGGACGACATTCAGTTTATTGAGGGGAAAGAGTACACCCAGGAAGAGTTTTTCCATACGTTCAACACGCTACATGAAGCGGGTAAGCAGGTTGTCCTCGCTTCAGATCGTCCGCCCACGCAAATTCCGCGTCTGCAAGAGCGGCTCTGCTCCCGCTTTTCAATGGGTCTGATCGCTGACATTCAGCCACCGGATTTGGAAACCCGAATGGCGATTTTGCAAAAAAAGGCCGAATACGAGAGTATGCGCCTGCCGCGTGAGGTAATCGAATATATTGCTTCCACCTACACGTCCAACATCCGAGAGCTAGAGGGAGCCTTAATTCGTGCGGTTGCCTACATCTCGATCTCAGGACTACCCATGTCAGTGGACAATATTGCGCCTGTCTTAAATCCGTCCACAGAGAAAGTTGAGGTCTCGCCAACGTCCGTGCTGCGGGCCGTGTCTGAAGCTTTTAATGTGCCGATTGAAGATCTCAAGGGCAACTCTCGCCGTCGGGAAATTAGCTTGGCTCGTCAGGTTGGCATGTACCTGATGCGGCAGCATACCGACTTGAGCTTGCCCAAGATCGGTGAAGAGTTTGGCGGCAAAGACCATACAACGGTGATGTACAGCTGCGACAAAATTATGCAGTTGAAAGATAACGACTCGGAACTAGCGATGACGCTGCGTCAGCTCACTGATCGCATGAATTTGATGGGGCAACCCGATGCTTAGTTGTGATTTGGATTACAGCTAGCGATGCGATCGCATCACGTTGATTACCTCGGTGGATCAACGGATAGGAGCCATCTTGTCACACCTCGGCCTCAGCAAAATCACGTTGGCGCCATGTCGCTATCACTTCTGATCGCGCCTGATGACGCGACACTATAGAAGTCAGCCAAGTGTTAAATCCATGAACGTAAAACCTGCTTATCACTCCGCAACTGCCCAAGAAGACGCAATGTGGAATTTGCTATCAGGCCAAAAACTGCGGGCAAGGCAAGGCTCAGTCAAACGCACCACTGTATCAGGTGCCGACTTTCGTACCAGCGACCTACTGGAGATTGAACTGATGATGCGCCCAGCCTAGAAATCGATAGCGTTCAAAAGTATCAGTCTTGATGAGGGAATCGCAGGAGCGCTTTGATCACCATCACCCACACCACAACTGAACGCACCAGCCAATCCTTAAAACATTACAAAATCAGCATATTAGTAGATACCAGCACAGTTGCAAGACGTTAAGATTCCGTTATGATACGTTGCAGTGCATTGATTTATACCACGTCTTGCACCTTGCACATTGAGAATCTGCAGAGGTTACCTTGCTGCTGAGATGCAACGGCAAGGTAATCCTCATGTTTTTTTGGTGCAAGATGTGAGTATGTAGCGTTTTTTGTGCTGGTGGAGTATTCAAAATATCTCTCCGCCTCCGGCGAAGAGACATTCTTACGAATCTCACTAGACAAAATGCTGTATGAATTGCTGAATAAGTGTAGGGGATCTACGCCCTGTGCAGATTCAGCGAAGAGATTAAAATAAGGCTGGACTGCAATTCCCCTTAAAACATAAATTTCCATCCCGTTTTTCATATCAACGTAGCCGCTCATAACCATAACAAAACCATGTCCATCACCATCAACAACTTCAAGCAACGGCACGACTCAGTTGCGGAATCGTCTGCTGATATTGCTCATTCAACAACTATGCATTTATGCTGTTATGTCAATGCAACGAGCCAAATTCAGGTTGCTCGGATTGCCAATGTTCCACAGTGGTACTTTGAGCGTGTGGTATTTCCCGGACAGCGGCTGATGTTTGAGGCTCCTCGCGATGCACGGCTAGAAGTGCATACTGGACAGGCATCCCAAGCTATTTTGGCCGATACCATCTTGTGCGATCGCTTACGCGTTGACAGCTAGACAATAGTCTTCAACCTGCCATAATTTGTCAGTGGTCTAGAAAGAGAAGCAGAAATACCTCTCTTTCTAGACCGCTAGTTTTAGGTAATCGGCAGAGCCACAAGGACTAGCAGAACCCATTTCTTGCTGTCCAAAAGCGAAATCTAATACTGAAATGTGCGATCGCAATAGACCTCTTGCACGAACCAGGATTTGAAGGCTGAAACCCTTGTGATTACGTTGTGTTTTTCGATTTATGCAAGAGGTCTAATATAAAAAGCCTGAGATCATCCTCTATCTAGACTTTCGTAAATGCATTTTATAGTTGACATCCCCAATCCTTCACTTTATCAACAGCTTCGGCTCTATTTTTTTCCTGCACATCCTCAGATGCATCTCCTAGCTTTCCGCTGATACTGTACGCTATCAGAGCAGCATATTCTCTCAAAATCAATCTAGAACGTTTAATAGAAAAAAACTTTTCGGGTTCTAATGGAATAGTATGAGGCGTAACATCAAAACCAAAACTTTGAAATACAAGAAATGCTCTCATCATATGTGGACTATCGGTTACCAATAGAACATGTTGATGCGATTCTGAATTGAGAAGTAGCTCAGAAAACAAGCCGTTTTCCCATGTCGATTGAGAGCATCTTTCCCCTTCAATTTTCTCCTCCGGAACTCCCATTTCTTTGAGAGTTCTTGCAATCAAAGGGGCATCCGTCATACCGCTAACGAAAATGGTGGCTGTTTGATGTTCTTTCCATAGCTGTGATACAACAAGGGCTCTTTCTGCTTGGCTATCAGGCCCTCTTCCTAAAACAATAACAGAGCGTATGGCCGTATTCTGATTCTTCGGAAGAAGGCTACTCAGAAGCCATTGCGTAGATAAATCCAGAAGCAATGGAGATAGCACTGTCATTACTCCTAAGCTAATAAACCATGTAGTTAACAGGTTGAAACGCTTTCGCGGTGACTCACTAAAGTTTTGATGACAGGACAGACATAAAAAGCTCTTAGAAGACCGGGCATAAGAGTTATGCCGAACAACCGATCGAGATCCGCAAAAAGGGCATTGCATGCTGACATCTTATTGACAAGGACTATGGAAAAGCACTCAAATAAAATATTTTAAATGGGACGCATACTGATTTATTAACAGCAGATATCATCCATAGTGAACCTAGATTAATTCTTTTTATTAAAATGATTCGCCACTTTGCTCAACCTTTTAGTCAATGGGTTCAATATTGATTGCTCTACATCGCGTTTCTCATCCACTTCTAATTCGTGATATTCATCATCTGCAAGCAAATGAACATCCTCAACAGGTTGGTGATAATACTGATAATAACTATAAGAATGGCTTTTCTCTTGCCTGGCTCCATTTGCCACCATTCCTATGATAGGAACATTTGCTATTCTTAATTCATCTAAAACAGCTTCAATCTGCGAAAACTTTATTTGCCCCAGTTTAAATGCCAATAAAATTCCTTGAGTTTTTGCTGCGATTATATACGAATCGGCAAAACCTAAAAGGGGAGGAGTATCAAATATAACTAAATCAAAGCATTCATAGATGTACTGGAATAAATCTTCCATTTTCCGAGCAGCTAGAATCTTAATTGGATCCGGGGGTACTGGGCCAGAAGGTAATAAGAATAAATTTTCATGTATGGGAAGATCGACAATAGTATCTTCTAGCGTGTAGTCGCCTGTAACATAGTTTGAGATGCCCTTTAAATTGGATCTATTACATAGATGATGAAGCGTGGGTCGCCGAAGATCCGTATCCACTAATAGTACTCGCTGCCCCATGGCCGCCGCTGCATAAGCTAAGTGAAAACTAATCGTACTCTTACCCGCATTTGGAATTGCTGAGCTAATTGTAAATGCTTTAACAGGATGATCTGGATTGCTGAGTCGAATATTAGTAGACAGCATCCTGAATGATTCGAAAAAAGGCAATGCAGCATGCTCTTGTTGTTGATTAGTATGAGCATGAGCTGCTGAAAATACATCAAAATCAAGCCCAATCGAAGCAAATTGGTTCATCGAAACTGAAAGAGATTGCTCGCTTAGAAGGAGCTTATTGTATGGAATTGTTGCCAAGAGAGGAATACGAGCAGTCTCCTTCAGTTCCTCAACTGTGTGAACCTTTCCGCTTTTGCGATCAACTAAGATTGCAATTCCTGAACCCAATAGTAGACCCAATATTGTACCAAGCACTAAATTTTGCTTTGCACTAGCAGAAGAAGCCTGTGGATCTGTAGGTGGAGTGAGCAACTCCCATGGCGTCTGCCGCTGAGCAGCATCAATTCGAAGCGCTTCACGTTTAGTCAATAACTGATTGAGATTTGTAGTCGCAATTTCCAATTCTCTCTGAATACTATTGTACTCTCGGGCTACAGTTGAAAGCTGTTTAGTACTTTGATTCAGCGTGCTGATTGTTTCGCTTAAAGCTTGATCACGATCCAGTAATTCACGAATTTGGCTAGCAACTTGCTCTTGGACACGAATACCTTCTCGTTCAAGTAAAGGTTGAACATTTCTTCTACGCTCCTCTAAAACCTCAATTTCAGGACTATCCTCTAAATATAAAGTTAATTCTTGAGCTAATTGGCTATCAATTTCTAGCAATTGATTGAGCAAGGCTTGATAGCGCTCATTTTCGAGCAAAGCAGAGGATGCAGCAAGTTCGCCACCGCTTGCAAGTTCTTGCTGTAGGCTTTGATAAAGTTCCTGAAGTTGCTCAATTTGTACTCTTAAATCAAGTTGCTCAGCAACGAATTTAGCTGTTTGCTCTGACAACTGTTCTCCCTGCAATAAAGGATCAATTAAATTCGCCTGTTGACGTAAGACCTCTAGTTCTTCCTCAAGCTCCTCAACCCTTTGTCTAGCAATAGGCATTTGTTCATCTACAAAATCAATTCCTCGGTAAATATCATTTTGCCGATCCTCCAAGCTATAGCGAAGATAAGCCTCTGAAATTACCTCTAATACATCTATAACCTGTCTTGAATTAACACTCTTATATTGAACAGTTAATGTATTACCTGTTTGGTCTGGAGTAATTTTTAAATTGCTAACTAAATTTCTATAGGTAAGATTTGGATAATTGTCTTGGAGTTCCCCAACAATAGGCTCCATGACTCGCGGACTTGTTAAAATTTTCAGCTTTGTCTCATCTACAGCAACACCTACTACATCTGTTTGATTACTAAGTGCATCCGGATTTAGGGTTGAAATAATCTGAGTCTCTAGAGTTACCGGAGGAGTTAATAACTCAAAGCCAGCCTGATAGACAGGCGTATCAGTTACAGCTTTAAGCACCGCAGCTGAGGCTGTTAAAGTTGTAATTCCTGCAATCAAAAGTACATGTCGTTTAAGAGCTGCAACAAAACGATCTAGTCGGAGCCCCCCTTCTTGCTCTTGCTCTTGAGGAAGCGTTCCCATTGGAGGTAGCTGGAATTCAGATGCCATCTTAGAGTTTCTTAATTTCCGTGAGACTGCTACAAACCCAAAAATCTTAAGCCCTTATCTCATCCTGACATTGACTAGTCAAAAATACCGAATAGTCTAGCCGGAATCGAAAATATAGATAGCACTCTGCTTAGGGGAGCAACAACTGTATCTAATGTATCTGCGATACTAGCCGATGTAGATCGCTTCACAATGATAATGTCGTTGTTACGCAATAATGGATTCATTTCTTCATCAATTCCTTCAGAGAAGTCTATTGATACAGAGTTACGAGATGCAGTACCGTCTGGATTTAGTCGGATTAATTCAACCACTCCTCTACTCGCTCGATTGTTAAATCCTCCTGCCGCCAGTATACCCTGACTGAGCGGTGTGTTAGGCGATACTTCAACGACACCAGGACTCGCGACTTCTCCAACAACATTGATTCTGATCGTATCGGGTGAGAAGCTAGCTGCTGCAACTTCAGTAATTTCTTCTGGTAAAAAGGTTTCGGCTTGAGGAACAGAAACTGTGTCTCCTTCCTGTAAAGCAATGTCTTCTGTAATACTTCCATCCTTTAACAATTGCCAGAGATTGACATTAATAATCTGTTCTTCACCGTTACGTGTTCTACGACGCACCTGAATGTCACGAATATTTGCATCAGGCTTAATGCCACCAGCAACTTGAATTGCTCGGGTTACGGTCGGTGGGGTAACAGAACCACTACTTCCGCCTGGAACACCTGCTTCCCCAGTACGAGCCGTGCCTGTAACCGTGTAAGGGCCAGGTCGAAACACTTCCCCAACAACAGCAATATTCAGTGGGCGACTTTCATCTGCTGCAAAACTAGCAGCAGCTAATTGTAAAGACTCTTGAGGATTAAAGCTTTCTTGTGTAGGGATAACTATCGTGTCTCCATCCCGCAGCGACATATTGTATTGAAGATCACCCGTTTCCAAAAACTGCCATAGATCAGACACGATTGTTTGCTGAGTTCCTAGTCCTGTCTGCCTCTGAATAACAACCTGACGTAAATCAGCTGATTGTGTTACTCCTCCAGCAGCTTCTAAAGCGCTTACTAAGGAAGGAAACTGGGTTCCTTCCCGTTGTAAGATATATGCTCCTGGATGAGTAACTTCACCTGCTATACCAATCCTTAAAGGACGAGGGCTAACTAAAAGCAGATTAATAATAGGTCTACGAAGCCTTGTAGAGTACGCTTGGGAAATAGCTTCTTGTGCTTGCACTAATGTCAGCCCCGCTACAGAAACTTGGCCAACCATTGGAAGGCTCAACGTACCATTGACCAAAACTTCATAGTCTCCACTATATTCAGGAAGACGAAAGACATCTATTTGTACCTGATCGCCAGCACCTAGAACATAGCCATCGTCAGATAGCTGACTATTCAGAGGCTGATAAATCTGTGCAGAATCATTCGTTATTGAAGGTTGAGCAGGAGTTTGAGCTGCCACTGAAGCTGCATCAGATATTAGGAGTATCACAAATAGGCAACCAAGAGTTGGCGGCAGCATTTGTAAGCAAAGAGAGGCTCTTAGTGAGGTCATAACTATAACGCAATGATCTATATAGATGTGTCGTAAGGTTGATGAACCCAGAAATCATAGAAGTCGCCCAAGCATGTGTAACAGTAACGGTAGACTTACTGTGGGAGCTTCAAAAACGATCATTTTTGCCTATATTAGCCAAAAACTTATGCAGGAGGAAACTAACAAACGTAAAAGCCATATAATGTCATGTAATGTCCTTGCTATATGAATTTTTTATGAATGTCGTTCTGAATCAATCAAGTGGTTAGATTGTTCACAGTTTAAATTTAGGGATAAGTCCTATAATCAACTCAATCAAAGCCAGAACAACTGGTGGCAGCAGCGGTACAGACAAGCGCAAGTAACTACATATCAATAAATGCATCACCCCACAAACTGGGGGTGCAAGGGAGAGTCACCCTCTGCTTCTTTATAAATGCACTAAATTATGACAACCTACTGCTACTCTTTTGGTCTTGCTTGTAGATTTCGTATGGCTCTCATAATTTAGGATTTCAACAAATTCAAAAACATTATCAATATTTTCATTCTAAAGATTCAACTTCAGCATAGTTATGAGCAATCTTTTGAATTTTTCTCAATATGGATACAGCATAGAGAAGGAGCTAGGCTCCAATAGAGCTGGTGGTCGAGTCACTTACTTAGCAACGAACATTAGCATTAACCAACAAGTTGTTATCAAGCAGTTCCAGTTTGCCCGGTCTGGCTCCGACTGGTCTGATTATGACGCTCATCAGCGCGAAGTTGAAGTATTACGAAATTTAGATCATCCAGGTATTCCACGTTATTTGGATTCTTTTCAAACGGCTGATGGATTTTGTATTGTTCAGGAATATAAAGCGGCTGAATCGTTGGCAGTAAGTCGCAGTTTTCATCCTGAAGAGTTGAGAATAATTGCTGTCAAGGTGCTTGAAATTTTAGCCTACTTGCAAAATCGCATCCCACCCATTGTTCATAGAGATCTCAAGCCTGACAATGTTTTGGTAGATGAAAATCTTAATGTCTTTCTAGTTGATTTTGGCTTTGCCCGAGTTGGTGATGGAGAGGTTGGTGTCAGCAGCGTCGTCAAAGGGACATTAGGATTTATGCCCCCAGAGCAGTTGTTTAATCGGCAATTAACAGAAGCATCCGACCTATATGGATTAGGAATGACTCTAATTTGTTTACTGACACATACGAGAACAGATGATATTGGTACGTTGGTGGACATTAGCTATAGGGTCAAGTTTAAGCACTTAGTTCCTAAGTTAAGCTTCCCTTGGGTAAAGTGGTTGGAGAAAATGGTAGAACCCCGAGTTACAGACCGCTTTTTGAATGCTCGGGAAGCACTCAAGGCGCTACCGACTTCACCTTTACATCCACCCGAAGTACGGCTGAGCCATTCTGAACTTCATTTACACGCGACGCGAATCAATCAGATCTTGACCCACTCCATAGAAATTACCAACTTTGTGCCGGAGGTGGTTTTAACCGCAAGATGGAAAGTTCAGAAGCATCCTAATGATCCGCTGAGCAATGATGGAAGCCATACTTGGATTCATATTGATCCACAAAAGTTTGAGGAGAATCGGGCGCAATGCTGTATTGAAGTTGATACGAGAAAGCTTATGGCTGGCGAGACATATAGTCGAACATTAGTATTGGATACCAATGCTTTTCCACAGACCTATACGGTTCGTCTTCAAGTTCATACTGCCCGTATTCCTATTCGGTCGATGAAAAATTTTATTCTGCCGCTATGTAAGTTGTTTATTTCCGTCTTGGTTGGAGGACATTTGCTGTTATGGATTGCTTTACCTAAAACTTTGGTATTTAGCCAGCCCGGAGTAATTAGTGCAGGACTGTCTTTAGGGGCAATTACTGGTCTTCAAGGAGCGGCTTGGACACTTAAAAGCGCAGGAGCAATAGATGGCTCAAACTTGACAGCTATTACAACCGCTTGTTTGGGTTTTCCCAGCTTAATCGGTATATGGTTATTTTTGGATCAGCTATTTGGATCTTGGGATATGATTTTCTACGGATTAACCATTGGGGTATTTGGTGGTTGGTTATTAGGTTTAGTGACGGGGCTAACTGTAGAACACTTATTGAAAGAACAGATCCTCAGAAAAAATGCGATCGCACTTGTTTTGCTAACAAGTTTTTTGTCTATTGGCTTAGCGATAGGATTAGTTACTAGATTTAGTTCTCCGTTAATTCTGCTGGCAACAGCTATTTTGTCTATTGCTTTAGGTTCTCTTCTCGTTAATGCTTCTCTCGATCATACAAAGCGAATTGCTTATTACCGAAGACTAGAGAGAAATCGCATTCGTCCCTGATATGCAATTAAACAGCTATTCAAATAGCTTTAGCTTTCTTAAGATACCATATCAACTGAAATATAGAGCGAACAGCAAGTAGCCCTTTACTAAAGGGATGAACCCCATTTATAGCTGTATTCACTGATGTTAGGACATAAGCTAGAGGTAACCTTCTCGTCTGTGTGTGGTGGTTATGGCGAAACCCTATAGTAATGATTTTCGGCGCAAAGTGATTGAAGCCATCGAATTAGACGGCCTTAAGAAAAGTGAGGCCAGCCAACTGTTTCGCATCAGCCGCAATACGAGTAACTTGTGGTTGATGCTCAAAGCTGAAACCGGAGATGTGAGTCCGAAAACGAGAGTCGTCTCGGCGAGCAGCAGCAAAATTGGGGACTGGTCGAGGTTTCAAGAGTTTGTCAAAGCTCATAGTGATAAAACCCAGAGCGAACTAGCCGAGCTTTGGGAGGGGGACATCAGCCAACCCACGATTTCCAGGGCACTACAAACCATCCGACATTCTCGTAAAAAAAAACGTAATTGCTCAACTGGGTTGACCGAAGCACAGCTTTAGCAGAAGATGATAAGCT
>CBKWJC010000009.1:0-95865 GCA_966674685.1 uncultured bacterium
GGTGAACCAGATGTTGGTTAGCCCCTTGTTCGTATTGCGCCAAACAATATCCGGCAGCTCATCATCATTAAAGTCGGTGACGTTGTTTACATCTTCAACCGTAATTGAGAGCAACTGAGTGCTCAACCCTTCGTTGCCATCATCTACGGTAACTTCTACGTCATAAACATTGTCGGTACCAACATCAAGTGGGGACTCAAAGTCAGGAGCGGTAGTAAAGCTGAGGGCTCCGGTTTCAGAATCGATGGAGAAGAAACTTGCATCGTCACCACCAGAAATGAAATACGTGAGTGTGTCATTCTCAGCATCTGTAGCTGCAACTGGGAGCACAGCCCTACGTCCTTCTCGTACGGTAACTACATTTGCAGACGTAAACTCAGGCGCTTCGTTGATGTTAGTGACTGTAATCAACACATCTTGCGATGCTGTGCCTTCATTTCCATCATTAGCAGTGACTTGCACCTCATAGACATTATTGCCATCAGCATCAGCAGGTGCTTCGAAATCAGGCGAACCAACAAAGCTCAATTCCCCTGTACCATTGTCAATTGTGAAAAGAGCAGAATCAGCTCCACCTGTAATCAAGTATGTCAATGGATCATTCTCAGGGTCAGAAGCATCAACATTTAGAACAACACTTGTAGCGTTCTCTGAGAAATTGACTGCATTAGCCGAATTAATAATTGGAGCATCATTTCCATTAGTGACAGTAATGTTGATAGTTTGGGTCACTTCTGTAACACCATCGTCAGCCAACACGATAACTTCATAAACATTATTACCACCAGTATCCATTGGATTTTCATAATCAGGTGCAGCAGTAAAACTCAACACCCCCGTGCTGCTGTCAATAGTAAAGAGCGTTGCATCGGCTCCACCTGCAACAGAATAGGTCAGCTCATCACCATCAGCATCGGTTGCAACAGCGGTCGTGGCCACAGTTGAATTTTCAGCAACTGACTGTTCTGTAGCCGAAGTGAAAGTAGGAGAATTATCGTTAATGTTCGTGACAGTTACCTGGAGGGACTGAGCACGACTTTCGCTGCCATCGTTAGCCAACACAGTGACTTCATAAACATTATCGCCGTTGGCATCTGCTGGATTTTCAAAATCGGGTGCAGTAACAAAGCTTAGTTCCCCAGTAGTGCTGTTAATAGAGAAAAGGCTTTCGTCAGATCCGCCTGTGATTGAATAAGTGACCGTACCGCCGTCTGGATCAGTTGCTGCGACTGTGATAACGGTTGTTATATTTTCTTGAACAGAGGGATTAGGGTTAGATGTAAAATTGGGAGTACCGTCATCTACGTTTAAAACAACAATCCGATTGTTATCCGGATCTGCAACATAGGCTTTGACTAATTCAGGTGAAATTGGTAGAAACGCAATGTCAATAATTGAACTAGGGCTGCCAAACTGATCCACGCCGGAACCAGCAGAGCCATAGGAACTACTGTAATTTAAGGCCCCTGTTGCCAGGTCAATTGAATAGATGTCGATATTTGTGCCATCGGTATCCGTGACATAAAGGAAATCATCGTAGATCTCCAGGCCAGAAGCGCCCGTCAGATTTGTGAGGTCAGTCAGTGTACTGTTGGCGTCCCAAGTTAAATTACCTGTAGTTAGATCAACATCTAAGACAGCAATCCGGCTATTCGCGGAATCCATAACGTAGGCTTTCGTTTGACCACCTGAAGTTGTCAGGAATGCAAGGTCAAGTGGATTATCAAATTGATTGATGTCAGAACCAACAGAGCCAAAGGAAGTACTGTAAGTTAATCCTCCTGTTGTAGGGTTGATAGCATAGATATCAATGTCACCACCCCCGAAATCAGTAACATAAAGAAAGCCGTTGTTGATTTCTAGGCCGAGTGCTTCAGTCAGATAGGTGGGGTCAGTTAGTGTATTGGCGGCATCCCAAGTTAAAACGCCTGTAGTTAGATTAACGTCGAGAACAACAATACGATCATTTAAAGCATCCATAACGTATGCTTTAGTCTGGCCGTCCAAAGTTGTTTGAAAGTCGAGGTCGAATGGAATTCTAAACTGATTGATGCCGGAACCAACAGAACCAAAGGAAGTACTGTAACTTAAGGCTCCTGTGGTTGGGTTAATGGCGTAAACATCAATGTCGTTGTCTCCACTGTCAGTAATGTAGAGGAAGTTACCATTAACTTCTAGGCCATATTGAAAACCTCCATTGGAGTCAGATAGAGTGTTAGTGCTGTCCCATGAAAGGTTAAGGCTATGGGTATAGGTGGCCAAAACCTGGGAACAGATTGGCAATTGCTCTACGGGTAATAAGGCAGAAAATTCAACGGGATAGGAATGTGAAAGTCGCCAGTTTGAGGTGTGATTAACATAGCCGATTGGCGTGCTGGAAGCTTGTAAAATTGCACCCGTTATCGCGTGTAGCTTGCTTAAAAACTCTTCTCCAGCATCGCCTGCAGCAACGTTGCAACTGTAGAGACGAAGTGAGGAAGGAGACGAAAAGTGAGGGGAAAACCAAGTTTTCAGTTGTTGAGTATAGGACTCTAATGTCTCTAGGTTAAGTTGGCCGTTGCCGAGGTGGAGGCAGCCAGGAGCACCGTGTGCAAGAAGGTGAACTGAAAGGGGTCTTTGACTGCTGACCGAATGGTAAGCACGGAGGATGTTAGTAATTTGCAGAACGCCGTCTTGATTTGGATCAAGAATAACGATTTCAAAATTAGGATATACACCTGCAATCAACTGCTGGTAGTCCTGCACCTGGGAATCAATAATTAGAATCTGCTTGTTCATCGTCGTATGCTCAACCTGTGATGTAGATGTCTGCGTTAACATAGCAACTCTCATAGCTGGATTAAAGTCAGCAATCGTATGAAGCGACAGTGCTAGCATTCCCATTTTTCGAAATAATCTAACGATTTTTATAACGTTAGATTATCTGTTGCATGCGTATAAACATTGAGCTACTAAGGTTAGCCTAATTAGCAGAATTTGGTAACTTTTACGCGATTTTTCATTTATTCGATTAATTATTCATCTGTCTAAAAATGAGAACCTCTAGATGCAGCGGTACTGTAATTTTACTTAGACGTTTGCAATCGGCTGAAGTGGCAATTCATACTTTTGTTTTTGGCTACAGGTTGGTGGGCTGAGTCCGTTAGGATAGAACGGCACTAGTGTTCTGAGCACGTACTGAGCTGATTTAGATTTAAGACGTTTGGAGTTCAACGGTTGTTGATATGTTAGAGACTTTGCAAACTCAGCTGTATCAGATTGAGCAAATTGCTGATTCGCTGGTCAATGGTCAGCTCAATCACTTGAATATCGTAAGTCTGGGCGTAATTTTTCTGGCTGGACTGTTGACGAGTTTGACGCCGTGTATGCTGTCGATGTTGCCAATCACGATTGGTTATATCGGGGGCTATGAGGCGGACAGTCGGATCAGGGCGGCAATCCAATCCATATGGTTTTCATTAGGACTAGCGACAACGCTGGCTGGATTGGGCATTGCTGCTGCAGTAGTTGGACGCGTGTATGGACAAGTCGGGATTGGTTTGCCGATTATTGTGAGCGCGATCGCAATTTTAATGGGCTTAAATCTACTAGAAGCGTTACCTCTAAGATTGCCTTCGTTTGATGGGATGCGGTTTATTCCAGACAGCCTGCCGCAGGGAGTGCGGTCATACTTTATTGGTCTGACGTTTGGTTTAGTTGCCTCGCCGTGCAGTACCCCCGTGCTGGCGACTCTGCTGGCCTGGATTGCCAAAACCCACGATCCTGTTTTGGGTGGTGGACTGTTGCTGGCCTATACGGTGGGTTATGTATCACCGTTGGTACTGGCCGGAACATTTACGGCATCCATTAAAAAGTTCCTGGAAATTCGTCGCTGGTCGAGCTGGATCACTCCAGCTAGCGGAGCGTTGCTGGTTGGATTTGGCGTCTTTTCGCTGATGTTTCGGTTATTTCCGGCAGCTTAGGCTGGATGTGGTGTTTGCCTGTGCAGCTTTTTACAGCCCTCTTTCTCCTCACGTCAGGAGACCTTTGGGGCGCGATCGCACATTGACACAGATTCCCCTTATTTAATTCTAGGTAGAAATGTCAAAATAGGAGCAAAGTACGATTTAAAGTCTCTAACTGCCGAGCTTGAAGGCTTCCAAAAATAGGCCATACGTCAGCCCAATCTTTAGGGCATTAGCCATATCTAATGGATGAATCGGGCGAATTGGACGACTTAAATCAGACGTTTCTACGGGTTGAACCTGTGACTTACGTCGCCGATAAACTAAAAAGCTAATAGCTTCAACGGTAGCCAGCAGCAGTGACGACACCAGGATATCTAAATCGGCTGTTTGCCCTGTTGTGGTTGAAATCACATTAGCCAGAAAAAAACCAAACAATAGGCTAAGAATGACAACCGAAAGGCGTCGCCACGGATTACTGAGCCACTGACCGAGTCGATCGGCACTAACAACAAACAAGCGATTGAGGCGAGTATTCTGCATAGGTTGCGGATTGAGCGTCTACAAAGGAATCTGTCTAGGCATGTCTGAAATAGACAATCTGGATGGGGCAAGAGGCATTCCCTCGCTTGGGTTTGGGGTTGATGTGCCAACTTGACCCGAGCATTCAAACTTGAGCATTGAACACACGACGGACACGAAATATGGGGAGCCAGGAGACGGTGGACAAGTCGAATACATCCTCTGACCAGACAGTTAAACTCATGTCGCTCAAAGTATATCCTGCGATTTTGGCTGCAGTTGGAGTTGCGATCGCGCTCTTAGCGATCGGTCGATATTGGGGTGCGTCCGAACAACCCGCATCCACTGATGTTGATCCCAGCCGTCTGTCGCCCGAAATTCCGGCCACTCCATCTGATCCTGCCAGAATCAACTCTAACCCGAACGGGTCAGTAGTTGTGGAACAGCCAGCGGTACCCGATACCTCACCTGGGGTTGATTCTGCTGAAGAATCAACAACCTCCTTAAATAGCAACCTCCGGGTCAGCAACCGCACCATTCACCCGATTCGTGTCGCCCTATTGCCCCAATTGAAGACTGCCGATCAATCAGCTTATGACATTCCAGTTCACTGGGATTTTGCCCCTGGAGAAGGAAGTCAGCAGGGCTTACTGCTGTCGCTACCGGATCAAGCTGTTCAGTTGCAGGCTGGGGATGTTTTGGTGGCGTTTGCCCAAGACGGCTCCCGTATCTATTGGGGGCCGTATGTTGTTAATCAAACAAAGTTGCCACTCTGGAATGAGTCCCAACAAGAGTGGCAGCTCATTCTGGAACCCTGAGATCATTCACGCGTCAATGGCTAACTGGAGACAATCTGGCGGATGGAACGCATCCTGTTCGGTGTCAATTCATCTGACCAGATTTCAATGGGATGCCATTTCCCGCTAAAGTAGGGTCTGAATCCATTTGACAAACATGATGCGGCAAACGACGGATTGGGTATTGGTTCGGCTGATGAAGTGGTGGGAAACTCAACCACGAGCAGCATGGGTTCTATCGGCGATTTGGCTGGGGATCATTTGCAGCGTAGCGTTTCTGCTGCATCTGGGCAGTATTGGCCTAGTCGATGAAACCGAACCGCTTTTTGTGGAAGCTTCGCGCCAAATGACGGTCACTGGCGACTGGATTACGCCCTATTTCAATGGTGAAACTCGCTTCGATAAGCCACCGCTGATCTACTGGCTGATTGCGCTCGGATTTCAGACTTTCGGCGTGAATGAGTGGACAGCTCGCTTCCCGTCTGCTTTAAGTGCGATCGCACTGGTCATCTTAGGCTTCTACACCCTACGGCGATTTGGCTATCCCCGCCCCGGCGTTGTACCCCCACGTCAAGATCCCTCGCCATCAACTATCCACCCATCCACCCATCCACCATCACCCGCCCCAAACTCTGATCTAACACCCACCGATCCCCCTCTCCATTCACAGCCCCTATCCGCCCAAACCGACATTTTTGCCGCTGATTACGCCAGTTCACTGCCCTCTAGCTCAGTCAATTCAACCAATCTGAGCCTTTGGCTGTCGGCCTGGATCGGAGCCATGATTATGGCGCTAACACCAGAAATTATTGGCTGGGCCCGCATGGGGGTTTCTGACATGCTGCTTACGGGCTGCATTGGCTGTAGCCTGTTTTGCTTCTTTATGGCCTACGCCCAGCCAGACTATCCCAAGCGCCAAACGGCCTGGTATATGGCGTTCTATATCCTGCTGGGACTTGCTGTTTTAGCCAAAGGGCCAGTCGGAGTTGTTCTGCCAGGACTGGTTGTTTTGGCCTTTCTCGCGATAGTGGGTCGGCTGCGACAGGTACTGCTGCGAGAGATGCATTTGATTTGGGGATCGCTAATCTTTTTTGTGATCGCAGTACCGTGGTACATCCTCGTAATTCAAGCCAACGGTCAAGCTTATATTGACTCCTTCTTTGGCTATCACAACTTTCAGCGCTTTACTAGCGTCGTCAATGGTCATGACGCACCCATTTATTTCTACGTTTTAGTTGTCCTGCTGGGCTTTGCGCCTTGGTCGATGTATGTACCTCTTGCGATCGCGCGGTTACGATTTTGGCGCTGGCGAGAGTGGCGGCAGCAGCCCCGACAGGCTCAGTTGAGCTTATTTGCCCTGGTTTGGTTCGCTGTCATCTTTGGCTTTTTCACGGTGGCAACCACCAAACTGCCCAGCTACGTCCTGCCGTTGATGCCTGCCGCCGCGATTCTAGTTGGGCTGCTGTGGAGTGATGTCTTGACTCGCCCACGTCAACCCCAGAAAGGTCTGGTGATCAGCGCCGTCTTCAATCTGTTGCTGTTTGTCGCTTTTGCCATTGTTGGTCTCCTCAGCCCCAACTGGATGACGGGTGATGCCTCGATGCCCAATATTGGTCAGGCGGTACGGGATTCGCAAATTATGGTGTGGTCGGCAGGGCTGTGGGGAGTTACTGCGATCGCAGGTTTGCTGCTGTTACTGCGTCGTCAGGTGCGGTGGCTCTGGCTGGTCAACAGCATTGGCGTCATGGCCTTCATCGTATTTATTGCGATGCCAGCATTCTTCCTGGTGGATGAGCAGCGCCAACTGCCGCTGCGACAGATTTCAGAAACGATTGTTGAAATTCATCGTCCGCAAGAACCCATTGTTATGCTGGGCTTTAAGAAACCCAGTGTGGTGTTTTACACCCAAAAACCTGTGAAATACTTTTATCCACCAGAAGAAGCGGGACAGTATGCGCGACGAATGCTGCGTCGGCCCGATACAAATTCTGTCCTAATCGTGGGTGAGCAGGCCAAAATGATTGGCACGGGCTTTGCGCCTGATCAAATGGAAATAATGGAAACGCTAACGCCCTATCAGCTAGTGCGGATTGAAGAACCCTAAAGTAGCCAAGTGCGATCGCACCAACACAACACATAACACAAAAACCTTGAAGGAGTAAATGGGCTGCTATGCAGCGGCAAATTACTCCTTCAAGGTTTCTAGGCTAGAGGCACTGTGCCTCTAGCCTCTCCCCACATGTGGCTTAGTACAGCTCTTCTTCTTGGTGGGTGAGGATGGTGCAGTCAGAGGTGGGGTATGCAACACAAGTCAGGACAAAACCTGCTTCAATCTGATCATCATCCAAGAAAGACTGATCAGACTGATCTACAGTACCCTCAGAGATCTTACCTGCACAGGTAGAGCACGCACCCGCGCGGCAGGAGTAGGGCAGATCGATGCCTTGCTCTTCAGCAGCGTCAAGAATGTACTCATCATCGGGTACTTCAATCGTAGTATTGAGACCTTCAGCTTCGTTAATCAAAGTAACCTTGTAACTTGCCATGCGGCTATCCTCTCGATATTTTTGAACGGCAGTATGGGTAAACCCTCGACATCGCGCCCAGTCAAGCTAACACGATTTAAGCAAACTCATCTGAGGGCTTCCCTCACAATATCGATAGTACGAGAAAATTGCGGTTCTATATCGCTCCCTTGATGGATAAGCCCAACGGGATTCGTAATCAAAGATGCGTTTTTCCTCCTAAATTACTTATAGGTGGCTGGAAGTTGTGTGTGATAACACATAAGGATTCATGCCTACTTCACAAGCAAAATCGATCGCTCTATTGACGATGTGATGAGTAATTCGGGCGATTAGAATTTAGATACTTGAGTTGATATTGACGAATATTGTTATCATTAATTATTTTACATATAATTTTTTATTATATGTCTTTTGTTCAAAATATTATGTCAAGAATACGACCTCGTTTAAGCAAGCAGAATCCGGCTGGATATATCAGAGAAACTTGATAATCTCGTCATAACAGTGGGGTGAATGATCGTCTGATTGGCGATATAACGCTCTACGCTTAGAACCAAGAAGGTAGATTGCGGGAAGCCGCGTTCTGTGCGGCTTCCCGCAATCTACCTATCCCAACCGGATATGCAAGGCGATATTAGATCAATCCTCTCTAGGCAGACAGCAGAGAGCGTAAATTGAAAGAGGAATATGGCGCTAGACGTTAGCAGAAAGTATACGATGAGTGATTTTAGTTCTCCGATTCGGGTTGGTCTAGTTGGAACGGGCTATGCAGCCAAGTTGAGGGCGGATGCGCTTCAGACTGAACCCCGAGCCAAACTAGTGGCCGTGACCAGCCATCGCTATGAGCAGGCGTTGGAATTTAGCCACACCTATGGCATTCAGGCCGTGCATCCCTGGCAGGATCTATGTGTGTCTGCTGATGTTGATTTGGTCGTGATCGCTACCGTCAATCGGGATCATGGCGCGATCGCAAAAGCGGCCTTAGAAGCGGATAAGCATGTGGTGGTGGAATATCCCTTAGCGCTGGATGTTGCGATCGCAGAGGAAATCATTCACCTAGCTCAACAGCGGCAGCGGTTCTTGCATGTAGAGCATATTGAACTGCTGGGTGGACTGCATCAAGCATTACTAGAAAACCTGCCGGAGATTGGTCGGCCGTTTCATGTCCACTACCGGACGATTAATCCCCAGCGGCCTGCTCCCCGCAAATGGACGTATCAGCGTGGCCTGTTTGGCTTTCCGCTGATGGGGGCACTGTCTCGACTGCATCGGATGACGAACGCCTTTGGATCAGTGGCAACCGTGTCGGCTCAAATCCGCTATCGAGACTTACCCGATGCCGAGGCCGGAGCGTTTGATGCCTGTCTGTGTACTGCACAGCTCCAGTTCCAGTCAGGCGTGCTGGCAGAAGTGATCTATGGCAAAGGCGAAACGCTCTGGCAAAAGGCACGCTATTTAGAAGTTCAAGGCACCGCAGGCGCACTGGTATTCGACAACGATCAGGGGACGCTGGTGCAAGCGGAATCGACCGTGCCCCTTGAAGTTGGCGGACGGCGAGGGCTATTTGCGAAAGACACTGAGTATGTGCTGAATGCCTTGACGCAAGATAAACCGATGTATGTCACGCCTGCCGAGAGCCTATATGCGCTCAAAGTCGCTGACGCAGCCCGACGAGCAGCCATGACGCAAACGGTTATTCAACTTTAATCCAGCCCGTCCTGCTCCTTTCTCCCCACTATCGCCTCCCTTCTTCCCTCATGGGCAATCTGATCTCTGCCGGACTGCTTGGCTGTGTACAGCAGGCGATCGGCGACAGCCAGGAGTGTCTGCGGTGATTGATTTAGAGAGGGCGTCACAGTAGCAATTCCCATACTGAGCGTGACGTAGTGGCTCACCGATGAGCTGGCATGGGGAAGCTGAAGATATTCGACTTGGGCCTGCATCCGGGTAGCAATTGCGATCGCACCTGCCAGATCGGTCGCTGGCAAAATAACGGCAAACTCTTCCCCCCCATAGCGCGCCACCAGATCAGCCCTGTGGCTGACAGTGCCCTGTAGTGCTTGCGCTACGTGCTTAAGGCAGGTATCGCCCAGCAGGTGTCCGTAGGTGTCGTTGTACTGTTTGAAATAGTCGATGTCCGCCAAGATCAGCGCTAGCGGCAATTGCTGTTCGGCCATCCGTTGCCACTGGTCTTTCAAATGTTCATCAAAGCGGCGGCGATTCGCAATTTGGGTGAGACCGTCTACACCAGCCAATTGTCTGGCTTCCTGAATCTTGGCGTACCACTGATCATGAATGGCATCCCCATGTTCACGCAGCGTATCCAAAATAATTTCTAGGTCAAGATTGCGCTGAGAAATTGCCGCCACCAGCATTTGTAAGCGGGCTTCTGCCTGTTTCCGTTCCCGAATTTCGAGCTGTAGCTTCTTATTGGTCGTTTGCAGTTCCGCTTCAATCAGGCTGCCGTGCTCCGCCATAATTTGAATTGTGATTTCCAGGTCGTGAAGCTGGCTGGCAAGCTGTTCATTCTCAACCTGTAAGGTGCTCATTTGTAGGGCAAAATCCTGGTGCGACTGGTTGTACGGCATGGGTTGAGTCAGGGAATAAGTAAAACAACTTACCTTAGTATTTCCGTTGTAGCAGGTTCAGCCCGAACCGATACCGTACAACTAAGGATCTTGAGGCGCAGCTTGGATCTCCATTAACCAAGTCTGACCGTATAAACCGCAAAGCCTGAAGCTAAATTGAGCAAATTCTTAAAAATTTGACTCATAAAGTCGGTAAATTGACGATTGCAACAATTCCGTTAGTTTGGTTATCCACCGGGCACTCTAGGTAGGCAATAGCAAGGCATAGGCATCACCCATTCAAACGCCGTTACCCTATTGTTCTCACCAAATCAATGGATCAACAATTGAAGTCGAGTCGCAAAATCTCGTTGCGATCGCTGCTTATTCTCCCCTTTGTGCTGCAAATCGTGGGAGCGGTCGGACTTGTCGGCTACCTTTCTTTTCGCAACGGCAACCGCGCAGTCAATGACGTAGCCGCCCAACTCCGCAGTGAACTAACCGCCCGCATCGAACAGCAGATCAGAGACTACATTGAAATTCCCTTTCGAATTAATCAAATCAATGCCACCTCGTTTGCTAGAGGCGAGATTGAACTGACTCAACTCGAAGATGCTTACCCCTTTTGGCAACAATCAAAGACGTTCCCGACGACCAACCTGGTCTACTGTGGCGGTGAAGCCGATGGCGCATTTCTGAGCGTGGGACGCACAAACGATGAGGCTCTTGAGCTACAGCTTGAATACAGCAACCCAGCCACCGACTATCTCCTGTACTACCATCAGCTTGATAGTCAAGGAAACATCGGCCAGATTACTCAAATCGGCCAGAAACCCTACGATCCGCGCCTGCGCCCCTGGTATGAAGCGGCTATAGAAACAGGAGCGCCAACCTGGAGCGAAATTTATCTGGATTTTGATGCGCTGGTGCCCGTTGTGACGGCAAGCGAGCCAGTTTACAGCGAAACGGGTGAGCTAAAGGGCGTTTGTGCCACCGACTTTCTGCTGTCTGTGGAATTGGATCAGTTTCTCAGCAAGCTAGAAATTGGCAAATCTGGTGAAACCTTTGTAATTGAGCGGTCAGGGCTGCTCGTTTCTAGCTCAACGTCTCAAGAAGAAAAGCTAATTCGGGGCGAAGGGGAAGAAACCCAGCGGATTGCAGCCACGGAGAGCCAGAATCCACTAGTCAGCAGTACAGCGAAGTATTTATTAGAGCGATTTGGCGACTTGAATCAAATTCAATCCGCCCAGCAGCTTAGTTTTGAAATAGATGGTGAACGCGAGTTTGTGCAGGTTGCGCCGTTCCAGGATCAGCGGGGTTTAGATTGGCTGATTGTGGTGACGGTGCCGGAAAATGACTTCATGGCGCAGATTAATGCCAATACCCGAAACACCATCCTGCTCTGCCTCGGTGCGCTAGGCTTAGCTACAGCTCTGGGTTTGCTAACCGCCCATCGCATCTCGAAACCGATTTTGCGGCTTAATCAGGCGTCTCAAGCCATTGCCGACGGTCAACTGGATCAGCATATTGAAACCCAAGATATTGGTGAACTTGAAGGACTCGCCCAGTCCTTTAACCGGATGGCCCAGCAGCTTCAGCAGGCATTTACGGCCTTGGCTGCCGCTAACCGAGAACTGGAGCAGCGGGTGGAGGAACGCACCGCTGAACTACAGGCCGCCAATGACGAAATTAGCTCATTGAACCAAAAGCTACAGTCCGAAAACCTCCGCATGAGTGCCGAACTGGCGGTTGCCAAACAGATTCAGCAAATGATTTTGCCCAGGGAGGAGGAGCTAGCCAAAATCGACGAACTCGATATTGCAGGCTTTATGCAGCCCGCAGATGAGGTCGGTGGCGATTACTACGATGTGCTGCGCCATAACGGGTCGGTCAAGATTGGTATCGGCGATGTCACTGGGCATGGGCTGGAAAGCGGCGTCGTCATGCTGATGATGCAAACCGCTATCCGCACTCTGCAAACCCACAATGAAACCGACCCGGTGAAGTTCTTCGATACGCTGAATCGCGCCATTCACAACAACATTCGGCGGATGAACTCCACCAAGAATTTGACGCTGATGCTGCTGGATTATGAAGCGGGTCAGCTCAAGCTGAGTGGGCAACATGAGGAAGTAATCGTAGTGCGATCGCAGGGTACAGCGGAACAGATCGACACCTTTGATCTGGGTTTTCCGCTAGCCCTGGAAGAAGACATTCGCCCCTTTATTAAGCAAATGCAGATCACGCTCGATCCGGGTGATGTGGTCGTGCTCTATACGGACGGCATTACGGAGGCAATTAATGGTCAGAAGCAGCAATATGGCTTGGATCGTCTACAGCAGGTGGTGCAGCAGCACTTAAACCAGTCCGCCGCTGAGATTCGGCAAGCGGTGATCAGCGATGTACAGCACTACATTGGCACGCAAACCCTGCGCGATGATCTCACCTTAGTTGTTCTCAAGCAAAAGTAATTAGGTATCCACGATGAGTCAAACATTAACGCTGCAAACCTTTGGTGATTTTCAGGATGAAGCCGTCGTCAGCCGCGAATACTTGACGATTGTTTTCTCCCCCAGCTCCGTGCCACTGCGAGAACGCTGGCGCACCAACCGCCTGTCTGCCAACTTCCTGGCCGATTACTTCTCAACCTTCTTCCCTGGCGAAGGACAGCCCCCTGGCATGAGCGATCCCAAGTCGGAGCTGATGGGCGTCATTACGTTCATTGCCAATGAGCTGCTCGAAAATGCCATGAAGTTCAGCGATGCAACCTCAGCAGAAGCCATCATGCTCACGCTACAGCTTTATCCTGATAAGCTGGTGTTTCTGACCAAAAATCAGGTCACTTCTGCTACCGAAGTTCAGCTCCGGGCGTTTATTCAAACACTTATAGAATCTGACCCGAGCGAGCTTTACATTCAGCACATTGAGCAACAGGCTCAAGCTGAGGACTCAACCAGTTCTGGCCTCGGCATTCTAACCATCGTCAATGACTATGCGGCACGGGTCGGATGGCTGTTTGAAACCGTCGAAGGCGCAGGAGCCATTGTCACCACCAAAGTCCAGCTCGACATTTAGACCATCAATCGGTTCGTCACGACACAAACACCATGGAAACCAAAATTAGCATCCAGGACATTCAAGGCGAAGAGTACGGCGTCCACTATGATGCTGCCACCTCAACTGTATTCTTTGAGGGTTCGCTCAGCTTAGCCAGCATCGAAGACTTTGCCCCGATCAACGACCTACTAGAAACAGCCCTTAATAACGCCGCACCCAAGCTGATTTTGAATTTGAGTCAGCTAGAATTCCTCAACAGTTCCGGCATTAGCGTGCTGTCTCGATTTGTCATTAAGGCCCGCAGCCAAGAGCACAAAACGCTGATTGTACAAGGCTCCGAAGCCATCATCTGGCAAAAGCGATCGCTCCGAAACCTACAGCGTTTAATGCCCGCAATGGAACTAGAGTGGGCATAAGCAGTGGCAGCATAACGACCCGCTTCACCCGCCACTAGTAACCTTTCGGACTGAACCAACCATTCCTATATGGTCGGTGTGCAAGCGGATTGTTAGCTAGCTGTCTCTTGCCGCGCTTTCTGCATTACGGATTGTACATATTCTGTTTTACCGCTTGTGTAAGCTTCTCGGTCAGTTGAGAACTGCTCAGCAAGATGGAGCTTTAATTGAGCATAACGTAACGCTTCGTCTGGATGTTCTCGGAGATAATCTCGAAACAGCAGCCGTTCCAGTAATACACTGCCCAATTCAACTATGTGAATATGATGAGTGCGTGGGCTGTTTGGCGGCAGACCTTTGACAAAGAACATTCGTTGAGGATCAGGATTGTCGAACCAATAGGCATAACCTAATTCCTCTAACGGAGAAACAGCAACTTGCTTTGCCTCGACGAGAGAATGAACGCTCACCAACAAATCAATAATTGGCTTTGCGACCAAACCCGGTACTGCAGTGCTGCCAATATGGTCAATGCGAACGACGAGATCTCTACTCAAAACGCTGGCAACTCGCGCTGCTTCCTCTTCAAACATCAGTGACCAGCGTGGATCGTATTCAACGATAACAACTTCATCCATTGGTCTGTCTCTGCAATGTACTCAGCTTTCAAACAAACAGAGTACATCCGAATGCCGAACTTTTCACCAACCCCTTCTAAACTGCTACCACCCATAACCGAAGCCAGCTAACTATTGATTAGATGGAAACAGTCTACCTAAGCATCCAATTTGGCAGTTTAGGTAGAAATCTGTCAGCCTAAACACCCAGATCAGGCTGATTAGGTGGAAATACGTCAGCCTAAACATACCAATTGGGGTGATTAGGTGGAAACGTTCAGTATAACCACTCGTCTATTTGACAATGGCAAATATTAAGCGCGATCGCACAATTTATCCAATCTCTCTAATTTCCATCTCGATCAATCGGTAGCCTCAACATCGGGTAAATTCTGCTCAGATACCGCAATGTCAAAATGCAGAACTTCCTCGCGCACGCCCAGTTTTTCGTATAGGGCAATGGCAGGCGGATCTTCATAATCGGCCTGCACAAAGATCACGTAGGCTCCGCGCGCCGAGCCGATTCGACGCAGTTTGTGAATCAGAGCCGTGGCGATTCCCTGCCGCCGATGAGTAGCGGCGACGGCCAGATCATAGATGTAGATTTCGCTGCGCTCCTGCTCAAACTTTTTCAGTTCGTAGGCAGCCAATCCGCCCACCACTGTTCCCTGATCCAGAGCTGCGATCGCAATAAAGAACGGGCTGGCCAATAATTCTTCTACATAGGCTCGGCTGGGGCGGTTTTCGCAGTACGTTGCAACCTCGTCAAACGCTTCACCAAATACGGTCATCATCACCTCGAACTGCGCCACATCAGCGGAGCCAAGCTGCAAAATTTCGGCAGGAATCTGTTTTGACATAATCAATCACTCATTGAGCTGGTGGAGCAGGGTTAAAACACAGGGCTTGGTGTTGCACTGGATCGGTAAAGCCTCGATCCGGCAGGGAATCGAGGCTTTGCCAATAGAGATGCTTTCAGTACCCGCTTGAGCCTGCTGACTGAGATAAACCTGGTGAATCAGAGACGTGAACGGCACCGATTTGTTACGCGGGATAAAGCCTCCAGCCCAATCGCGGGTGCAGCGCCGCCACCACACCCGCAGTTTCTTGGTCGGTTGAAATTCAGCAGCCGTCATCTGCTTCTGCGTCATCTGCTCCTGCTTTCGCAAAGCCGGATGCCAGATCACCAACGCCGAGGAACCGCTGCCGTAATCCATCATCCGCATCAGGGTCGCCATTAGGGAAGTTTGGTAAAGCTCAGACAGCGATCGCGCATTTTGCAACGAGATGCCTGACTCCTGAAGATAGAAAACAAACTGCGATCGCGGCATCAGCAACTCAGCGGCTCCCTGATCGCATAACCGTTCCTTTTCGTCATGCTCCCAGGTGTAAGACTCGTCAGACTGCTCGATGGCATCAAACAGAAGTTCCATCAGCTCGTGCCCTTCAGTAAACCGCTGACGTGCGATCGCATCATCCTCTTTAATCAAAATCAGTCCAGTATTGCCATCGACCAAAATCCCCTGCTGATCAACCAAAGGCACCCGCAGCGGCTGAATCATACCAAAGCGCTGGTAAATTGCAGATAAATGTACGGGTGGCTTATCCGTCAATCCAGCCTCTGAGCGCAAAAACTGGGGATAGCGCAGCACACTGTCGCGATCAGTGGGTACGCCATAGCGTTCAATAAAAAGCCGTCCTGGATGGCAATACACAGAGGACTTAGACTGCTGGCTCATTCTCCCTCCATCACTTGATTACAGCCTTTCCGCTTCCATACCTCAAGTATCAAGTCTGGTTGAAAACCTATGATTTATTTTTTGTGAAACGTTTGCGAAGCAAACGTTTCACAAAAAATAAATTAGGTTCTTACACACAGACTTGATAAAAAACCAAATTCTGCTGTGAGAGTGCCCGCGTCGCGGGCACTCTCACAGCAGAATTTGGTTTTATTAACTTCACATCCCAGCGGTCATCTTGATCACGTTGTAGAGCAGTTCCCATTTCTCCACTGTGGTGGGCTGCTGTCCCCGATATTTCAGGCGGGCCAGCATCAGCACGTCATCCGGCGGCAGGTTCGCCGTAGCTGCAAATTCAGCCAAACTGCTGGGAATCTCAACGTCATCTAGTGTTCCCGCTGGCGCAAGGTTTAGCCCCAGCGTAGACGCCAATCGCTCTCGCACCTGCCACGACAGGTTCGTCGCCTGCCCCCGCTCAATCTCCGACAGATAATTGCGGGAAATCCCGACCTTATCTGCCAGTGCCTGCTGACTTAGCTTTTCTTGACGGCGGCGCTCACGCACCTGTTTCGCAAACTCATCCACTTCCATCGCATTATCCATTCCTAGCCATCTCTGGCTACTACTATCAAGTCTGTGTATAAGAACCTAATTTATTTTTTGTGAAACCTTTGCTTCGCAAAGGTTTCACAAAAAATAAATCATGGATTTTCAACCAAGCTTCATATACGTTCACTGCTTGGCACACTTCTGCCCATTCATGCACACTACAGTTTGCAAATTTTGTCCCTGGGTATTGCATTTTGTGTAAAAAGGCACTAGGATAGTACGCATGAATTGCAAACCGTAGTGTGCATTACACTACTACTTTAGCAGGAAAATTCGACCATGACCCAGGTGGAAACGACTGGTAAAGCCAAAATCTTGGCAGAATTCCAGCAGCTTTTATGCGATCGCAACCAAATTGAGTCCCGTGTGATCACGCGGGAAGAGGAAGCTCAACAGGAACAGAATCAGCGCATTTTAGAAGTCGCCTCCCAGTACACAACCGACCAGATTGTGCGGGGACTGACGGATTTGCAGCTGGAGTTTGGCGGCACGGTGACTAGTCTCGCCGAGCGCCTCTCCAGCGAAATGACCAAGTTAGATGAGCTGCGGCAGGCCATCGCCATCGAAACGCAAAACCTACAAGACCTGCGCCAGACGCGGATCGTTGCCGATGCCCTCTACATCCTGAATCAGGAACATCAGGAACGCCTGAGACTGCTGGAGGAACGGGCGACGCGCGAACGGGAAGCGCTAGACAGCGAAATGACGGCGGCTCGCAAGGCTTGGCAGCAGGAATTAGACGAATTTAATGCCACTGTTGCCGAGAGCGACGACATGCTGAGCCGCTTGCGGCAACGACAAGAAGCCGATTACGAGTACGAAACGGGGCGATCGCGCACCATTGCCAATGATGAGTACGAAGAAGCACGGCGACAGGCTGAACGGGAAATACAGGCAGCAACTGAAGCCAAAGAGAAAGATTGGGCTGAGCGGGAAGCGGTTCTGGCGGCAAATCAGGCAGCGCTAGCAGAGTATCGCCAAACGGTAGACGCGTTCCCGGCTGAGCTGGAAGAGGCGATCAAGAAAGCCCGTGAAGAGGGTATTCGAGACGCCAATCAAGACGGCAAAGTGAAGGCCGATCTGCTGGCCAAGGAATGGGAAGGCGTCAAGCAAGGTTATGACCTGCAAATTCAAGCCCTCACCGCCAAGATCCAGCAGCAAACAGAGCAGATTAGCGAAATTTCCACCCAGCTACAAGCCGCACTGCGTCAGGCTCAAGAGCTGGCCATGCGCGCATTTGAAAGCTCTTCCAATCGGATGACCACCACTCAGGGGAACAACTCATGACCAGCAAGCGACCCAGCCAACGCAACACCAAGACCGAAATCCTAGCCGCCTTTGATGATTTGCTGAACCAAAAGCAGGAACTGGAAGCCCAGCTCAAATCCGCCAAACAAGCCACCAAGCAAGCGTCACCCAAATCCGAGCAGAATGGTCATGCCAATGGTCACGCCAAAGCAGTTCCAGCGGAAATCATCACCAATCCAGCCCAGCTCAGCTCCCAAAGTATTGAATCAATCATCGATGGCTTAAGCCGACTGCAACTCGGTTTCGGCGGAGCAGTCAGCGACCTGTCGGAAAAGCTGGTGCAGGAAGCAGTCCAGCTCGAGCAAATTCAAGAGACGATTGCCGAAGAAGCCGAACAGCTCACGGCACTCCATAACCTCCAGTTGGCAGACACCAGTTTGGATGCGCTGATTCAGCAGTACGAAGAGAATGCCAAAACTTTTGATACCGAACTGACTGAACAGCAAGAAACGGTTGATCAAGGCATCACCCAGGCGCAGAAAGCCTGGCTCAAGGAACAAGAAGAACACCGCCGCACGGTGCGCGAACGGAATGAGACGCGGGCGAAAACGCAGCGGCGAGACACAGAAGAATATGAATATGCACTCAACCGCGATCGCAAACTTGACGATGAAACCTACGAGCAACAGCAGCAGAGTCTCTATCAGGAACTAGACGAGCTGCGCCAAGAGCGCGAAAAGCAGTGGGCTGAACGAGAGCAAACCGTGGTCGAGCGCGAGGCCGAACTGGCGGAGCTGAAGGCCAAAGTAGAGGCCCAGCCCGAGGAATTGAAAGCCGCCATCAAACGCGCTAAGGAAGAAGGCAAAGGAATTGCGAATGCCCAGGCCAAGATCAAAGCGGATCTGGCAGCTAAAGAAATTGAAGGCCAAACCCGCGCCTATGACCTCCAGATCCAAAGCCTCCAGGAAACCATTCAAACCCAAGATGCCCGCCTCCAAACCCTTTCCAAGCAGTTGGATGCAGCGCTGAAACAGGTGCAAGATCTAGCCGTGAAAGCCATTGAAGGAGCCTCGAACGCGACTTCGTTCCAAGCCGTGAAGGAAATCGCCATTGAGCAGGCCAAGACGCAGAACAAGAATAAGTAAACCATTTGTATGGTGATTGCGCGGCAGTGCCGCGCAATCACCAATCCCCTATCTTAAAGAAAGAACCATGAAACTATCCAAAGTCAATCTGTCTGAGCTAGTTGCGATCGCACATGATGAGGACTTTCACTTGGGTCTCCTGCTCGATCGGGGGGATGCGCTGGAGTATGTCGAAATTCCAGCCCCGGTGGAAGCCTACGATGGTTTGCAGGAGCTGGATGCGGTGATTGGTGCGGAGCGACCAACGGTTCCAGCTTCGGCTCAGCCAGCCTCCTTGCCGCCAGCAAATCCAATCATTACCAGCCAACCCGTGCAATCAACAATGGCTCGTTCCGTGGGCTACGATTGCGATCGCAATTTGCTCCAGGTGGAGTTCCAAAATGGCTCGGTGTATCAATACCAAGGCGTGGACGAAGGCACCTGGCATGCCTTGCAAGCCGCAGAATCAACTGGCGCGTTTTTCAACCATGAAATCAAGGGCAACTACCGCTTTCAGCGGGTGCAGCCTCCACCAAAATCCTGCTAGTACCCAAAAGTGCGATCGCAGTCTCCATTGGTTCCACTTACACCATCACGCAAACGCTGCCGCCCACAATTTGCCAGCCCTTCTCGCCATTGCGCCACACTCTCGTGTAGCGATAGTCGCCCGCAAAATCATCGCCCAAAAACGTGCCGCTGAGGAACACCTTAGCCGAGGCCAGGGCAAAGTCTTCACTCCACACGCGGATTTCCAACTCTTTGGGCACTAATTCCCGAAACTGCGTGCCGCCCGTGCGGTGTAGTTCCAAATCCATTTCCTTCGTCGCCAAATCGCCCGTTGGCCCCACAAACAGCAGGTCATCGGCAATCAGCGCATCCAGCGCAGCCACATCCGAAGCCAGCATCGCAGCGTATAGCTTACTTTCAGATGCACGAACTTGGTCACGGATTTGAGCTTCGACTTCAGGATTCATCATGACTAATCGTTAAGGCTGAATCACATCGCTGAAGGTGCGATCGCGGTTTTCCTGTTCCGTCCATGAAGGCTCATCTGTATCTCCCGGCAGCAAGCCGTGCAGCAGCACATAGAAGCAGGGAATGATAAACAGCGTCAGCAGCGTCGCCAGTGACAGACCAGAGAAGACGACAATGCCCATTGGCTGGAGGAATTCAGAGCCTTCACCCAGGCCGAGAGCGAGGGGAAACAGGCCGAGTACCGTCGTGACTGTCGTCATCAGAATGGGGCGGAGACGCTGGGGAGCCGCTTGTAGGATAGCCGAGGTGCGATCGCAACCCGTTTCGGCATGAATTTGGTTAGCCAGTTCCACCATAATGATCGCGTTGTTCACGACAATGCCCACCAGCAGAACTGCGCCGACGACAACGGTCGCGCCGATTGCAGTTTGGGTAATGAACAAGCCCAAAATACCGCCCGCCAGCGCCAGCGGCACCGTCAGCATAATCACCAGCGGATCAATCAGCGAGTTGTACTGCACCGCCATAACGGTAAAGACTAGAAATGCCGCCAGTCCACCCAGCAAACCCACTGCGCCCTGAATTTCGTTATTGCTCGCAGCAGCATAGCTCGGCAAGCGAGTTACGCCCGCAGGCAAATCCAAATCCGCCAGAATCTGATCGGCCTCCTCTAGAGCATCACCCAGGGTAGCGCCCTCCGCCAAACTGCCTTCAATAATCAAAACCTGTCGCTGATTGATGCGCTGAATTTCACCCGGCGCTTCGCCTTCACCGACAGTCGCCACTTCTCCTAAGCGGATGAGTCGTCCATCCCCCGCAAAGAGGGGCAGTTGCCGGAGTTGTGCTGGGTCATTAACCAAGGAATCGGGGGTTTGTAGGCGAATATCGACCAGCCGATCACCCCGCTGCAACTGAGTTGGCACCGAACCGTTGAGCAGTGTTTGAATGGTTTCACCAATGTCTTGCGCGGAGAGGTTCAGCGCGGATGCCCGTTCCCAGTCTGGGCGAATTTGAATTTCTGACTGGGGTGGATCGGCATCTGGTAAATAGCTTGCCAGTGTGGCATCCTCTAACGCCGCGAGTACTTGTTCTCCCGCTGCCTCTAGGTCTTGAATATTTGCACTTTGCAGAATAATGTCAACGTCGGCTCCCCGAACGGGTGAGTTGTTTAGCACTAAACCTCGTACAGAACCGGGCGACACGCGTACACGGGTGTCCACTAGGTTTAACTGTGCCAGTTCGCGGTTGACGCGATCCGAAAAGGACTCTACATCGGTGCCCGGTTGGAGGGTCAAAGTACTGCTGCCGCGTAGGGTGTTTTCACTGGTTGAGCTAGCGAATAGAAATCCGCCGGAGGTTGAAAATACGTATTCCGTCTCTGGTTGCTCCATCAGGATCTGATCAATGGCTTCCATCGCGCGGCGGTTTTTTTCTAACGTGGTGCCGGGGGGAAAGGAGACGCGCAGATTAGCCTGTCCGGTACTGATACGGGGCAGAATTTCCTGAGGAACTTGCTGCACCATCAAGAAGCTTCCCCCGCCCAGAATCAGGAATGCGATCGCAATGACAATCAGCTTATGATGCAGCACCCATCCCAGAAATAAACCATAGCGGCGGGTCAGTCCCTTCAAGCGGCGATCAAACTCGCGGATCAGCCAAAAGCGCTTCACACCACTAGTGCGGCGAATGCCCAGCAGTCGAGATGTCAGCACTGGTACAACGGTCAGCGCCGCAATCATGGAAGCGGCGACGGAAAAGCTAATCGTCAAAATTAGCTCATTAAAAATCAGTGCAATAAAGCCACCGATCAGCAAAAAGGGCAGCACCGCTACCAAGTTGGTAGACGTAGAGGCCAGTAGCGCCGATTCTAGCTCACGGCTTCCTGCCTCTGCCTGCTGAATTAACTGCTGCTGGGATAGGTTATGAACTGCAATATCTGACGGTTTTTGAGAACTGTGGTGGGAACGACCCGAAGCAGGATGATAACCATCACCATTTCCACTGCCATTGGAAGCATGAGCATCGCCATACTCACTGCCGTTGTAGCTGTGGCTGTGATTCCCGCCATTGGAATGATTGCCCAGCGTCCGATCGCTATATGGCTCTTCATCCTGGCGATGAGCGACCCCGCCATTGCGCCCCTGATTGCGTCCACTACTGGATCCACTAGCACGATCATTAGAGCTGCCGTGATCTACAACTGGACGATTCCGTAAGGCTAAATCCTCTGCTTTTTTGGCAATGTTCTCTAGCATAACGATGGAATTGTCCACCACAATGCCCACGCCCATCGCCAAACCACCCAAGCTGAAAACGTTCAGCGACAGGCCAAATAACCCCATCATGACTACTGCAATTAGGGTGGCGAGCGGGATAGCTAGAACAATGATCAGGGTTTGGCGCAGCGATCCCAAGAACAGCAGAACTGCGATCGCGGCTAGTCCTGCCCCTGTGAGACCAGCAGTTGTCACGTTCTGAATGGAATTTTGAATAAAAACAGACTCATCCAGGGTGGCATTCAACACCACATCTTCTGGAATCAGCCCCGAACTACGCAGTTCTTCTAGCTTACGCTTGACTCCATCCACCACGCTGATAGTATTAGCATCCGGCTGCTTCTGGATACTGACTTTAACCGCAGGTGTCCCGTTCAGAGTGACAAAAATTCGCTGCTCTGCCGTTCCATCTATAACTTCAGCAAAATCCCGTAGATAAACTTGTCGGGCGCTGCCGTCTGTACCATTGACCTCAAAAATTAGGTTGCGTAGCTCATCTGCATCACCAAAGCGGCCTACAATCCGGGTCAGAGGCTCTTCATTTTCGCCTTGGATACGTCCGCCAGCAGTATCCTGATTGCGTTCTTCCAGAGCATTGAGGACATCGGTTAGACCAATCCCGAAGGCTTGTAGCCGCTGCGGATCGATATTGATGCGGACTTCTTCTTGTACACCACCCGATACATCAACACTGGCCACCCCAACAACCGTACTTAGCTCGCGCGCCAGTTCTTCGTCAGCAAATACCCGCAAATCCACGCCCTGCAAGCTCTCAGAGGTCAGCGCCATCTCATAAACAGGGAGTTGAGAAGGGTCGAACTTGAACAGACGCGGCTGACCAATCGTATCTGGTAAACTATTGCGCGCTCGGTTGAGCGTCGCTGTCGCATCGTTCAGCGCTTGGTCAATATCGCCCCCCGGCTGAAAATATAGATCAAGGCTAATTTGTCCCTCGCGGGTTTGAGATACAACCTGTTCCACCCCTTCTGTCGCAGATAGTGCCTGCTCTAGCGGTCGCGTCACCTCATCAATTGCGACCTCTGGTGAAACGCCTGGGGCATCCGCTCGTACCCCAATCCGGGGATAAGTAATCGACGGTAATAAATCAACAGGTAGCCGCTGAATGAAGAAGAATCCCATCACGAAAACGGCAATGGTCAACATCAACGTACCAATGTGCCGCCGGATGGCAAGGGAGCTAATGCTGAAGCCGGGTTTGGGAGTAGATTGCATGGGTAGAGGTATGGGTAGTGGGCAGGAGGAGCGGGGGGATGGAGCTATACCAGTTCTACGAATTAGAGCTACAGAAAGGGCTGGGGGAGGGAATCCTGGCAGGAGCGTCGAGTCGTGGCGGTAGAGTCTGTACCGAGGCTGAACAATTAGCGGCGATTATTCGGCGCTCGTTTCAGACAGGATGCTGAGCCGAACGGCTTGTCCATCTTCCAAAGGGCGATCGCTGGTTACAACGTAGGTTTCATTCGGTTCTAGACCAGAGAGGATTTCTACTTCCCCATTAGCGCGATCGCCAAGTTGTACGGTGCGAGAGCTGACTGTAGCGCCTGACTCATTCTCCGTCACAATGAAGATTTGAGGATTGCTATCGATGTCCTGTACGGCTTCTTCCAGCACAACGATTTGGGAAGCTCCGGTCGGAGTGAATTGAACGCGCGCGAGTAAACCGCCGCCAATTCGACCGTTGGGATTGGGCAGGGTAATTTGTACCGGAAGCTGGCGGGATACAGTATCGGCGATGGGAGCGATGCGGCTGACCTGGCCCGTGAATTCCTGACCCGGCAGTGCGTCAAACCGCACCTGCACAGACTGTCCCGGATTAATGCGGCTGAGATCGAGTTCTGAGAGTTGGACGGTGACTTCAATAGTGTCGAGGCTACCAATACGGACAATATCGGTGCCCGTTTGAACATAGTCTCCGGCTTCAACGTTTTTCTCTAGCACGACACCGGAGAAGGGAGCCTGCACAGCCGTGTAGGAGAGCTGTTCTTGGGCTTGGGTTACTACGGCTTGCTGGGCTTCGACGCGTCCTTTAACTGCATTGACTGCTTGCTCACGGGTGCGAATCTGCTGCTCGGCGGAACGCAGTGCCTGCTCGGCAAGGCTCAGCGCTAGTTCGGCCTGCTCGGCTTCTTGAAACGAGATTGCGCCTGCATTGGCGAGCTGTCTGAGACGGTTAGCATCGATCTGTGCCTGCTGTAGCTCGGCTTTTGCTTCTTCATAGCTGGTTTGCACATCGCTGACTTCGGCTTCAGCTTGGGCGACTTCTGACTGACGCGAGGTGAGTTCGGCTTGGGCTTCGTTGACTGAAACCTGAAGTAAGGTGTCATCAACCTGACCCAGTACTTCGCCTGCTCCGACTGGATCGCCTACATCCACTGTTAGCGATCGCAACTGTCCATCAACTTGCGATCGCACTGTCGCTTCTTGAACAGGCTGAGTGGTGCCTGTATATTCTAGTGCTTCCTCAACGCTGCCGGGACGTGCGATCGCGGCTTCGACGGCGACTGGGCCATCCTCCTGCTCGCGACCTGGAGGGCCAGGTTGAGCATCACTTTTCGGTAACAGAACACAACCGCTAGTGGGGATTAACAGCAGTCCCGATAACACCAATCCGCTCCAGCGGGTGGGTAGCCTACGTGGATGCAAACAGCGTAGACCCGGCTGAGATAGGCGCATTAGACGATCCTTTCCTGCAAACGGAGTAACAAAGACGGTTATCGAACTCAACGAGCGAGTAATCGCGAATTCATTGTGCGATCGCGACCAACAAATTGTGAGACTATTCTTATAGTTTTTTTAAGAATTCAGCCTCAATATAACAGCTTTACTAAATCGGTGCAGAGAAACCAGAATACACTCTGACTAAGGAAATGCTTGTACCCCACACTAAGCCCGCTAGCAATCGCCATACATCATATATTGAGCATTTTCTTCCAAATAAGCTGCAATTGAAGCGTGTAAAAATGGGATTTGAATTTTCCTAGCCAATGCACAGACGGGCATTATGACCTGAGCCGCGAGCATCGGTACTCCCTCATTTTGTCTCAATCAATTTGTCTCAGTTAAGTGGAGAAACCATGCCATAATGATCCGGCTAAGACGCAAGTGAACGTTTCGCCGCATGACCCAAGCTCCTTTTACCACAGACCTTTCGAGCAGCAATCCCGAAGATTTTGACCTTTCTTTTCAACTGCCCGATCCCGAAGACGACCAAATTTCCGAAGCTGAGTTTCAGCAGCAGGTGGAAACGGCATGGCTGATCTGCGATCGCTTTGACTTGCAAACTGATATCTGGCGGGGGCGCATTCTCAGAACTGTGCGCGATCGCGAAAAGCGGGGCGGCGATGGACGCGGCACGGGCTTCCTCAACTGGCTGAAGGATCGAGAAATCAGCAAGAGTCAAGCCTATGCTCTGATTGAACTAGCCAACAGCGCCGACACCCTGCTGGAAAATGGCGTTTTAGAAGCGCAGGACGTGAATCAGTTCAGTAAGCGGGCGTTTGTCGAAACCGCTCAGTCCTCGCCCGAAGTGCAGCAGCTCGTCAGCGAAGCCGCCCATCGAGGCGACCACATCACCCGGCGCGAAGTCCGTCAGCTCTCGGACGAATGGACAGCGATGACCTCGGATTTGCTGCCGGATGAAATTAAGGAAAAAGCGGCCAACAACACCATTCCCGCCCGCTACCTGTCGCCGCTGGTCAAGGAGATGGAAAAGCTGCCGGAACCGCATCAAAACACGCTCAAAACCGAGGTGGCGCTCAATCCCGACATTGACACGCTGAAGCAGGTCACGACCGAAGCCCGTTACCTATCGAAGTACCTGGCGGCGGCGGTGCAGGTACAGGCGCTGAATCACGAGACGCTGGATATTGAACAGGCATTGGAAGAAGCGCTCCGTGTCGGCTGTCTGAACGCGACGGCTGACTTAGTTAACCAGGCCGCTCAACTGGAACAGGCAACAGTGAAGCTTTACACGGCCTGGAAAAAAATCAAAGACCTCTCCGATCGCGTTTACGTAGACAGCGGAGCCAGCACGCCCCATCTGCGATCGCTCCTATCCCATCTAACGCCGCTCACAGGTGATTTGATCCAGGTACAGCTTGGCGACCCCAATAGTCCGTTATCCCGCACGATACGCCTGCAAGTCTTACCCGATGAAGAATCGCTGTACGAAGACAACTCAATCGAAAACCTCAATTAGCCTGATATCAATTCAGCAATTTAGCACTACCGATGAGTTCAGTGATGAGTCCAGTATTGAGGACTGAGAGTTGAATGTTGAGTTGTGAGTGTTGAATTATGAGTGTTAGTTAGGTCAATCATTAAAAACTCAAAATTAAAAACTCTTCACTCCTCACGGTACTAATAAGCCGACATAACCGGAGATCAGTCAGCTTTTTACGCCCGTTGAGGCGATCCCGCGTATAAACTGGCGCTGCCCAATCAAGAACAACAGCACAATGGGTAGCGTCGCAATCACCACCGCCGCCATCAGCAGTGGCCAGTCGCTCGTGTACTGCTCTTGGAACTGGGCCAGCGCAAGCTGTACCGTCTGTAATTCAGGTCGAGTGGTAAACACTAAGGGCTTAAATAAATCGTTCCATTCACCGATGAACGTGAAGAGAAATAGGGTAACCAGTGCAGGCCGAGCCAGCGGCAGCATAATTTTCCACAGCACCTGGAGCCGATTTGCGCCGTCGAGCATGGCCGCCTCTTCTAGCTCGACCGGAATGGATCGAAAATACTGTCGCATCAGAAAAATGCCAAAGGCATTGGCTGCGGTCGGCAAAATTAATGCGCCGTAGGTGTTAATCAATCCACCCCAGCGCAAAACTAGGAAAATTGGAATCACCAAAAGCTGAAACGGAATCACCAGCGACGCGACGATAAGCAGTAAAAGCGCTCGGCGGCCTCGAAACTGGAGACGTGCGATCGCATATCCCGCCAAAGCCGAAGTGACAATCTGAGCTACCGTTACCACCAGTGCTACCAGGGTGGAATTAGCGTAGGCCAGCAAAAAATCACCCTGTCGCCACGCTAATCGGTAACTGTCCAACGATAACCCCAAAGACCGAAAAATCTCGTCTGGTATCGTATTCGGTGGAGCAAAAGCGCTAAGCACCACGACCACCAGCGGCAGCAAAATAATTACGGCCCCAATCGTGAGCAGCACAAGATTCAGAATCCAAAACCAGCGAGCCTGATTTGCCATGCTGTTGATCATCCTTTGGCAAGCCAACGATTCAAACGTCTAATCAAATTCAATCAAGTACCTTAAGTACTAAGTACTAATGCTTATCTAAAATCTATACTTATCGATTGCGCTTTAACCTCCCTAATCTTTCCTATGACTGCTTGTAAAGCGTAGCTTAGAAACAGTAGGGTGTAGAGAGTGGCAAGATCTAGCCAAAACAAATTATTTTATAGTTCTGGCAGTCGGAGGGGGACATTTAGCGAGTTTTCTTTACGCTAAAGTAAGGCTGGTGACATTTTTATGTCTAGCCATGCCAGCAATGCTTGCCGCTTAGCACCATGATCGTTTGATTGAGGTTGTTTGATTGACAGTCATCAAGCATTCTGGCGCTAACCGCAGCCAATCAACATTCTTGGCTCGTTTGATCTAGTAGAGGTGACAGTAGACCTATGCAGCAGCTTGAGGCTAATCCAGTACTTGATTACTACAGCGAGGCGTATCAAAGTGCCTACAGCCGCATTAATGCGATCGTAATCGAGGGCGAAGAGGAAGCAAACTCCAACTACCAGCAGTTGGCTGAGCTTATGCCAGAGCACAAGGAGGAGCTCATCCGCCTGGCTAAGATGGAGAATCGCCACAAAAAGGGCTTTCAAGCCTGTGGACGCAACCTATCCGTTACTCCCGACATGGAGTTTGCCAAAGCATTCTTCGCTCAGCTCCATCAGAACTTTCAGGAGGCATATGCTGAAGGCCGCATTGTCACCTGTTTACTGATTCAATCCCTGATTATTGAGTGCTTTGCCATCTCGGCTTACAACATCTATATCCCTGTTGCCGACGACTTTGCGCGTAAGGTGACCGAAGGAGTTGTCAAAGATGAGTATCTTCATCTGAACTTTGGAGAAGAGTGGCTCAAAGCTAATTTTGAGGCATCCAAAGATGAGCTAGAGCAGGCCAATCGCCAAAACCTGCCGCTGGTTTGGAAAATGCTCAATCAAGTTGAAGACGATGCAGCCGTACTGGGCATGGAAAAAGAAGCCCTCGTGGAAGATTTCATGATCAGCTACGGTGAAGCGCTAGGGAACATTGGTTTCAGCAATCGCGACATCATGCGGATGTCAGCTCATGGTCTAGCCGCTGCATAAATAAGTAAGTTGGCATAAAAAGCACATCTAGCAACCGGGGGAGCACTCCGGAGGGGCACTCCCCCGGTTGCTAGATTATGATCTATTCGTATGCAGCTCCTTATCTTCAGTTAGCAGTTAGCTACAACGTGAAACCGATCAAGTGGTTCACAGACTGTTTGGTCGGTTTTCGCCTACGAGTCGTTTTCTGAGCAGTGTGTATCAAATGAACGTGACATGACTATCAAACTCATGTTTTTCTGAATAGGCTGCTCTGATTTGTAGATACACAATCCCTGTCCACCCAATTCTTAATGAGCCTTTGCAGGGCTTTAGCCTGACACAACTATGTTTGGTTTAATCGGTCATCTGACGAGCTTAGAACACGCCCAATCTGTTGCTAGAGATTTAGGATATCCAGAATATGCCGATCAAGGTCTTGATTTTTGGTGTAGCGCGCCGCCACAAATCGTCGATGACTTTTCGGTAACCAGCGTAACAGGGCAAACCATTGAAGGGCGCTATGTCGAATCCTGTTTCTTGCCAGAGATGCTTGCGACTCGTCGTATCAAGGCCGCAACCCGCAAGATTATCAACGCCATGGCTCATGCCCAAAAAAATGGTATCGACATTACGGCTTTGGGTGGATTTTCATCGATTATTTTTGAGAACTTCAATCTCCAGCGGATTCAGCAAGTTCGCAACGTCAAGCTTGACTTTCGCCGCTTTACGACGGGTAATACCCATACGGCCTACGTGATTTGTCGTCAGGTTGAGCAGGCCGCAGAGCAAGTTGGCATCAAGCTATCCGAGGCAACGGTGGCCGTTTGTGGTGCAACGGGTGACATTGGTAGCGCCGTCTGCCGCTGGCTGAATGCGCGGACGGATATTGCTGATCTGCTACTAGTCGCGCGTAACCAAGAGCGTCTACAGCTACTCCAGGATGAGCTAGGGCGCGGCAAAATTCTGCCGATGGAAGACGCTCTCCCCCAGGCGGACATTATCGTTTGGGTGGCGAGTATGCCAAAAGGCGTTGAGATTGACCCATCGACGCTAAAGCAGCCCTGTTTGATTATTGACGGTGGCTATCCCAAGAATATGGGTAGCAAATTTGATCACCCTCACATTCACGTTCTCAATGGCGGCATTGTTGAGCATTCGCTGGATATTGACTGGCGAATTATGAACATTGTCAATATGGATGTGCCTGCCCGTCAGATGTTTGCTTGCTTTGCCGAATCGATGCTGCTGGAGTTTGAGAAGTGGCATACGAATTTCTCTTGGGGCCGCAATCAGATTTCATTGGAAAAGATGGATATGATTGGTCAGGTTTCGGTTAAGCATGGTTTCCGGCCATTGCTGCTGGGGCACTGATGGCTTGAGGTGTTTAACCTTTCGGCCTCGTTGGGAGTGTTGGGGGAAGGGTTAATGGTTGGTGTGCGATCGCACCTTTCCTGATATTCCTCTCCTGACGTTTTTGCTCATCTGCTGACACTTTTTGATAGGTTAATAACTAGGTTTCTATACCTAATTGCTCTTGTTCACTCTCGTTGTGATACACAATCCGCTACATGGCTACTTCGACTCGCCGACCCATCCTCTTAGATTTTGAAAAACCGCTATCCGAACTGGAAGCGCGGATTAATCAGATCCGTGACCTGGCCGAAGAGAATGATGTTGATGTCACCGATCAAATTCGGCAGCTAGAGGCTCGGGCTGAGCAACTGCGAGAGGAAATCTTCAGCGGGTTGTCGCCAGCCCAGCGATTGCAGGTTGCCCGCCATCCCCGGCGACCCAGCACGCTGGATTACATTCAGGCGATTACCGACGAGTGGATTGAGCTGCATGGCGATCGCAGTACGGGCAAGGATGACTCGGCCATTGTCACGGGCATCGGTCGGCTGAATGGTCGTCCTGTAGTGCTGCTGGGCCACCAAAAAGGCCGGGACACCAAAGATAACGTAGCGCGTAACTTCGGTATGGCTTCTCCCAGCGGCTATCGCAAGGCCATGCGGCTGATGAATCACGCCGATCGGTTTGGTATGCCAATCATTGCCTTTATTGATACGCCGGGTGCATTTCCTGGCCCAGAAGCTGAGCGGCTGGGCCAGGGTGAGGCCATTGCTTACAACCTACGCGAAATGTTCCGGCTGAATGTGCCGATTGTCTGCACGGTGATTGGTGAAGGCGGTTCCGGTGGTGCGCTAGGCATCGGAATTTGCGATCGCTTATTGATGTTTGAGCATTCGGTCTACACCGTTGCCAGTCCAGAAGCCTGTGCTGCCATTCTCTGGAAAGACGCAGCCAAGGCACCTCGGGCGGCTGAAGCACTGAAAATCACGGCCAAAGATTTGAAGGAACTTGGTATTTTAGATCAGCTTTTACCAGAACCGATTGGTGGGGCGCACGCCGATCCAGTAAAAGCAACTGAAACTCTCAAAACCGCTTTAATTGAAAATATCAATGAGCTGAGCCAGTTGACGAACGAAGAGCGAAAAAACCTGCGCTATCAAAAATTTCGACAGATTGGCCGATTCACAACGGAACCCATTGCCTGAATATTTTAATCATGCAGCAAAAGAGTGATGAGAGGCAAAGTAAGCTGAGCTTGCTTCGCCTCTCATCACTCTTTTGGCTGAATTTCTAGAGTCATCGCCATGCCAGATAATTGTCAACAAAATTTTAAGCAATTTCTAAGGCTCATGACTGAATTCAATGTAAGCTGAGACGTGTGGTAATCCCCTAAAAATTTGAGTCGGAAAACCGAATTTGGCCAAACCTGCCTAAAGGGAAAATCAAGTGTTAAAATGAGAGGCGAAACATAACTTAATACTCGCCAATTGATCAACAGCAACAGCTTTGAGGCTGATTCATTTGAGTTAGCACATTCAACTTGATGAATCAAATATAGAGTTTTCTCAATTTGCCAAACTGCTATCCTGCTGTTACCAACTGATAATGAGGCATTTTAGCTTTTAATTCTTGCTTCTTGAGCATGTCGGAGTCGCGGCATCAACTAGTTAAGTAAGTTGACACAAGTAAAACGGATCTAAAAACCGGGGGACGCCCCGGAAGTGTTTTCCCGGTTTTTAAATGATCCAGCTATTTGTCTAGAGCTATTTAATTAGGTATTACGGCGCTGTCGGTGCTGACACAATCAATTCAGCGGATTGAATTTGCCAATTTTCTTGATTGCTGATATCTCTTAATCTACCAATAAACCACATAGTATGTCAGCCACGGATGGCAACATCAGCTAGTAGTATTGCCCCACTTTAAAGCGGGCTAAACCATCAATTAGTCTCAATGGTTCTGATAAGACATTAATTCAGTTTGAGCCAAGTAGTGATCACAGCCGCACATTCAGTAATTTCATGACTTTATCTAAGACACAGCGTGTCCTTATCACTGGAGCCAGTAGCGGAATTGGCAAAGCAACTGCGATCGCATTTGCGAAAGCCGGATTCGATTTGGTGCTGGTCAGTCGATCCGCCGATAAGCTGGAAGCTGTCGCTCAGGATATCCAGGCGGCAGGAAGAACCGCTCAGGTCTACCCATTGGATTTAGCCAACCTTGAGCAAGTCAAGCCTCGCATGATGGCAATTGCCGAGAAAAGCGGCGGCATCGACATCTTGGTCAACAATGCTGGTATGGGCTACACCAACACGATTGACGATACGTCACTAGCGGATTGGCAGCAGGTACTGGATCTCAATTTGACCAGCGTTTTCCAGTGTATTCAGGCCATTCTGCCAGGGATGCGTGCCCAACAGCACGGCCTGATTATCAACGTTGCTTCGATTGCGGCGAGTAGTGCATTTCCAGGTTGGGGAGCCTACAGCGTCAGTAAAGCAGGGCTGGTGACCTTATCGAAAATTGTGGCCGCCGAAGAGCGGAGTAACGGGATTCGGGTCGTCACGATCTCTCCTGGTGCTGTCAACACCCCGATTTGGGACACCAATACGGTGCAGGCCGACTTTGATCGGTCGGGTATGTTAACACCGGAAATCGTAGCCCACAGCATTCTTCATGCAGCGTTGCTGCCCGAGCAGGCTGTCATTGAGGATTTAACCGTGATGCCGAGTGCTGGTGCGCTCTAAATCATCGGCTCGTCCAGTTCAGTTTACGTTTACTTATTTGTCTTCGGAGAACTTAGGTTCAAATTTGCTATGACTATCGCTTCTAATTACTCCAATGGTGCAAACTCAAACGGTGCGAGTACAAACAATGGCTCTCGGCTAGAAGAAGAACTATCTTCTGCGAAAGAGGCGCTGTTGAACAAGCCCGCCGAAGCTCGTCCCGATCGCAACACCAACCACGGCAAAGAGTCTCAGCCGCGTCCGACTACGGAAACGGCTAACGAAGAGATGATGGATGCCGTTCGCACCATGCTCCTGTCCGTTGGCGAAGATCCAGAACGGGAAGGACTATTGAAGACTCCGAAGCGGGTAGCGGAGGCAATGCGGTTCCTCACCAATGGCTATAATCAGTCGCTTGAGGAGCTGGTGAATGGAGCCATCTTCGATGAAGGCCACAACGAAATGGTTCTGGTACGAGACATTGATGCCTTTAGTCTCTGCGAACACCACATGCTGCCGTTTATGGGGAAAGTGCATGTCGCCTATATTCCCAACCAGAAGGTAGTCGGCTTGAGTAAGCTGGCTCGGATTGTCGAAATGTATGCTCGCCGCCTCCAGGTGCAAGAGCGTCTAACCCGTCAAATTGCGGAAGCAGTGCAGACTATTCTTGACCCGCAGGGTGTAGCAGTCGTCATGGAAGCCAGCCACATGTGCATGGTGATGCGCGGTGTACAGAAGCCGGGTTCCTGGACGGTCACCAGCGCGATGCTCGGTGTTTTTCAAGAAGATCAAAAGACACGCGATGAGTTTCTCAGCTTGATTCGCCATCGGCCATCCTTCTAATGCTGAACTAAGACCAAATTCGACTAGAAAGAATCCGAATTGTCTTTTGTAAAGCCAAGCTGTGTCTGAACTTTTACAAAAGATAAAAACTGATTTTCATCTTAGGTCTGTGTCTATGAACCCAATTTCTTTTTGGTGAGGCGTTTGCTCCGTAAATGTCTCACCAAAAAGAAATTATGGGTTTTCGATCAGGCGTGATATTACCAGCGGATTGCGTACAGCGAGTATATCAAACTACATCAGAATCAGATCAGACTAGAGAGAACGGCTAGTTCGCGTCGCGAGCTAGCCGTTCTCTCTATTGGTTTTCCCGAGTACCATACCTAATGCATGGGCGGCGGCTTGCTTCTCGGCGTCCTGCTTGCGCTTGCCCGTGCCCGTACCGAAGGGTTGACCCTTGACGCTGACGACGGCTGTAAATGTTTTATCATGGTCGGGGCCGGATTGATGGGCAATGGTATAAACCGGATTTTCGCCAAATTGAGCCAGTGCCCAGGCTTGGAAGCGGCTTTTAACGTTATCGAATGTCGGGGTCGTGTCAAGCTGCTCGACCGCAGACTGAAAGAGCGGCTGCATGTAGGCTTTAACGGCCTCAATATTGGACTGGGTATCTAGCAAATACGCACCAATCATCGCTTCGAAAGCGCTGCTCAGCAGATTTGAATTGGTTCGTCCTCCGGTTTGCTCGGTGCCTTTGCCCAGACGCAGGTGACGACCCAAATCGAGCGCGATCGCAAATTTGGTGAGCTGAATTTCATCAACCAAGGCTGCCCGCATGGAGGTCAGTGTTCCTTCTGGATAGCCCGGATAGCGCTGGTAGAGGAATTCTCCGGCGATGTAGGTCAGCACCGCATCACCTAAAAACTCCAACCGCTCATTGTGATCACCATCGTCTGGGTACTCGTTCACATAAGAACGATGAGTCATCGCCTGTTGGAACAGTTCAACAGATTCAAATGGGGGCAGTTGTAGCATGGTTCAGCAACAGGTTAAGGACAGGGGCCGTTTCTTAAACGTGCTGGCTCTTGGCTGGGCTACATGAATTTAGTCAGCGAAACGATACCAAAAATCATAAATAAGCTACCGCCAAGGGCAGTAACGGTACGTTCTGAGATCCTACCTGCAATTAGACGCCCACACAAAACTGCAATTACCGCGCAAATCGTGTGGCCCAAAATCGCACCGATTGTTACACCCAAGGGATGATAAGCCGTTGCCAGCATGACCGTGGCAATCTGGGTGCGATCGCCCCATTCAGCAACAAACGTCAGCGAAAATGCCTTGGCAATGATCTGCATCGCTTGCTTAGGAACGGTCTTGGACTCGGCGGCTTCAACAGTTTGAATGGCGGCTTCTTGCTCATCAATTGGTGGCTGATCAGACATTTTACTCGCATCGTAGAGTAATTTCAGCCCAAATCCTAAAAAGAGTGCAACTTCTGCCACCCGCACCCATGTCGTTGGCAACTGGGCAACGGCTTGTCCCAGGGCAACGGAAAGCAGCGTCATCGCTGCTAAGGCCAGCACTACACCCAGCAGCACCCAGCGCCGCTGGTGGCGCATCGCTAAAATAGCCGCGATAAAAAATGTCTTATCGCCCAGTTCGGAAATCGTAATTAAGGTTAATCCTGCTGTAAATGCCGCTAACATCGCCTCAAGCTCCTCTGGATCGGTGGATGAAGTGACCACGCTTGATCGTGAGCTTGAAGGAGGGCTGAGAGAATTTGGCGAACTCCACCAAGCCCACATCGATACGTGATTTGTGGTCACGATTCAAGTGAACTTAGTGAAGGTCTCGCTTTCAAATGAACTGCGGTTCAGATCAAGCTGAACACCGTTCATTTGCCACCTAAGCCAGGTTCATCACCAGTATGTTGACCTAGGTGTACTGGCTATGCCAGCAGCTACTCCCCTTCTACATGAAAAAATATACCAGGTTGTTGACGGTTTAGTGCGATCGCAATTCCAAATATCGGCAATTCATGAAAAATCGTGAATAAACATCGGTAGGGGCGTTAGCGTAGCCATGCCCGCAGGGCTATATGGCCATTCGCCCCTACCCCAGCCATTCGCCCCTAGCAAAATTTTGAAAATAACCAATTAGGAATTACGTCAGGTCAAACTCATCGAAGGAGACCGTCGGTAGATCCATTGGCAGAACGGCGCGGTTAAAGCTCGCTTTCTGGCTTTGCCGCTGGGTCGCCACTTCAACTGTGACCGCTTCAATTTGCACTTCCAGACAGCCTTTCGGCACCACTAGCGGCACAACCGTCTCCAGATATCCCTGACCGTCTGGTTCTAGATCCGCCAGCCAGCGGGGGCCATCGAGAATCGTTCGCATTTGGCGATCGCTCATCCAAAACTTGACGTAGACCCGCAGCGGATGGGACGGCAAGCGCACCTGCACATCAAGCGCTTCTCCGGCTTTGAGATCACCAGATGGAATCTTCAACTGCGGCACGGGCAGAGGCGGCAGGTTCGACCAGCTATCGATATCGGGTTCAACGGCGTCATTGAGCGGGTTGGAATAGGCCGGATCTGCGATCGCAGATGAACCCGATGCAGCCATAACGTCAGCCTCAACATCATCGACGACAATTTCATCGTCATAAATCACGACCTCATTGGCCGTCAGTTCCGCTTCTCTCGCTAGCTCCTCGGCACTGGGAGACGGATCAAAATCGGGCAAGAGCGACTCGGTGGGCAACGAGGCAGAATCACCGCTGTCGGGTTGCTCATTTGCATCAGACGGGAAGGATTGAAATTCGCTCAGTGCATCAAAATCAACTCCATGCGGACGATAGGCCGTCGAATCCTCAATTTGCTGCATTTGTGCCGCCTGAGCATCAAAAGCGAGAGCCGAGAGTCGTGAGAAAAATCGATCGTGCAAGTTGAGAGACGAAAACGACTGCTCCAGCGGATTCACGGGTGCGGCTGTGACACCAATATCCAGATCAAATGTGGGTTCTACATTGGTTTCATCAAATTCATCAAACTCCGCCTCATCGGTATCCAGCTCGCTTGATGTTACGTCTACGTCCTCAGCTTCTTCAGCATGCCAAGCATCGCTCAGATCCTCAGCATCGGCTGCGGCAGAGCTGACTGTCTCGCTAGTCTGCTGATTGACAACTGTTTCGAATAGCTCGGCATCATCTGTCTGTAAGCCCTGTACTGATTGAGTTTGATCAGTCTCAGGAACGGCTGCTGGAGTTGGTGCATGAGCGGCTAAATCAGTCTTTAGATCCTCCACGTCAGCCGTACTGGCAACGGCATCAGCGGCTGCTAATAGGTGATCAGCGGCTAAATCAGCGGCTGCGATCGCATCTTCACCGTGCAGGTTGCCCGTTAGCGATGGATCAATATTCGCTGCAGCGTTCGCTGCATTATTCAGTGCATGATTAGGTGCATGATTGGGTGCATCAACGGAAGACACGACAGCAGAGGGCGATTCCTCTGCCTGTTTCGTCATCTGGTTTTCCAGGTCATCCGCACTGGCCTGTGCAGCCGCTTGAGGCTGAATTGGTCGCAGCGTCGGCAGTTTGGGCAATAGCGGTTCAAAGCGCACAGAGGAATTGGCTGAAGCGGATGGGGCGGGTTGAGGAGCTGGCGGAGCAGTTGGCTGAGGCGGGGGCGATGCGATCGCGGGATCGGCAGGTTGAGCCTGATCGTGTTCGTGGCTAGCTAGCTTGGATGAACTGGTTCGAATTTGCGGCGGCAGCGACATACCCAGATTCGGCTGAAAGCGAGCAGGCTGGAACGGAATCGCTGGCGGCGCTGAAAATTCAATTTTAGGTTTAGCAGGCTGATCGATAGCTGATTCAGCCTCCGCAGGTAACGCTTCGTCCGGCTGGGTTGAGAAGTCGGCAACGGATGTCGCGACATCCACTGGAGGCGCATCAAAATTAAACAATTCAACCGGATCAGCCGCTTCCTCTGCCGCAAACACATCCTGATTTGCGATCGCATCTAGCAGTTCATTCAGATCCGTGGTGATCGAAAACTCCTGGGATGCTGAAACCAGTAGCTGTCCTTCAACCTCGGCAGTGAGCGTTACTTCACCCAGGATTAAATGCGACCGCTGAGCAGGCGGCGCGATCGCAACTTGGAACGTCGTGGGTAAAGACTGTGCCGCAACTGTCTGTTGAATTCGATCAACCGTCTGAGCAGTTTGCGGATCAAACAGACGAATGGTGAGGACGCTTGCGGGTAGCTGAGGCGAGTCCACCTGATCGGCAGATGCAGCAGATGAATCAGCAGATGAATCGGCCAGTGTGATCGCGCCTGTCAACGGAACAGAACGGCCACCTTTGACAATATAGGCATCGGTCTGGAGCTGGAGTTGAACGGGACGACCAGCCAGCGTCAACCTATCTGCTGCGTCAGCGGATAAGGTGCGATCGCGATTCGTAACCGAATTGGGATCGACATCCCGCTGCGGATCAATGGCAGACTCGACATCTAAAAACGCCTCGTCAACCACGTCCTGCGACATCTGCTCAGCCAAGGAGCGCCAATCTGCATGAGTCGGTTGTGCATCATCATGCGGCATCGTGGTTTCCGACGAGGGCACGGCTCCATCCCAGTCGTCTCCTAACGTAGCTGTTGCCGCATCATCAGCGTCCCCAGCAGCATCGCAGGTAGACGCATCCAAATCGGGCTGTATCTGGACAGGTTCCGGGAATTCAGTTACTGGCTCAGGATCACTTGCTTCCGCTTCGGCCAGAGACTCTGGCACAGCAGTATCCGCTGCAATTTCTTCCGGCTCATCGACATTAACGGTCTCGGCATGGGTAGGAACGTCCACCGCTTGATCCGTCTGCTCAGGCAGTGCTAGATCGGCTAAATCTAGCTGAACATCGGTAATTGAGACCGTATCTGAATTGAGATCACGGGCAGCGGCATGCAGTGCGATCGCATCAGCATGAGTCTCTGAATTGGCGCTGGACGCGTCAACAACTGGGCCTGACCAATCATCATCAACTAAATCTTCTTGCGCGATGACTTGCAGTTTGACGGAGTATAACCACCGCTCACCCACAAAATCAGACATCAAATCATTCGTGCAGCGCAGTTCCCATATACCGGGGCGAAAGTGAACAAACGGCACGATGGAAACCAGACCGGAATTATTGGTATGTGCAGAACGGTTTTTGGTGCGCCAGCGGGGCGGCACATCTTCTGGAGACGTATGGCGGATTTGAATCTCAACTGGGATGTCTTTGCGGCTGGAGCGGGCCACGATCCGATAGCGACCTTCGAGAATCTCCACGTCGGAAGATTCCAGCGGGAGCCATGAGCGATCGCCTTTCTTTTGAAGCAAAAATTCCCAGTATTCCATCTCAATCCTCTTAAAGGATGTGCTGCCGATGCATCTAGTGGTCTGTCAGGTTACTGTTACTGTGTGGGATTAACGCAGGATTACCCACCACAGTCAACCGCATGCTGTATGCGTGAATGCTGAAATTGTTCGAGACTAGCAACCATAGTGTAAGCGAAGCATCCAATCTTGGATCATGCCAATAAAATTTAAGGTTTCTTTGGCATTTTAGTTGCGATTCGTTGCGACTTCTTTGGGCGTGATTTAATTTGCCCATCACTGTAAGGGCAGGTTTTGTTGACCCATTTTGCGTTAGACCGATAACCGAGTGGCTAAACCCGCCCCTACAACGGATTGCCCGTACATAGATAGGGTGTATGTTTTCGGATTAGGCGTTCACTTCCAGTTGAGAGACGGGTGCGGAATTTGTCGATGCTGGCGCTATCTGGGGCTTGATGCCAGCTTGTTCTAGAATCTGCGGAATCAGATCCTCGCGGCGCACGGCCATCATGTGGACGCCATGACAGAGCTGCTGAGCGATTTGCACCTGCTCAGCAGCGATTTTAACGCCTTCCTGGAGGGGATGTTTAGCCTTTTCCAGCCGATCGATGATCTCGTCGGGAATCTGGACTCCCGGTACACAGCGATTGATAAAGCGGGCATTCTTGGCCGATTTGAGTAAAAAGATCCCCGCCAGAATTGGCTTGTTGGCGGGGGCCGCAATCTGGGTCATAAACTTGTCGAGCCGCTCAAAATCGGAAATGAGCTGACTCTGGAAAAACTGCGCCCCGGCTTCTACCTTGCGCTCAAAGCGGCGCTGGAGTCCTGACCAGCTCTTGAGCTGCGGGTCAACGGCAGCACCGACGAAAAGATCCGTCGCGCCATCGGGCATTTCTTTGCCGTTATTGTCCAAACCCTGATTCATCTGGTCAATCAGCTTCAGCAGTCGCACCGACTCCAGCTCAAAGACCCCGCGCGCATCCGGATGATCGCCTGCTTTGATCGGATCGCCCGTTAGCGCCAGGATATTTCGTAAACCCAGGGCATAGGCTCCCATCAGGTCAGCCTGGAGCGCAATTCGGTTGCGATCGCGGCAGGCCATTTGGCAAATTGGCTCCACGCCATGCTGATGCAGAATCGTCGAGGCAGCTAGAGACGACATGCGTAAAACCGCTCGGCTACCATCGGTGACATTCACTGCATGTACCCACGGCTTCAGCAGCCGCGCCATCTTTATCATGTGGCTGGGATCACCCCCCTTGGGCGGCATCACTTCAGCCGTGACCAAAAACTCGCCCGCCTGAACAGCGGCGCGAAATCGAGATGTTGCGGGACTAGTGCCGTTGGTGGTGGTCGGAAAAACAGGCATGAATCGCTACATTAAAAACCGATGACAGTGGTCTTGACTCTGGTTGCAAAAACCAGTCTGGTCTGATCGCCAGATTTCATATTATGAATCTCTATCATCGTTGATCGAGGGTCTTCAGGAAAGAGAACTCCCGTTCGATTCGTTGATCGCTACTCACAAATGATATCGATTGCGCGAGGGGCGAGGTATCTGTAGGAGGTTTGGTTGACTGGCACATCTTTTCCCCTCATCCCTAAATCCCTTCTCCCCTTGTGGGAGAAGGGACTTCAAAAAATTCCTTGCTACCAAGCTTATAGCGGTTTGGAGTAGCCGAGGGCGTCTTTGACTTTGCCCAGGGTTTGATCTGCGATCGCACCTGCTTTCTCTCGACCGTTACGCAGAATGGTTTCTAAGTAAGCCTTGTCGCTCCGCAGTTCGTGATACTTGTCCTGAATCGGTTTGAGGCTTTCCACTAAAACTTCCGTGAAGGCAGGCTTAAACTGGCCCCAGCCCATTTCGGTGCCCTCGGCGGCGACTTCCTCTTTGGTCTTGCCGGAGAGAATCATGTACAGCGTCAGCAGGTTTTGGCACTCTGGCCGCTCAGGATTATCAAATTCCAGACCGCGCACCGGATCGGTTTTGCAGCGCTTGATTTTTTTTGCGATCGCATCCGGCGGATCGAGCAGATCAATCCGGCTCATCTCGGAGGGATCAGACTTGGACATTTTCTTAGTGCCGTCGGTCAGGCTCATCACCCGTGCGCCTTCGGTCTTGATCATCGGTTCAGGCACTTTCAGGATCGGCTTCTTCTCACTGCCGTACTGGAAGTTGAGCCGATTGGCGATATCGCGCGTCAGTTCTAAATGCTGCTTCTGGTCTTCGCCGACGGGGACGAGATCCGGCTCGTAGAGCAAAATATCGGCAGCTTGCAGGACAGGATAGTCGAGCAGACCAATGCTGACGTTTTCGCCCTGCTTGACGCTCTTTTCTTTGAACTGGATCATCCGCTCCAGCCAGTTGAGCGGCGTAATGCAGTTGAACAGCCAAGCCAGCTCGGAATGCGCCGGAATATGGGACTGCACAAAGATGGTGGATCGCTCTGGATCAATGCCGCAGGCGATGTAGAGCGCGGCAACTTTGTAGGTATTCTCGGCCAGCGCTTTCGGATCGTGGGGCACCGTAATCGCATGTAGATCCGCCATGAAGAGAAAGCTGTCATACTCTTCCTGGATTTCGACCCAGTTGCGGATCGCTCCTAAATAGTTACCGAGATGAAGTTCTCCAGTTGGCTGAATTCCTGACAGAATGCGTTTTCCCATCGTTTCAGGCATAGTCTTGGGCGGTTCCCCTGCAAATTCCACATCGCAGATCGTAACAAATCTTAGTCACTAAAAACCTGGAAGTCGTCATTTTACGCGCTGGTAGGGGCGTTAGCGTAGGTGCATGATCCCCCGCTGTCGCCGCCCCCTTAAAAAAGGGGCTATTCCAACTCTGGCTCAAAGTTCCCCCTTTTTCTAAGCGAAGCCATGCCCGAAGGGCTATATGGCCATTCGCCCTTACGTAACACCATAAAACCCCAAAAGAGGCATGTTTCCGCCACGATATCTGTAGCATAGGCGGAGGATGCCCTCATCCCCCAACCCCTTCTCCCGCAGGAGAAGAGGAGCCGGATCAGAAGTCCCTCGCCCTGCGGGAGAGGGATTTAGGGTGAGGGCAACCAGGCATGATGCAGAACAAAATGCCTCTTTCGAGGTTTAAGGCAACCACGGGTATTGGCGGAAATCCGGTGGGCGCTTTTCTAGGAATGCCTGTTTGCCTTCTGCGCCTTCCTGGGTCATGTAGTAGAGCAGCGTGGCGTTTCCGGCTAGTTCCTGTAAACCCGCTTGTCCATCGCAGTCGGCATTAAACGCCGCTTTAAGGCAGCGAATCGCGATCGGACTTTTCTGGAGAATTTCCTGCGCCCACTGTATGCCCTCAGCCTCAAGCTGATCCACAGGTACAACGCAGTTCACCAACCCCATATCGAGGGCTTCCTGGGCGCTGTACTGGCGGCAAAGGTACCAGATTTCGCGCGCTTTTTTCTGGCCAACGATGCGCGCCAGGTAGCTAGCGCCAAAGCCACCGTCAAAACTGCCCACTTTTGGCCCTGTTTGACCAAATATGGCGTTATCGGCGGCAATCGTCAGGTCACAAACAATATGTAAGACATGTCCACCTCCGATCGCATATCCGGCGACGAGGGCAATTACCACTTTGGGCATGGAGCGAATCAGCCGCTGCAAGTCTAGGACGTTTAAGCGGGGAATGCCTGCGTCATCGACATAGCCTGCTTCGCCGCGCACGCTCTGATCGCCACCGGAGCAGAAGGCATATTTGCCGTCGGTATGCGGCCCTGCGCCAGTGAGTAGGACAACGCCAATGCGGGTATCCTCCCGCGCGTCGCAGAAGGCGTCGTACATTTCAAATACGGTTTGGGGACGGAAGGCGTTGCGTTTGTGGGGACGGTTGATGGTGATTTTGGCGATTCCGTCGGCTTTGTGATAGAGAATGTCTTCGTAGGTTTTGGCGACCTGCCACTCGACTTGCATAAGTACATCGCTTCAAAAGTCCTCAGGCATTGTATCGCGTTACATCTGCAACACTTTACGAAACACGACCTTATCGTCACCTGTGGCGTAAAAGTCGCGAATCCGGGCGGCTTCTTCGTAGCCACACTTTGTATAAAACTGCCGGGTACGCTCAAGCTCTGGTAGCCCAGACGTTTCAACTAGCAGCATCCGTACACCCCGCTGAGCTAGCGTCTGCTCGACATAGTGCAGCAATCTGGCACCGCGTCCTTGGCCTTGGCGATTGGGGTGAATGGCAATCAGTTGCAGATTCCAGGTTTGGTCGGTCATCCGCTCTGGCTCACAGTAGGCCACTCCTACTGGCCCGTTGTCATCGTCGGTGAGCCAAAAGGGTTCTGTGTCGCTGCTGTTTGAGAACTCAGCCAACATCTGGCGTAGCAGCTCTAGCCCGCTGGGTGGAAACAGTCCGGTTGCCTCTGCTAGAACAATGAGAGCATCCGTGTCATCGGGTGTAGTGGGTCGAATCATGGGCTAGCCGCACAAAGAGTTGATGGATTTCCTAAGCATACTACACCGTAATACAAGAAATGCGATCGCACTTTGACCCGTAATTCAGCTCAATGGCTGGATTGGCTAGCCATGCAGACAACACATTTAGCCTTATGTGACACATCTCACACCGTCACATGATCACAAACACAAACTGTATTCGGAAACACCGTTTGCTGAAGCTGAAGCTATGGTCTGTCAAATCAATTGCCCCCTTTAGCCCCCTTTTAAACTTTATGGTTGTACAAAATACTTCATCAGCTCAAACCAGTCCGCTTAGCCGGATTGCTGTGTTTAGCTATGGCCTCGTCTGCTACGCCATCTTTTTGGTGACTTTTTTATATGCCTGCGGATTTACCGCGAATTTTGGCGTGCCGCGCTCGATTGATTCTGCCCCTGTCATTCCGCTACGCTATGCACTCTTGGTAGACGTGGCGTTGCTGGGTCTGTTTGGGCTACAGCACAGCGGTATGGCTCGTAAGGGCTTTAAGCAGTGGTGGACGCAGTTTGTTCCTAAGGCGGTTGAACGAAGCACCTATGTGTTGTTCTCTAGCCTCTGCCTGATTACGCTGTTCTATTTCTGGCAGCCGTTGGGCGGTTTCATCTGGCAGGTGACGAATCCGACTGGTGTGGCAATTTTATATGCGCTGTCGGCTTGCGGCTGGCTCATCGTGCTGAGTACGACGTTTTTAATTAACCACTTTGACTTGTTTGGCTTGCGTCAGGTTTGGCTCTATTGGCGGGGCAAGGAGTATGCGCCGCTCCATTTTGTAACACCTGGCCCTTACAATGTCATTCGCCATCCGCTCTATGTTGGTTTTATGCTGGCGTTCTGGGCGACTCCGGTGATGACGGTTGCTCATTTGGTCTTCGCCTTGGGCACAACGGGTTACATTCTGGTTGCGATTCAGCTCGAAGAACGCGATCTGATTCACACCTTTGGCGAAACCTATGAAAACTATCGCCGTCGAGTGCCAATGCTGATTCCGTTTTTGCGGCGGCAAAAGTAATCAGGTTCATGATGCCAATTGAATAAATTACAGAAGTGCGATCGCAGTTTTTAAAGTGCGATCGCGTTCTTTTTTGTCAAGCTAATTAGCTGAGATAGCGAGTCAGGATGCTGATGTGGTCGTCAGGTTGGCGCTGGGAGAGAATGCGCGCGACATCTCCAGCACTGGGGCAGGGGATGGGCTGGCTCCACTCATTCGCTTCGGCAAAACCACGACGGTGCAGGTTTTTAATCGTGACAATGATGTCGGGGCGAGAGCCGAGCAGGATAATCCGCAGGGGATGACGACCCTCGCGTTGGGGATGGCTGGGATTGGCCGCAGCAGCTTGTGGCGCTGCATGGGGTGCAGCACCGAGAATGAAGTATGTCATTGGGTTTTCCTGTGTTTTTGACTTTCTGAGAAAAGCCAAAAATCCAGCCACCCCGCGTTCGTGCAGCGCAATACAGGGTGGCTTGGGAGAAGCTATAATCCTCCAAGCCTCCGCGTTGCTGGTTCAACGTGGCAGGTTAGCTATCCAGGGTTGTGTCCGCAACTCTGGGTAGCGTTGGCTAGATTTTTGGTGCCAGTCGCCGCACGCTTGTTCACGGCTACGACAGCTTAACGTTTCACAGTACGGGATTTAGTCGGTGGAGTCAATATTAGTTTATTGGCAAAAACGAGCCTCATACCATTTATAAGTGACTCAACACTTTACACAGTGCTAAAAGTTACCTGGATTGAGCTATTTAGAGAAAAATTTCGTTTTTTAAAGTTTTGACGCACTACAGTCATCTTTTTACCAACATAAAACGAATATTGTTATTAGTTTAATAATGAAGCACTTACTATATGTAATAAGAATCACTGAGTATAATTCTTCAAATCACACTAAAGAACTAAATTGCCTCCAATACATAAAAAGATATTTTCAGATATAAGCCAAGCATGGAATTCTAAAAGGCTACATGAGTCAAGCCAAAAAGATTTTGATATTGTCAGCTAATCCTCGTAGCACATCGCGCCTACGTTTAGACCAAGAAGTGCGAGAAATCAGTTTAGGTTTACAGAGAACACAAAAAAGAGAGCTTTTTGAAATACATCAAAGATGGGCTGTAAGACCAAGAGAATTAAGACAATCTTTACTAGATATTGAACCACATATTCTTCATTTTTGCGGTCATGGCTCTGAAACTGGAAGCTTGTGTTTTGAAGGTAATAATGGTGAAGAGAAATTGGTTCATCCAGAGGCTATAGCTCATTTGTTTGAGTTATGCCCTTATGTTGAATGCGTGGTTCTTAATGCTTGTTATTCAGAAATACAAGCAATATCTATTAATCAATATATTCGTTATGTCATCGGGATGAACCAGGCAATAGGAGATCAAGCAGCAATCGAATTTGCAATTGGATTTTATGATGCTTTGAGTGTGGAACGCAGCTTTGAAGATGCTTATAAATTTGGATGCAATGCAATTGAGCTAGAAGGTATTCCTGAGTATTTTACGCCTGTACTAAATATTAAAGGCCAAAATAGATCTTCTCAGTTGCCTTCACAATGGGATAACGAAGCTTATGTCTCACTCCATTTAGTTCAAGGAGTATTAGAAGAAGCAAGGTTATTTCGCAAGAATCTTTACTGTCATTGGTATCCTCAATTCAAAATAAAAGCAAAAAGCAACACTAAGAATGGCATCTTAAAAGATGTCTCTAGACCAGTAGACTTTTTAATAGAAGACTTTCAGCGAGATATAAAATTTTTGATCGAGGTTAAGTCAGCAAAAAGTAAAATTGATGATTCGGCTCGATTTCAACTTAAGACGTATCTTCAGCATTCAAGGTTACGTCATGGAATCGTTATAGATCCATTTAAGATGGAAATATATGAACTTAATAATGGAAAATTTGACTTTAGGGAAGCTTATGACATAGAAAACCCAGAAAACTTACAACCCATTGCTGCATTTCTTACAAAATACTTGGATTCTATCTCAAATGCGTACGATTGCAATTCACACGTCTAAGGGTGGAGTGGGAAAAACCACTTTGACCGTAAATATGGCTTATGAATTAGCTATAACAGGAAAGAAAATACTGGTTATCGACTTAGATGATCAAGCTAATAGCAGTTTGTACTTGGGTGTAAACAAAGCTGATGAGTTCAATAAAGCTAAAAGCATAGATGAGTTCAACAAGATCTTAGACTCCTTTAAAAGCAGAAAAGAAGTCATAGATTTCTTGCGAGAAGATATTGATTCACCTGACTTTGATTATAAAGAATTTATTCATGAAAGCTCGACATTCAACGAATACATCAAGCAAAATGGTGACTCTGGTGGACGAATAGATGTACTGCCAAGTAGCTATAGAACAAAAGAAGATGAAATGCTAACTCAGATGGTTGGAGGAGGAGGAATTAAACAAACTCGTTTACACCGAGCATTAAATATGACTGATATTTCCAGCTTTTATGATTATGTAATAATTGATACTCCCCCGAACTTGACAATGGTCGGTAATAACGGCTTATATGCCTCACGCTATGTGATTGTACCAACTCAGCTAGAGTATTTCTCTGTGTTTGGTGTTAGATCAGTAATTCGCAGCATTCAAAGAACAGTGCAAGTTGACACTGATGGTCAACGAGGCAAGGTGTTGGGAGTAGTGCCAATGATGACCGAATCTAATAACAAAATCAATAAGTTTGCGGGTCAGCTATTACAACAAGTTTTGCCTCCTGAAGTTGAGATCTTTTCAGGAATAAAACGAACTACTTACTTTGCTGCTGCTGTCAAAGATCGTCTTCCTATTTCAGTTCTTGCACAGAAGAAACCTAGAGCTGCTGGTCAAGCAGCCATACAAGTATCAAAAGTTGCTGATGAACTGGTTGAAAAAATTAATCAAGAAGAAAATAAAGGAAATTAAGTATGTCTGTAAAAGTTCAAAGTGGATATGGCCTTTTATACTTAAGTCAAATTTTAGAGCCGAATGGATTATCAGATATTCCTCAAAAAACAACAGATAAAATCATCAAGAGTTTAAATGATTGGGGATTCAATCTATCTCTTCCTATTGTCTGTTTGACACAAGAAGAAGAAAGATATCGCCTGTTGACAGGATTGCCAATTTACAAGGCAGCTAAAGAGGCAGGGTTGAAGCAAATTTGGGTGCTTTTAATTGCTCAAGAAGCTTCTACAGCAGAAGAGGTAATCGAGCAGGTTCAACTTCAATCAAAGCTAAATGAGAAACTGATTGAACCTGAAGATTTGGATGAGTTTTTGGAATTTCTTAATGCTAAGGAATCAGACCTTACTTCAATACCTGGTATTAAGGAAGGCTATGCAAAATTAATTCAAGAAAAACGCCCTTTCGACTCTATAGATGAAATGAAGCAAAAGCTGGGGCCAAAGCGATCAATGAACTGGTTTAAGGCATATCAAAAGAAAAAATAAGGAAGTGCGATCGCAGATGGGAAAAGTGCGATCGCATTTCGCTAAACCAAATGGCACTCAAAAACTGACTACACTAAGATCGAAGTTGTAGCTCTACAGCAACAGTATGGCAACAAACCACCCCAGCCACTCTCGAAGCACTGCTGCTTGAAATTGAAGCAGACCCTTGCCTATATTCCGATTCAGACAGACACAATGCTGCTAGCGGCTGAACTGTGGGCAGAAGCAAGGCAAGCTGGACAACCCACGGCTGATGCTAAAGCACTAGATGGAGATGTGATTTTATCTGCTCAAGCTCGTCTACTTAGTGATGAGACAACAGAGGTTGTTGTTGCCACAACTAATGTGTCGCATCTATCTCGCTTCATCACAGCACTAGATTGGCAATCTATTATGTAAATCTATCGGCGCGATCGCACGTTGAATAACGCTGTTACACTAAATATCATTTTTGTATAAATAAATGAGGTGGCGGCGTGAAAAAGAATGGGTTTCTGCTAGCTTGTACGGTGCTCACCTGCGCTGTGATCCCTCAAATCGTCCTAGCCGATGAAGTCTGGACAACCGAAGAATATGATGTAATCTACCAAGAAGATCGAGGCGAAACCGCCATTTGGTCATACGGCGACAACGGTATTGTCTTTATTGATGGTTTAGCCGGAGTGTTTACTGGCCGAGGCTCCTACACAGGCTATTGGGCGCAAACCTCGTCTTCACAACGGTGCGATACCTTTCGAGAAGGCCCAGAGGGCGAACCAACCTATTATTGGGGGCGCTTCGAGGTTATGTTCCTCGATCCAGATTTCCCGTCGCGCTGGCACGCTCATGCTGGTTTGTGCAATCAAGAGCCGACTATGTTTTTCAATGGCACACCCGTGACCTCTTCTCAGCAGTGATGGCATAGAGCAGAATTAGCAATCTGCTGAGTGAAGATGCGGATGCGATCGCAGATGGGAAACGTGCGATCGCACACTGTCTAACCCTGCTCCACCGAGCGTCTAGCTTTTCTCCACAAATAAATGAAGTGGCAGCGTAAAAAAGACTGGCTTTGGCTGGCTTGCGCCGTACTCACCTGCGCCGTGCCCCCTGGGGAAGTGCGATCGCGCCTTGCTCTACGCTGATTGCTGCCAACATCTACACCAATTTACGCGCCTTTCCTAAAAATTTACCTTTACGAACTATCATGAGTCTCAACGAGCAGTACGGCATTCGCTAAAAGCACATCATTGTCTGCTACCACATCTTCATTGACTACGAATTAAGCCTATTCTGTTCATTGACAACTTTCCATTTTGAGAAAGATGTGATAGTCGTAGAAACATCATTTAGTGAAGTTTTGTTTGAGGGTTTTTATGGCACGATACACGAACCAATTTACGGTATCGACCGCCGAACGGGATCTACAGGCGGCGATCGCAAATACCCTCAGAGCATGCAATCTGAACTTGATTTACGAAACCAACGACTACCTGGTAGCCAAAGAGAAACCCGGCCAGGTTTCCTACTGGCAGCTCGCTACCATCGAAGTTTTGATCAACTCGACTCAGCGCAGCCGCACAGGCAGCGAAATTGACGTGGATTTAGTCGTCAAGAACGAAGAACTGCCGCTTAAGCGCAACAACCACTGCCAGCGCGTTTTTGAAGCAGTACGAGATGCGATCGCGCAAGCTCCGCCTTGTGCTGCTATCTAGTACCCCCGCACAATTTTGGGTCTTTAGCAATCTCCACCCAAAGACAGTCTTAAGACCAACCCTTCTTGAACCCACAGCATACACAATAGCTGTAATGCTATAGCTGGAATTACGGGTTGAAATCATCATGCGCCCCATTCGCACGTTTAACATTACGCCCGCTCTGCCTCCTCGGTTAGAGTCATTGCGGACGCTTGCCTACAATATCCACTGGGATTGGAATAGCACCACCACTGACCTATTTCGCCGCCTCGACCAGGATCTGTGGGAATCAAGTCGACACAACCCCGTCCTGATGCTGGGGACGATTAGCCAAACTCGTTTACAAGAAGTTGCCGAAGATGAAGGCTTCATCGCCCATATGGAGCGAGCAGCAGAGCAACTCGATAACTATCTCAATAACCGATCCTGGTATCGCCGAAATCGGGGCAAAGATGCGCCAACTGAATGTTACGCCTACTTTTCAGCCGAATTTGGCCTCACCTCATGCTTACCGATCTACTCCGGTGGCTTAGGCGTCTTAGCTGGCGATCACCTCAAATCAGCCAGTGACTTGGGTTTACCGCTGGTGGGTGTTGGCTTGCTCTACCAGGAAGGCTACTTTGCCCAGTACTTAAATGCAGATGGCTGGCAGCAGGAGCGCTACCCGATTAATGACTTTTACAACATGCCGCTGCATTTGGAGTGCCATCCCGACGGCTCCGAAATTCGGATTGCCGTCGATTATCCGGGCCGCATCGTCTATGCCCGCATCTGGCGCGTGCAGGTGGGCACTGTGCCGCTCTATCTGCTAGATACCAACATTGAGCCGAATAATCAGTACGACCAAGACATCACCGACCAGCTTTACGGCGGCGATATTGATTTGCGGATTCACCAGGAAATCATGCTGGGCGTGGGCGGCGTGCGAATGCTGGAAGCACTGGGTCTCAAACCCACCGTTTACCACATGAATGAGGGACACTCCGCCTTTCTCGCCCTAGAGCGGATTCGGATGCTGATGCACGATCCCGGCTTGAGCTTTGAAGAAGCCCTCCAGGTGGCGCATAATAGCCAGTTGTTTACGACCCATACCCCCGTCCCGGCAGGTATTGATCTGTTTCCGCCCGATAAGGTGCTGCACTACTTGAGCCACTACGCTCATCAGTTTGGCATCTCAGAAGAGGAACTGCTGTCTCTGGGCCGCAAGGACACAGGTGATTTCGTTGCCCCGTTCAGCATGGCAATTTTGGCGATCAAGATGGCGTCGTTCGTCAACGGCGTGAGCAAGCTGCACGGTGCCGTATCGCGACAGATGTTTGGCAACCTGTGGGAAGATATTCCGCTGTCGGAAGTGCCCATCACTTCGATTACCAATGGTGTCCATGCCCATAGCTGTGTTCATAAGGTTAACCAGGAACTCTATGAGCGCTATCTGGGGCCGAACTGGTCACAGGCTCCAGCCGATCAGCCCCTCTGGTCTCGCCTGGACTCCATCCCTGATGAGGAAATGTGGCGCACACATGAGCGCTGTCGAGCCGACTTAGTTGTATCCGTGCGGGAATGGCTACACAAAAGCCTGCTGGATCGGGGTGCATCGCCATTAGAACTGGATCAAGCAGAAGATGTGCTTGACCCATCGGTCTTCACGATTGGCTTCGCTCGGCGATTTGCAACCTACAAGCGGGCGACGCTGTTCCTACGGGACATAGAACGGATTAAGGCTTTGATTAAAGGCGGTGTAGACGGTAAGCGAGTACAGTTTGTAATTGCCGGAAAAGCTCATCCCAAGGACATTCCCGGTAAAGAGCTGATTCGGCAAATTATTCACTTTGCCCGTGAGGAAGGCTTAACCCGCTCGATTGTGTTTGTGCCGAACTACGACTTGAATGTGGCGCGCAAGATGGTGGCGGGTTGCGATGTGTGGCTGAATACGCCCCGTCGCCCCCGTGAGGCTTCCGGCACCAGCGGCATGAAAGCAGCGATGAACGGTTTACCCAATCTCAGCGTGCTGGACGGCTGGTGGGATGAGGCTGATTACGTCAAAACGGGCTGGCCGATTGGCTACGGCGAAGACTACGATGATCCAGACTATCAGGATGATGTGGAAGCGAATGCGCTCTATGACCTGCTAGAGAAAGAGGTGGTGCCGCTGTTCTACGATCGCGATGCCGAGGGTGTGCCGCGCGGCTGGGTTGAGAAGATGAAGAATGCGGTTCGGCTCAACTGCCCACGGTTCAACACCTCACGCATGCTGGCTGACTACGCCACCCGTGCCTATTTCCCAATTAGCGATCGCTATTTGAAACTGACAGAAGATAACTATACTCCGGCTAAGGAGTTGGCGCATTGGCAGTCCCGCCTGTTCCAGCACTGGTATGACATCAAGATTCAAGAGGTGCATATCTTTGAGCCATCGCAGATTCAGGTCTATCAGCCGATGAAGGTGCAAGCGCATATTGCACTCGACAACATGAATCCATCGGATGTGCAGGTTGAACTGTATCAGGGCATGGTGGGTGTTGATGGCGAGATTCACGATGGGGAAGCAACGCCAATGACCTATGTGGGGCAGTTTGATGGCAATGGCAAAGGTGCATATTCGCTGTATGAGACGGAAATCGCTTATGACAGCAGCGGCTTGCAGGGCTTGTCGCTGCGGGTGATGCCCAGTCATCCCTACTTGAGCAGCGCCTATGAACCGCGACTGGTGCTGTGGGCACAGCCGGAAACGGTGCAGATTCATGCCCAGTCAGAGGCATCTGCTCCGCCAGCAGCACCGTATGAGACGGCAGTTAGCTAAAAAAACTACTAGCGCTGAAAGTTGTGATTATTCGGCATGTAGGAATGCACTGCATTCTTACATGCCGTTTTGTTTTGAGGGTTGCGAAGGGTGCGATCGCACATCAAATCCTGCAAATCTTCTCTTCCCTTGACGTTAGCAGGAGAAATTGCATATGAAGGGAAAAGTTTCACCCAGGACTTATGAAAATAGAAGTTGCTTTAATTAGCGGGCTGTGCTGCGCTATCGGTCAAAGCGTTTTACTCCACCTTTTCTTTTCAGCGTTTATGGCCACCTATGGAGCATGGGTATTGCTCGGCTTATCAATCTTTAATTGTGGTGCGGCAGGCTTAATTCTATTGCTTTATTAGGTTTTGGCTTTTCGATATGAGGATATTAAGAGGAATTAAATGGAAAGTTGCGATCGCAATCCAATATTCAAAAATAATCGTAGATTTACAATCAGATAAATCGAATTTATTTTACTGAATGCTCAGCCTAATCACCCCAATTGATATGTTTAGGCTGGCAAATTAGGTGATCCGGCAGTTTCACTCTAATCAATTGTTGGACTAATTAGCTCCTTGACGAGTGCAGTAGCCATAAGCTACCGATTAATTTGCAAAATAATGAAATACATTGTGATGCTCTAGATGTGTAACAGTTACAAAGGTGAGCAGCAACACCATAGACAGCAAGCGTGATCACTCTCTGATGAAATATGCTCAAACCATCTGAAATTTACAGACTTGTGAATGACTACATTGGTGTATCTGGAGGATATCTGAATAATTTTTCATATAGAACCCACTATGAGTTCTATCCTTACTATTGTGATTTAGAGATTGATGTAGCTGACTACGAACCTGGCACTACACGGGCAAAGTTCATTCGAATACTCGAAGAATCAAATCCATTAGTCCAAGCTAAAATTCTAAGAGGAGTGTTCAAAAAAATTCCTGTTTCAGCTTTTGAGGAAAAGGATAGAGAGAAAAAACAGGAAATTCATGACGAATATCAGGCGATCATTGCTAGGCTTGAGTCTTTTTCACAAGGTGATAGTAGCGATTTCAAGAATTTGATCTTTGCTGCGAACGGACCAAAACCTGAAATTGTATTGGTTAATGCAACTACTAACGAAATCAAAATCGTAAAGAATGAAGAGTACTGTCTCGTATACGATAGACCATTAACTGAAAAGGGGCTTTTATGGGAGGAATTAGTTGATTGGTGGTGTGATAGAGAGAATTTACAGAGTCAAAATCGTTCTGAACAGCGACGCGGACTGTTTAATAGATTACAAGCATCCATTGAAGATAACGAACCAGAAAAAATCTTATTTCGAACTTATTATAAAACCTTTTTCGAAGAGTTGGGAAATAGACTGCCAGCACTAATTCCACAAGTTTACTTACACTATGATCCCTATACCTGTAAGCATCTACAAGGTAAAAAGAGGTTGATTCGACAAAGAATGGATTTTTTGTTGTTACTTCCGTATGGTAAAAACGTTGTAATTGAGGTGGACGGCAAACAGCATTATTCTGAAAATGGACAATCTAGTCCTCGTTTATATGCAGAAATGGTTGCAGAGGATAGGCGTTTGAAACTTACGGGTTATGAAGTATACAGATTTGGTGGACATGAGTTCATAGAGACCGAGGAACCACAGGAAGCAGTAAGAGAATTTTTCAGAGAATTTTTCAAATTTTTTTCTATTGTTTGACGCCAACAGTCCGACACTTCACGGCAACGAATAGCCAAAAGTCGTTGGTGTGCTTTACTGTTATGCAGCATGAGCTAAATTTCTTTTATTTTGAGCTCTATGCAGACCATCATTGGGAGGCAGCGGGTGCTGGCTGGGCTTGTTCGCAGACAAACTGTAAGACGGCGGCTGCGCTACTGCCAGACTGAGGTTGGGTTAGGGGGCCAGCGTCATCATAGTTAATGCGCTGGATTACCTGTTGTTCCTGATCACGTGCAACAATTCGTCTGAGCCGCGAAACACCGCCAGCACAATCAGCAGAGCGATATAGCATGACACTGTAAACAGGTTTCTCCAGATCAACTCCGACAAAGGCATCGTTCGGTTGAGGAAAACTGCGGTTTTCCCAATACCAAACCGCTCCGTCCCGAACTTCAATGGAGTTGCGCTCTACCATAAAGCGATCGCCCACCACATTGCGCGTAACCTCTACCCAATCGACTTCAGAAGATTGAGCCAACGCACCAGAAGCGCTGACAGCAGACAGAATTGCAGTCAAACCAATAAGCAACGTTTTCATAAGCTACTGGGGATTAAAACTGAGATTAACGATCAGACGCATCTTCAGAAGGGTTCGTGCGATACTGCTCAACATTTTGGATAGCTTGTTGAGCATAGGAATTATTGGGGCGTTCATCTAATGCCCGCTGAAAATAGATCAGTGCGGTTGCATAATCGCGTTCCTGGGTAGCGGCATAGCCTGCTGCCATATAGCGATCAAACTCAGATGTTTGGGGTGGCTGTTGTCCTGACGATGGAGAAGATTGAGGCGCTGCTGCCGCTGTCGCATTGCCTCGCTGTCCCTCATAAGCACTCACAACCCTCTGAACATAATCTGCAATTTCAGAACTGTTGTATTGAGACGGGTCACCGCGCATCCACCAAGCAGCAGATCGACGCACCGCTAGTATTTCATTGTTGCCGCTCGCCGCATACTCATCTTGCAGCACGTCGCGCATTACGCAAGTCACAACCGAACGGGCGATATCTGGGCTAGCCTCAAACTCAGTTGGTGAAAGCTCTCGACCGATGCAGGAGCGCGACCACCGGGGAATGTTACCGGGCATAATTTGCCAATCGCTGTAGAGTCCGTCATCTGCACGCCCCGTTTGAGGTGCGGCTTGACGAAGCGCCTCAACCAAGGCGGAAACTTGACGATCTGAGACTTGTGCCTGGGCGGGTAGCGTTCCCGCTGCTAGGATTACGCCAAGGCTGACGATCAGTTTGCCAATGGGTACTCGCATGACTCTACATCTATATCCCAAGTAGCTTTTAGATCGGATTTTACACTCATTACCTGACGCCTGCCATTGATCGTTTGTCAGGTGTTTTTTTATCTCTTGCCGCCTTTTTCAGTGCCAGGGCAACTGTATTGGCTCAGCGTCAATACTAAGTCATCGCCATGTTTTGTGAATTCGCTTCTGTCTGAAGATTTTAGGTGAACTGGAGAGTCCCGCGTTAGATTGCGACCAAACCAGGTAATCGCCACGACGCATTCGTCCGAACCCACTCCCCAATGCTCGTAGTCAGTTGTACTGTCGTAGGGCATATCAGCGCCTACATACCATGCACCCGCTAACCCTTCTGGCCGAGTATTTTCGTTTACATCGGCGGGAAAATTGCCTGTTTCTAGGCGGTACATTTCTAATTCATCGCGCATAGTATCCATCTTGACGCGAGCTTCTGCATAATAAGCTTTTTGCTGCATATTCAATACGCTTGGCCAGGCAATTGTGGCCAGGATACCGAGCACAAACGTAACAATTAAAACTTCCAGTAGCGTCATACCGTCATCACCAGCAGCGGGTTGCTGCTGGCGTTGAAGGACGTATATCCACCATAAAAATGAGTTGGGCTGACGGTAATTCATGGTGCAAGCCTTTAGAGCTTCTTTGAGAGGATACTGGTCTAGCCAAAGGAGACTTGAGCGATAGACCTTGGCTTAGGATTGTTGAATCAAGGTTCTAAAGACTTATGCAGATGTTTTGCGGTAAAACCGGAGAATTTACTGAATCTTTATACAATAAAAGGAAAATGCGAGATCCTTTGAGTATAAATACTGATCACCTAAGGGCTAATTTGGGGATTCTGCCCCAAGAAAGACCAGTAAATCGCTAAAATTCGGCAAAATCGAGAGTAATGTGAAATCCGATTCACATGATCCGGTTTGGTTTTGGCAAATGGCAGAGATGCCTTGTTGTCAAATGCTCAAGCTGGTTGTTGTGAACGGATTTGCTAGCAGACGGTCTCTCCTTTCTCGTTGCCTATTATTAGCCGCTTGTTCATTGTTTGCTATGGATATTGACCACGTTCACTTCTACGTGAAACAGGCAGAGGTGACTCGTCATCAACTGGTGCATATCTTGGGCTGTCGTCCCATCGCGACCCAAACGACTGCAACTTGTTACACAGAAATATTTCAGCAGAACCATATTGCGATCGCGTTTTCCACGCCGCTTCAGTCTCAAGGAGTCGTGGCAGATTATCTGCGGCGTCATCCAGCGGGAATTGCTGAAGTGGGGCTGCGGGTGCGTGATTTAGATCGAGTGATGGCAACTGCGATCGCGGCGGGGGCGGAGCAGTTGACGCCGATTCAGACTCACACGGAGGAACAGGGTCAGCTTCGATGGGCCAAAATTCGCGGCTGGGGCGATCTGGTTCATCTCTTGGTGGAGCGGCAGGGACAGACTCCGTTGATGCCGGGGTTTCCGCTGGCAGCTCATTCATCTCAAGCCGAAGCTAAATTGGCGACCCAATCAGGCGGGCAACTGCTGCGGATTGATCATGCGGTGCTGAATGTGGCGCAGGGAGATTTAGGCGGTGCAGTGAGCTGGTATGAGTCGGTGCTCGGATTTGAGAGACAGCGGCAGTTTGCGATTCAAACGCTCCATTCTGGTTTACGGAGCCAGGTGCTCAATCATCCAGACGGAACTGCCCAGATTCCCATCAATGAGCCAACCTCGGCCACCTCGCAGATCCAGGAGTTTCTGGATGAAAATCGCGGTGCGGGGATTCAGCATGTGGCTCTGGAGACGACTGATATTGTGGCGGCGGTCAGGCGACTGCGTCAGCAGGGCATGGAGTTTTTATCGGTGCCTGATGCTTACTATCAGCAGGTCGAAGATCGGGTAGATCGCGCTTTACGGCGGGTTGATTGGTCCGCGATCGCAGCTCAAGAAATTCTGGTTGATCAGTCAGAAGATGCGCCAGAGGCCATGCTGCTGCAAATTTTTACCCAGCCGATTTTTGCCGAACCGACCTTTTTCTTTGAGCTGATTCAGCGGCAAACGGTTGACCTAGCTGGCCGCCGACAGCAGGCTGTTGGTTTTGGCGAAGGCAACTTTCAAGCGCTATTTGAAGCGATTGAACGAGAGCAGCAGGTGCGCCAACTAATCCCGATGCATGATGAATAGGGGCAGGCGAAACAGCGTTGCCAGCAGATGCGTGATGCGAAATTTGCGGCGAATGGCGCTGGGTAAGGTTTGCCAGTTGACTACGTGAAACCCGAATTGGCTGTAAAACTGAGCGAGCTTCTGTCCCAAGCACTCTAGATAAAGCGGTTTAGTGGCCTGCTGGATCAGATGTTCGGTTAACATGCGCCCCAATCCGCGATCGCGCCAGTCCGAGCGCACCACTAAACTCCCCAATTCTTGAGCGTCGCCAAAGTCGCGCAGTTGACCGCAGGCAATCACCTGTCCGTCCTGTTCAATCACCCAAAACTGCTGCCAGCGAATCTGCGTCGGGTCGAGTTTGGCCGCAAAGACGAGTTTACGGATTGGCCAAAGATCTTGAGCAGTGGCCAGCCGAATCGGGTATGGATCAAACTGAGGTTGCATACGTGCCAATCAGTCTGTAATTGGACAAGCGCAGTCAGCCTGGGCTAGCCAGCGATGGCCGACATCGTAGAGGGCAACGAGGACGGGCTGAATTTCTCGCCCTTTTGCCGTCAGCGAATATTCAACGTGGGGTGGAATCTCGGCATAGACGCGGCGCTCAATCAGTCCGTGCCGCTCCAGTTCTTTCAGGCGCACCATCAGCGTTTTGGTGCTGAGTCCCGGCAGGCGATCCGTGAAATCATGGGTGCGACAGTTGCCTGCAAAGAGTTCCCGCAGAATTAAAATTGCCCATTTACTGCCAATTAGATCCACAACAAACTGGATGGGACACTGCGGTTTATCATGATCGATTTGGGATAGCGGTTGATGCATAGGCGCGATCGCACAGGGTTGCTTCTACTATGATCCTCTTGATACCCATGGAACTTGAGCCATTTCCATCTGAGTCTTAATAATTCTTTTCAGTCCTGTCTAGCCTCGATACAGCCCTAATTTTTTACTGTGAGTAACTAAGTGTAAGTCGCGTAACGGACTTGTAGTTCTCTGCGGAATCTAGGACGATCAGGACAGACAAGGAACAAGTCTCCTAATGTGTTGATGGCAGCACATTTTGCCCATTGCACAATTCATCCACAATTTTGCAAAGGGGGCATCATGCAGGTTAACGTTTCTCACCAAGATGGACTCCAGTTCATCGCCTCAGCACGGTCTCACCAAATCGTTAGTGATCAGCCCTTTGATAATGGAGGTTGCGATCGCGGTATGACGCCGCCGGAATGGCTACTGGCGGCATTAGGCAGTTGTGCCAGAGAGAAAACCACCGTTATTACCGTCTGATATTGCTGTCTGACATTCTGTTGCAAATACAGACTTAAACGTTGCGATCGCGCAATACTAGGTGTGAGTTGTTGCTCACCCAATCTGCGTTTGCCCCATGACCGAGACAGCCTTCAACTTTTGGCAGCACTGGTATCCCATTGCTCCCGTTATGGATTTGGATGTCCGCCGCCCCATGCCGATCATGCTGCTGGGGCAGCGATTTGTAGTTTGGAATGCAGGCACAGTCAGCAGACAATCGGATAATGGGCAATCTGCCAAGTCAGCCAGCACCGAGACCAATTCGCCACAGTTTCGCGTGTTTCGCGACCAGTGCCCCCATCGGCTTGCGCCGCTGAGTGAGGGGCGCGTAGATGAAAAGACCGGACATTTGATGTGCAGCTATCACGGCTGGCAGTTTGATGCGGAGGGTGTTTGCACTCGAATTCCCCAAGCGGACAATCCAGAGATTGTGACGAAAAACCGCGATGCCTACTGCGTTGCGGCACTGCCCACGCAGGTTGCCAACGGGTTACTGTGGGTCTGGCCCGATGCCGAGTCAGCCGCGCAGGCTCATGAGCATCCCTTACCGCTGTCTGAGCAAATTGATGCAGAGAAGGGCTTTGTCCATTCCTCAATGGTGCGCGATTTGGCCTATGACTGGCAGACGCTGATTGAGAACGTGGCTGATCCGGCTCATGTCCAGTTTGCCCATCACGGCTTGCAGGGCAATCGCGATCGGGCGCGTCCGATTCCCATTGAAGTCGTAAAGTCCACACCCGACTACATTGAAGTTGTGGTTAATCGGGCACCCAAAACTCGCATTATGTTTGAGCCGCCCTGTCGGTTGGAATATGAGATGCAGTTTGATACCGAGCGCCAGGTGGGATTGATTGCCTATTGCGTACCCGTTGCGCCAGGGCAGTCGCGCATCGTGGCTCAGTTTTCGCGCAATTTTGCGACCCAAATGCAGCGCTGGTCGCCCCGCTGGCTGGAACATCTGCGCGTTCGTCATCCCATTTTGGACGGCGATATGATTCTGCTGCATGAGCAGGAACGCTTTCTGCACCAGCGCCATGCCACAGAAACCTGGAAAACGGCCTATCGGTTGCCTACCCAATCCGATCGGTTGGTGATCGAATTTCGTCGTTGGTTGGATCGCTATGCTCCGTTACGACCCTGGGGCACGCTCGATACTGCCCAGTGGACGCTGCCGAATCGACAGCAGTTGCTTGACCGCTATCATCAGCACACGCTGATTTGCAGCAGTTGCCGCTCAGCCTTACAAACCATTCAGCGCATTAAGCTGGGCCTGTTGATATTTTGTGCCCTTGCAATTGCGATCGCAGCTTTAACGCCAGATGCTCAGCGGCTTTGGCTAGGGTTGCCTCTAGTCCTGCTTGCGTTACTGGCTCTGGCTGGGTATGGTTGGTTGAAATATCGGCTAGAGCCGCAGTTTTATTTTGTGGATTACGTACACGCGGATCGCTAATTCGTTAAACCTAAAATATGACAGAAGAACAGCATCAGGGACAGGACGCTTCCCCAGTTACCGATTCATCGATTCCGGCTGAAGAACTGGAGCAGGCGGCAACCCGCATCCAGGATCTATTAATTGATCTGGCGGAATCGTTTCCCCTAACGACTGGCACCGATCGCAGGCTGTTTTTAGAGAAATTAGCTCAAGCGAGCCACGGTTTACCGGAAGTTTGCCAAATCCTCACAACTGCGGGACTGGACTACGTGCGTACCCTCTGTCCAACAGCAGGCGTTCCGCCCACAATGGCGCGTCGCATCTACGAAATTTTGCAGCAGAACAGCGCTAATGCTGATTCTGCGGGCGAATCGACTGCTTGAATTGTCAAAGAACAATTTCTTCTATTTCATCAAGAGACAGTGGAACTGCGATTAACTCTGGGCTTTGCGGTTGGGTATCAAGCCGATAGCAGCGGATGGCGTGGGAACAGCGATCGCAGTTGCCGTCTTCTAGATCAACCTGGGGAAATTCAACTCCCTGCTGATAGTCCTGCTGCCACTGCGTGAGCTGCGTGAGTAGGATAGCTAACTGCTGATGAGTTTGCTCATGCCAAGTGCGGCTATAAGAAAAGCGATCGCACTGTGGTTTATAGACAGGCCGATCAGAGGCATCGGATTCGTCTGATTGTCCGGCTCTGGTAAACCAGTAGGTCATCGAAATCTGTTCTGGCTCTAGATCAGCGGTTTCGGCCAGCACGTAGAGATAGAGCCGCGTTTGCCAATCTCGCGCTAAGCGATCGCGATTGTGCGGTCTGGGATAGGTCTTCCAATCGAGAATTTGAGCCTGATTGGGTTCCAGCAGCAGGAGGTCATACACAACGGTTAGTAGGTAGCCTTGCACCTCCAGCGTGCGGCGATGTTCACTCTGACGGAACTGATCGGCAGTTGGCGTAAACACATCGGGAGCCGCTGCAATCAGAGCCTGCATGGCCTGGGATAGCTCGTATTCTGACTGAGCTGGTACATCCAAGGGTAAACCTAACTCGCGCTGCTGCATGAGCAAGTGAAAATGCTGTCCCCACTCCATGCGCTGCTGCTGTTCCGGCGTCGGCGGAGTCCGCAACTGATCCAGGTACGTGTGCTGAAACTTGCGGGGACACTGCTCAAGCAGGTTGAGATGACCTTGAGACAAATGGGTGAGAGGTTCGCTCATCGTTCAGTTCACGATTTTGGGGTTAATAAATGCGCGATCGCAACGTTCAGCTCCGGCAGCGCCAATGGTGACACGTTTCCTGATGCTTGACGAGTCACAGACTGGTAGCGTCCATCCAGCGGTTCGCGATGCAGCCAAAGCTGCTGATTAGGAACGTCAATGACCCAGTATTCCCGAATTTCAGCACGAGCATATAGATCTGCTTTTTCACCTAAATCGTAGGCTAGCGTAGAATTTGAGACTTCAATCAGCCAATAGCTATCCGCTGGCACTGGATGGCGCTCATCATAGCGGCTTTCGGGTGGTACAGCGATGCAGATATCCGGCTGGGGTTCGCTGTTACTAGATAGCGTAATCGGTGCGGTTGTAAACACAACGGCGCGATCGCACAACATGGATTCTAAGTAGCGAGCGCCACGACGATAGATTGCTCGATGAATTGGCAGTTCTGGAGCCATATCAACAATGTCACCATCAAGTAGCTCAACTTGGCGACCTGCTAATACACCAGCCGCAATCATACGGTGGTAATCTGTGACTTTCCATTTGGTTGAGGTTCTGGCCATCGAGCTAATTATAGTGAAAGGCTAGATAGAACACGATTTGTCAATCAACTAACAGGATACGTTTCCATAATCACAGCCAACCGATTTAGGCGCAGTCGTTTTACACAGACTCGCTACACTCTATTGATAGCGTTTTGTCATCGCAAATGGTTGTAAAACTTCAACAGGTTGTTCCCTTCGGTCGCTCTCTGGACGAGTATCGCAAAATTTTTAATCTAACCGATGCCGACTTGCAGCGGCGCATCATCGGCATAGGCGATGGGCCAGCCAGCTTCAATGCCGAAGCGACGGCACTGGGCGCGTCTGTCCTGTCGGTTGATCCCATTTACCAATTTAGCGGAACCGATATCCTAGAGCGCTTCAATACCGTTGTGGACGACATCATTACACAGGTGGCAGCAACGTCTCATGACTACGTCTGGGGCTATCACCGTTCCCCCGCAGATTTGCGCCAGAGTCGCAGCCAAACCATCCAGCGATTTATTCAGGACTATGACCAGGGCCAGCGCGAGGGCCGCTATCAGGTGCAGACGCTGCCCAGTTTAGACATCGCCGATAATGCGTTTGACCTAGCGCTGTGCTCCCATCTGCTGTTTCTGTACTCCGACCATTTTGATACCGCGTTTCATATTGACTCGATTCGCGACATGCTGCGCGTCAGTCCAGAAGTGCGAATTTTTCCGCTGCTGACGCTGGATTTATTGAGATCGCAACACCTTGATCCCGTTATCAAAACTTTTACTGAAGCGGGATACAGCGTTGAACAGGTGCCAGTGGGGTACGAGTTCCAGAAAGGTGCCAATCAGATGCTAAGAATCGTACGACCTGCGTTCAACATCGCATGAGCCGATAACATTAATGCGGTTGTCGCAATTGCCCCATCCAAGATGCAGGATGGTACAATAAGTCGTACATCAGTCGAGGTTACCAATGGAGTCTCTCAGTGCAAGTCAGGCTAGAGCTAACTTGTTTAACCTAGTTGAGCAAGTCAACAAAGATCACATTCCCCGAGAAATTACCAGTCGCAAAGGAAACGCTGTTTTGCTGTCCAAAGCTGATTGGGAGAGTTTGCAGGAAACTCTCTATTTGCACTCGGTTCCAGGTTTAGTAGCCTCGGTAAAGGCGGCGGAACAGGCGGATGATTGGGTTTCAGAAGAGGAGTTTTTGGAAGAATTAGATGGAATGGACGATTCAGTTTAGTCGTCAAGTTCTGAAGGATACGAAAAAGCTAAGAGCCGCCAATCTAGAGACTAATCTTAAGAGCCTACTCGACATTTTCAGGCGCAATCCTTATGAGCCACCCTATGAAAAACTCGCAGGGAATCTTCAGGGGTACTATTCGCGGCGCATCAATATCAAACATCGCTTGGTTTATTCCGTAGACAACGAAGCGAAAACCATTCGCGTCGTTTCCGTGTGGTCGCATTATGAATAAGACGGTTGCGATCGCACATTCCACACTCTCTATGCTGATTTTTCACTCACAGTCTGCTTATCAACAAACAGCTTCGGAATAATCAGCCCTGATCTTGCTTTGTACGCTTCAAACTCCGGATAGCGAGAGAGCGACTGATCCTTTTTTCGCATATTGGGCACAAAGATACCCGCAACAAATCCGCCCAGAATCAAAAACGGTAGCCAGTGCATCGTCAGCATTGCGAATGCCAGATAGATCAAAACTTCGCCAAGATAGTTAGGATTGCGGCAGCGGGCAAAAAAGCCTTCTGTGATGAGTCCCGACTTGTACTTGAGCGTGTAATACTTCTGGGCATCACTGCCGTAGTGCAGGAAGACACCCAGGATGTTAATTGCGATCGCAGCCGCCATCAGTGGCAGCGGTGGCTGGGCACCAGTGCTAATCAGCATAAACGGTGCAACCCAGTACAGGCTAACGACGCCAAAGATAACCAACCCGGTTGACCACGGATAGTCTTGCTCCCATTGTTTATCTGGAAAAATCCGATCTTTCAGCAGCCACAAAATCCCGTAGGTGCCATGCAGCGCTAGATAGGCCCAGGCCGCAACGGAAAAGTTTTGATAGACAATCATCAGCCCCAGGACAAAAGGAGTCGTTAATCCTTTGCTGAGGTTAATGCTGTGCTTGGCTTTCATCGCGCACCTGCCTTGAAGATCTGAATGTTGGCTTTGACAGAGATTATATTTTAGCTGTCGGTGGTGGTGCATTGATTAGGAAGAGGTGCGATCGCATTTATTTCCCGCTGACTGAGCCTGCAACAGACAGACTGCAACTTTTCTTTCCCCAGGTAGATTCTCCGCCATGCTTGCCTTTGCGATGCTGATGACATATCAAACACACGCTCAGAACGCGATTTGCGAGAATTTCCTATGGCTGGGATGAATTTATTTAAGACATTTGCCCTGCTGGCGCTACTCAGCGGCTTAATTGTGCTGGCGGGCTACCTGCTGGTCGGCAATGAGCAAGGGTTGTACTACGGTCTTGCCTTTGCCGCCTTGAGCAGTTTTGGCTCTTGGTACTACTCTGATCAGGCCGCCCTAGCGGCGTTTCAGGCCAAGCCCACGCCACGGGAAGAAGCGCCTGAGCTGTATGCTCGGCTGGAAAAATTGTCCGATCGCGCTGGCATTCCCACACCGCCGCTCTACGTTGTGCCGTCAGAAGCTCCCAACGCCTTTGCCACGGGTCGCGATCCCAACCACGCTGCGATCGCACTCACTGAAGGAATCATCAATCTGTTGCCGGATGACGAACTCGACAGCGTTATTGCCCACGAACTGACCCACGTCCGCAATCGCGACACGCTAACTCAAGCGGTAGCCGGGACGCTAGCCGGATCGTTAACCTATTTGGGACGCATTCTCACCCTGGGTGCGCTCTACTTTCCGGTCACGCGCGGCGGACGCCGGGGCAATAACCCGATTGCGATTCTGTTCTTGCTCGTAGTCGCACCGCTGACCGCTGGATTAATCCAGATGGCGATTTCCAGAACGCGAGAATATGCCGCCGATGCGGGAGCAGCTGAAATCACGGGTAATCCTCTAGCGCTGGTGCGTGCTCTAGAGAAGCTAGAGGCTATGGGACAGAAGGTTCCCATCCACGGGAATCCGGCTTTTGCACCGCTGTTCATTGTCAATCCCCTGACGAAAGAAGGGTTGATGACGCTGTTTATGACTCATCCGCCAACCGAGGAGCGGATTCAGCGCTTGAAGGAACTGGCTGAAAAGGGAGATGCCCGAAAAGCACAGGTACTAAGCCCCAGTACTTAGTAGTCCGTCAACTTCGTTTTAATGGGTTTAGCTGGTTGATGTGTCGCGCGGAGCGCGACACATCAACCAGCTAAACTTAATTTACAGAGTATTGCAGCATGGATTTAATCAATCGGTGCTGGTGGAGTACAGCATGGAGTACGGCAGTGTTTATCTGCGTGCCTCTGGCAGGATCAGCATGGCATCGCCGAAGGAGTAGAACCGATAGTTTTCTGCGATCGCAACTTGATACAAATCCAGTAACCGCTGACGACCGATCAGGGCACTAACCAACATCAGCAGGCTAGAACCGGGCAGGTGAAAATTAGTAATCAGCCCATCCACCACCTGCCACTTATAGCCCGGATAGATAAACAGATCGGTTTTGCCAGTAAATGGCTCAAGCATACCCGACTGTGCTGCCCCCTCCAGCGCCCGCGTCACCGTCGTACCCACAGCAAACACCCGCCCTCCTTGCGCCTTCGTTTGCCGAATCTTCTCTACGGTATCGGGCGGAATCTCAATCCGCTCCTCGTGCATCTGGTGGGAGGTAATCGTCTCGGCCTCGACCGGGCGAAATGTACCCAGACCTACATGCAGCGTCAGATAAGCCTGAGGAATCCCCCGCTGCGTTAGCTCTTCAAATAGTCCTGGCGTAAAGTGTAATCCCGCTGTCGGTGCGGCCACAGCTCCTGGCTGACGCGCATAGATTGTTTGATAGCGATCGGCTGGAGCTTGGGATTGAGTGATATAGGGCGGCAGCGGCACCTGCCCCAGCTTTTCAATCACCGTCACAAACGGCTCATCCGTATGCATCTCAAACTGAAGAATTCGCCCCCCCGTTGCCTCATCTGTATGCATTACCGTCGCGCTTAGCACCGGAGCAGACAGCAATTCAGCCTGCGGATCGGCATTTGCCAACTGTTCTGGCAGCGCAAACTGAATCACGGCTCCCGGTTTGAGACGGCGTCCTGGTTTTACCAGCGCTAACCATCGTAAAGGAGCCTGTTCCTCCAAAAGCAAAATTTCAACCGCTGCCCCACCCACTTTACGACCGTACAACCGAGCCGGGATCACGCGCGTATCGTTCAAAACTAGCAGGTCTCCCGGTCGGAGGAACTGGGTAATGTCACGAAAGATACAGTGCTGATGCTGTGTTCGCGATTTAACAACCAGCAGCCGTGATTGATCCCTTGGTGTAGCTGGGTTCTGAGCGATTCGGCCTTCTGGTAAATCATACTGATAGGCGGCAAGAGTCAGATCATCAGTATGCACAGTGTTGGGGGATAGATCAGTCATAGGTCGAAGCTAGAAGAACAGAAGGCGAATTAATCACTCAACGGCTGTAAGGGTTGAAATCGCGATGGGGATCGCATTTCCGGGATTGGGTGGAACCCCTTATGGAGGTCGGGTGCATCTCCCCTGTTAGACGTTGGTCTAAGTTGCGACAATACGGGTAGAGAATTCAGACAAGCTACCCGGTTCGGCGCTATGGAATACATTTACTACCTTGCGAATGCGAGTCTAACACTTCGGGTGGTGGAATACCTACACAACATGAAATGGTTGCCCGTTCGTTTTGTGACAGTAATTCATCAAATCGATGGATGGATCATCAAGATCAAGCTTGGTCATTTGCTCGATCCTGAAGATGAAGCAGATATGAGGGCTTTCCTGAATGAAGTTGGCGTTCCATTTGAACCCAGCGATCGCGTTCGGATGGCGCTGTGGGGACTTGAAATTGGTCAGTCTCCAGTGGATATTATGCGTCGCTATCAGGTGGCAATTGTATCTCATGGCAATCCGAACAGCCGCGAAATTGAAGAGTTTCGCAAGCAGTTTGTTTCAGGATTGGGCTACTGTCCAGAAACGCTTGCTTAGGCATCGATGAGTCTAGACATATAGGGAGAATATGCTTCTGCTTATCCAGGTTGAAAGACCTGGATTTTTTTAGGGCGGCAAAGTCAACTGGACTGCGCTCTCAAAAGGCGACACATCGTCAGCCAGAGAGAAATGAGCTTGCGAATTTACTGGCTTTTGATGCTCTCTCCAGTTAGCTTTACTGCTCTAGTTTTGGATAGTGATCTTCAGGCGCTTGGGGGCCAATCGCACTCGGATGCACGCCAAAGTCGTGTCCGGTCTTTGAGTCGTGCATGGGGAGAGTCGAACACATGCGCTTTGAGTGCTGCACAGCCACAGGGTTTTGACAAAATGCGCCAAAATCCTGCGGCTGCGCCGTTTTGAAAACGACTATTCTTCTTCGCTTAGGGCAGTGTTGTCGTCTGTTTCGTAGTCTGTATCGGCTGCTGCCTCTGCTAGATCGGCTTCATCATCAACTTCATCGGTTTCGACTTCATCAGCTTCGGCGTTGTCTGAGGTTGATGCGATCGCACTCACCTCATCTTCCTCATCAATCTCATCAATCTCATCAGCCGTTTCTGCCGCCGCCGCTTCTGCCTCAGCCTCAGCCGCTGCTAAAGCCGCTGCCTCAGCTTCCTCTGCTTCTAGAGCTGCCTCAGCTTCGGCTTCGGCCAATTCAGCTTGGCGACGAGCTTCCTGTAGCTCAGCCACTTTTTGATCCTCGGCAGCATAGTCGTATTTCGCTGCATCTTTGATATCGATTTTCCAGCCCGTCAGCCGAGCCGCTAGGCGCACATTCTGGCCTTCTTTACCGATCGCCAAACTGAGCTGATCTTCCGGTACCAGGACGTGAGCCTGCCGCTCCTCAGGATTCATGAGTCGCACTTCCGTGACCCGTGCTGGACTGAGGGCATTAGCGATATACGTGGAGGGGTCAGGCGACCAGCGAATCACGTCAATCTTTTCGCCCCGCAGTTCATTGACGACGGCTTGAATCCGTGAGCCGCGCGCGCCAATGCAGGCTCCTACTGGATCAACATCCCGCTCTGCCGTATCGACGGCGATTTTGGTGCGGGGGCCAACCGAGCGCGACGGGGGGTTTGCTTCTCGCGCCACGGCGACAATCCGCACCACTTCATCTTCAATTTCAGGCACTTCCGTCGCAAATAGGTCAACCACAAGGGCAGCATCTGTGCGAGAAACCAGCAGTTGCGGACCACGATGGGAACCTTCTGAAACCTTTTTCAGAACGACTTTGAACGTGGCGTTGGCGCGGTAGTTATCGTTGGGTAGCTGGTCACGCTTGAGCAGTTCGGCCTCTTGTTCTGGCTGGTTGTAGCCGCTGGTGACAGTCATAATTACCGATTGGCGCTCAAAGCGACGCACGGTGGCCTGGAGAATTTCGCCTTCTAGATCTTTGAATTCTTCCTGAATCAGTTTGCGCTGCTGATCGCGCAGTTTTTGGGCGAGCACCTGCTTGGTTTGAATCGCCGCCATCCGGCCAAATTCGCCCCGATCGGGAGTGACATCTAACACCACCGTGTCGCCAAGCTGCGCTTCGGGCGCAACTTCCTGCACATCCGCTAGGGCAATTTGGTGATCATGATCGGAGACAGATTCGACGATGGTTTTATTGGCAAGGATGCGAAAACCTTCTTCTTCAGGGTCTAGCTCAACTTCAAAATTCTCGAAATACTCTTCTTCAAAACTATCGAGGTGCTGAGCACGACGGTAGCGTTCGTAGCCTTTCATCAGCGCCTCACGCAGTGCCGCTTGCACGGCATGTTTGGGCAACGTGCGTTCTCGGCTAATGTTTTCGATCATGTCTTGTAATCCCGGCAGCGGAACCATTGACATAGAAAAACCTCCAGTTAAGTGTGAGTTGCGAGCGTGAATTCGTTTACTTGTAACGTTATGACGGGCGATTAACCCTGGAAAAACCTAAACTTAACGATTAACTTTTAGGAACGAGAATTAAATAACATCCACATTCTGTAGGATGTGCTGTGGCAAATGCCTCACACATCAATTCCTTGTTCTATGCAGAGTTCTATGCAGATTACACTCGTGCGCCGAGACTTGACTTGTTCATCAATCTGTTCATTCATTGTTGATGCGGTGGCGATGCCCACCCTACAGGGGACTCTCGGAAACATCTGTGTAATTCATAAAATCCATAGAACGATTGGCTAGTCCTCAAGCTGAACTCGGTAAACAAGCTGACGCGGAATGGCGATGGTTCGTCCTTTGAGCGATAGATGAATGGCGTCCTCGTCTCGCTTGACCAGTTGTCCTGTCCATTGATCCTGACCGTCGTAGGGTTCACTCAGCATCAGAACAACCGGAAAGCCGCGAAAGGCGACAAATTCGCGATCGCTCTCTAGGGTGCGAGTTGTACCTGGACTGGAAACCTCCAGCACGTAAGCTCCCGGAATGATATCAGCCTCGTCTAGGGTGACTTCTAGGGCACGGCTCATGCGCTCGCAGTCATCCAACCCGGTGTCCTGTGCTTGGTTGCGAACGTCAATCCGCAATACGGGTGGCTTTTGGTTGGTGTAGAATATGGCGCCAACCACCTCTAGACCCAACTCTTGGGCGATGGGGTCAGCAATATCGATGACTTTGGGGACGAGTGGATGAACCATACGACTAGTTGCAGGTGAGCTGGGATTTAAAAATCCCTAAACAACAAAAAAAGTGGGCGCATCCCCACTTCCTCTGGCGACCTAATGCTGAACTAGCTTGCTCAACGTGGTGCCTAGCAACTCAGTGTAGCGCATGTGTCGGGGAATGACGAATTCTCTTAAAAGCGGGTTTCGTATTCCAGAATCAGGCGGCTATCGTCGTCCAGGTTGGTTGAACCGCGCAGGAGGAACTCATCGTTGATCCGATAGCGGAGGCCAAAGCGGGTAGAGTCTTCGCTGCCCGTGAGAATTTGCACAACGGATGCGGATAAATCATCGGTGATGTCGATACCGAGTTCAGCCCCCAGCGCTAGCGCCGAAGTCTGCTCGTCATCCGACGTGACGTAGGTGGGGAATAGGCGGAATTCGCTGAGGCCGATGGCTGTACCGATCGCATCTTGGATGCCGCCAAATAGAGTCGAACCCGCTAAGTTTGCGATCGCAAGTGTGCTGTCGCTGCGTCCCAAAGTATCGACAAAGCCACCCCCAATCAGTGAGACAATTTCAGCCTCACTGCGGGACGGACTGCTGGTGAGTTCAATATTTTCAAACAGTTCACTGGCCAACCCCGTCACCGTGGCGTAAATTCGCACCGTTTGCAGTTCACCCACGCTATTGCGGGAAACATCCTGCACTTCGGTTGAGGCAAAGGGAATTGCCCCCTGCCACGTCGATGAGGTGGTGTCTTGAATCGGTGCGCGGGTCACCTCCGTGGCTGAGGTAATTAGCTGAATATCTAAGAGGGGATTGAGTCCCAAGTTCGTTCGAAACGTGGCGGTTTGAGGATAGTCGTTGGTCAGACGGAAACGACTGGTGAACAGATTAACCTGCCCCCGCTGTAGCTCAATCGTGCCGTCTGGGCGGAGGCTTTGCAGATTATTTAGACTGCCGTTGAGCAGAATGTTTCCGGTGGCGATAAACGCCAGAATTGGCTCTTTGCGGATTTCCACATTGTCGCCGAGCTGCAGGTTGAGATCGCGGAATCGCAGCGATGCAGTTGCATTCGGCTCCACCAGTGCTGGATCGGCAGCACTGGTCTCTACGCTGTCCGGCGTTGAGCCATTTGTCGCAGCGACAGTGGTAGCGCCATTGCCAGCCTGATCGGGTAGGAAGAATTGGCCATTCGACAGGACAACATCTCCCTGCAACTGGGGAGCCAGGGCGCTTCCCAGCAGGAAAACCTGACCACCCACACCGCCGTTATAGAGTCCCTTAAAGTTGATATCAATGTCCCGCATGGTCAGGGTGAGCGGATCGGCCAGATCCGGATCGCCTTCTGATAGGGATTGAAAAATTGGGATCACCCCAGCCGCGTATATTTCGCCTTGGCTAAAATCACCCCGCAGTTGATCGACCATAATGCGATCGCGGCTGAACTGAATTTGACCATCGACATTGGTGAACGGTTCAGTGGGAAAGGTTTGTGAAGCCAACACCGCATCTTGCACTTCAATATCGCCCAGAACCGAGAGATTAGTTGGCGCTCCCGCAATCTGCAACTGAGCCCGCCCTTCTCCCTCGATCCATTCCACCTGATCGGTAAAGGCATTCAAAAAGGCCAAGCCTTCATTACGCACGTCAACCTGAACCAATACTTCATCGGTAGATGGTGCAACGCTGACAAAGGGAAATTGATAGGGGATGCGAGCCTGGAGGGTCAAGGGTTCTTTGGACTTACCAACCACGACGTTACCGTTGGCTCCAATTACCGCATCGGCATAGCGGAAGGACACCTCGCCCATGCGAATCTCGGTGTTGTTGATGGAAGCATCGCTCAAACTGGCGCTGCCTACCACATTGGGATTGTCAAAGCTGCCGCTCAAGTTGGCCAGAATGCCAAAATCACCTTCTAAATCAACAGGCAAATCGACAAAATCCCGCACCAGAGCGACAGGGAGATTGCGCGCCTCTAGCTGCCCCGTCTGATCGTTCCCACCAATGCGACCCCGGAACGACAGCAGCAGATCGTCGTCACCGACCAACCGCAGCGGCTGGAGAGTCAGCACATCTTGATCGAGATTGCCCTGAGCCACCACATCATTAATCCGATAGCGATCCCAAATCCAGTTCTCACCATCGAGATCGAATTCCATCTGTAAGCCCTGACGCGGTGACCAGGCAATATTCTCAATCGTGCCGGAAAATTCGCCAGTCAGTTCTGACAAAGGCGGTAACCGAGAAGCATTAGCCTGCTCTAGACGCTGCTGCGCTAGGAGCGCATCAATCTCGGCCAGCCGCCGCAACTGGCGCAAGATGGGCACGTCACCGGGGAAGCCGACGTCGATTAAATCCAGACTGGCGGCACCATCATAAATCGGAGGACGCAACCCCCGCTGGAGATCTTCCAGTTCAAAGAGTTTAAGCGCCGTGAGGATATCCTGTAAGCGACCTTGCTCAATTTGGATGCTGCCCTGCACTAGCGGTTCCGCACCGGGCGTGACGCGTCCCTGGAGCTGGTAGACGCTTTCACCCTGGCTGAGAGTGGTTGTGGGAATCAACAGCGCGCCATCGGCATAGCGAAAATCGCCCTGCAAATCGTCAATTTCGATATAGCCAATGCGGGGATCAGCGACCTGATAGGAACCAACCAGGCTGCGATCCAGCCAGTTGAAGGTTAGATCGGCATCCACCTCGCCGCCCAAACTGCCCAAGTAACCAGCCGGAGGCAGTGCCAGTCGATCCAAGCGCAGGTTCTCAAGTCCAATGATCAAATCGTCGCCACTGGATCGACCTGTTGCGATCGCATCATCTAGCACCACCCGAAACTCCTGGGGCCGATTATCAGCAGCTAACCGGAGCAGAACGCTGTCGGCTGGCCCTTGCAAATCCAGATCCAGACCGCTACCCAGGCCATAGCGAATCGTGCCCACCAGCGTCGGATCAAAAGCCAGGGTATTGACCCGTGTCTGATTGACCTGCACGTCACCCACCAGATTGATCGCAGACAGCGGCCCCGTTACCTGTCCCGCAAAATCTGCCGTCCCCGTCAGATTGGCGTAGGGTAGCGACACGGGTAGTGAGGTCAGCGCATAGCCCTGAGCATCGACGTTGAGATCCAAGCGCTCAATCGCTGGCGCACCCTCACCCTGAAGCTGCACGTACACGGCTCCATCCGCTGTCAGCCGCTCGGCATTGGCCTCTAAAACCTGAATCTTCTCGCCATCCCAGACTACCTCTGCCGTCAGCGGTTGATTAAAATCGGCCAGCAGTTCCGAGAAGCTGAGCAAACCATCGGAAAAGTTCACTGTGCCTTCGGCTCGCGTGTTCGCTGTACTCGCCTGATCGAGCGAACCCGATAGCCGCAAATCACCCCCTAAGCTACCCTGGAGCATTGGTGAGAAGCGGCGGAGCTGCACCCCTTCCGCCTGCACATCGGCCTGCCAGAGTCCCTCAGCTAACCGCCCACCGCCTCGAATAGTACCCTCCGCGACTTGCAGCACCGTATTCCGCAACTGCACGACGCCGTTTGCGATCGCAATTTCACCCTGTCCCGGATAGGTGGCAGCCGGAGCCTGCCAGTCAATCAAGGTTTCCAACCTGCCCAAGGGGCCGAAAACCTGCACGTCTGCGTTTACCGCTCCAAGTGCGATCGCAGAACTGTTCAACCCATAGGTAAGCGCCAGGGGATCACCAGGGAGATCCTGTCCGGCCAGATCAAAAACCAATCCTCCTGACTCACCCAGCACAATCTGGCCATCGCCCGTAATCAGTCCACCCGCTTGGGGACGAGCTTGAATATTGGCAAACGACAGCTCTGGCCCACGCAGAGCAAACTCGGTCGCGACTTGCTGAAACAGAACGCGATCGATTTGGGCAATGCCCTGACTGCGAACGTCGCCAGACAGCAGGGGACGATTTAATGCCCCCTGTAAACTCAAGTTGGCCTGCAAATTCCCCTCTGTCGCAACGGGTGGCTCAAAGCCAAAGGTATCCCACAAGGATGCAATCGGCACATCCTCCAATCTGGCTTGCAGGTTATAGCCATTTTTCAAATGAATGGCACCATTCACAACACCCGGCAGTTCACCATAGGTCAGCGCCACCTGATCAAACTGAATTTCCTGCCCCTGAAATCGCATCAGCCCCGTGGCATCGCTAAAGGACTGGGGCACATTTTGAATGGCAAAGTCCGCATCCTCAATTCGCGCCACCCCCTGCAACAGCAGCGGCTGATCTTCACGATTCAAAATGATCACGTTGCCACCAATTTGGCCGCTTTGAAAGTCGAGCGTGGGCGGCAGTTGTGCTAAATGACTAATATCTTCTGTGCGTAGATCATTGGCCTGGATGGATACGCGCAGCACCCGTGGTTCACGGCGAAAGGAGCCAAGAATCTTGAGGTCACCTTCTGCCCGTGCCTGCCCGGCCAAACTAAAGGTAATCTGTTCGCTGGTGTCCCGCAGTCGCACTCGCCCGACAATCTCCGTGAGTGGAATCGCTTCGTAGGGGGCAACCTCCGGGGGGCTGTAGGGTTGCAGCGTCAGCGCACTGTCTTGAATGGTAACCGCAGCCACTTCAAACTCAATTGCGCCCTCTGGTTGTGGCGTGATTTCCAAATCCAGCCAGTCTAGCTCTTCGTTTTGATGAAAATAGCCCTGCCCCCCCTGCAGGTGCAGATTCATGGACAGCTTGCGCTCAAAAACAACTTGCAGCGGATTGAAGCGCACGCGCAGCGATTCAATCGTGAGCCTGTCCGGATCGGTCGCCGTTTCCGGTAGAGTTGATTCGCCAAAGGTAACGTGGCTGATCGACCAAGATTGCACATCACCGATTTGAACCTCGCGGTTGATCAGGCGTTCAAGGGACTGCTCGACTTGGGGCGTGAGGCGCTCATTGATGTAGTTTGCAACCCACCAGCCGCCCGCGATCGCACCTAAACCTGCGATCGCACCCGTACCCAAACACAGGCGAATAATCCACCGAGAACGCGGATTCCTCGGTGGCTGTGGTTTTGGCTCAGAGTTATCGGAATGAGAAGAGTGAGTCATTAAGAATCGTTACAGCCGTGGCGATGCGGAGAAGATGACTATAAAGCGATCTGAAATGCTGGATCAAAGCGGGTGAGACAAAAACTCGAACTGCCAACAATCCAGGTCAGGTCTGAGGACGTATGGGGGCGCATTGAGGACATTGACGCATAAGGACGCACATTGAGGACGAAGATTAGGGATTAGATGTGCCGCGTGAACTGTTCATCATGTTCATCTATTACTTGTCCATGACTTATCGATGACTTGTCTATCACTCATTGATTCAACACCCGTTTACTTAGACAAGGTTGGCAGAAATTGATCTCTGATTAGGCTAGCACCTCATTCTCTCTCTCTCTCATACGTAAGTTTTATGACAACGGATGTTCCTCCCCAGAGAGGATGCTATTCCTGGCTGGTTCAGTACGGTGATTGGCTAAAGTGCCAGGGCTATAACCCAGGACGATTGCATGGCTAGCGGCTTGGGACAGGCAGGCTGAAACAGGAAAGCCTGAGACAGGCAGATTAAACCAGAGCAGCGGTTCATCAAACCGTTGTCAGAGGCTCAACTTTCTGCGATCGCAGATGCGATTGCCCATTGCAGGCATGACATCAGTTCCGACTGCCAGAAGACGCTGCCTAGGCCATCGTAAATGTTCTGCGCTCCCACTCATCCCAGTTGTTCTGACCAATTTCACAGCGTGAACAGGTAGGATGAAGAAAACGTGAAGTCGCCTTTTGACATCCAAGACATCCGATGCAGCAGCAGGTTTTTGTCATTTTATTTAACGCTCGTACAGAAAATGAGGGCATTCATAGCCTCCAGGTCAACGGTCGCAACACCATCTTGATGTTTGAGAGCGAGGATGATGCGACCCGCTTTGGCCTCATGCTAGAGGCGCAAGACTTTCCGCCTTGTTCCGTCGAAGCCTTCTTTACCGAAGAGATTGAAGAATTTTGCCAAGGGGCAGGCTATGAGTGCAAACTCATCCCTGAAGGAATGCTGGCCGTGCCGCCCGAACAGAACGTCGAGCAGACTGACTGGGATCCTGACCAGCGGCAGACGGCATCGGAATCAGGCACACCAGTCGAAGCGGCAGACGAAGCAGACAGCCCGGAAGACATACCTCAATCCGAACTCGACCGGATTCGGCGTCAGTTGGAGGGACTGCTGTGAATCAAAATATTCCCATTCAGCCCGATGTCTCTCAATTCATCCACCCCCCGAGCAGCGGAGGACAAGAGCGCGGGCATCTGCTAACTGAGCAAAACAACCCCAATAGCCATCATCTTGACCAGCTCTCCAGCCTGGAACTGGTGGATTTGTTCAATCAGGAAGATGCTCAAACGCTGCGGGCCATTGCTCAGGCGCGCATACCGCTTGCGATCGCAATTGACCAAACCGCTGCCGCCCTCCGACAGGGGGGGCGCTTGTTTTACATTGGTGCAGGCACCAGTGGCCGCTTGGGTGTCCTAGATGCTGCCGAATGCCCACCGACATTCTGCACCGACCCAGAACAGGTGCAGGGAATTATCGCTGGTGGAGCCGCTGCCCTGGTTCGCAGTTCCGAAAGTTTAGAAGATCGAGCCGAAGACGGAGCGAGTGCGATCGCGCATCATCACATTACCAACCGAGATGTCGTAGTGGGCATCACAGCGGGGGGGACAACACCTTACGTCCACGGGGCACTCCATGCTGCCCAAGAGCGGGGCTCAACCACAGTATTTATCGCCTGTGTCCCGGCTGAACAGGTGCCGTCCACTGCCGATATTGACATTCGCCTGCTGGTCGGGCCAGAGATCCTGGCGGGTTCCACGCGGCTCAAGGCGGGCACCGTCACCAAAATGGCGCTGAATATTTTGTCTACGGGCGTGATGGTGCGACTGGGCAAGGTGTACGGCAATCGCATGGTGGACGTGGCGGTCACCAACAGCAAATTGTGCGATCGCGCCCTACGCATGATTCAAGATTTAACTGAATTAGATCGCACCGCAGCTCAAACGCTACTGGATCAGAGCGGCAATCGCGTCAAGCTGGCCCTGCTGATGCACTGGTCAGGGGTGACAGCGACTGAAGCTGAGCGTCTGCTGGAGGATCATCAGGGAAATCTGCGTCAGGCGTTAGCATCCGGCTCAGTTGCCGCATCATCGGATTAATCGTGTACCTAAATCGACTGCAGTTATACACCTCGCTAATCAAGCCCCCTTTTTTGAGTTCATACACCTATGATTACTGTTCTGATCTTGCTGGCGGCCCTAGCTATTCTGGGCTGGGGACTCTATCGGGCGTTGCCCTATGGCAAGCTGGGCATTTTGGCCTGGCTCCAGTCCGTAGTACTCATGCTGCCCTGGCTCTTATTTTTTGGTTTAACCGCTTTTGGGCTGTTCCTCAACCTGGCCACGGTGCTGTTTATGCTGCTGATTTCCACCGGGATCTATATCTACATCGGGCGGCAACTCCGTAAAGCTGGAGCCAATTTACCAAAATCTAATCAGCCCGTTTCTCTAACAGATGGTGCTCATCCATCATCAACTGACGCTTCATCCCTCAGTCGCTCAGAGGCTAAAGAGGCAACGAGCCGTCCAGCCGTTTACGATACAGAGGCTCAATCTGTCAACGCAGAGACCGAGTCAACTCAACCATCGGAATCAGAGACTCAATCGACTCCAGGCCGGGGTGCCGCAAATGCGACGACCAACGATCAAGCAGAGAAACCTGAACTGCCGGAAATTCATCCCATTCCAGCCGAAGATTTGACTGCGATTCAGGGCATTTTCGGCGTTGATACCTTCTTCAGCACGGAAACGATTCCCTATCAAGATGGAGCAATTTTTAAAGGCAATCTGCGCGGTGAGCCAGCGGAGGTGCATTGTGAGCTGACCAAAGCATTAGCAGAACGGCTCAGCGATCGCTATCGGCTGTTTTTGGTGGAGGGGATTGAGAAGCGCCCAGTCGTGATTGTTCTACCCAGCAGCAACGATCCTAAACCTCTCTCTCCTCTCCAAAAGGGCATCGCGGTTGGACTTGCGATCGCAACACTGGTCACGGTGTTTGAAACCTGCGCCTTTTTGCTGGGCTTTGATCTGTTTGAAACGCCCAATCGCTGGCCGGAAGTGGCCCCAATTGGCATCAGCGTCTTGCTCATCCTGATTGCCCATGAAATTGGGCACTGGGTACTGGCAAAGCGCAATCAGGTCAAACTAGCCTGGCCGTTCTTCATTCCCGCGATTCAGATCGGCTCCTTTGGCGCAATCACTCGCTTTACGTCGCTTTTGCCGAACCGCACGGTTCTATTTGATGTTGCGATCGCAGGCCCTGCCGCAGGCGGTCTGATCTCGCTGGTCATGCTGATCGCCGGACTGATACTGTCCCATCCCGGCAGCCTGTTTCAGATTCCGGTGGAATTCTTTCAGGGTTCTATCCTGGTGGGCACTCTGGCCAAAGTGATTCTGGGCGATGCCCTCACTACACCGATCGTTGATGTTCATCCACTGATGATCATTGGCTGGCTAGGCCTAGTGATTACTGCCATCAATCTGATGCCCGCAGGCCAACTGGACGGAGGCCGCATCGTCCAGGCCATCTATGGTCGCACCACGGCCCGCCGCACCACCTTCGCCACCCTGATTATTCTCGGCTTGGCTTCTTTAGTGAACCCACTGGCCCTCTACTGGGCCATCCTCATCCTCTTCCTACAGCGCGACCTGGAACGGCCTAGTTTAGAGGAGCTGACAGAACCCGATGATGCCCGCGCAGCCATTGGTTTACTAGCCCTATTTCTGATGATTGCGACGCTGCTCCCGCTTACCCCCAGCTTGGCCGGACGGCTCGGCATTGGCTAATGCGACTAGCTAATTCGTGCACTATAGACTAAATCGTATAGTTTTATTAACAAATTGAGGAGGAGGTGCGATCGCAGTTCACTTCATAGATGGAAGACTTAAGATGGGTAAAAAGAGAAGGATCAGCAGTCTTTAAAATCCCATTTCTCAAAGGGGTTATATACTTGGTCAACAAAACCAGAGTCAAACATTTTTTCTTTAAAGATAGAGTCTAGAAAGTAAAGGGTGCCCTGCTAAGTTTCACTATGTCATACGTATTCATAGCTTTCTTGGAATAAATTCAACTACGCTTAGTTCATCCATTATGGTGACTGTAACCAAGCCCCTGCCCCCTGTTTTGTTACTACTTGACATCAATGTCTTAGTAACAAGCAATCTGCGTGACTGGCATCAATATTCCTCCGTTGGCTCCTGCATTTTGCCCCAGTCCGTGGCCGATGAAATGCATCTGCTATTTAAGGATGCCGTCGATCCAGATTTAGAACGCGTAGCAAAAGAATTTCATCGGTTTCAAGCTACCCATCAGTGGCAATCGACCGAAATTATGGCCACCCATCCCTTGTTGAAAGGCCCAGAAGGGCGAGCCATCAGCAAAAAAGCCAGGCTATCGCTAGCTGTTGCCCGCTGTGCATATGGCGTAGCCAAACGATATCCAGCCCGCATGGTCGTCTTAGCAACCAATGACCAGCCGCAAATTCAGCGAATTCAAGCATTGCAGGTTCCTAATCTCTGCTGCATTACCGGAACGGCATTACAGCAATGGTCACAGTATGGACGACGCCCTGTTTCAGTCATGCAGCACTGGCAGCAGATGAAGGCAGGCGGATTGCAACCCGAGGATAGTCGTGTGCCAATTTCCGGTATTCGGTCAGATATCAGTCTATATCCAGCCTCAGATTTGTATTCTGGATTAAGTACAGCCCGATCTGGGGCATCTCAAACAATATCTCGTAGCAGTAAACACTCTGGCAATATGGCAAAAAAATCCCGCCGATCGTCCCGTCCTCATCTGCAAAAAAGTCAGCCTGTTTCCCATGATCGAAGCGCCGTCTCGCAGCTTTTCTCTTTGCTATCGGCACTGATTGCGCTGATTGTGGTCGGAGTAATCGGATGGCAACTCATCAAGGCCGTTGGTTCAGGTTGGGATCCGAATGCCGATCCCCCGATCACAGAACAAGCGGAATAGAACTAAAAGGCACCTTTCGCGATCGCATTTGCAACTCTAGTCAGCCAACATGCCGTTCGATTCAACTCCTTCCGGCTCAGACGGTACACTGCAACCCAATTTATCTAGCGCTGAACATTCTGTCGAATCAGCCTTCTACTACTTTGCCTATGGCTCTTGCATGTGCCCAGTTGACTTAAAGCGTTCTCTGGGTGAAGCTACCCATTCCTACGTGATTGGGGCGGCCAAGCTGTCCGGCTATCGATTAGGGTTCTATCGGCGATCGCGACTGCGTCAATGCGGTGTCCTCGACATCATGCCGGACAGCGCTTCGACGGTTCATGGTGTGCTGTATCGCTTACCGCTGCGCCTCAGCCCCTTGCTTGATGCTCGCGAAGAAGGCTATCATCACCATGCCATTTCAGTGGAATGCAACAATCGCCACTATGCTAAAACCCGCACCTATACCGTCAGCCAAAAACTGGCGGTTGAAATTGCGCCTAACGACTGGTATTTCGATGTTGTCATGCGGGGAGCGCTAACCTGTGGTTTGCCTGAACAGTACTGCTGGCAACTCTTTCACCACATGCATGCTCTCCAGCAACAGGCAGTTGACGCCCTGCCGTCCCCTGTCAAATTTGGTTAGATAGACAAAACAGCGATGCAAAGCACGCAGTGCGTGCCTTGCATCGCTGTTTCTGAGATAGCCTTACAGAACTCAGGTTATCTCAGTTCTGCAATTTAGAACTACAGATGAATCTAATGCTGAGTGCTGAGGGGTAAGAATACGCCTTTCCTCTCGCCTCCCGTCATTCAACGGGATTGCTGAACTATCAACGCGCGTTTGCTACACCATTAAGTTGGCAATAGGGCGCGCTGACAAGTGGGACACACCGCATGAATCGTCAACTGACAATCCAGCAGATGATAGCCTTCTTTCTGCGAGGTCTTGGTGCCAACCTTAAGAATGGAGTCATTCTTAAACTCAATCGTTTTGTTGCACCGGACGCAGATTAAATGATGGTGATGATGGGGATGAGGCTGATTCAGTTCGTAATGCTTGTGGCCTTCGGCGAGTTCAAGCTCTCTGAGGATCCCCATCCGCGCCATCAGCTTCAGAGTCCGATAGATCGTCGATAGACTGATGGGTTCATCCTGTTCTTGCAGCAAATTGTGCAAGTCCTCTGCACTTAAATGCTTACCCTTCGGCAGGTTTTGAAAAACTTGCAGAATGGTTTCACGCTGAGGGGTTAAACGCCAGCCTCTCTCATTTAATTCAGATTTCAGCGAAGCAGCACTGTAAATCGGCATGGCTTTATTCTCAAGAATTGTCTCTTAATGAGAAGGATAACTAATCCTGAGCCAATGTGCAAGAAGATATCACTATTGAGAATAATTGGCATTGTTAGCCATTCTTGGAAAGGAATAAACACAAGGCCAAGAGCCAGTTTTCATCAAAAATTGCGTTGCAAACTTTTATGAAGATCAGCACTCAGCTTCGTTATAGCTGTAGTCAGCTCTATTAAGACAACGTCCTACTATCAAGTTCGCGTATAAGAACCCAATTTATTTTTTGTGAAACGCTTGCTCTGCAAGCGTTTCACAAAAAATAAATTGGGTTTTCAACTGGACTTTATATAACCAATATGACTATCGCTATATAGTGCTAAGCGCCTAGACACGGAAAACCCCAGAGGGATCAGTTATCGCCGCTCAGCAGCGATAACTGATCCCTCTGGGGTTTGGTGCCTGATGAAAATCTAACCAAGTGCTTCCAGGTAGTCACGTACCCGGTTGCGGCGCTTGGGCTGACGCAGCTTTTGCAGTGCTTTTGCCTCAATCTGGCGCACCCGCTCACGAGACAGGTCGAGCGCGCGACCAATATCCGCTAGTGAGTAAGGAGTGCCATCGCCTAAGCCAAACCGCATGCGAATTACGTCCCGCTCACGACTGGTCAAATCAGCTAATAGCTGTTGCAGATCGCGACGCAGGGATTCCCGCATAAGGGTTTCTTCGGGCGTCGCATCATCGGTTTCGAGCAGATCACCGAGTTCGGTGTCGCGCTCTTTGCCGACTTTGGTTTCTAGGGAAACGGATCGAGGAACGCGCATCAGGACTTCCCGCACTTGAGGTGCCGTCATGTCTAACTCGCGCGCCACGTCTTCCACGGTGGCGGTGCTGCCCTTTTCTTGGGAAATTTTCCGCTGGGCCTTTTTGATTTTGTTGAGCTTTTCAGTGATGTGAACAGGGAGGCGGATTGTGCGGCTTTGAGTTGCGATCGCACGAGTGATTCCCTGCCGAATCCACCAGTACGCGTAGGTACTAAACCGATAGCCTTTGGTGGGGTCGAACTTTTCCACTGCTCGCTCTAGACCCAGCGTGCCTTCTTGGATCAGATCTAGCAGTTCCAAACCACGATTTTGGTATTTCTTCGCTACCGACACAACCAAGCGCAAGTTTGCCTTGATCATGTGCTCTTTGGCGCGGATGCCTTCTTTCTGAATGTGCTCCAGTTCTTCCAAGCTGAGTCCAGCGAGTTCGGCCCACTGGCGCTTTCCTTGTGAAATGGTCGGTTTCAGTTCTGAGACCTCAATGCCAGCTTCTCTAGCCCAGCGCTCTAAGGACGGACGATGCCCAAGTTGAGCCGTCAGGCGATTGCGAGCATCGATGAGTTTAATGTAGGTTTGTAGGGCTTCGTCTGCCGTTTCAGCCGCTTGTTCCCGCAGTTCAAGCAGTTGCACATATCGCTGAACCCGCTGAGCCTCAGACACCTCTTCATCGCGACCGAGTAGACGAACGCGGCCAATCTCCTGAAGATATAAACGCACAAGGTCAGTCGTGCGGCGTCCGGCTTTGGACAGCTTAGCCGCTTGAGAACTCTCGTCATCAAAATCAATTTCAAGGCGCACTAAGTCGTCCGGAGAGATATCGGGTTCTTCGCTGTCTAGATTCAAATCATCAGCAGTCACATCAGGAGATGAATAAGAATCCAGTTCGGCAGCATCGGGTTGAAAAGGTTGTACTGGCATGGCGTTCAACTATGTCTGGGTACAGAGCGCGCGGTCTTTGGGAATTCTATTTGTTGGTAGTATGCCCAAATTTATCGACTACGAAACAGGGATGTGGGTTCCTTAACAGTTTGCTCGTGAAGCGCGCTGAAGCATTAGAGGTGAATGATGTTCCTGCATCTTCGGCTTATCTGTCACTGTCGTCAGCAAGCTCCGGGTTAGCGAAATATAGACGGTATGGGCAGATAGCCTTAAACATGAAGTAAGAGGAACTACATTCCCTACTGCGAGGATTCCAGATATTTATCCGCAAAACTCCTATGAAGTTTCAGCAAAGATGAACGGGCGCTCTAAGCCCAAACCCAATCGCGTTTTGTCTCATGCCAGATCCGACTAGAAAGAATCGGAATCGTTTTGTGCAAACGTCAGCACAGACTGATTTCTATAGTGGTTCTAGATAAAAAAACTGGGTTGCGTGAGCGGATTGCGGATAACAGCTCTTAAACTCGACTTGCGTTGGCTGCGCCATCGGTTGCTGATTTGGTTGCTCATTAAGCTGTGTTTGCAAAATTCAATTTAGGCAACTGAAGCCCCTACAGTAAGATCAGCGGCAATCCTTTGCCACTCTGATTTGTTGTAAGACTGAAGTAGTTAACTGATGCGCGATTCTGATCTCACTGACGTAATTATCTGGACGCCTGAAGCTGAGGCGAAATTGAAAAATATTCCATTTTTTGCGCGATCGCAAGCGCGTCAGCGCATTGAGGCAATTGCTAGAGCTGATGACGAGCAGACGGTAACGGTTGAGCTAGTCGAACGGGTACGCCTACAGTTCGGACAATAGGCGCTATCAAGATGAGGTTCGTGTCTTAGCTAATAGGATTATCGCTACAGAAACCCAATTTATTTCCCGTGAAACGCTTGCAGCGAAAGTGCTTCACGGAAAATAGCTGTTTTTACCAAGCTTGATTTTGGTTGCTAGTTGCTGTCGAATTCGAGTAGTGTTTCGGCAAATTCGTATAAATCTGATTCAGCCTGATCATTGAGCTGCCGATCTTTGAGTTCTAGCAGGCCAGCGGCGAGGCGATCGGCCTGTTTTTTATAGAGATAGTGGGCGCTCAGCAAGTCGAGATAGACTTCTCGTTCGATCTGGGTGCGATCGCTATTTTCGGATAGCGGTGACGCATAGGCGGTGCTGCTGGCTTCGTATTTCAGCAAAAAAATTAGAGCGCTGCTTTTTTCCTGGAGCTGATCTTGGAGCGATCGCACATCCAGATCGAGGCGCTCAAAGCCAACTTGGCCCTGAATCTTCAGCTCCACAATGGCAGCAGGTTCGGCGGGGATTTTACCCGTTTGCACCGCTTGTTCTACAGTTGCGATCGCAGCTTGCTCAATGTCTTCAATCGTTTCCTGACCCCGCGTTTGCAGCGATAGGCGCACGACGGGGCGTTGATAGTAATCCTGCTTGAGAGTGGCTTGAATGGTTTTTGTTTGGGGCTGCACGTCAACCAGATATGCGCCCCGCTGGTAGCTAGCTTCTTCGACGCTGTTGGCTTCCAGTGAACCGGGATTAAAAATCCAGCCTTCCATTTCATAGTTTTTATGAATGTGCCCCAGGGCTAGGTAGTCGATGCCGACCTGCTTGAGCGGCAGTAGTTCGCTGTAGCGCAGTGCCCCTGCGTAGCGAGCAATCTGATCTTCTAAACCATGATGAAACATCAGGATATTAGCGCCAGAATGGGCGGGCAGTTCTTGGATGGCAGCGGCAATTTGCTCGATGGCTTTGGGTGCGGTTGCGCCATACCAGTTGGCCCCAATCACTCGCACTCCGCAATCGAGGTCAATATATCCGCCTCGGCGACCATTCCACGGTTGATAAAAGGGTTCCCCTGCTGCGACATCGCCGGGTTCAAGCAAGATTAACTGTCCCCAGTCGGATAGGTATCGCAGCCAGCTTGTATTGACGCCGTAGGGTCGATTATCGTGGTTGCCTTCAATTGCGATCACGGGAATATTGGCCGTTTGCAGCATGCGTAGGCAGATTTGCGCCTGATTCAAGATTGAGGGCTGAATGGTGCGATGTTCAAACAGATCTCCGGCAATGAGAACAAAATCAACCTCTGCTTCAATGGCGTGGCGCTCAAGCACGTCCTTCAGTGCCAGAAAGAAATCTTTTGTGCGATCGCGATTCTGATAGCGATCAAATCCCAGATGAATATCTGCCAGATGCAAGAAACGTGCCATAGGCCAAGGCTCAACCAATTCGACGGGCTTTCATCAACCCAGCTAAATAGTAGCAAGCTTGTTCCTGAAAAGTACATCTGTTTTAGACAATAATCTTCATGTCTTACTCCATACAGCTATAACCAGAAGCCTTAAACAGACAAATTTGCTTGTCGGTATGTTCAGAGTGGCTCAATTTGAGCTAAATCCTCAGTCTGAATGGCTGGGTGATTATGGCAAAAAGCTGAAGGCACAAGGCAAACTAAGAACATCCTAAACGCCAATTTGGGTGAGAATCATGGCGCTCAGTGACGGAATGAAAAACTTCTGGGTTCAGGTTGGTTCGCTGGTTGTACTAACAGTTTTGCTAGCGGCACTGGTGGCTTGGTGGTGGAGTTGGATAGCCGCGATCGCAGTTTTAGTTTTGGGTGGATTCGTCATCCTTTGGTTTGTTGGGTTTGTCAAAACCGCACTGCTCAACGTGTTGCCCGACGAGTGGAACGGCGAATTGACTCGGCCCGAAGACTGCCTCTGGCTCGATAAGGACTGGCTACAGCAGCAAACCCAGGCGCTAGAAAACATCGGCTTTCAGCACCTCCAAGACTACCAACTGCCCGGACAGCCCACCTTTGGTCGCTGTATGGTTAATCCACAGCAACAGTGCTATGCCGAACTGGGCGCTATTTACAATGCGGCAGGTGAACGGATCAGTGATCAGCTTGTCATGGCCAGTTTGCTAACGGATGATTGGACAGTGGCCCACGTCAATCGCGATGTCAATCTGCAATCAGACAGTATGCTCTGCCTATGGCGACATCCAAAGTGGCTTTCTGTGGTTCAAACCCATCCCACGCTGGCAAGCTTGCTGGATGCTCACCTGCAATTTCGCGATCGCATGCAGCGCGATCTGGGCGTTTCAGTGCTTCCCAATCTCTCCTGGGATGCTTATGTGCAGCATGAACGCAACGCAGCGGTCTATCGTAAACAAATTCTCAAGCGCACCAATCTGCTCCTGGGCATGCTGAAAGTAACTCAGTTTGAACTGAATCCGCAGCATCAATGGCTGGGCGATTATGGCAAGCGGCTGACGACATAAGCCAAACTGAGAACATCGATAGCTTAAAAGGTAGATGCATGAAGCCTGCGCGAATCTCCCCCCCGTCCCTGCTGGGAATTGCCCTGATTGCGATCGCAGTTTTGATCTCAAGCTGCGGCAGTCCCTCCATCGAATCACCTCAACCGACTTCACCGCCAGAATCTATAGCACCGGAGTCGCCAGCACCAGCAGAATCCGTTGAAGCAACTCCAGCCTCTCCCGCCCCCATAACTCCTCCAGAAGCTGAACGCCCTATGTCAGACCCCGCTAGCCTGCCGGATCAGGTCGCCAATCAGGTCAAAACTGCGATCGCGCAATCAGCAAATATTTCAGCTGAAGCCATTCAAATCACTAACGCTGAACCACATACCTGGCCCAATGGCTGCCTCGGATTAGCCAATCCCGATGAATTTTGCACTCAGGCACTAGTCGAAGGTTGGCAAGTAGAAGCAACCAACGGCGAAACAACTTGGACATATCGCACCGACGCCACCGGATCGCAGATTCGCCCAGAAAGGTAGTGCCTTAGATGAGTTCAGGGCTGAGTGATGGGGTGGATGGGTGAAGGGGTGGATGGGTTGGGAATTTTGGATTTTGGATTTTGGATTTAGATGACTAAGGCTTGGATACTGAGTTCTAAGTTTTGAATTTTGAGTTCAGTCAAGCATTACATTCAAAACTAAACACTCAAAACTAAGAATTCACCTCCATCCTCCTCACTTTCTCTACAGCCTCTACACCCTCTACACCCTCTACACCCTCTACACCCTCCAATCGGTGCGTTTCGCTTTGCTCAACACACCCTACGAAACTGCTCCCTTGCCCCCCTGCCCTCTACAGCCCTTCCTCCTCACTCCTCACCTCAAAAGCGACACATGAGCACTCACCACCCGCCAGCCCTCCGATGTCCGCATCCAGGTTTGACTTTGGCGACCCGACTGGCCTGGACGCTGAAATTCCGTATTGGCAGTAGCAAAGTCCGTGCCGTAGGTGGTAATCACCGTCTTCATTAGTGTGCGCGCTAGTCCCTTTGCTGAGCGCTGGCTGCGAAAAGCTGCGATCGCATCATACCCATAGAGATTTTCCGTCGCCCCATAGCGAATCGTGTGCGGACTCTGCCAAAACAGCTCATCCAGAACAGCCACATCGTTGCTGACCAGCGCTGCCTCATACCGCTCAAAAGCCGCAGTTACCTCCGCCACAACATCTGGCCGATTAACTTCCATATTCTGAATCCCCCTCTCGCCACTCTCAAACATCTCCCTCGCCCCCCTGTCCCTTTGCCCCCTTGTCCACACCCTATTAACAAGCCAATTTGCGATCGCAATATTTCCAATATCCTGATGCTACTTAGGCGTGATGCCTCGGCATTCGCTGCTATAGGATGATGACGATAGTACAGCGATAATGCATCTCATGTTGCAATTTCAGCCTCTTGGATTTGGTCAGCGAGTTTGTGAAACCTCGCTGGGCGTGATGGTCTACTATACGCCAACGGATCAGCCGTGGCGCGAACCCAATCAGCCCAAGCCCGACTTACCGCCGCTGCTGTTTTTGCACAGCTTGGGTGGTGGCTCGTCCGCCTACGAATGGTCAAAGGTTTATCCAGCCTTTGCTGCCGATTATCAAGTAATTGCGCCCGATCTGATCGGCTGGGGACAATCAACGCATCCCATTCGGGACTACAGTGTGGAAGACTATTTCACGATGCTCAGTGAACTACTAGAGTTCATTGGTCGTCCGGTCACGGTGTTTGCGTCATCACTAATTGCTGGCATTACGGTGCGTTTGGCAGCTCAGCAGCCTGAAAAATTTGCTCAGCTCATCCTGGTTTGCCCATCGGGCTACAGTGACTTTGGCACAGATTTTGGAGCGGGACTATCGGCACAGCTCACTAAAATTCCAGGACTCAACGATTTGATTTACAACCTCGGTGCGGCAAACGAAACGGCTGTCTCCAATTTCATGACGCAGTTTTTGTTTGCTCAGCCGTCGCGGATCACACCAGAAATGGTCAATGCTTACGTCACCTCTGCCCGCCAGCGTCATGCCCAATATGCGGCTCTAGCGTCACTGAAGGGAAACTTGAGCTTTGATCTGTCGCGCTATATCAGCCAGCTCACCGTGCCAACGGTAATGATTTGGGGAGAAAAGGCAAAGTTCAACCGTCCGAATATCGGTGAGCGGCTCGCCAAACTGAATCCACAAGCCATCAAAGGATTTCATATTATTCCTAATACTGGCGTTCTGCCCCATTTAGAATATCCAGCTTATGTCGTAGGGCTAGCAGATCCTTATCTTCCATAGCTGATTTTCTAGAGAATTACACGGATTTAGTGGAAATCAAATCATACAAACAATTGCGTATAAATCAGCGCATTCTAACGAGTGAGAAGGGTCTCAGAGCGTTTCTCTCTGGCGTTTAGGTTTTGCATTTATTGAGGCTAACTTACCGATGATGTTTGTAAGAAAGTAATTGCAACGATTAATGAAGTTAGCTGGAAAAAGTACAATCAGGTAACCTAAGACACGGTATCGAATTGTTCGATAGTATACGATTTGCCCTGAATGCTGAAACGTTAGCCTGGAAACCCAGTCGGAGTGAGATGACTGACTCACAAAAGCTTGTACTGATGATTCAGCCTGTAAAACTTCAGGGTCTGATTTGGCAAGCAGTACTTAAATCACAAGGGATATCCGTCATTTGGGAGTCACCACAAGTTGACTTTATCGACAATGTGCAGCAGCTCAAAAAAGCTGGTTTGACATTACCAGACGCTATTTTAGTCGATGTTGGCATTGAGGGGTTTAACCCCTATGCGTTTTGTCGCCTCTGCCGCGATCGCTATTCAGAAATGCAGGTTATTCTCACGAATACGGCTCGCGACGATATTCATCCCTCAGAACGACAATGGGCACTGCATCAGGGTGCGGCTGATTACTTACCCGCGTTTCAGCCCGATGCGCTGGTCACAAGCGTCACCCACGGTGTAAAAGCCGTGCTTCAGGCTATCAGCTCTGAGCCATTGGAAAATGGAGCACTGGTATCTGTTTTATTTAGCATTAAGCGCCAGATCGAATCGCGGAAAGCGGCTAAGCAGACTCAGCGCAGCGTTGATACGGAGCAAACAGAGTCAACTGTTACCAGTTATCGGTCGTCAACCCAGGTTGATGCTGCCACTGAACTGGCTTCTGCGTATGCCGTTACCAACGGTCATCGCCTGAACGGCAAGAGCGTTAGCGGGAATGGGAATGGGTTTGCTCACGGATTGAATGGTAACGGCAATGGTCGCAGCCTGCTGCTAGAGAATGGCACTGTTGCTAACGGTAAAGCCAACGGTAAATCATATGCACCACTTTCTCAGGCACCATTTAGCGATCCAGCGATGGATTCAGCCGAGATTGAAGACGCGCCTGAGATGACTAGCGCTGAGTTGGACGCGGAACTCGATAGCAGCGGTCAGCCTTTGCCGAAACGCCGCTATCGCGGTGTCACGTATTAGGCGCTTTCTAATGCTCGATTATTCAACGCCCATTACAAGACGGCGAAATCGCGGTTCGGCGTAAAAGCGCTCGAAACTGGGTTCTTGGCTGGCCTCTAGCAGATAGTGATCGGGATTGATTTGAATTGCTTTTTGTAGGTTATCTAGCGCTAAATCGGTTTGGTTTTGCAGCGCATAGCACTGGGCGAGGGCATAGAATGCTGTTGGATCATCCGGTTTAAGCGCCAGAGATTTGTTGAAGCTTGCGATCGCATCATCGAGTCGCTGCATCCGCTGGAGGGCGATCCCGGTGGAAATCCAAACCTTATGGCTGTAGGCGTGGATGTTGAGCGCCCGTTTGTAGTAGGTAATCGCTTGCTCCGGTTTGCCCAGTTGAGCCAGCGCTTTACCCTTGTAGTACAGCGCTTGAGCATAGTGGGGATGGAGTTCGAGCGCCTGATCGAAACTTGCGATCGCATCCGTGAACTGTCCCTGTTTGAGCAGCACCATGCCCCGCCGACAGAGCGCCTGCTGGTGCTTGGGATCGATCAGCAGCGCCTGGTTGAAACTGGTCAGTGCTTCTTCAATTTCATCGAGCTGGAGCAGGATGGTGCCGCGACAGCACCACAGCTCAGCATTTTGAGCCTGGAGCGCAATTGCCTGCTCAAAGGATTCCAGCGCTTCCCGATTGCGCTGCATTTGCCAGAGAGCATAGCCGCGATGATACAGCGTTTGCCCATCGTTGCCGTATACCTCTAGCGATCGATCAAAACTTTCAACAGCGGCAGTGTAACAGCCCATGCGACACAGACAAAGCCCCTTCAGTCGCCACGCCCGGTAATAAGATGAGTTAAGTGCGATCGCGCGCTCCAGGCTATCGACCGCCTCCACATAGCGCCCCGTCCGCTCCAGCGCTTTCCCCTGCTGATACCAGGCTTTAATCATGTTGTCTTGATACCGCAGCGCCTGCCCAAAGGACGAAATGGCAGCATCATACTGCTGCATTTGCATTTGAGCATAGCCCCGGTTATACCAAGCTTTGGCATCATCCGGCCACAGTTCAAGAATCTGGTCACAAAGATGAATGGTCGTCTCATAGTCATGCTGCTGACCCAGCAGCATCGCCTGATACATCAGCGCCGGATAGTAGTTTGGCTTCAGCTTGATGGCATGATTGATAGTTTGAATGGCCCGGTTGATATCGCCCAGCTTGGCAAATTCAACTCCCTGCCGCAGCCAATCGCTGGGCAGCTCCGCCGTTGTCATCAGATCATCGAGAGAGAGATAATCTTCGGCGTTCTCCTCTACCATTTCGGCATCAACGGTAGCCATAATTTGAGAGTCAGACGAGGTTTCATCAAAGTCTGACCAAGCATCTTGACGCTGACTCATAGCAGATTTGTCCATCAAGGGGTAACGGTTAAGGTAAGCGGGCTGAATTTACACCTCATCAACTAGTGTGCCCGCTTTACCACGTTAATTGGTCAACTAATAGGCTTAAAGCTGCTGAAACAACTGTCGCAGTTTCTGTTCGCGATCTGCACTTGCGATCGCAACTAACCATTGCCGCAGCGTATAAGGCAATGCAAACGCTCCGCCTAGATGAGCGCGCCACTTACTCCACAAGCGAAGGCTTCGCATCGGTGGATCAACATGCCAAAACCGATTTGTTGAGCAAACAACTCCACTGCCAACAGACTGCACCTCATGCCACCAACCCGCCGGAATGAATAAAATCTCTCCAGGATGCAGTTCAGTTTCATAGCGATCCTGCTGGGCTTTGGCAAATCGCGGAAACGCCTGTAGATCCGGAGCATCGGGATAAACCTGACTATAGACCGCCCGCCGCTTAAGTCCATAGCGCAAATGATGGATAACAGGTATCGGATACAGATTATAGAGCTGATGGGGTGGGAACAAGATAATCCGCTTCACCCCCATCAACTGGGTTAGCGTCCCATCCATCGGGTCATAGTGTAAACATGACGTATGCCCCCCTGGCCCCAACCACAAATTCAACGACGTCGCAGGCCAGCGCAGCTTGAGCTGCTGCTCCGGCTGAATCAACAGCTCCGGCTCAGCCAGCGGCGTATCGTTTAGTGAACAGCGAGCTAAATATAAATCTTGAGCAGCCGCTTCTCCATTACGTAACTGCTTCAAATACTGGCGAAACGGGATTTGAATCGCCTCTACCCCGCTGCCAGCCGTCTTCCACTGCCGTTTATCCTGCTGATAGCGCTCTTGGCCATAGCGACGCACCGGAAAAACTCGATCGCCTAACCGCTGGTCTAAAAAATCAAGATCCCAGTTTAAAACATCATTCAAGAAACCAGTCAAGACAACAGGTTGCCCCGGCTCCTGATATTGACGAAAAAATAAATCATCAGCTAGATGTTGGGCATCTAGTCGAGAAACTGGCCGAATCAAAGTCTCTACAGTTGGGTCACCAACTGCTGGCCTAATATTGTGTTTCATCATTCCAATCTCGTTACACCACACTTTGCTTGAGATGCCAAAACTTGCACAGTAGCAGTAGCTGTATTCAGGTCACATCATGTTGGGGTATGTGAGCTGAGCTTGTATTAACCCCAGGTTAAGTAGGTGGCATCAATCAACATATCTAATATCAAGTCTGTGTATAAAAACCCGATTGACTGCTTGTGAAATGTTGGCGGGTCAAACGTTTCACAAGCAGTCAACTATAGGTTTTTAACCAACCTTCGAATAAAACCGAGGGATCGCCCGGAGAGCGGCTCCCCCGGTTTTTAGATATGCATTTTTTAGATGCAGCTACTTATTGTTCCTGTTCCCAGGCTACTGCTTGTATTGAGAAACACCGACGCTCATAGCAAGAACGGGTGAATTTCACATCGCCAAAATCCGGCTACAGAATTCAAAAGCGAATGCTGTAGTAGTCTGCCAACTTAGTTTGGCTGGGTTTTAATGGTGGATGTGGTGCGTTTTGCACGTCAAATCCACCATTAAAACGTCTTTGGCTCAAGATAAGTGCAAGCTAGTCGTTAACATCACCCGCAATATATAGCAGTTTAGGCTGTGCTGATGTTTATCTTGGGCTTTCTGCTGAAATTTATTTGTTTCTCAAAGTTTTGCTGCAGGAATATGAAGTCTGGTTGAAAATCCATAATTTATTGCTTGTGAAACGTTTGCCCCGCCAACGTTTCACAAGCAATAAATTGGGTGCTTCACAAACTTGACAAAAGTAGCTGCACATCAATGACGCATCTAACAAACGAGGGAGTGCTTCGGTGTGTGAGATGCGTTTGTTTCTGGCGACCTATTTATACACAGCATTTTCAACCTCGTGAGGTATATCGAAGCGCTTCTCCGGCAAAGAAACGCTTCCGTCCTCTACCGTGTGGGAAACGCTGTAGCGATGGTTTAAAACGATTCGGGCTGAATCCAGCCGTTGATGGTTGCCCGATAAACGGCCTGATAGCGATTACGGGCATTTAGCTTTGTCAATGTATTGTTGAGATGGAACTTTACAGTACTTTCACTGATGTGTAGCGTCTGGGCAATATCGCGATCGCGATATCCCTGGGCCAATAGATTGAGTACTTCCTGCTCTCGTTCGGACAGCAGACTGCCATTCCCGCCGTTTAGCGGCATTGCTTCCCCCTGCACCAGCGCATCAACCATCTGGCGTAACTGCTCTGGTTGCACGTCTAAACTGATGCAGCTAACCACGCGATCCGGGACGGGAACTGTACCTTTATCCAGCCACAGGATGGGTTGAGTTAAATGCTGAGTTGAATTCAGCAGCGCCACATCATCAGTCAATAGCGGAATCATCGAGTTGCCGACCTGAACAACCTGTAGCTGAGCTTGATGTGCCAGGTGAGTCAATGCAAGCTGGAGTATCGGACTTTGGCAGCGAATTTGCACAGCCTGACTGAGCGTGCAGCTCGGATATGGCACCATCAGCAGTACCTGAATTATCTTTTGCTGAGCGCCAATCTCGATTTGAAAGGTGCCGCCTAAATGCGCGATCGCAAATGGCAAATCACCAAACACCTCATCGCTCCAGGTTTGCAATTCAGATAAATCCTCAGTAGGACAGGCCCAAATGGCGTCGAGCGCCACCGTTTCAGCCCCGTAGGTGAGCCGACAATACTGGCAGGTTTGCTGATTCAGCCGTTCAGCAGTCTGCAAAAAAATGTAGTTGATCGCGGCTGTGAGTGACCGCTCGGTTCCGACCAGCGTGAGGCGGGTTGTGGTCAACACTGTAGCCAGCAGATCAGACAGGGGGCTATGCAGGGGATTTTGTACCGAGGGGGTAAGACTCATCTGCTGCTGATGCTGCAAGGCCGTATCGAGAGCAACCGTGACGGTGGTACACAGCGTTTGCAGCACTTCTAGAAATTCCGATGCCATTGGCTGATGGCTGAATGTAGCCAATACGCCGATCACCCGCTCTTGAATCGCCAAGGGATATCCGGCAAATCCCTGAATATTTTGCTCCAGTGCCCACTTGCGGTCTTTCACCCAAGATTCTTCAGCCAGATGGTTGCTTAAAAACGGCACCCGATTCTGCGCGATTTTGCCGACTTTATAAGCACCCATCGGCACGCGGGCAAAGGAGCCGTTGATATGGGTATACAGTCCCGCCGACGCCACCAGCCGCAGCGATGCCCCATCCGGTTCCACCAGCCACAGACGCGCAAATGCACAGTCAAAGCGCTTGACCAATTCTTCTGTCACCGTAGCGGCAATTAGATCCGGGTGTAGGCAGCCAGAGAACTGTTCTGCGATCGCATTGGCTTGCTGTAAATCAAATAGCAGACGGGTCGCATCTAACCGTCCAGAAAGCGTGTCAGGCACATTAACCTACTCGATCACGTTAACTCTTAACTCTATTGATATTAAGGCGGAGTTTCACGTTCTGCCCTGTATCTGCCATTACGGATTAACTAAATCTGTACACATGACTTTACGATTGGAATTAAATTCCGAATCAACATGTAGAGCTAGCCTTAAGTTTCCCCCTACTGCCTACCGCCCAAATAAACTCTATCTAAAAAATATTCAATCATTTTGTCTAATCCCAGTTTTATAATTTGACGCGACAGATGGATTTAGTGCTGTAGCGTGCTTACGCCTAGCAGTGGACTGAGTGCAAAATGCTAAGTTACAAGTGTTGAGTATCAAGTTATTAATTAGTCAATCATTCAAAACTTAAACTTAAAAACTTCTCACTTCTCTCGCCTCACGACATTCAGAAATAAGAAATTACAGTTCAAATGATGTACTCTATCAAACACTCCAAAATGGCGTGGTTGATCCTAGCCATATTGTGCTCTACACCCTTGATAATAAAAACAGAGCCTGCCTATGCGTGTTCCTGTGCTCGACCTGATCCCGTCCATGAATCTGTGGCGCAGGCAACTGCTGTATTTGCTGGCAGAGTGATTAATATTGAGCCAATTGATCATCGCAGGATTGAGGTTGATTTTGATGTGGAAACCGTTTGGAAAGGTGCAGCTACATCTACGATTCGCATCTATACGGCTCCTAATTCTGCCATGTGCGGATACTTGTTTGAAGAGGGTAGGTCGTATTTAGTTTACGCCCATCAAAGACAAGAAACACTACAAGTCAGCCAGTGCTCCCGAACTAATCTGCTGAGCCAATCAGACGAGGATCTAGCGATATTGAACCAGCAGGATAGGCCAACCCGATCAACTCCAGAACAGTTCGGATTTCAGAAATGGTTGAGTTGCGATCGCTAAATCTATCGCTAAATCTATCGCTAAATCTAATTTCAAGATTGTGAATTAAATAAGTTCGATATTGAGTAGGAGGCAGGTTGAGTCAATCAATCTGCACCTTGCTATGAATTTGACGGCAAAACCCGCCCCCCTAAAGTTCACAAATTGATTCAATCTACGCTCTTAGGCAGCAACAAAATCGAGCGACGCAATTAGATTAACTCCAGCACTACCAATAACCTTAGCGATTAAGTCAGACGTGTTGGAATTGTGATAAATATAGGCATCACTTCCCATATCGTTGACTATATAGTTGGTATGAGAACCAGAAACCTGAATCTTATCGTCTTCTAGATAATTGAAATCCTCAATAATTGCATATCCAAGCTCTAAGAATGGATTACTATCTTGATAGTAAACACTGTCAGCACTGCCCAGAATAAATAGATCCGATCCAGTTCCACCCGCCATCGTATCGTACTCATAATTGGTAAAACCATAGCTCACAAGCGTGTCATTCCCGCAGCCACCTACTAAATTATCTGTGCCAGAACCACCATTCAGATAATCATCATCAGCTTCACCATA
>CBKWJC010000010.1:0-93800 GCA_966674685.1 uncultured bacterium
TAAAACCGCGATCGCTTAACTGGTTTTTCCTCTGCTCGTAACTTACCAAGTCGTGACGACATAGAGCAAGGGGGCAAGGGAGCAACGGAGTAAAAACGCAACACTACCAACAAGTAACCCCTCCCTCGACTCCATTTACAACCCTCTACACCCTTTCCCTCCCCCCTTACAGCCTCTACAGCCCCCGATCCCTTCCCCTCTAGTCCAACTTCAACGCATTCACTGGCACCTCTTCCCACGAACTCACCGTGCGAATTCGCGCAATCCAACCTGCTGATCGCTGGGCGTCTGACAGATTCTCTTGAAAAGACTCATGACAAGCCTGGGCTTGGTTTGCGTCGCGGCAGGCAATGCAGGAATAGACTAAACCGGATGGATCGAGTTGCTCATTAACCCAAATGACGGAATCAGATTGGCTCATCGTCATACAATCTCATTTCTCTATGCAGCGAACGCCTGCTATCTTAGCGCCAATAATTGTTCATATTGCGTTAAAAATCCAGTTTTGACGACAAAGGGCACATCTGCGTGCCCTTTGTCGCGGTCACCTATTGTCGCTGGAAGGTGTACTCAGTTTAAGACGCAGCTAGCTCTGGAGACTGTTGGGCTGAAGCAGTCTGGATAGCCTGTTGAATGTCGCTGACAATCTGAGATTGAGTAGCGCGACTTTCCTGGAGTTGCGCGATCGCAGATTGAGATTCCTCCATTTTCTGCCGCAGACCGTCCAGCGCATTTTGGATCGGCTGGAGCGTCTCCTCATACAGGTGAATCTTGCCCTGTAGCTCAGAAACATTGACCTGCTGCGTCTGTAGCTCCCGCTGCTGCTCTTCTAGAGACTGGCGCTGTTGGCCCTGTTCTGTAACTTGCTGATCAACGGCTGTTTGGGCAGCAGCGACGCTTTGCCGCAGACTATCTAGCTCGGCTTCAAGCTGCTGCCGTTCTGAATCTTGCTGCTGGCGCAGTCCATCCAACTCGCTAAGAACGGGCGAAATATCAATCAGGCTGGCTGTATCCGCTCCTTCTGGCGCAGGCAATCCCTGCCGTCGATTCAGAATCGATTGGTGCTGAATCAAAACTTCTTCCCGCTCTTGCAGGTTGCGCCGCTGTCCTACCAGGGTTTGATTCAGCATCTGATAGCGATCGCGCTCTTCGGCTAGCTCTGTTTCTAAACTCAGGCGATCATAGTCATTGGCAGCGGTAATCTTCTGCTGTAACTCCTCAATTGCCTGTAGTTCAAAGGCCAACTCTTCTTCCTGATCGTTGACAAAGCGAACGACCTTTTCCAAATCTTTTTCTAAATCTTGGACAACCGCTTGCAGCTTATCAATCGGCATGTCTTCCAGGGCTTGGGTATCAACCTTGGAGTTGCTGCGGCTTTGTCCTGCCATGCGAGCCAGCTCTTGCAGACGGTCAGCAATGGATGTACCTGTCTGACAGCGTTCCGTAATCACCGCTAGCTGAGCTTCTTTGAGGGAGAGCGTGGTTTGCTGCGTTACCAAATTAGCCTTCGCGTCTACCAGAGCGTCCACCGACTGCTGGAGCGCCTGCCAACCCTCTTGGAGAGATTGCGATCGCTGTTCCACTTCAGCCTGAAGCTGTCCCACAGCCGCCTGCTGCTGTTCTAAGTTCTGCCAGTGCTGGTTTAAGATCTCCTGCTGCTGCCCCACGAGGCCAAACAGCGCCTCAAACTCAGCAGGTAGAACATCAGCGGCGTTTAGCAAACCGGACAGTTGTTCAAGGGATGCTTGAAGGCGCTGAGCTTCGGCTACATCCAAGCCTTGTGCCGCCTGCATTTCACCTTGGCGCTCTTCCAGCTTTTGCATTTCGCCCCGCAAATGGGCCCAAGCGCCTTCTAGCTCTTGATTTTTACGTTCAATATCCGCCCGCAGTTGTTCAACTTCTTCCCGTGAGGCCGCAATTTCCTGGCGCTGCTGCTCAAATTGCTCAATGTCTTGCTCCATCTCTTCAAGCTGGGCTTGTCGAGATTCCATTTCCATCTCGCGGCGATTTAGCTCCTGACTTTGATAGGTCAGTGATTGCTTCCACTGCTCAATTTCGTCTTCTTGGCCCTTGAACCGCTCTTGCAGCTTGGAAAAGTTCTGCAAAATGCCAACCAGTTGACGACCCGCATCCTGAATTCGCTGCACTTGGCGATTGCCGCCAATGTCCACCATAACCAGCGCACCGGGATTGTAATTATTGGCGTCATCTGAGCTGACAATCTCGTCGCCCGATACCGCACTCCAATTTTGCTCTGATCGCTGGCAGGCCAGCAGCTTTAATTCTGCCTTTCCTCCACCGAGTAATCCTGCTTTCTTCTGTACTTCCGCTAGATACAACACGTCGAACGCCCTCTTCCGTGTTTATGCCCGGTTATCAATTGCTGCGATTCGTTTCAGACTTCTGTGATTAAGCATCGTTGAGCATCAACATCTGGGCCAAGTTAGCTGCGATCGCACAGCATCTTGCCAAATTCCAATGGTCTGCTCAACCAACATAGCTACTGACGAATGGTTTTGCTTTCGCTTGTTTTCGCTTTATGCAATGACAGAAGCAGCACGATTGGGTTGCAGCTACCCATCTTACTGTGATTCAGCGCGAATGATAGATATCGTCCATACTGAATTGCCTATGCTGATAACACTACACTTAACACGCCTATGCAGAACGCCCCTACAGATTTGCCTGACAGACTAGCCTGTTGGTTGTTCTGGTAGTGCCCATCTAGATAGTGCCCATCTAGCCCACAATAGTAAATCGTCGCTTAAGAGATTGTCAGTCAGATGTTGCCCCAGAAATTAGCTCAACCACTCTGCTGAACGGTTGAGATCGCACTGTAGGCAGCTTCCAAATTTAATGTTCCACAATTCTGGCTGGCACTCACAATGTTACCCTTAACTCTTTAGAAGTTGCCAACTTGGTAGTCTTTCCTCCGAGAGCCGTTATTTTTTGCTGCCTAGAAAATAACGACCTAATTACCATATCGTTACGAGAAGATGAAACTAAAGGGAGGGGATTGCACTAGGATATTAGTGTAGAGCATCAAAACCGTCTGGATTTGTCTACATTTCACTTTTTCGGCTGCGATCGCAGCTCCGCTTTTACAGGTACCAACCTCACAGTTTTAGCATTGGGTTCGCTCAATAGCCCTAGTGCTGGTTTGAGGGCGTTTCGAGTCCGGTCGAGTCCTCAAATAGCGTTTGTGCTGTAGCGTATCCAGCGAATCTTTCACAAAACGTAATCGGATGATCCACACGGACAGGTTTGCGACCAGATTGGCTTGATACCGCGCTCCCGCCTAGAATTACCCTTTCGTACATGTTTTAGACTTCATGCAAGGCAAACTGAGTGAAATTGACATTCGGAGTATCTTGCAGCTGATTGAATTGGGTCAGCGGACAGGAGAGTTATTTGTCGAAGCGTATAGCTCTCCTTCGGGTGCCGTCAGTAGCGATCGCATTCACGGCACGGGGGGGCAATCCTGGTTTATGTTTTTCCTCAACGGCCAGATTGTCTATGCGGGGACGGGCAACTCCAATTTGTCGCGCTTGCGGGATCATCTGCGCCGCTATCATCTAGAATCTGCTCTGCAAGAAACTGAGGCGACACATGCGATCGCAAGCTTCAATGCACCAGAATACGGCTATCTATGGCAGTTGTTGGAAGATCATACCCTCACGCCAGCTCAGGGACGCTCGATTATTTACAGCATGATCAGCGAAACGCTGTTCGATTTACTGGGTCTGCATCACGGCGCATTTGTGTTCGAGCTGAGTCCCGCTTTGTCTCCACAGCTAACGACGCTGGAAATTGCGCCGCTAGTGGTCAAAATCATGAAGCAAGTCCAGCAGTGGAAGCAGTTCCATCCCCATATTCAATCGCCCGATCAGTGCCCCATCATTCAAGATGCAGCGGTACTTCAGGCAGATTTACCAAAGGGCGCGTTTGAATCACTGGTACGCTGGGCCGATGGTCGCACAACCATTCGGCAAATTGCTCGCTTCATCAACCGCGACATTGTCACCATTGGGCGAGCAATTTTGCCCTACGTCCAGCAGGGACTGGTGCATTTGACGTATCCTCACGCCGATTTTGCGATCGCAAGTAAACGCGCCTTTGATTTGCAGGCAGGCGACAAGGTGCCGCGCGTGGTGTGTATCGACGACGGAGCAACCGTTCGTAAAGCCGTTGAATATATGCTGGATCAGCATGGTTACGAGGTGACCGCCATCAGCAATCCGCTCAAGGCGCTCAGTCTGGTCTTTCAGCTCAAGCCGGACTTGATCCTGTGCGACATTGCAATGCCGGAGCTAGATGGTTATGAACTATGCGCCATGCTGCGACGCTCAACAGCATTTCGCCAAATCCCCATTGTGATGCTGACAGGCAAAGATGGCTTTATCGATCGAGTGCGAGCCCGCATGGTGGGAGCCAACGACTATCTCACCAAACCCTTTGGTGAGCATGAATTACTGACTTTGGTTGAACGGTATGTTGGGCTTGGCGATCCGGATTCACCTCAGCCCGAGCGGCTACTGGCCGAAGCCTTGGAAGATGAACTCGAAATTGATCTATCTGCACCCTCTTCCCTGCCTTCATAATCTTGCCAAAACGTCATCTTTTACAGTGTTAAACGCAGCGTCTCAAGCATCTGTCGGATTTAAACGTAAAACCTGGGTCATTGGCTATAAACACAGTCCTAAACAAGATCCTTCCCAAACGAGATCATTAAGATTTAATAAAAGGCAGAGCAAACATCATCGGTTCCACCTTTTATAAGTCATCAAGCGATCGCAATATATAAATTCCTATAACGACTTGATCAAAAAGTGAGGGCGAATCCGCAAAATCACGTTAAAACATGGACGAAACGCTGCAAGATCTTAAATTATCCTCAGTTGCAGTTAGCAGGTAGAGTGCATGAGCGTTGTCTTAGTCGTCGAAGACAGTATGCCACAACAAAAAATGATTACCGATCTCTTGCAGCGTAGTGGGATGACCGTCGTTGTGGCTGCCGATGGGGTTGAGGCGATGGCTAGCATCCAATCGCAGCGGCCTGATTTGGTGGTCTTAGATATTGTGCTGCCGAGGATGAATGGGTATGAGGTATGCCGAAAGCTGAAGTCCGATCCAGCCACTCAAAATGTGCCAGTGGTAATGTGCTCCTCGAAAGGGGAAGAATTTGATCGGTACTGGGGGATGAAACAGGGCGCAGATGCTTACATCGCGAAACCGTTTCAGCCCACTGAACTAATTGGCACAGTTAAACAATTGTTGCGAGGATAGTAAGTTGAGGTCATGGTAGGTAATCCTGATTTTCTAACTGGTCGCGGTCAAGATCAAGCGCCCGAATTTCAGGAGCTTGAAACACCGGAAGGTGAGTTACACTTACGGTTTTATATTGCATCAGGGGAAGAGTTCGCCTTGCCTGCGACTGGAATTAAGGAAGTAATCGAATCTCCATTGGATCGAATTACGCCGATTCCGAATGTTTCTCCGTTACTTTTGGGTACGCTCAACATACGGGGACAGGTGATCTGGGTTGCAGATCTGGGTCAGTTTTTGGGAGATCCGGTCATGTTGAATACTGATCGCTCTGAAATTCCAGTGATTGCGGTTGAAGATCAGGAAGCTATGCTAGGGTTAGCGGTTCATCAAGTTGTCGGAACCTATTGGCTGGATGTCGAAGATATTCAGATGGCAGTCAATGTTCCAGACAGCATGGCTCCTTTTTTGAGGGGAGAATGGGTGACCGATCCAGAGCGCGATCGCAAACTACGGCTGTTAGATCAAGTGGCGATTCTACGATCCGCACGCTGGGCAGCATAATCTGGTTTCAGTCGATTTGAGCCAATCGTTTCAGTAAACAGAGTTGAGTGAACACATTTTGAGTGAACACATTTAAGGTTGAGCCGTTTCAACTGGCCGTGAATTTCAGCGATTGGGTTGAAATTCACCGAACTAAAACAGCATGACTGAGCCGATTTGATTAATTTTGATTTGTCCGTTTGATTGATTTGATTAATTTGTATTGATTTCGACAGACTCGTTGGGATACTTGCACTGGCAGGAGAAGGCAAATGGCACCAGGGACGGATTACGCCCAAGCATATCAAAAGGCGATGACCGCCTACATGCAGGGAAGTTATGAAGAGGCGGCCTCTCTGATTGACGATTTGGCAGCATCGCATTCGGATAAACCGGATGTGATGCTGCTGCGAGGTCACATTTACTGCTATGGCCTTCAACAGCCAGAGGTTGCACGGGAGCAATATCAGGCCGTCCTATCGCTAACCTCCGATCCGCAGTATGTGGAATATGCTAATCAGGGCTTAGCGCAGGCCGATCAGGCTGGTGCTGCCGGGAATGGCTCTTCTAGCGGGTCTAGCGATGGCTATGGCGCGGATGATTTTGGAGCCGATGACTTTGAAGTCGATGACTTCGGGGGTAACGGTTCCGAGGAATTTTTTGGTGCCAATAACCTAGAAGCTTATGGACCGGATGCCTTTGCCCAGCATGACGATTCCGATTTTGCGATCGCAGATGATGCGGCTGACCTGCCAGATTTCGGCAGCGGCGAAGACTTCAATGACATCAACTTTTCCGACTTCAACCTAGACGATGGAGCCGGAGCCGCCAGCGACCAGGCAATCTCTGACTTTGCTGATGCCGAATCCAGCAACGGAATTGAGGATCTAGCCTTCAATCCCTTTGATGAAGACGATTTTGCCATCACCGATGAACCCACTCCTGTCGCGAACGATCCATTTAATTTAAATGGAATCAATGAAGACCTCGCCGCCGACAACTTCATCGACGAGGCTAATGCAGCTAACCCCTTTGCTGCCGATGATTACGGCTCAGAGAATTACGGTTCAGATGCCTTTGCCATGGGAGAGGATGAGCTTGCCGCACCTGCCGCAGATAATCCATTTGTCGAGGATGATTTTACCGATTTTGAAACAGGTGAAGTAGGTGGTAGCTTTACCAGCGACGACTTTACGGGTGGCGATTTTGGCAGTAGCGATTTTACCGATGATTTTGCGACTGCGCCCGAGACAGGCTTCGCCGATTCAGGTGCAGCCCTAGACGATGTGCCCGAAGGCTTTGCTGCCTATGATGACTTTGACGATGCCTTTGGACAGCCGTTACCGACAGAATCAACAGACAGTACTCCGTCTGATTTTGAGTCACTGCCCGACGAGCAAGGCACTTTTGCCTCATCGGCCAGCGATATCTCCGACTTCTCCGACTCAGGAGAGCAAACCTTCTTTATGGGCAACAGCTTAGAGGATGACAGTGGGGTTGCCGGAGCAGATGAGTTTTCTGATAATTTTGCGGCGGATGACTTTGGCGCAGGCGAGTTTGACGACTTTGCGGCTAGTGATTTCGATGATTTTGCAGCTAGCGACTTCGCTGTAGATGAAAGTAGCAATCACTCAGCCTCCGCATCACCAGCGATTGACAATCACTTCAATGAAGATATGACCTTCGTATCATCTTCTCCCGTAGATGACATGAGCGACTTTAATGGTCATGGCCTCGGCGATGTGGATGAGTCAGACTTCGCCTTTGTCTCGGAAGAAAGCGATTTTGCCTCAGTTGAACTGGATCACAGTGGCCCAGAGCAGAGTAACGCAGACTATCTGGACGAGTTTGACGACTTCGATGATTTAGGCAGCTTGCCCGAGTTTGATCTCTCTGACAGCTCGGCTGGCTTTACCAGTCCCTCTGTCAGTGCTGGGGGAGGTATGTCAGGTGGCCCAGATCGCTCTATGAGTGATGCGGAGTTTGATTTAACCGATGCAGGTGATCATTCTGTCATTCGCGAAGACGAGATTTTTAGCATTGCAGGCGCGACAGATTCATTACCCACCTTTACCCAAGCAGACGAGAACGAAACACCGAGCGTTAGCGCTGAGCAAGGCATGCTGGCCCCATTTGAAAATGCTTCGCTTGATATGAAGCGCTGGATCATGGCGGGAACGACTGGCATCGCAGCGATGGTCGCCGTAGCAGCCGTGAGTTTTGGGGCAACGCGGCTCGTTCCTAATAGCTACGAACAAGATGAAATTGGCTACATTCAGCGGGCAGGCTTAGTGATGGCTTTAGCTGGCGGAGCGGTTGGGTTTGGCACCACCTTTGGTCTCAGCCATTTGGCTAACAAGCAGATTCGCCGCTCAGTCAACGATTTGCAGTCTCAATTTAAGGCTGTATCCAACGGGCATCTTAATGCCCACGCGACGGTGTACTCCGAAGATGAATTCGGTCAGCTAGCGACGGGGTTCAACCAGATGTCGCGAGTGATTTTGACCACCACCAGCGAAGCTCAGCGCAAAGCCCAAGAGCAAGAACAGGCCAAAGAAGACCTCCAGCGTCAGGTGATTCGCTTGCTAGACGACGTAGAAGGAGCCGCGCGAGGTGACCTGACGGTGCAGGCCGAGGTGACGGCTGATGTGCTCGGTGCAGTGGCCGACTCGTTCAACCTGACCATTCAAAACCTGCGTGAAATTGTTGAGCAGGTAAAGGTAGCGGCTCGCCAAGTGGCCAAGGGTTCAACGGAGAACGAGATGTTTGCCCGCAGCTTGTCTTCTGACGCATTGCGACAGGCCGAAGAATTGGCCGTCACGCTCAATTCTGTGCAGGTGATGACCGACTCGATTCAGCGGGTAGCCGAAAGTGCGCGGGAAGCTGAGGAAGTGGCTCGTTCGGCATCCACAACGGCGCTGAAAGGCGGTGAAGCGGTCGAGCGGACGGTGGCGGGTATTCTAGAAATTCGGGAAACGGTGGCGGAAACGACTCGGAAGGTGAAGCGACTGGCCGAATCGTCCCAGGAGATTTCCAAGATTGTGGCTTTGATTTCGCAGATTGCCTCTCGAACCAATTTGCTGGCATTGAACGCCAGTATTGAGGCCGCACGAGCAGGTGAAGCGGGTCGCGGATTTGCGATCGTAGCAGATGAAGTCCGACAGCTAGCCGACCGAGCGGCCAAAGCATCGAAGGAAATTGAACAGATCGTTTTGCAGATTCAAAGTGAAACAGGTTCAGTGATGACCGCTATGGAAGAAGGCACACAGCAGGTGATTGAGGGTACGCGACTGGCGGAACAGGCTAAGCGATCGCTGGAAGATATTATCCAGGTATCGAACCGGATTGACGTACTGGTGCGATCAATCACCGCTGACACGGTTGAACAAACCGAAACGTCTCGCGCCGTGGCACAGGTTATGCAGTCGGTTGAATTAACCGCGCAGGAAACCTCCCAAGAAGCCCAGCGAGTGTCGGGTTCTCTGCAAAACCTGGTGGGCGTTGCTCGCGACCTGCTGACCTCTGTAGAACGATTCCGGGTTGAAAAGTCTGAGTAAATCGAACTTGTATCTTTCGCAACCAGAAGCAAAATCACGCTTTTAAGGCAATAAAGACGATTTTTCAGAACTAAAGCGAGAGCGCTGGGGTTGCACCGCAATCCCAGCGCTCTTGATCGTTTGTCATAATGCAACATTCATCGTTCTGTAACAAAGCGGGGAAGAAATGGTTCGTATTTTGCTTTCCCGATTAAACTTGTGCATTGAGACATTGCAGAGTCTTTGACACACGATATTGCTTTAGCCTGAACGGTTATCATCATCCATTCGTAACAATAGTTTGTAATTTGTATTACATTCTCTAGACTTTGTAAACCAAAGACGAAAGAATTGGGCTGAAAACGGGAAAGACTATAACAGTGGGCAGGCATAGTTAAACAGCAGCGGGATTAGCTAGAGTAGAGCCATCTTTTGGTTTTGAATTTGGATGCTGATGGTCTATGATTTGGCTCTTAAACGCCTGCACCTGGAGCCTTTGAATAGCCTTCAATTATTGAACCAGCTAATGCCATTGAGCACCGAGAGGAATACTGACGATGCAGTCGGAACAACAGCAGCGAATCCTGGGTTATTTCATTGAAGAAGCTAAGGATCATCTCAACACAATTGAACAGGGGTTACTGAATCTGCAAAGCGCGATCGCAGATCCAGAAATGGTCAATGAAATGTTCCGAGCGGCCCACTCGATCAAGGGCGGCGCAGCGATGCTGGGCGTGACTGCGATTCAGCTCACGTCCCACCGCCTAGAAGACTATTTTAAGGTGCTAAAAGAGTGTCCTAATATCACCATTGATCAAACCCTGGAGTCGCTGCTGCTCAATGTGTTTGACATCTTGCAGGAACTGCTGGAGGAGCTACAGGGGCCATTTGGTCTCACCGAGGATAAAGCAGAAGAAGCCACAGCATCGTTGGAGCCGACTTTAGTTGAACTCAATGCTCACATCAATGCCCTCGTTGACCAGGCGGGTGGCTTACCGCCTGGTGCCGATGTAGACTTTCAACCCATACCCACGTCCAATGCTCAACCCCAATCAGCGCCGACACCCCATGCCGAGGCAAGTGCACTTCAGTTGGTCTTCAAGAGCGATGTACCGGGCTATTTGCGGGATATGCTCCAGCTCTTTAAGCAGGAAGACGGTGCTGGAACGCGATCGCAACTGCAATCGATTTGCAGCACCCTAATCCAGGCTGGGGAGCAGTTCGATTTAATTGACTGGTGTAACTTAGCGCGGGCAGCGCGGGCAGCAATTGCGAACAGCGATAACACCTACCGCAGTCTGGCCCCTGTCATCATCAAAGATCTAAAGCAGGGACAAGATCAGGTTTTAGCAGGCCGCTTTCAGGAGATTTGCATTAGCGATGCCCTCCAGGCAATGGTGCCCCTTGCCGCAACAGGTGAATCCGTTGACGATCTACTGCGGGATCTGGATGAAGATGAAGCCGATGCGGGGTTAGCAGGTCTATTCGACAGCGCAGCAGGAATTGACGTTGCCGAGGACTTGGACTTCTCCGACTTAGACATGCTATCGGCAGCAGAATCGGAAGCAGAGGGAGACCTCAGTTGGTTAGAGGCGGGTTCAGACACCGCAGATGAATTCGATCTAGATGCCAGCTCAATTAGTGACGGGCAAGGGTTAGACGCTGCGGCGGAATCTGCTCACTCAGATGCCGCCGCCAATTTGGGCTTCAGTCAAATTGATCAAATTAGCGGCATAGATGATGTCGATGGTTTGTTCGGTGACGATAAGAATGGGCCAGAGGTTGGAACGGCTGAGCTAAATAGTTTGGCCGACTTGTTTGAGGGAGAAGCGATTGAATTTGGTGAGCCTTGGCCCAATCAAGCCACCAATGCCGTCAACATTGACCAGCAAGATTCAACCGATATCGATATCTCTGACGATTTTTCTGATTTACTCACTCAAGACAGTGTGAATTCAAGTGATTTTGAGGTTGATGATGACCTCTCTGGCTTCTTGAATCAAGACATTTTTGCCGATCAAACCACAGCAGGCAATGCCAGCGACATGAGCGATGACGATCTCGGTCTTTCATTTGACGATGAAGATGCGGTCTCGTCAGATGATGATTTGGCACTTGATGATCTGGCCTCTGCGGATGGAGCTGATGTTGATCTGGGTGACGAATCTGATGACGATGACATGTCGGCCCTTTTCGGTACAGAAGAAGCATCTGATTTGGATCTCGATTTAGCCACAGACGAAGCTGACCTGTTCTCAGAGGATTTGGCGGATGCTGGTTCAGATGATGAAATGTCGGAATTATTGGGTCTAGATGCAGATACAGAAGGATCAGATGAATTAGATGGTCTAGGACTGCTGGTTGAAGAAGATGACTCAGATGCGCTCAGTCTAGATGGGGATGATCTAAGTGGCCTAGATTTTGACCAAGCGGCTTTCGGTGAGGCCGAAGCTGATGATGCGCTAGCTTTAGATGCAGCTTTTGATGACGACCCGACTGATTCGCTAGATCTCGACAATGATTTTGATTTGTCTCGTGTAGACAGCGAGTTCGATAACGAGGCAGACGAATCCTTTGATTTTGATTTGTCTGATGACGGCTCAGCCGAGGCCGACTTTTCTGGCGAGCTGGATCTCGATGGTTTAGCCAATGATTCGGCAATAGATGATGCTGACATTGATCTAGCAGATCAGCTTGACTTAACCGATGACAGGACAGACTTGCTAGAGGCTGAGGAAGAAACCTTCGATGCCGATTTGCTATCCAACGATCTGCTGTCCGAGGGAACCACAGCAGACAGTCTCAGTGATGCGGGATTAGATAATGATGGATTGGATAATGATCTAGATGCTGATTTGTGGTCAGATGGCGATGCTGAAGATGAGCTATCCGCTGAACAAACTGAACAAGCAGTTGAAGCGGCAGCCCAAAAATTTGCGATCGCAGATCCCTGGTCAGAGTTCGAGGATCTGAATCCCTCAACTGCACCCAGCGCCGCTACAGTTGATGCCGATGATCCGGATGCCTTCTTTGATGCCTACGAAGCAATCGATACGGCTGCGGCTGCGGCCATGACGTTGGAAACGATGGCAGACACGGACACCGAAACTCATGCGGATGCCGCCATCGAGGAGCTTGACCTGGACGAGGTTGAGTCTGGGGCAAGCGTCACGTCGTCAGATTCGGCCTATGAGGATCTAGGCGATTTCAGCGATTTAGATAATCTGGACGCCGAAGATCTCGGTGTGGATGATCGAGGACTGGAGGATCTCGGTGGTGATGATCTAGCTGTTGCCGATTCAGGCGATTTAGGATTTGAAGACCTGGGTACCGAAGAGCTAGAGGGCTTTGACGATTCACTGTTCGGGACAGACGACAGCGCCGAAGACAGCGAATTTGAACTAGATGATGAATCTGTGCTGGCTGATCTGCCGTTTGAGACTGCCGCAGATCAGGCTGCGGATCTGAATGCGTTTAGTCTCGATACAGATGAGTCAAGTGAGTCAAGCGATGCTAGTGATGATTTCGACTTGTCATCTCTGACCGAGGATGCTGAAGAGGCAATGGACGAATCCTTGGATGAATCTTCTGATCTTGACTTGGATTTAGACGGCGATGTAGACAGTGACAGTGATGATGTAGACAGTAATTTAGACAGCAGCCTCGCAGCAGACAGCTCCGCTGATCTGGATCTCGATTTGGGTGATGATGAGGCTCTGGGTGACGGTCTAGATGACGCTCTCTTTGGCGAAGATATCGCTGAAGACGCGCCTGATTTTGGCCTGAGCGAAACGTCTGAAGATGCGTTTGGCAGCGATTTTGATCTTGACCTGGGTGCAGATGACTTGACCAGTGATCTAGATGATACCGATCTCGGTCTAGATGAGAGTCTGGAGGCAGACGGCTTAGACGAGGACGATCTTAGTCTAGATTTCGAGGCCGAAGATAGCTTGGATCTGGGCTTAGAGGATGGGTCAGAAACCGATGAGCTTGACCTGGAATTTGGGGATGATGCGATCGCAGATATCACCACCGATAATCTAGATTTAGATCTTGGAGAAGGTGCGATCGCAGATGCCTCCGATGATCTGGAGTTGAGTTTTGGGGATGATGCGATCGCAGATATCACCACCGATGAGGAGCTTGACCTGGGATTTGGGGATGGAGCAGTTGCTGCGGATGAATTTGCTGCCGACCATCTAGGCGATGATCTGGATTTAGGTTTTGGTGAGTTGTCAGCAGATGACTCGGCGGCTGATCTTGACCTTGATCTAGGCGACATAGGCGCAGAAGAAGCCGATCTAGATGTGAGCGCCATGCTGGATTTGGATCTAGATTCCTCCCTAGATGAGGACGCTGCTGACACAGAAGACAGCCTTGATCTCGATTTCGGCGCAGAAGAAGACACAGACACTGCCGATTTATTTGGCGACGAATCCCCGGAGGCAGGTGATGAGCTATCTCTCGACGTTGACGCTGAGGGGTCTAACTTAGCCGATGATGACGAGCTATCCCTCGACTTTGGCGCTGATGAATTAGAAGAAACGTCTGACATTGACGGGTTCGCATCCGATGATCTAGAGGGACTAGACGGCTTAGCATCCAATGAGTCTGGTGATTTAGATGCGTCAGGCTTCGATGATGCGGCAGCAGATGATTTGGAACTTGACTTCGAGAGTGGAGACACAGCCAGCGACGAACTCGATTTTACCTTCGACGGTGAAGACGATCTAGATCTGGAAACCCCAGATGACGCTGTATCAGCCGATTTTGATTTGGGTCTAGAAGACAATGCGTCAACAGAGGTAGACAACGAGTTGAGTCTGGACTTCGGGGAAACAGATGCGGATGATGGTCTAGCACTCGATAGCGATCTGGATTTAGGGTTCGGTGACGAAACCGCTGAGGAAAGCGTTACAGACAACTTCGATCTGGAATTTGGCACTGAACCAGATGACGAGATGGCGATGGATGGGCTGGATCTGGATGGTTTAACCGATGATGCCGATGGGTCAGGCAATGCTGATTTCGATTTAGATCTGGGTGGCGATGAAGCCGATGATGGGTCTGCCCTAGACGATTCCTTCGCTGCCGATTTAGGTGGGCTGGATGACCAGGATGACCTGGGGCTGGGGCTAATGGCAGATCTGGATGAAGCGGATCGGTCGGACGATCTCGATTTAGGTTTAGTCGATGAAGCTGACGTTGACGCTGAACCCGAAATCGCCGCCGACCTAGACAGCGACTTTTCTGACCTGGATAGCCTTGCCTTGGCTGATACCGGAGCCATCAGCGACGATATGGCGGGTCTGGACGACTTGCTGAGTGATACCGAAGATGCGATCGCACATCCAGCCGATGACTTTGCGGATCTGGACAGCCTGCTTGATGACGAACCCGAACCTGCATCCAGCCCAGTTACGGCTGGTGACGCTAGCGATAGCTTTGCAGATCTAGAAGCCCTGCTCGACACTGACACCACGGAAGATGCTGATGACTTTGCGGATGTCGCCGCCGATGTTAGCAGCGACGAGTTCGAAGATCTGGAGAAGCTGCTGGAAGACGCCGACAATACTCTAGGGGGTTCGCCAACCGTCAAAGGTGGCCGCTCCCGCACCTCCAGCACAACAGGTCGGCGGATGTCCAGTCGTCGCTCTAGCTCGATTGGTGAGCAGAGTATGCGGGTGTCCGTTAAGCACCTGGACAACTTGAACAACCTGGTGGGAGAACTGGTCGTCAACCGCAACACGCTAGAGCAAGACGAGGAGCGCCTGCGGCAATTCCTCGACAACCTGCTGTATCAAGTGCAGCAGCTCAGCGATGTCGGTCAGCGGATGCGCGATCTGTACGAGCGATCGCTGCTGGAGAACTCGCTGCTCTCTGGACGACAGTCCGGTAACAGCTCTGCCTTCAAGCTGCCTCAAGATCAGTCTGAACACGCCACTGGCGCTAGTTTTGACGCGCTGGAAATGGATCGGTTCACGGGCTTCCACACCCTGTCGCAGGAGATGATCGAACTCATCGTGCGGGTGCGGGAGGCATCGTCCGACATTGAGTTCATCGTCGAAGAAACCGATCAGGTGACCCGTAACTTCCGGCAGGTGACGACACAACTGCAAGAAGGACTAATGCGATCGCGGATGGTGCCTTTCGCTCAAATCGCCGATCGGTTGCCGCGAGCAGTACGTGACATCTCAATCAAATGCGGTAAGCAAGCGGAGCTAATTGTCGAAGGGCGCGACACCCTGATCGACAAGATGATCCTAGAACAGCTCTACGACCCCATGACCCACTTGGTCAACAACGCCATCACCCACGGGATCGAAACGCCCGAGGCGCGACGGGCCGTTGGCAAGCCGGAGAAAGGCCGCATCCTGGTTCGCACCTTCCACCAAGGCAACCAAACGGTGATCATCGTCTCTGATGATGGCGGTGGGATTAACCCTAGTTTCGTCAAAGAGAAGGCCGTCAAGAAAGGTCTCATCTCGGCTCAAGAAGCGCAGAGCATGACCGATCTGGATGTCTATGACCTGCTGTTCCACGCCGGATTCAGTACGCGCGATCAGGCAGACGACTTTGCTGGTCGGGGTGTCGGTATGGACGTGGTACGCACTCGCCTGGCCGAAATGCGCGGTGTAATCAACGTCGAATCCAACATCGGCAAAGGCACCAGCTTTACTATCCGTCTACCGCTCACCTTGAGCATCTCCAAGGCACTCTCCTGCGTCAGCAACCGCGCCCGGATCGCCTTCCCGATGGACGGGGTAGAAGACATGCTCGACGTGCCCAAGGAGCGGATTCAAACCGACGATCAGGGTCGCTCCTGCATCCTGTGGCGCGATACGCTGCTGCCCTTCCAACCACTGGCTGACCTGCTGAAATACAACCGCATTCTGGGTCGCGGCAGCGTTTACGGCGGCAGCGGCGATGAAGAAGTGATTTCGATTATCGTTCTGCGGAGTGCCGGAACGCACATTGCACTGCAAGTCGATCAGGTCTTGGGTGAGCAGGAAATTGTAATCAAGCAATTGGAAGGCCCGGTTCCCAAGCCGCTGGGTGTAGCAGGAGCGACGGTACTCGGGGATGGCCGAATTATGCCGATTGCTGACGTACTAGAGCTGATCGACCTGTCAATGGGTCGGATTCGCCGCGATGCGGGCAGCTCACTCTGGGAGCAAATGGCGCAGCCGCCTGTGGAAGAGGAAGAAACTCATACCGACCCGACAGTGCTGATTGTGGACGACTCGATCACGGTACGCGAACTGCTGTCCATGAGCTTCAACAAGGTTGGCTACCGGGTCGAGCAGGCACGCGATGGTCAAGAGGCTTGGGAAAAGCTCAGAGCTGGTTTACCGTGTGATCTCGTTTTCTGCGACATTGAAATGCCGCGAATGGATGGTCTAGAGCTGCTGTCTCGTATGCAAAAAGATCCAACCCTGCAAAAGCTGCCGATCGCCATGCTGACCTCGCGGGGCGCAGACCGACATCGGCAAATGGCGGTTGACCTTGGAGCCAGCGGCTACTTTACGAAGCCCTATCTAGAAGAAGCGCTCTTGGATGCAGCCAAGCGGATGCTCAAGGGTGAAGTGCTAGTTGGTTGGAGGGAAGGGGCTGAATAGGGAAGCCCAACCCCACCCACCCCCCAACCCCAGGGCGGTTGCCCGCAATGCAACCCTCCGCTCTGGCTTTGGGGGTTTGGTCAATCAAACTAGCTGACGGTGTAGCCTGCGGCTTCAATGGCCTGTTTAATCTCATCTGCCGAGGCCGTGCTGTTGATTTGGACATCTTTGGTTTTGGGATCGGCTTGAACGCTGGCTTGGTCGTCAATTGCCTGAACCGCTTTGGTAATCGTTTCAGCACAGGCCGAGCAGGCCATATTCGGCACCTTGATTGCAAGTTGAGTCATAATATTCCGGCTGGCGGTAAAGTGATCCGTATGAACTTTCTCAGTTGCCTCAATTCTTGCACAATCATGAGGTGGCGGAACGAATCGCTCTAAAGCCTACTTTATACACACAGTACATACAGTAGCGCTTAGAACCAGGGCGGTAGTTGTTGAAGCAGCCACGCGGCGCGCGGCTGCTTCAACAACTACCCGTGATGACGTAAGACTGGATCGCTCATTTCATGAGCGGATGCGGTCTGAGGTTGACAAAGTTTGTTGACACAATTGAGTGGCGATTGAGCATGACGGAATTTATTCAACTGTTTGTAAATGGGATCGCGGTCGGCAGTATTATTGCCCTCGCAGCGGTGGGTCTGACGCTGACCTACGGCATTCTGCGACTCGCGAACTTTGCCCACGGCGACTTTCTCACCTCTGGCGCTTACTTTACGCTGTTGGCCAACGCTGTGCTGGGACTCAACATCTGGCTGTCTATGCTCGTCGGCGTGGTGTTGACTATCGGGGCCGCGCTGGTTAGCGAATACACGATTTGGAAACCGATGCGGCAGCAGCGAGCCACATCAACGACGCTGATCATTATTTCCATCGGGTTGGCGCTGTTTATTCGCAATTTCATCATTTTCTGGTGGGGCGCGGGTAACCAAAGCTACGACCTGCCCGTTGCTGCGGCGATGAATATTTTTGGTGTGCGGATTGCGTTTTACCGGATTATCGTCATTGCGCTGGCGATTTTCGCCATCATCGGCCTGCACTATCTGCTGCAAAATACCAAGATTGGCAAAGCGATGCGGGCGGTAGCCGATGACATTGATCTAGCTCGCGTATCGGGCATCAACGTCGAAAACGTGGTGATTTGGACGTGGGTGATTGCGGGCGGTTTAACGGCGCTCGGGGGCGGCATGTACGGCCTAATCACAGCCGTGCGACCCAATATGGGCTGGTTTTTGATTCTGCCGATGTTCGCAGCGGTGATTCTCGGCGGCATCGGCAATCCCTACGGCGCGATCGCAGGTGCCCTCGTCATTGGCGTCGCCCAAGAAGTCAGCCTGTATTTCCTGCCAACGGAGTACAAGCTGGGCGTGGCGCTGTTCATGATGGTGCTGGTGCTGCTGTTCCGACCCCAGGGAATCTTTAGAGGAACGATTTAACTGTTCTCACACTGCGAAAGCGGACGACGTTATAACGTCGTCCGCTTTCGCGTAATCAAACCTCTTCGCCTGCGTGATAGGAGCTGCGAACCAGGGGGCCAGAGCGAACATGCGTGAATCCCAATTCGCGGGCGATATCGCCCAGTCGATCGAACTCCTCTGGCGTCCAGTATTTCTGCACGGGCAGATGTTCCAGCGAGGGGCGCATATATTGACCGATGGTGATGCGATCGCACTTCACCGCTCTAAGATCCCGCATCGTTTCAATCAGCTCAGCCTCGGTTTCGCCATGCCCCACCATCAGACCGGATTTGGTGGGGATAGTGCGATCGCACTCTTTGACGTAGCGCAAAACCGCAAGGGAACGGTCATACTTGGCTCCTCGCCGCACCGGAGCCTGGAGACGGTGCACGGTTTCAATATTGTGGTTGAAACAGGCGGGTTGGGCACGGGTGACAGTAAAAATGCGATCGCGCTGGGCTTGAGCCGCATCCTGGCCGCCCCAGAAGTCCGGCGTCAGCACCTCAATTTGCGTATCCGGATTCTGCTGGCGAATCGCGTTCATCGTTTGCACAAACCAGCCTGCGCCCTTGTCGTCTAGATCATCGCGAGCCACTGAGGTTAGTACCACGTAGCGCAGACCTAGCAAGCGCACAGACTCGGCAACCTTCTCCGGTTCATCCGGATCGAGCGGCATCGGTGCATGGCCTTTGTCTACCTGGCAGAAGCCACAGGCGCGGGTGCAGGTCGGCCCCATCAGCAAGAACGTCGCGGTCTTCTGGGCGTAGCATTCGCCGCGATTGGGACAGCGCCCTTCTTCACAGATCGTGTGAATTTGCCGCTGCTTAATGATTTTTTGTACCGTCGATAGCTCACTGGCCTTACCAATCGGACGCCGCAGCCAATCAGGCATGGACTGAATCTCAGCACGGCGCATAGTCCGCTGTTCGGCTTGGGAACTGACGACATCAAATTCGGGCATGGGCAGGCTCAAATGTAGAGAAATACAGTGTATAGGCTGAAGTGGTTTGTCTTTCCGATCTTAATGGGTTATTTCGGGTCTGACATGAAGGAATTGACGCGAAGCCAGCGAATGATGAGCAGGTCGCATTCTATTAAAAAATACGAAATTGCCTCGTTCCCAGTTTCTAAACGTCAAAGTCGAGCTAATATCTGGTGTACGAGTGAGTCCGCAAATCACTACAGCCTGTTAGTTTTCGCGACAAAATAGGAATAATGGTGAAAGGATAATTAGTTGAATCCCAGATTTTCCTGACTTTTTCATCTCATTGCAATCTATCCTGACATTCAGTAGCAGAGGAGTTCATCGTGGCAGGGCACAAAATCCTAGTGATTGACGACAGCCGAGTCATTCGGATGCGAGTTCGGGACATGTTGCCGCAGGGTAATTTTGAAGTCATCGAAGCCAAGGATGGTGCCGAGGGACTCGAACTCATGCGTCAGGAACGTCCAAATCTAATCATGCTTGACTTCCTCCTGCCGCGCATTAGCGGTTGGGAAGTATTCCAAGAAATGCAGTCTGACCCCAAACTCTACAATGTACCGCTGGTGCTGATGTCGGGTCGGAAAGAAGAAGTGACCGAAAAGCTATCTGAACCCTTCGAGTTCTTTGAGTTTATCGAGAAGCCGTTCGAGCAGAAGGAACTAGTCGGTGCCATCAAAGGCGCGATGGCGAAGGCGAAGAAGCCACGTCCCAAGCCTGCGGGTGCGGGTGCTGAGGCTGCGGGTGCGGGTGCCAGCTCGGCTGAAGTTGAATCACTGAAACAACAGGTTGCCAAACTACAGGCTGAAGTGAATGCCCTGAAAAAGCAAACTGCCCAGATTTTGGCCTTCGTCAAGAAAAAGCTTCAGTAGTAGCCTGAGTCGTGTTCTGCCCAATAAATTTTGATGGGTGATGAGCCTCGCTCCGCGCGGCATGTCACCCATTTACTAAAATAAAGTTGGCAAAATGAGATCGCACAATTACACATGACTCGAAACCCGTTGAACATCACGCAGTGCATGGCGCTCAACGGGTTTCGACATTGGCAACTCGTTTTGCCATCAGAATATCGGGTTTACCAAAACCGCTGGCATCGGGCAAGATGCCGACAATCTCAAAGCCGACTTTTTGGTAAAACTCAAACGGGTGCTGACGCAAATTTTGCAGCGTAGCCAGATGGCTCAGAACATTGGGATAAAGGTCTTTACCAAATAACGAAGTCAAATTCATCTCATCGTCAGTCCCAACATACAGGGTGACGCCGCCGCGCTGCCGCACCTGCTGCTCCAAGTCCGCCACTAAACGACGACCAATCCCCTGCCGCTGATACGCCGGATCGACAACGAGCGGATGCAACTCCCAAGTTTTGCCACGATAGTGGCAGATGCCGCCAATCCAGCCGATGACGGTACCGTCATCGTTGAGCAAGACACGACTAATGCGATCGGGCTCTAGCGACTCATGCACGTCTTCCAGCGCTGATTCCATATCCGGCCAGGCATGGGGAGCCATCTGCTGAAAGCCAATGACCAATAAACGCGCAGCGGCTTGAATATGCTCCGGCTGATCAGGTGAGAGATCGATAATGTTCATCTGGAAGTATTAGGAAATACTAGGCAAGAGCAAGAGTTTCTTGCTCCGACTATGTCTAACCTGGGCTTTGTAATATGAAATCTGGTTGAAAACCCATGAATTATTTTTTTGCGAAACGCTTGCCAAGCAAGCGTTTCGCAAAAAATAATTGGGTTCTTATACGCTGACTTGATATAACTAGAAGACCCTGAAGGGTTCCGATTCTTCCGTGTAGTGGATGGGTAAAACCGATTCGATATTTTCAGGCGGGTTGGGCACGATGTAGTAAGTTGTGACTTCGGCATAGTTAGGCAGTGGCTCAACGGCGGCGATGCCTGCTTTGACTGCCCGCTCAACTTCGGCAACCTGGCCCCGAAATGCCACAAACTGCCGTCCACTCTCCGACCGTTCCTGACACGCAATCGTGACACGTCCGGCTTTCACACCAGCATCGGCAGCCGCGAGAATGGCTGGAAATGTTTGGGTTTCAATCACGCCAACGGCAATCGGCATTGTGGTGGCTCCTTCGAGTAAATTCAGTGATTACGCTATCCGCTGATCCATTACTATACCTTGATTGCGCTGGGTTCCGTCATAGCCGCGATAATGCGATCGCAGCCCGACTCAGGTTTCGCCCACTGGTAGCGATAATCTTTCGGACTGCCCCAGCAAAGTCCAAGATAGAGATCAGTACGCGCAATATCCAGCTCCGCCCATTCCGTATGGGCAATCAGATGATGCACCTGTTCAACCGCAATCGGTTTTGGCTCCATATCGGCCAGCCAAAACTTCATCCCCGGCGTAACAGCCCACCAGAACTCCAGAGCCGCCGCTTTTGACTGCATCAAAATTTCTTTGTCACCGGGAATAGCGATTAGTTGATTGTGAATTTCAGGAATCCGCAGCGTGTGGTTCCCGTAGCTACAGTCGCGCCAGACAATACCGGAGACGTGGTGATCGCGCTGATACTCGTGAATTTGAGCGCGAAAATCCTGATAGGCAAACACCTTACTGAGCTTATCCGTCCCAATCGCCTTGGCAATCACCGGATTATTGATTCGCTCATCCGAAGACAGCAGCACCCGCTCCCCTCGCCAGTTGGCTCGCAGCTCCTGATCCAAAATCTCAATCAGTTGTTGGGTGGTATAGGTCATCAGTGGTTGCGGCGTGATGAAACCAGCGTGATGCAACGGGCTGATCCAACGTTTAAGCTTTGCGTTGTTGAGCCTTCTACACCATCATAAAAGGGATATCCAGTTTCAAACCGTAAGTTTTGATCAAGTTCCGTTGAAACCATGCTAAAAAAGCTCCGAAGTGGCCTCGTGGTTGGGCTGGGCTACATGCTGTCGCCGCTCTCCTGGTGGAATGATCTGTTTTTCAACCTGCCGATCGCATACGCATTCGGCTACGGGGTGAGCTGGATTGAGGGAAGCTGGTTTTTACCCGGAACAGTTGTCGGCTACTGGATTTCCAATGTTTTGGGCATTGTGATGATGCAGTGGGGCGCAACGGATTTGCTGTTTGAGAATCGACCAAAGAATCTCAAGCGGGATTTGCTGGTTGGCTTGGGCAGCTCAACGCTGTATACGGTTGCCATTGTGGGGCTGGTCTATTTCCATATTTTGGAATTACCGTCATTTTTGACGAATTTATAACGGGTTTATAACGGGCAATGCATTTAGCCAATCCGTTTTGATTTTGCCAATCACATTTCGGCCAAATGCATCGCCTCTACGAGATGAGGGTTAACCCATCAAAATCACGTTGTCGATGACGTGAATGATGCCGTTATCGGCTTCGATATCGGCAGCCACAACCGTGGCATTTTTCACCTCAAAATTTTCGCCAACCTTGACGCGAATCGGTGCGCCTTCAACAGAAGTTAAGGTATCCACCTTGGCAATATCTTCACGAGTAAGCTTGCCAGGAACAACGTGGTATTTCAGGATACGCGCCAACTGCGGCGGATTTTCCACAAGAGTCTGTACCGTACCAGGAGGCAGCTTGGCAAAGGCATCATCAACCGGAGCAAAAACGGTAAACGGGCCAGGACTTTGCAGCACTTCAACCAAGTCAGCAGCTTGCACAGCGGCAACCAGGGTTTTGAAGGAATCGTTGTTAACGGCGATTTCGACGATGTTGGGCATGACTTTCGCTTTATGACAGTTAGGGGTTTAGTTGGAGAGTGGGAGGGTGGATGGGTGATGGAGTGGATGAGTGGGAGGGTGGATGGGCAGATGAGTGGATGGGTGATGGGGTAATAGGGTAGGGAAGTGATGGGGTAAGAGATCTAAGTTCAACAGTCTTCCGACTACTCATCCACTCATCCACCCATCTACCCCTTTACGCCTCACTCCTCACTCCTCACTCCTCATTCCTTACTCCTCACTCCTCTCGCCTCACTTCTATCGATACTCCTGCTTCTGAATATCCATCAGACGCGCTTCCGGTCGCTTAAACCGATCCATTTGGGCTTCGAAGAATTCGCGATTGGCTTTTAGGTGTTCGGGATTGGGGTCATCCAGCGGATAGAGAAGGGCTGTGCGTAATGCCTGAATGACAGCCGAGGTGACGCAGTACATGGATCGCTGGAAGCTGATGCCAAGCTGGATGAGCATGTCGTCTTCGCCGCGACAGTGCTGCTGATAGTCTTCGATGAGAAAATCGGGCAGGAAGTGCAGCATGTCCTGCATTAGCAGCGTGGGCGGGATGCCTGCGGAGCCGACAGGGAAGACATCGGCGTAAAGAATGCCGTAGTGAAAATCGTGCTGATCGTCGGGTACCTGGTTCAACTGGGCGTTGTAAGACTTGGTGCCTCGGAAGGGAGCGGTGCGGTAGAACACGGCTTCCACGTAGGGCAGTGCAGCCTCATATAGCCAAGTGAATCCGGCGGACTTAGGAATGATTTCGTAGCACTCGCCTTTGATGTAGACATGGTGGTAAATCGGGCGACCCGCGACGGCAAAAATACCGTTCACCAAAAAGTCCATCGCTTCGGGGACGCTGGCAATGGTGCCCTCCAAGTAGCGATCGTACATTTCAAAGAAGACTGGAGCCATCACTTCCCAGAACAGGCCCAAGTTGGCGTAGTAAGACATCTGCCGCACCTGCTCAACAAACATGTCGGGGAATAGCTTATACAGCCCCAGCATGACGGGGTTGCCTTTGAAGTAGGCTTTGATAGCGCGATCGCAGTTTTGCCGATAGTCGTCACTGTCAAGAAAGTCGTTGAACCGCCCACCCATGTCCTGATGCCAGAACATCGCCTGCATACAGGCTTCGGCAAACTCCATATTGATTCGGTCGTGCCAGAGGTGATGCAGCAGCTTGGGCAACTTGCGCTTCACTTCCCCTTTTTCCATGAACTCCAGCAGTTCGGGGTGCGCCTTATCGGTGCCGCGCCAGATGCGAGGACTGCCTTTTTCGCCTGCATAGCTGTTGGGTCGATCCAGGTATGCCTTGGGCAAGAAATACTTAAAAAACGGCGTCGGATCGAGGAACACATGCTCAGCAATGTAGAGCAAATCCCGCCAGTAAAAATCCATCGGTACGGCGTAGGCTTTGTAGATGCCGATGATCTGCTTCAGATTCTCCGGCGTGTCGGGCAGCATTGCACCGCCTGATTCCAGCCGATGAACGATCTCAGCATACTGGTGAGTCGAAGGGGGGAGCTTAGTTGGAGTTTGGAGGGTGGTGTTCATGGTACGTGAGTTGCTTGCTACTGTGGGAGGTTGGGAAGGAGAAGGGAGCAAGGGGGCGACGGAGCAAGGGAGAGAGTTTACTCACTACTCCCCTGTCTACCATCTAAAATCTGTCAACGAAAAAGTTAGGAGCTGAACAGTGGGGAAGAAGACGAGAATTCGGGCAATTGCGCTGTGTGTGTTGCGAAATCGCGATCGCATTTTAGTTTCCAAGGGGTTTGATCCGCAGAAGCAGAAATCGTTCTATCGACCGCTGGGCGGCGGCATTGACTTTGGTGAAACCAGCCAGGATGCGGCTATTCGGGAGATTAAGGAAGAGCTAGATATCGACATCTGTGAACCGCAGTTATTAAGCGTATTCGAGAATATCTTTGTCTACGATGGCCAGCCAGGACACGAGATTGTGTTTGTTTACGATGCCAAGCTGGTGGATGAGTCACTCTATGAACGGCCATCGCTGCTAGCTCTGGAAGGAGAGCGTCAGTTTGAGGCTCAGTGGGTGGCGTTGGCTGAGATTGCCGCAGGTGATGTGCCGCTATACCCCACAGGACTATTAGACATCCTGCTGTAGGGGCGATTGGCCAATTGCCCCTACGTAGCGTGCCATTAGTCTGCCAGCATGGAGACTTCTGCTACAGGTGCGTCAACTGGTTCCTTTGCGACCTGGGTTGCCGTTGGTACCGCCGCCACCATTGCCGCTGTTGTCGGTTCAGTCCACCGGGTCAGCCAGTGGGGTTGAATGCCCAGGAACATAATTAGCGCCGTGAGTACCAAGGCCGGGAAAGTTTCTTCCCAAGTCACTTTGGGGAAGTAGGCAATCTTGTTATCCAGCTTGCCGAAGCAGGTGCGGTTGAGCAGAATCACGAAGTACACCGCCGTCAAACCTGTACCAATCACGGCCAGGATGGTCTGCACCGGGAACTGAGCATAGCTGCCCTGGAAGACGAGAAATTCTGCGATGAAGCCGACTAGACCTGGAATTCCGGCACTGGCCATTGCGCCGAGTACCAGCAGAGCGCTAATCAGCGGTAGGCCGCGAATTGGGTTCATCAGGCCGTTGAGGACATCTAGCTCACGAGTACCAACCTTGGCTTCGACGACACCGACGAGGTGGAACAGCAGCGCCAAAATCAATCCATGCGCCACCATTTGCGAAACCGCGCCTACGGTACTCAACGCCGTCAGGGCTGCACCACCCAGCAGGATGTAGCCCATGTGACCGATGGAGCTGTAGGCTACCATCCGCTTGATGTCTTTTTGCGCGATCGCAGCTGCCGCTCCGTACAGCACGCTAACCACTGCCCATACGGCCAGCCAGGGCGAAATTTGGCTCCAGGCTTCGGGGAACAGGCTCAAACCAAAGCGGAAGATGCCGTACGCACCGAGCTTTGCCAAAACGCCACCGAGCAGAATTGCGACTGGAGTCGAGGCTGCGACATAGGTGTCGGGTAGCCAGGTGTGGAAGGGAACCAGGGGAATCTTAATGCCAAAGCCGATGATAATTACCGTCAGCAAGAGCGCTTGCAGACTCAGGGGGAGAGCTTGTCCCATCAGCGCTTCGTAGTTGAAGCTGGATGCGCCGCTGAGCCAAACCAAGCCGAGGAATCCCGCTAGAATCATCGCGCCGGAAACAGCGGTGTAGAGCAGGAACTTGGTCGCGGCATAATTGCGCTTTTCTTCACCCCAGATGGAAATCAGCAGGTAGAACGGCACCAGCTCGATCTCGTAGAACAGGAAGAACAGCAGCAGGTTCTGCGCCAAAAACGCACCCGCGACGCCGCCGCAGACTAGCAGCACTAGCGAGTAGAACAGGCGAGGCCGAGCGGTATCGCTGCGGCTGCTGTAGATGGCAATCCAGGTCAGAAAGGCGTTTAGCACAATCAGCACTAGGGACAGGCCATCGACACCCAGCTTGTAGTCGAGCCCCAAATTGTCTAGCCAGGGCAGAGTTTCCTGGAATTGAAAGCTCGGATCGGCCACGTTGAAGTTGGTCAATACGGCTAGCGACCAGAGGAAGGTGATACCTGCGATCGCAAGTGCGGCTTGTCGGATGCGCTGAGCCGTCAAGTTGGCGGGCAGAAAACCCACGATTGCGGCTCCTATGATGGGTATCCAAATCAGTGTGCTAAGCATGGTTTTGGCTCGTTCAGGATATCAATCGGTCGTTTTTTGTAGGGCAGGCATCTTGCCTGCCGCTGATTGATTTTGATAAAAACCGTTACTTTCTTGGGGACGCTTGCCCCCAAAACCACCACTGGGAGACGAGTCGCGTCCCCCAGCCCCCCTCCGAAAAAATAACTTGTTTGGTGGTTAAAGATTGGGGGTTGAGGTTATGTAGGGGCGTTAGCGTAGCCATGCCCGAAGGGCTATATGGCCATTCGCCTTTGGGCATCGTTACAACGCAGCAGCCGTGTAGGTTGGGTTGAGGGACGAAAGCCAACTTGGGATTTTGGAGATTACGGCACAACGGTGAGTAACAGTTGCAGTTGCTGGGAGAGAAATGTCCAGTTGACGGCAATCGTGATGACGGCGACCCAGAAGGTGATGGATAGGAGATAGAACTGGGCGCGACCCGTGTTGCCGTACTTGAGGGTTTCGCCGCCAAACAGGGAGGCTAGACCAACAAAGTTGACCAGACCATCAACGAAGTAGCGATCAAACCAGTCCGTCAGCCGCGAGATGGCATCCACGCCGAGAACAATGCTGGATTTATAAAGCTTCGGCGTGTAGAAGTCGTAGGCCAGCAGGTTCCGCAGCGGTTTCCAGACGATGCCGATGGGCTTTTCGATATTGGGATTGAAGTAGAGCAGCGCTGCGATCGCACCGCCGTTAATACTCGACCAAATCAGCAGCAGTCCTAGGTCTGTCGTCCAGGGAAACGACACTTCAAGCGTTGCCAGCACTAGCGGCATGTGTAGGACAACACCCAGCAAAATTACCGTCGGGATAGTTTGCTCCCAGTTCACTTCGGTAGAACGAATCGTCATCTGCTGACGCTTGCCGCCGAAGACAAGAGCAAACACGCGCACCATACTGAACGTGGTCAAACCATTGGCAATCAGCAACACTCCAGACCAGACGGGGCTAATTTGCCATAATCCGTTCAGCAGTTCCATCATGGCCCAAAAGCCGCCAAAGGGAGGCAGAGCGATCAATCCTGCTGCGCCGATGATGAAGGCCAAACCCGTGACGGGGCGACGGTTCCAGAGACCGCCGAGCTTTGTCAAGTCCTGAGTAATACAGTTAATAATGATGTTGCCGATGCTCATCACCAGCAGCGCCATTGCGACGGCATGGGAGAGCAAGAGCAGATAGGCCGCTTCGGTTTGCTGGGTGCCAACGGCGATGAATACCAGCCCCATAAAGGCGCTGACGGTATACGATAACGACCGCTTGATATCTACCTGTGCGATCGCAATCAAGCTACCGCCAATCGCCGTCACTGCCCCAATTGCGATCGCAACGGTCGAGGCAACCGGAGATAGCGCTAACACTGGCTCTAATCGAATTAGTACCCAAGCACCAGTTGCCACCACAACCGAGTTCCGCAGAATCGTACTGGGCAATGGCCCTTCCATCGCTTCATCCAGCCAAAGATGGAGCGGAAACTGAGCGCATTTACCCATTGGCCCTGCGATTAGCGCCAATCCCAGCAAGGTGGCGCTAGTCGCACTCAGGGGAGAAGTTTCTGCCCAAACCGCCAGTTCATTAAAGTTCCACGTCCCCGCCAGCGGATACACTGCCAACAAACCCATCAGAAGAAGTAAGTCACCGACCCGCTTGGTCAAAAAGGCATCTCGCGCCCCCGTTACCACCTGGGGTTGGTTGTACCAGAATCCGACGAGTAGGTACGTTCCCAGGGTGAGAATTTCCAGCAGAATGTAGCTGAAGAAGAGGGAATTGCACAGAATCAGCGCACACATGCCCGCTTCAAACAGCGCCATCAGCGTATAGAACCGTCCCCAGCCCCAGTCCATCTGCAAGTAGCCCATGGCATAGAGCTGAGCGAGGCAGTTCAACCCAGTGACCAGCGCGATCGCACCCAAGGTCACGGCAGACAGTTCAAAGGTCAAGTTCAGGCTCAGATCCGCTACCGTGAGCCAGGTAAACTGAATAATCTGTGGCGGTTCATCCCATAGGACACCGAGAGCAACGGCACTGTGAATAAACGCCACCAGCGTCATGATCAAATTGATATATCCGGCGGGTCGTGGCCCCGTGCGCCGGATGATGGCGGGCGACCACGGAATCGACAACAGCATCCCCACAAAGGGATAGGCCGGAATTAGCCAACTGGTTTGAGCAAGAAACTGCAACATGGACTCCAATCTCTCGACACTTCTCTCGATACTCTTTCAGCAAAACGTCGCATCGCTTGCGATCGCAAATCACCAATTTTTCGCAAGTCTCCCGACTATTTTCCAGCAAAACAGCGCATCAGACCGCGATCGCCAAGGAATAGAGAAAATTCAATACCTGATTCTCACCAATTGACTTTCATCTATCCTTAAAAAAGAGTCTAACTTCTTCTTATGCTGATTCCAAGCGGGATGTAGCGATTTACCCTCTTGTTTTTTTAATCAAACGATTAGGAATTCTTTATAGATTAGAATCTGAGTTTGCTCAGCCGTGCATTGGTTTAAATCTATTCTCAGCAGCCAGTGATTCGCAAATGAATTGAGCAAACATTGAGCAAACAATTAAGCAAACACCGTTATTCATGTCTATTCATCTCAAGCCGTGACGCTTCATTGCGTACAATCACGGAACTCATCGATTTGCAGGACAATAAAGGTAGAGGTAATGTCACCAGGAGGATAGACGGATGTTGTCTATTATCTTGACCGACCAAGCCGTTCTGTATCTCGCGACAAAGTTAGGCGCATTGGCTCTGGTCTTGTTTATCTGCTGGCTCGTACCCAAGCTGCATCAGCGCCACACTGAACACCATCAGGCTTCTTCATAAATCACCTGGAAGCCTGATGAGAAGCTAGTTCGATCAACCTGCATGAACACCACACGTCAATGCCCTACATCGGGAGGCAGGTCTATGTACACCAAGATTCTGGTAGCAATTGATAACAGTGCCGTTAGCGATCGCATTTTTGAGCAGGCGCTGGCGTTGGCTCAAGCGACCCAGGCGCAGATCATGCTGGTGCATGGCCTGTCGGGAGAAGAGGAGGGCAGCCCGTTTCCCATTCCGGCTGGCGTTGAGGCCATGTACTGGGCACCTGGCACGGAAATCAATCTAGAGCAGTGGCGGCACCAGTGGGAAACATACGAAACCAAAAGCCTAGATCGACTGCGCCAGTTCAGCGCGATCGCAAATCAAGCAGGGGTGAATACCGAATTTCGCCAGGTGGTCGGCGTTCCGGGCAAAGCCATTTGTCAAGTTGCTCAGCAGTGGAGCGCGGATCTAATCGTGGTGGGAAACCGGGGTCGCTCTGGCCTGACCGAACTGCTGCTCGGCAGCGTCAGCAACTACGTCATGCACCATGCGCCTTGTTCGGTGCTGGTGGTCAAACTGGGATCGCTCGTTGATTCCGAAGAATCTGCCAGCGCGATCGCAGAAGCGGCCACGTTGTAAATAAGCGGCATAGGACACCTCCACCTCCCTAGGGACGGGTTTCGCATCAACGTATCGGGGAAACACGAAATGGATTGGTTAAACCCGCCCTTTCGCCTCACGCCTCTCGCCTCACGATACCGACAGTTGATCTGTAGCCATAGTTAAAAGAATCTATTTTAGACTCAAATATCGAGCAGCCCAGCAGGAGGATTAATCTGAATCTGGCCGTTTGCTAAATCGACAATCGGCACGATTTCTTCAACAAACGGAATGAGTACTGTTATCTCTTTGGATACAGTCTTAGCTTTCTGCTGACGAGCTTTAGCAGCCCGCCCCTTACGACGGGTAAAATCTCGTGTCGATTTGGGTACTGAGGATGCAGATTCAGATGACGCTTCCGCCCTCTCTGCCTGATCGCCAGCGGAATCTAAACTAGCCGTCTCTGGCTGGGCTGCATGTCGCTTCACCTCTAGCAGATCGTTACCCGCCGAGATCATTGCCACCACGGTACCAATTGACGTTTGGGTGGCTTGATCAATCACCTCTAGCCCAATCAGGTCGCTAACGTGAAACTCATTCTCTGCCAAAACAGGTCGATCACTGGCGGCGACTAACAGCTTTGCGCCCCGGAGTGCTTCAGCTTGAGCACGATCATTGACACCTTGCAGCTTGACAACGTAAATGCCTTTACCTGCGATCGCACGTCCGCGTTCCAGCTCAATCGGCTCTGGCTGCGTCGCATTGGGGCGCAACAACCAGCGTGTCCCCGGTTGCTCGAATCGTTCGGGAAAGTCGGATTCGGGATAGATACGGACTTCACCTTTGAGTCCTTGGGCCGCAACAATGTTGCCAATTTCGAGCCAGTCAGTTTCTGGGGAAGATGAGTTCATGAAGAAAGAGTTAGGGTCGTAGAAGCCATAAGGTTGCAAAGGTTGTAAGTAGCGATATTGGGCGCGGAAATCGCTCCCCTACAAGTAGGTTTGGCGACTGGTAGGGGTCAGGTTTCCTGACCCAGGTCTCTAGATGCGTTTATTCACGACAGGCTACTGGTGTATAGCCATCTCAAGTTGTTTGTGAACGTGCTACCCCGGCGGCATAACACGCTCACAAACAACTTTGTCCATAATCTATTTAGCAAAACTACAGTCGTAATTTAGCGAATTGGGATAGCGGCTGCCCAGGAAAGAAGAAACCAATACAAGCCGTATTCTACTGCGTTGAATGCCTGTAGGGGAAACAGAGTTTCCCCTACAGGCATAAGGCTTTAGTGTAGAATAGCCTTGCGTCATTCAGCCGTTTTGTTAACCCCTTGGAGTGGTGTGGGATGAAAGTGATTGACTACGTTCACGAGGGATATGTTCATGGGCGGCGGGTTCAAGTCCTTTCTCAAGCAATGATTGAGCTGATTCCGCCGGGTGCTCGCGTGCTAGACGTTGGCTGTGGAGATGGACTCGTTAGCAGCCTAATCCAGCTTGAGCGGCCTGACATCTCCATTGAAGGCATTGACGTGCTCGTGCGGGGCAAGACTCATATCCCAGTCACTGAATTTGATGGACAGAATTTACCCTACGCCGACAACTCCTTCGATGTCGTGATGTTCATCGATGTTCTGCACCACACGACTGATCCGACTGTGCTGCTCCGGGAAGCGGCTCGGGTCGCAAATAACTGCGTATTAATCAAAGACCACACGAAGAACGGTCTGCTGGCTGGCCCGACGCTCTGGTTTATGGATACCGTGGGCAATGCTCGGCATGGTGTTGCCCTCCCCTGCAATTACTGGCCCAAGCAGCGCTGGTACGAAGCTTTCCGGAACTTAAATTTAGAGATATCCTACTGGACAAACAAGGTAGCGCTTTATCCCTGGTGGGCCATGTGGTTATTCGGGCGTTCCCTGCACTGTATTGTCCGTCTTAACAAGCAATATACCTAATCATTCACCAAGATTATCTTGATAGCTTGGGTCGTTGAGATGCTGCGCTCTGCTAGGCATCTCAACGACCAAAACGCTATGCGCGTCATTTGGCAGAACAGTATTCACTAGAACAGAGCCAACGGGAAATGGCCGTAGGTGCCGTTGATCTCATCTTGGGCTGCGCCGTGGCAGGTAATGAGGACGCCGCGAGCGGTGCCAGTATAGGGTTCTTGGTAGCACTTGCCGTTGCGAAGGTTGTACTTCATAAAAACAGGGGTCTGTGTGGAATCAAGGTCAGCCGGAGCCTCAATTTCAATTTGATTTTTGGTTAGTTGAGGATAACCCAATCCTGACAGATAGCTGTTCAACGCGGCTTCGCTAGCCTGAGCGGAATCGGCGCAGATGCCAAAGGTTTGAAAGTCGGATTCGTCTACTAGAAATTGCAGCGATCGCTGCACCTGCTCGGCGATTGATTCAGACAGCGACGGCAGAGTTTGAAAACAGACAAACTGATTGAGAAAGTGGCGTACAGACTCGGCAGTAAGCTGTTCAGGATTGGCAAGCGGCTGAAGGTCGGCCATAGGTTTAGCGGTAGGTTTCGCGACAAATTGATTGGGACTAAAGTGTGTAGCGATCGCAACAACTGGGATTAATAAGGATACGGGATTTTGGTTAATTTTGACCAATCTTCCATCTATTACGCTAGCTGTCTTTTCAGTGATGCTAGCTATCTCAATCAAGGGTGCATCGCATGACATATTGCCTGAGAGTAGCGGATATTCCCAGCACGGAGCGTCCCCGTGAGCGATTGTTAACGCATGGGGCGAAGTCCCTGGCCACAGCGGAACTGATAGCAATTCTCTTGGGCACGGGACAAGGCGCTGGCAAGCTGTCGGCCATTGGGCTAGGGCAATACATTTTGCAGGAATTGGGACAGCATCAGCGCGAACCGTTGGCGGTATTACGCAGCGTTGCCGCGCAGGAATTAATGGATATCCCAGGCATTGGGCCAGCCAAAGCCGCAACGATTTTAGCTGCCATTGAACTAGGAAAACGCGTGCTGCAAACGAAGCCTGCTGAACGGACGGTTGTCGATGATCCTGCGATCGCAGCTGCGGCGTTGAGCCATGACCTGATGTGGCAGTCGGAGGAGCGATTCGCCATTTTGCTGCTCGATATCAAACATCGGTTGCTCGGCACTCAGGTTTTGACAATCGGTACAGCCACTGAAACGTTAGCGCATCCCCGTGAGATTTTTCGTTCCGTTTTGCGTCAGGGGGCAACGCGGGTAATCGTGGCGCACAATCATCCCTCTGGCAATGTGGAACCCAGTCAGGAAGACTTACAGTTGACTCGCCAACTGCTGCGGGGCGCTCAATTTTTAGACATTCCGCTGCTGGATCACCTAATTTTGGGTGACGGTAACTTCAAAAGCCTGCGTCAAACCACCGCACTTTGGGATGAATATCCCCAAAGCGATTAAAAGGATTTCATAAAAGAGACGGCGAGGGTGACCCTCGCCGTCTCTTTTATGGGGCGCTGCTTAATCTGGGTATGAATTGGGATGTGGCGGCGGTGCCGCCACATCCCAATTCATCTTTTTAATCGGCAATCCCCTTTCGTTGATGGAATGAGTAACTACGCTAGCGCAAGCGCTGAATGCGATTGTCATACGCAACAGTGTCGAGACCGTCACCCACATCTGCGATCGCAGGATCGATTGATGCCTGTAAGCGTTCAACTCGATCGCTAGCAGCGGGGTGAGTGCTCAAGAAGGTTGGCGGAGAGGGCTGACCGACCAACTTCTCCATGAATGCAGGCATCGCAGAGGGCGCATATCCAGCATCAATTAGGTTAGCCAGTCCCCGCTCATCCGCTTCAAACTCGTCACCTCGGCTGGCGGGTCGGCGCAGGGCTAGATCAACCCCGATCGCAACCGCTACATTACTATCCAAACCAGCCGCACTGGCAATCCCTTGGGCGATTAGGGTTTCCCGCATTTGCTCCAGCGCATGACGCGAGGCCACATGACCGACTTCGTGACCGATGACGCTGGCTAGCTGCGCTTCGTTATCGGCTGCTTCCATCAGTCCTGTGGTGACATAAACGTAGCCGCCCATTGTGGCGAACGCATTGATGTTGCTATCTTCCACAACCTGGAACGTGTAGGGAATACCGGGACGACTGCTGGCCGCTGCCATCCGTTGACCAATGGCATCAACATACTCATTCAACTCGCGATCGCGATACAGGCGGAAGTTGCGCCCCACCATTTGATCATTGATTTGTTTGCCCAGACGAACTTCCTGTGCATCCGACATATTTTCAATTTGAATAATTTGAATGCCCCGCAAAATCAAATCAAAAATGGAAAAAGCGTGAGAAGGTCGAGGAGTGGCAATGCCAATGCTCACGGCCATAATAGTAGCCATGAGTCCGTAGAACCAGCGGCGGCGCAATTGATGCATAAGGAAAGAAGATACAAATTTCAGCATGGTGTGTATGAGGAAAGAACAACAGGTCAGCAGGAGGCAACCGTGTTACTAAATGGTCATGACGGGGATATTGCCCAAAATGTTGCAAACATTCTGAGGCACGGGAGTGAAGTCACTCGCTAAATCAGGGGGTCAATCACGTCAATCAAATGGTAATTGCGTCCAGCAAATTGCGATCGCGGTCTGCATAAAATGCGATAGATTAGCTTGGAGCAATGAGAAACTAAACTCAGCTTGCCCATAATTTGCGATGAGGCAACGGCATATAACTATGGCAATCATTGATTCGAAAGGACGCCTGTTTGGTAAGGTCAGCATTTTGGATATCGGCGCTGCCCTGATTATTTTGCTGGCGATCTTCGGGATCTTCTTTTACCCAGGCGCATCGGGCACCGTGGCCCAGGTTGGCGTCCAAACCAAGCCCGTCCAGGTTGACGTGATGGTGCGGGGACTGACGGTTAGCAACCCAGCGGCTTTGCTGGAAGAACTGCAAACCGCAGAGACCACCAATATTATTATCCGCAATCAGCCCTACGGTGAAGTTGCGATCGCAGAAGTAAAATCCCTACCGCGCAGTGTTGCCGTCCCGCAGCCGGATGGATCAGTCAGTACGGCACCTGATCCCCGCCCGGAATTGAACTATACGGTTGATATGCTAATCACGCTGCAAAGCAATGCTCAAGTCACGGGTAACGGCATTGTGTTCGGTAACAATAAGGTCAAGATCGGTACTCAGATTGAGCTAGAAGGATTTGACTACAACTTCAACACCAGCGTCGTCGGCGTCCGCCAAGTTGAAGAAGAGGAAGCATAAGTTTTAGCGTCCTGGCGTTTTGTTGGAAAACCCTGACCTCTGCATTGTGGTAGTCAGGGTTTTCTTTGTTAGATTACCCGAACTGGATTATCCGATCTGGCGTAGAACCATTAGCGATCGCGCCACGACGCGAATCGGTTTATCACCTGTAAAAATCACCGTTTCATCCAGAAAGCGCAGTTTCTTCGTATCCAGCACTAACCCCCACTGGCGATCTTGCAGACCGTCTGGAATGCTATACTTTAGCGCCTCATAGTAGGCATTGAAGAAGAGCAGAAAATTATCATCAATTACCCGCTCACCCCGGTAGCCCGGTGCGGCAATCTCTTCACCATTGAGGAAAATGCTGATCGACTTGGCCGAGCCATCATGCCACTGTTCTTCGCTCATCGTCGTACCATCAGGATTAAACCAGCCGATGTCAATGACGCCAGAGCCATGAATTTCTCGACCCTGAAACCAGTGTCGCCGCCGAAAGACGGGATGCTGCATCCGAAACTGGATCAGCTGACGGGTAAATTCCAGCAAATCGGCATTTTTCTCGCGCAGATCCCAGTTGAACCAAGACAGCTCGTTGTCTTGACAGTAGGTATTGTTGTTGCCGTTCTGAGAGCGGCCTATTTCATCGCCACCTAGCAGCATTGGCACCCCCTGAGACAGCATCAGCGTTGCCAGAAAATTGCGCTGTTGCCTTGCCCGTAACTGTAGAACGACGGGATCATCGGTTAAGCCCTCTTCGCCACAGTTCCAGGAGCGGTTGTAGCTTTCACCATCCCGATTGTCCTCGCCGTTGGCCTCATTGTGCTTCTCGTTGTAGCTAACTAAATCGTTGAGCGTGAAGCCATCGTGAGCGGTGATGAAGTTAATGCTGGCGTGAGGCCGCCGACCGTTGATTTCATACAGGTCGGAACTGCCCGTAAACCGATAGGCAAACTCGGCCATTCCGCTGTGCTCACTGCGCCACAGATCCCGAACCGTATCGCGATATTTGCCGTTCCATTCTGACCACAGCAGCGGAAACTTACCTACCTGATAGCCACCTTCACCCACATCCCACGGTTCAGCGATTAGCTTAATCACGCTCAGCACGGGATCCTGGTGAATGATGTCAAAGAACGCTGCCAAGCTATCGACTTCATACAGTTCTCGCGCCAGCGCCGAAGCCAAATCAAACCGGAAGCCGTCCACGTGCATTTCCAGCACCCAGTAGCGCAGGCTGTCCATAATTAGCTTCAAAATCTGGGGATGGCGCACATTGAGCGAGTTGCCGCAGCCCGTGAAGTCCATGTAGTAGCGCGGATTGTCCTCAACCAAGCGGTAGTAAGCGGCATTGTCAATGCCCCGGAAGCTGACGGTGGGGCCAAGGTGGTTGCCTTCGCCCGTGTGGTTATACACCACGTCTAGAATGACCTCAATGCCAGCCGCGTGCATGGCCTTGACCATTTCCTTGAACTCCCGCACCTGTTCGCCCATGATGCCGCTGGCGCTGTAGCCGGAGTAGGGAGCCATGTAGTTAATTGAATCGTAGCCCCAGTAGTTACGCAACCCATGTTCAACTAAGTGACCAGGACAGGCATTGAAGTGGTGGACAGGCAGCAGCTCAATCGCAGTGATCCCCAATGATTTTAAATGTGCGATCGCAGCCGGGTGAGCTAGTCCCGCATAGGTGCCCCGCAGATGCTCTGGGATATCCGGGTGCAGCATCGTAAACCCTTTGACATGGGTTTCGTAGATCACCGTTTCATGCCAAGGCGTATCCAAAATGCGATCGCCGCCCCAATCAAACGAGTCATCCACCACTACGCACTTGGGGATCAGGTGAGCACTGTCTAACTCATCCACGAATAGATCCAGCGACGGTTCAATATAGTCATCGCCCTGCTCATCTTCCGGTGGAGATGGCGGTAGCTCCGCCTCAGTATCATAGCCAAACAGTTCCTGGCCGAATTTGAGATCACCTGCGATCGCTTTCGCGTAGGGATCAATTAACAGCTTATTAGGATTGAAGCGATGGCCTGCCAGGGGATTGTAGAGGCCATGTACCCGATAGCCATAGCGCTGCCCCGGCTGGATGCCTGGCACATACCCGTGCCAAATATAGTTATCTTCTTCTACCAGTTCAATACGGGTTTCATGTCCTGACTCATCAAATAGACATAGCTCGACTTTGGTCGCGTTTTCTGAAAAAAGCGAAAAATTTGTCCCTTCTCCATCCCACGTTGCACCAAGGGGATGAGTTGAACCTGGCCAAACAACTGGTTGCATCGCTGTCCCTTCAATACAAGTCAATACAAGTCAATACAAGTCAATACAAATCTGATAAAACCTGATAAAACCTGGCTGCACCTTGTTTCTCGTCTCACATCTTACACCTGAAACTTTTGAGACACAGTCGGCGCACAATCTTCTTCTCTTCAACCCACGTTTCATTAAATGCAAAACGCGCACAATCGAAATCAAAACAAGTTCAGAGCTTCCACCCTACCCTACTGCAAAGTTTTAGAACTGCGTCCGACTTAAGCTACATTTCCCTGACTTAATCTCTGATTAAATGCTGCTTATCCTAAAAGCGGAGGGTTCTATCAAGCAGATTTCAGCTCCAGAATAAATTCGGGTTCGCAGCAGCTTTACGACCCAATCCACTGCATACTACAGCGTTCCCCACACTGGCGAAGTACAGAGATACTTTTCTGCTTCCGGCAGAGAAACACTTCTATGTACCTCACGCAGTTGAAAAATACTATATAAAGCCTCATCCAGGTATTTTACTCCGGTCATCAGATATCCTTAGACCTAAAATGTATCAGGGCTGGTACGTTGCTGGTATGTTTGAAATGTCGAAGTAGCCGACGCAATCACTCGACTAATAGACGCAAACTAACGCAAATTTGCAATTGCTGGCCAACATCACTCAGCAACAATGACACAGCAAGATCAGCGACAATGGTTGAATTCAAATGCTCCGTGGAGGTATGACACCCGTGGATGAGCTAAGGGCGGGATTAGAACTCGCGACTGAAGATGAGCTAGCCGTTCTAACGGACTTAATGTTTCGTCGTCGCTTAAATCCGCTGGACTATCTATGCAGTCCGGAACCGACTGATATCCAAAGTCAGCACTACGACGACTGGATAGCTTCCCTAGAAGATCGCTTTCGGTTTCTCGCCGCAGACGGCATGACTGTCCTGAAAGGTCAAGCACAAACTGTTAGCTATCGCCAAGCCCTCATCCAGCTTTGTCGCTTTTTGAAGATCACCTATACGCCGGATTGGAGCACGCTCGACCTAGAATCCGAGATTTTCCTTCATTTGCTGCTGCGAACCTGGAATCGGCTACCGAGCCAAGAGAAAACGGCTTTAGCAAATAGCGTAAAAGCATCCCTCAATAGGGCTCAATTGACGCCCCATCTACCTCCTGCATTACGTCGCGATCCCTTACGGCTGTTGCTCAAAGGCAGTAGTGCGCTGGCGGTTTCGTCGGTGCTGCGGCCTTGGTTACTGAAACAAATTGCCCGTCAGTTTGCTGTGCAAGCAGCCACCTATCAGGCGGCAAAGCAAACGCTAGTACGAGGCGGCACAGCGGTGGCCACGCAGGTTCAAAGTCGGGTAGCGGCTCAGATGGCGGCGCGCGGCATGGCGGTACAGACGGCTCGCTACAGTGCAGTCCGCAGCGTTATGGCGTTTTTAGGCCCTGCCCTATGGGCTTATTTCTTTGCGGATTTGGGCTGGCGAACGATTTCAATTAACTATGGTCGGATTTTGCCCGTTGTGTTTATTTTGGCTCAGATTCGCTTGACTCGGTCTGTGGAGGATTGCGAGATGGAGCAATGGATACAGGTGCTGGAATAAACGTGAGTTCACAAGAGAAGTAGGTGGCCTTAATGAACGCACTTAGAAGCTGGGGAAAAGCCCCTCAGGGGTGCTCCCCGTCTTTTATATGCATTTTGTTGATGTGATGTTATTGATGGGCTGCTACTTCGTTATATTCCTGATCGCGCCTATTCTCGTTAAAATACCGGGAGACCTGTTGGCAGGACAAGAGTTTTGCTGAGCCAGCTAGCGTCTAAACTGCTCTGACTGAAAGGACGAACTGAACAGGATTGTATTCGTGTATGGCGACTTCAAAAGCACCCGCAGATACTTATTACGACCTGTTAGGATTAGCTCCTTCTGCCTCTGTCCAAGACATTCGCCGCGCCTATCGCGATCGCAGTAAGCTCTATCATCCCGATACGACCCAGTTACCGCCAGAACTGGCTAAGGCCAAGTTTCATCTCCTAAACGAAGCCTATGCTACCCTCAGCAGTCCAGAACGACGGTTGCAGTACGATCAGAAGATTGGCTACTCGCGGATTCCGGTGATTCAGGTGCGCTCAGATTTGAATCGACCTGTGAATCGCGATCGCAATCAGCCCTTTCGCTCAACGAAAGATTATCTTGATCCCACTGATCGACCGCTATCCGCAGGCGAAATGTTTGCCCTATTTTTACTGGGGATTACCTTTGTAGCCTGTTTAATCCTAGTAGTCACAATTGGCTTAACGCAAGGAGAATCAGCCTTTCGCTTCTATCCGGCCCAGGTGCCGCTCGACTTCCTAAGATCGGCTTACAAGCAAGATGCAGCGGTCTCTCAACCCAGCGATCCGTCACTAGCTCCTCAATCTGAGTTGCCAGCGATACTAACAGCTCCGCCTGTTCAACCCGCTAGGTCACCTCTGGAACAGTTGTCCACTCATTCTCAGGCACAAGAAACAGCGGTTCCTTATCTCCCAGCACCATCATCCGCCGCACTACCCTCGAATCAGCGAGAAGATACGCGGGAATCTGCTCATAAGCAGGGTACAGTTTCGGCGTCACCTTCTCATCCTTTGAGTCCGCAATCTCCCGGTTCTCAGCAATCAGCAACAACGAATGAGTCCGAATCATCTGCTAAAACAGTCGCTGATCCGGATATACAAGTACCTCAGATAGATGATAAATCTTTATAGTTAAGGTCAGGCTCATTTGAAGCTAGGGCCGCCTTTTCGTCATCAACGCAGTTTAATTTCTACAAGCATGACCCTTCCTTCACCGGATACACCACTGTACAATCATCCCCTGCCCGATATTGAAGCCTGGTTAATCTCCAAAGGCTGTGAGCAGGATCAAGATAATTTGCACTGTTGGAGTGTGGAACGCCCAGACTGGCACGCGGATTTGATTTTAGATACGGATTCGCTGCTGGTTCGCTATCGTCGCACTCAGGATGGGGCAGGAGGCGAAATTCAGCGTGGTTTCAAGTATTCTCTCAGTCGCCAAGATCTAGATGAGGCGATTTTTTCAGGCCCATAGTTAATGTCTAGAGTGGTTCTTTCATGCTTATCTAGAACCACTATAAAAACCAAAAGCAAAGGGGGACGCTGTGGCGCAGCGTCCCCCTTTGCTTGGCCAAGCCACCTAAACTTTGCCAAAGCGACGGTGGCGCTGTTGATAGTTCGATAGTGCTTGATGGAACTCGGCTCGGTCAAAGTCAGGCCAGAGGGTTTCTGTGACGTAAATTTCAGCGTAGGCCATTTGCCACAGCAGGAAGTTACTCAGTCGCAGTTCGCCACTGGTACGAATGAGCAGATCGGGATCACTTAAGCCAACCGTATAAAGATGCTGCTCAAAGGTTGACTCATCAATCGCATCTGGTGAAAGTTTGCCTTGTTGAACTTGAGTTGCGATCGCACGACAGGCATTAAGAATTTCCTGGCGACCACCATAGTTGGTTGCCACCGTAAACTGGATGCCCTGATTATGTGCCGTTTTAGTCATAGCCCGATCGATTTCGGCCTGGAGCGAATTGGGCAAAGCCGCCAAATTGCCCGCAAACCGAATCCGCACATTTTCCCGCATCATCTCTTCCAGTTCCCGCCGCAGAACCCGCTCAAACAGCGTCATGAGAAAATCGACTTCTTCTAATGGGCGACCCCAGTTTTCAGTTGAAAACGCATAAGCAGTTAGGGCTTGTATGCCCCAGTCCCGGCTGCACCGTAAGAGATCTTTGAGGGTATCCACGCCCTTACGGTGACCCATAATGCGCGGCAGGCCCCGCTGCTTGGCCCAGCGGCCATTGCCATCCATGATGACTGCAACATGTTTGGGTAACCGATCCTGATCGAGATCTTGGGGCAGAGCTTGATACGAAGGTGACTGAGCAGTCATTTTTTCTCCCGCGAAGCCGAGAATGAACGACGAAAAATCCGTGTAGCGAACGCCTGCGCTCCCCCAATAAACCGACGCCCCAGACTGAGCAGTTGGGGAGAAACCGCATCCCGTTCAACAGATTGAGAAAATTTAGCCCTCAGCAGTTCCCTCAGTTTACTGCTGGTCAGAGGCCGATTGAGTAATCCTCGCTCAGCCAGGGAAATGGATCCTGTCTCTTCAGATACCACAACGCAGATACAGTTTTCTACCCGTTCCGTGATCCCCATAGCGGCTCGGTGGCGGGTTCCCAACTGGCGGGAGGCCGTCCGCTCCGAAATCGGCAAAATCACGCCTGCCGAAACGAGCCGCGATCCCCGAATGAATACTGCACCATCATGGAGCAGCGTACTGGTTTGAAAGATCGTTTGCAGAATTTCTTTCGAGACTTCCGCATTGATGCGAACGCCTGGAACGGAAAAGTCTCGTTCATCAATGGGGCGATCGGTTTCGAGAATGAGCAGCGCCCCCGTTCGGTTTTGAGACAGTTCTTTGACCGCATCCACAATTTCATCAATCACATTCTCTGGCTTTGGGATCTGCTCTTGCGCCGGACGGAATAGCTGCACAATTTCGCCCCGACCAATCTGCTCCAGCAAGCGGCGAAACTCGGCCTGCAAGATAAACGCCATCGCCACGGCGGAGCCAATGACGAGCTTATCTAGCACAAAGCTGAGTAAGGTTAAACCTACCGCTCGGCTCAGTGCAGCGGCCAACATTAAGACAATTAGCCCCCGAACCAGCCACAGCGTTCTGCGATCGCCAATGACCACCAGGACCAAGTAGGTCAGCGCCAGCACCAGTACAACATCAACCAGTGGAAGCAGCACAGACTGAGTGATTGTAAACTTTTCCAGCCATTGCTTCCAGAGATTTCCCATTGAACCGATCCAGACTAATCGTACGTATTTACCGATACGAACTCACTGCTTTAACTATTTGCCCTATTTGCGAAATCTATAGCGAAGCTCTTTCGCCATAGATTTCGCCATAGTTGCACAGCGGGGAAAACAGCTTTCACTTCTATCGAAACTCCTAAGTTTACTTAACATCTTGCCCCAACGCCTAGAGGGTTTGTTTTACCGTTTTAGAACGGTAAAACAACAGTCCCAGATTTTAGATTGGATGCAAGATGATGCAGGATACAGTGCAGGACAGGAATTTATCGATGCCGCCTTGACTATCAGGCAAGAGTGAGAACTTATCTCTGCACATTTGCCTAATTGCAGTCTAACCTTTCTCCAGTTTAGGCTCCCATCTGGGAGTCCTGGCTGACAGAACCGATAAAATCGAGCTGAACTGGCTAAGTTTTGGCAGATCTGGAGCAAAACAAAGCAAGAGTCAGCTTTTATTTTTGTGATTTTTAGGCTTAACGGACGACCTGCGATCGCACCTGATCCCCATTTAGAGCCAAACTGGATTGATTTCTATCTAACCTCTCAACCGTTCAGGTAGCTGATCCTGCCGAATCAAATCCAAATAGGTTTCCCGCCGGAGAATGACACTGGCTTCTCCTTGATTTACTAAGACCGCAGCCGGACGGGGCACACGGTTATAGTTGGAGGCCATGCTGTAGTTATAAGCTCCCGTCGCGAACACTACGAGCGTGTCACCCGCCTGAGTTGGGGGCAGGCTCGCTTCCTGAATCACAATGTCACCCGATTCACAGTGTTTGCCAGCCACCGTCACGGTTTCAGTTTGTTCTGCCGAAAGCCGATTCGCCAGCGCAATCCGATACACCGACTGGTAGGTAATGGGGCGTGGATTATCTGACATGCCACCATCAACCGCCACATAGTTGCGGATACCGGGTACCGTTTTGTGAGAACCAACAGTGTAAGCCGTAACACAGGCCGTACCGATCAGTGACCGCCCCGGCTCACACATCAAACGTGGCAGTTCAACGCCCTCCGCTTGGCACGCGGCTTGAATCTGCTCACAGATTACCTGCACCCACTGCCGAATGCTGGGTGGATCGTCCGATTCGGCGTAGCAGATGCCCAGACCACCACCAACATCAAGTTCTGTAATGGGTAGACCTAAACTGCGAGCCTGCTTCATCCAGCGCACCAAAACTCCCGCCAAATCTTGATGGGGCTGAAGTTCAAAAATCTGAGAGCCGATATGGGCATGTAAACCAACGCAGTTTAAGACAGACTGCTCGCTAATCTGCCGAAAAATATCCTCAAGCTGGTCGGGATCAAAGCCGAACTTGCTGTCTAGGTGCCCGGTGCGGATATATTCATGAGTGTGACACTCAATTCCCGGCGTCAGGCGCAACATGATCCGCACGGGCGCGAACTCAGACGCTTCATTTTGAGCGAGATGAATCAGCGTGTTCAGCTCAACTTCGTTGTCTACTACAATCGTGCAGCCTGAGCTAATCCCTTCGTACAGCTCATCGCGAGACTTGTTGTTGCCGTGGAAATAAATGCGGCTGGGATCAACACCTGCTTCCAGCGCCGTATAGAGTTCTCCGCCAGAAACCACGTCAATGCCGAGTCCCTCTTGATCTGCGATCGCACATACGGCTAAACAGTTCCAAGCCTTAGATGCGTATAAAACCAACGTCTCACCCGGATAAAAATCGGCAAACGCGTCTTTGTATTGCCGACAGGTTGTCCGCAGCGTCTCTTCATCTAAGATATAGAGCGGTGACCCAAACTGCTCAACCAGCCGAGGCACATCGCAACCACCGATTTCGAGGTGATCCTGCTGATTAGCGCGAGCGGTCAATGGGGCGATCTGTTGATTGGGCGATCGCTCAGTTGTTGATGCATCCGATGGTTCAGGAAGATATTGCAGACCAGAGTTGACGGGAGTGATAGGAGTCGAAACCATTGCGATTGAAATAAGTTAAGGAGAACAGGCTGAAGAGTCTATTTTAAGAGAAAAGGATGTCAAGTGAGTCACCGAGTTCAATGTCAATAGACGCCGCATCAGCAGATACAGGGAATCCCATCAGCCATATCACGGAAAATACCGTCAAAGGTAACGCCGTGGTTCCTGATTCCTCTGCTCAGAGTGCTACCCCGACCACTCAGCGCGTCCTATCCGTAAAAACTGTTTCACACGCAGATTTGCCCGATTTAGTAGCCCTCGATCAGCGCTGCCTGGGTGGAATATGGTCGTTAGAAGGATACGGTCGCGAGGTCGATAGCCCCAATAGCGATTTAATTGTGCTGAGCAGCCTCCTGGATAATATTGATGATCCCGTCAGCGAACTTGGCCACACGGCTAGCGGACAAGGTACGGAAAATCCCCCCAGCCCCCTCGCCTCCTCTGCCTCCTTCCTTGGCCTCGGCTGCCTCTGGTCAATTCTCGAAGAAGCTCACATCACCTTACTAGGCGTTGATCCCGCCTATCGCCGCCAGGGATTAGGTCAGCTTTTGCTCTACGTTTTGCTGACCTGCGCCCAGCAGCGCAGTTTAGAACGAGCTACGCTAGAGGTACGGGTATCCAACCAAGGTGCGATCGCGCTTTATGAGCAGTTCGGCTTTCGTCGCGCGGGTTGCCGCAAGCGCTATTATCCCGACGATGAAGATGCTTTAATTCTTTGGCTCAACGGTCTTCATCATCCCGAATTTGATCGCAGCCGACACCAGTGGTGGCAGTCCATTGCAACTAAGCTGCACATCACAGGCTGGTCAGTAAAGATAGATGACAGTTTGCCATTGGTTCTAGAAGTATAAATCTCGCAACACCAGCTTGACATTTCCCGCAAATAGGTCGATCATCATTGACGGCGTATTTGTGCTTAATCATGCCTGTTTGTTCCAAAAGCATGAATGCGCGAGGCAGTTTCTTCTCTTCACATACGTTGCCTACATGTTCTTAACGCTAGTTCGTAAAATCGTGATCTGTCCCTAGGCTGATTTGCATAACGGATTTAGATCCGTGCTGTCTACCCAGGGAGCAATATTCTTTTTTTGGCTGTTTTCCACATCACAGCTATCCGGTTTGCCTGTGCTAAAATCAGCGTACCGGCACGCAGCAGGTGATGGAAATACGCCATGTTTGAACGCTTCACAGAAAAAGCCATTAAGGTCATAATGCTGGCTCAGGAAGAAGCCCGTCGCTTAGGGCACAACTTCGTGGGCACAGAGCAAATTCTATTGGGTCTAATTGGAGAAGGGACCGGCGTCGCCGCCAAGGTACTGAAATCCATGGGCGTCAATCTCAAAGACGCTCGGATTGAAGTCGAAAAAATTATTGGTCGAGGATCTGGTTTCGTCGCGGTGGAAATCCCATTTACACCGCGAGCCAAGCGAGTCCTAGAGCTTTCTTTAGAGGAGGCTCGCCAGCTCGGCCACAACTATATTGGTACGGAGCATCTGCTTCTGGGCCTAATTCGAGAAGGCGAAGGAGTCGCCGCTCGGGTACTGGAAAATCTCGGGGTTGATTTGTCTAAAGTGCGAACCCAAGTGATTCGCATGCTAGGCGAAACCGCTGAGGTTTCGACGGGAAGCAGCCAGGGACGTACCAAAACGCCGACGCTGGATGAGTTTGGTGCGAATCTGACTCAGATGGCAGCGGATGGCAAGCTTGATCCCGTTGTGGGTCGCCAAAAAGAAATTGAGCGGGTCATCCAGATCCTGGGTCGTCGCACCAAGAACAATCCAGTTCTAATCGGTGAACCCGGTGTGGGTAAAACCGCGATCGCAGAAGGTCTAGCTCAGCGTATCGCCAACAACGATGTCCCCGACATCCTGGAAGACAAGCGCGTTGTCACCCTCGACATCGGCTTGCTGGTTGCAGGCACCAAGTACCGGGGTGAATTCGAAGAGCGCTTGAAGAAAATCATGGATGAAATTCGCTCAGCAGCGAATGTCATCCTGGTAATTGACGAGGTTCACACTCTGATCGGCGCAGGTGCGGCAGAAGGCGCAATCGACGCGGCCAATATACTGAAGCCAGCCCTAGCACGGGGCGAACTCCAGTGCATCGGTGCGACCACACTAGATGAGTATCGCAAGCACATTGAGCGCGATGCGGCTCTAGAGCGCCGTTTCCAGCCCGTTATGGTGGGTGAACCAACCGTACCGGAAACCATTGAGATCCTGCATGGTTTACGTGAGCGCTATGAACAGCACCACAAGCTAAAGATCTCCGATGATGCGCTAGAGGCCGCCGCTAAGCTGTCCGATCGCTATATTTCTGACCGCTATCTGCCGGATAAGGCTATTGACCTGATCGACGAAGCGGGTTCTCGGGTTCGCTTGATCAACTCTCAGCTACCTCCTGCAGCGAAAGAACTGGATAAGGAACTGCGCCAAGTCCTTAAAGATAAGGACAATGCGGTTCGCTCCCAGGACTTTGATCGGGCGGGTGAACTGCGCGATCGCGAAATGGAAATCAAAGCCGAAATTCGTGCGATCGCACAGAGCAAGAAGACCGAGTCCTCCGGTGAAGGTGATGACTCTCCCGTTGTGGACGAGGAGGACATCGCCCAAATCGTCGCTTCCTGGACAGGCGTTCCAGTGAACAAGCTCACCGAATCCGAGTCCGAGAAGCTGCTGCACATGGAAGATACACTGCACCAGCGGATTATCGGCCAGGATGAGGCAGTGAAGGCGATTTCCCGCGCGATTCGGCGGGCAAGAGTTGGCCTCAAAAACCCCAACCGTCCGATTGCCAGCTTCGTCTTCTCTGGCCCCACGGGTGTAGGTAAGACTGAACTGGCTAAGGCACTGGCGTCCTATTTCTTCGGTTCTGAAGAAGCCATGATTCGACTTGACATGTCGGAATTCATGGAGCGCCACACGGTATCTAAGCTGATCGGTTCGCCGCCGGGCTACGTTGGCTACAACGAAGGTGGTCAGCTCACGGAAGCTGTGCGGCGTCGGCCTTACACGGTTGTGCTGTTCGACGAGATTGAGAAGGCACACCCTGATGTCTTCAATATGCTGCTGCAAATTTTGGAAGATGGTCGCTTGACTGATGCCAAGGGCCGCACCGTGGACTTCAAGAACACGCTGCTGATCATGACCTCTAACATCGGTTCTAAGGTGATTGAAAAAGGTGGCGGCGGTCTTGGCTTCGACTTCGAAGAGGACAAAGCCGAGTCGCAGTACAACCGGATTCGCTCGCTGGTGAACGAAGAACTGAAGCAGTACTTCCGACCTGAATTCCTCAACCGTCTGGACGAAATTATTGTCTTCCGTCAGCTCACCAAGGATGAAGTCAAAGAAATTGGCGATATCCTGCTGAAAGAAGTCTTTGGTCGCCTAGATGAGCAGGGCATCAAGCTAGAAGTGACTGATAAGTTCAAAGAGCGCTTGGTAGAAGAGGGCTACAACCCCAGCTACGGTGCCCGTCCCCTACGCCGCGCGATTATGCGTCTGCTTGAGGACAGCCTCGCAGAAGAGATTCTGTCGGGCCGGATCAAAGATGGCGATGTTGCGGTAGTGGATATTGATGAGAACGGTCAAGTCAAAGTTATTCCGAGCGAAAAACCTCGCGAGTTGCTCCCTCAGGGTGCTGAATAAACTCCTCTGACTTGAGTAGTTCATCGCTACTTTGAATCAATAGCTGGAAAAAGCTGAATCCATTTGATGTATGGATTCAGCTTTTTCTTTTATAAAGACAACATTGCGATCGCACTCAACCAGCCTTAAACTAACGCCTCACGGATTTACCGCCTCAACCTGCCAAGCAGCACCGGATAAAAAATAGCGATCGCGGTTCTGCGGTTCGCCGCGCAGTTGCAGATGGTCAACCGCTGTGGGATTGAGTAGCACCAAGCCAAAATTATCCGGCGGATGCATTTCATCCGGTGCTGGAATCTCGGTGAACTCAGTTTGATCGGCGCGAGGTTGGCCAGGATGAGGCCAGACAAACTGGAGCCGAGCACTATCGGATAACTTCTGCCAAAGATCAACACGAGTATTTTGCTGAGCCTGCTCCGAATCAGCCGTCACTAGTTTCAATGTGCCCGCGATGCGAAACTGTTCACGGGTCTTGGTGAAGTACCAGCACACCTCAGCCCAAGGCTGATGGTGAATTTGGTCAATCTTATCGCTGCGTAAATCGGTGACGAATTGGAGCTGATTAGTTTCGTCGTCTAAAAAGCCGCGAAATACGACCGTCCGATTGGCCGGACGTCCATCGGCACGGACGGTGGCAATTTGAAAATAGCGGCTGTGAGCGTCGCTGCGATTCCGGTGGAGCGCTCGCGCGATCAGCGGTCGCCAAGGAGCAAGAGTCATAATGATAGAAGACAGGGTGGCAACATTAGGACGTTATTTTCTGTCCCATACTGTATATCAAGTCCGTGTTTAGGAACCCAACTTATTTTTTGTGAAAGGCTGGCTGAGCCAGAGTATCTGTTTAGCGTGGCATAGGATGCCCTCATCCCCCAGCCCCTTCTCCCACAGGAGAAGAGGAGCCGGATCGGAAGTTCCTCTCCTGCGGGAGAGGGATTTAGGGTGAGGGCAAAACGACCAAGGGCAAACTAGCAGAGCATCACGCTAAACAGATACTAGCCAGCCTTTCACAAAAAATAAATCATCAGGTTTTAACCAGACTTCGTATGAGTTATGAATCCGCTGGGGAGGAGTTACCAGGAATGAACCGCACGTTTCAAATTGGGATTTGGCTGACTGTTGGTGCTTTGGGTCTTGGTCTGATCGGGGTTGGAGAAGATGCGATCGCACAAACCAGCCCAACCGAAAACATCCAAGCTGCACCATCTGAGCCTGTACAAATCGGCTTTGCAACTCAGTCGCTAGGTGCCGATGCCAATGCGTTGGCTGAACCGCTATCTGACCGATCGACCACTCCAAATTGGCTTACCGATCAGCCTCGTGATCTACAGTTGGCACAGGTGTCGATTCCTATTCGACCACTGGTGGAGCCGACCCACTGGGCCTATCAGGCTGTGACCAGTTTGGTTGAGCGCTACGGCTGTATTTCGGGCTATCCTGATGGCACCTTTCGCGGCGATCAGGCCATCACTCGCTATGAAGCGGCTGCGGCGTTTTCTGCCTGTTTTGATAATGTGATTGAGGTGATTGAAACCGATCAGGCTGCCCAACGCCAGGAACTGGAAGCGATTCGCCAGTCGATGCAGGATTTGCAGGAGCAACTCGGCGTGGAAGAGCAGCGGATTGAGGCGTTGGAGGGCGAGGAAGAGTGAGGGAGTCGTGAGGCGTGAAGATTTTCGCCTATCTGTATAGTGATGTGCTGTTGGAAGATCCACCGAGTCCAGAGATTTGGGGCTGGGAGGTGGATCGGGTTTATCAGGATCTGAGTGCGGGCCAAAAAGGAGCGCGATCGCAACTTCAAGCTCTCCTAGAAGATTGTCAAGCAGAACCACCGGACTACTTACTGCTGCGCCGACTGGAGGAATTTGGCGACACGATTCAGGCGGTGTGCGATCGCATGAATACGCTAGAATCTTTGGGCGTTCAAATCATTGCGATTGAGCAAGATTACCATTCAGCGCAGTTGCAGTTGCAAATTGATGCGACCCAAGCTTCTGAAAACCCAGGCCATCTGCGGCGAAATCTGATTCAGCTAATCAGCGAAGTTCAGCAGAACCAGCGCAGCCACCGCATTCGCCAGGGGCACGCTCGCAATCGAGTACAGGCATTACCCCCACCGGGAAAAGCGCCCTACGGCTATCGGCGAGGCCGCGATCGCTATACGATTGACCGTACGGCTTCTCCAGTGGTGAAGGATTTTTTTGACCATTTTTTGATTTATGGCTCACTGCGCGGTGCGGTGCGGCATTTGGCCAAGAAGTATAACAAGAAAATCGCCGTTTCCACGGGCAAACGCTGGCTAACGAATCCCGTATACCGGGGTGATTTGGCCTATCGCGAAGGGGACGTAATTCGCGACACTCACGCGGCGATTATTTCGCGGGATGAAGCGGCGCAGGTGGATCGGCTGCTGCGCCGCAATAGTCAGATGCCGCCGCGTACCGCTAGCGCCCCGCGATCGCTATCTGGCCTTGTTACCTGTGCTGAATGCGGTTCAGCGATGACGATCACTCGCGTGACCCAGCGCGGCAAACAAGGGGAGTATCTGTATTTGCGTCCCACGGCTTGTCCGCAGCAGCCCAAGTGCAAAGCGATTCGCTACGAAGATGTCCTGGAACGGACAATTCAAACCATTTGCGACCAGCTCCCCCAGGCGGTTGCGGGTTTGTCGATGCCGAATATGTCGCCGATTAAGCAGGGAATTGCCGCACAGATTGAGACCCAGCAGAATATTCTGGCGCAGATTCCTGACCTAGTACAAAACGGGGTGCTAGACCAGGCAACGGCGGACTTACGTATTTATCAAGTCAAAACCGAACTGGCAAAGTTGCAGAGCAAACTGGCACAACTGCCGCCAGTGAATTTACTCGAAACGGCACAGACCGTATCGATTCCCCGCTTCTGGCTGGATTTGACCGAGGCTGAGCGGCGGTTTTACTTTCGTGAGTTTATCCAAAAAATTCAAATCATCCGGCGCGATCGCACCTGGAGCCTCAAACTGGTGTTCATTTTCTAGCACACCCCGCCCCTTGCAGAACCAGCGAAGATGGTATAAGAGTTGCAGAAACTTTTTGCGTTTGAGCCTATCTTCTGACGTAGTGTGTGGTGTGAGCGAGTGAGTACAATACCTCCCTTTGATTCAACGCGGCAGTATGCTGCGATGCAGGCTGAAATTAGTCAAGCTGTTGCCGAAGTCCTAGCTTCAGGCCGCTATATTAACGGTGCGACCGTGCAAACCTTTGAGCAGGAATTTGCCCAGTACCACGGCACCCAAGAGTGTATTTCGTGCAACTCCGGCACCGATGCGCTGTACTTGGCGCTGCGAGCCTACAACATTGGATTTGGCGATGAGGTAATCACCAGTCCGTTTACCTTTATTGCCACGGCAGAGATGATCAGCGCCGTGGGGGCAACGCCCGTTTTTGTGGACATCGACGACACGTTTAACCTGGATGTCCAGCAGGTTGAGGCCGCGATCACCGATAAAACGCGAGCGATTATGCCCGTTCACTTATTTGGATATCCGGTCGATATGACCCGACTGATGGCACTGGCTCAAGCGCATGATTTGCCCGTGATTGAAGACTGCGCTCAGGCTACAGGAGCAACATGGAATGGTCAGAAGGTGGGCAGTATCGGTCAGATCGGCTGCTTCAGCTTTTATCCAACCAAGAATTTGGGCGCTTGTGGTGACGGTGGCGCGATCGCAACTAACGATCCCGAACTGGCGACCCGGATGCGGATGATTAAAGAACACGGCAGCTATGTCCGCTACTACCACGATGAAATTGGCATCAATAGCCGCTTAGATGCCGTCCAGGCCGCTATTTTGAGCGTTAAACTGCGCTATCTTGACACCTGGAACCAGCAGCGGCAGGTCATTGCCCAGCGCTACACCGACTTGCTCAGTCCCGTTCCGGGGCTGCAGCTACCGCAAGCCCCTACTGGCGGCACCACCGTCTGGAACCAGTACACCATACGTGTTCTAGACAGTACGACTGCTTCGACTGACGATCTGCCCAACCTGCGCGATCTCATTCGTCATGCCTTACAAGAGCAAGACATCATTTCAATGATTTACTACCCCATTCCGCTGCATCTTCAAACGGTTTATCGGTCGCTAGGCTATGCTCCAGGTCGTCTTCCTAACGCTGAACTAGCGGCGCATCAGGTACTTTCCCTACCGATGTTCCCTGAGCTAACGGCTGAAGAGCAGGAACGGGTGGTGTATGCATTGAAAGAAAGTTTGGCGGATTCTTCCCCTAGATAGACGCTTTGCTTCCTCTATCGGACGAGTTGCGATCGCAGAATCCTTCCTATGCTAAAAATCAGGATTCTACACATTAATTAACACAACATGGAATTAGGAATTAAAAATAAGGTCGCCGTGATCACGGGTGGCGATGTCGGCGGTATTGGTCACGCGACGGCCAAACTACTAGCGGCAGAAGGAGCCAAAATTGCCATCATCGACAAAACCACCGATGCCTTACAGGAAGCGGTAAAAGAGGTACAAAAAATCGGTGAAGCCTTTGGTGTCACTGCCGATTTAACCAAACTGGACGATGTGGAATCGGCCAAGCAGCAAATCCTGGATCACTTTGGCGGAGTGGATATTCTGGTTAATGCAGCGGGGATCACGGGCGCAACCAAGGAGTTCCTTGAGCTAACCGATGACGACTGGTATCAAACGCTAGAAGTTGACTTAATGGCCGCAGTGCGGGTCTGTCGTGCCTTTATTCCCTGTATGCGTGATGCAGGTTGGGGACGCGTGGTACTAATCACCTCCGAAGATGCGGTACAGCCCTATCCCGACGAGATTCCTTACTGCGCTGCCAAAGCAGGCATCTTGAACTTGACCAAGAATCTCTCGAAAATCTACGCCAAAGATGGCGTGTTGGTAAATTCGGTTTCGCCCGCGTTCATTGCTACGCCGATGACCGACGCCATGATGGAAAAGCGAGCCAAGAAGATGGGCACCAGCGTCGATCAAGCCATTGACAGCTTCTTGGATGAAAAACGACCCAACATTGAGCTACATCGTCGGGGTCAGGTTGAGGAAGTCGCGGCTGTAATTGCGTTCTTGTGTTCCAAGCAGTCCAGCTTCGTAGTTGGTGCAGACTATCGCGTAGACGGTGGTTCCGTCGCGACAATGGCGGCTTAAAGGTGTGCTTGGTTAGTCCAGTAAGGGCAAATGGCTATTGTGTGAGAGCGAATGGCTATTCGCCCCTACTCAGTTAGGGCACGGACGTTTTTGTAGCACGGCCTAGCCGTGTCACAAAAATGTCTTAACCAATATGGCTAGCCCCAGATGTAAGGGCATATGTAAGGGCGAATGGTCATTTGCCCTTACGTAAGGTTACTGCAATGCAGTATGTAATATTACCCTGCAAGGCTATTTCTTACCCAGAAAAGGCTGGCTAGAATTTGGATAAAGCAACTTTTTGGTTAATGATGGCCGAAGGAACATAGATAGGTATGTCACACGCATGGTTTTCGCTTCGTAACCTGGCAGTCACGCTCGCCCTTTTCACAAGCTTTCCACTCTTTGCTTCAGCAATTAAGCACTCAGCACTGGCTCAAACACCAGCTTCCGGCACAGCGGGTAAGCCACCGATTGCCGCTGATTTATTGATTTCCAATCGCAACATCAACTACGCGCCGCTACAGGATCTGCTGCGCGCAGGACGCTGGAGCGAGGCAAACCAACTGACTTCGCAGCTTATGCTACAGGCCGCCAATCAACGGCAGCAGGGCTATTTGGTTGCCACCGATACGAGAGCCTTGCCCTGTGCGGATTTGCAAACCATTGATCGACTCTGGGTTTACTACAGCGATAACCAATACGGCTTTAGTGCCCAAGCCCAACTTTGGCAGCAAATTGGCGGTCAGGACTATACTGATTCCGTCTGGTTTGAGGCGCTGGTTGGCTGGTCACGCCCCGATGCGATCGCAAATCCAACCCCAACAACCACACCCCAGGGCTATTTTCCGTTCCGGCCTGCCTATGACACGGGGATTCGTAATGCTTTCGGCGGCGGATGGATACGTGAAATGCCGCTGCGCTTAGAGCAGTGTGCAGCGCAATGAAGCAGCCCTCACAGTAACGCTTTTTACTGTGCAGGTAAACACTGTGTAGGCAGACATGATATCCAGCGGATCAGACGCCTACGCTAAACAGGTACAAGACAAGGAAAAATCCCAAAAATTGGGCAACAAGGGAGTCTAAAGCAGCAAATTTGCGTTTTTAGACTCCTATTTTTTTGTGGATACGCTAAGGTTAGAGTGTTAAATAGTATTTATGTACTATACAGCAACTAGATATGCTGTTATAGTGATTTTATAGTATACATGTACTAAATTAGTAGCGGATTAGATTCACGCTAAATTCACGTTCATGTTGCGTCACCCTATTTCGCACCAATGACACACCCTCCTGACCTCCAAGCCATCCGCGCTAAACTGCGATCGCTGCAAGAAGACAATGTTTTGCCTCCGGTCATCGAACCAGATTGGCAAACCCCTCAGCAGCGACTAGCAGAGCGAGCGGCAACTGACGCAACCGAGTTGTCCTTCGAGTTGCCATCCGATCCTGATTTCACTGAGCGAGCAAATTCACATCAGCAAGCAAATGCGATCGCGGCTCTCCAAAAGCGATCGCAGCAAAGCCAGCCATCTCGTAATGGGGGAGTAACGAGTACAGCAACTGGTTCGGGTCGCAGTCAGGAACATCGCCAAACCTCTTTTCAGATCAGGGCTAAACCCATTGATCAATGTCGATTGACCCAAGCTGATTCAGCTCACAATGCTGATTTAGCCAAGGGTTTAACAGCCGATCAAACAATTGCCGAAGCTATCGCCCAGCATGCAGCAACAGAAGAAAGTGAGCCAGCAGAAGCGGCACCTGAATTTACCCATCCAGTTGATCAATCGGCATCAAACCAGCCCACCGCTAATCAAATTGATCCATCCACTAAAGCTGTAGCAGCACCTCCCAACCCAGGACAGGCAGCCGCTCAGCGCTGGCAGCAGAGTCGGCAAAAGATTCAGCTTCAGATTGAACAGATCAATCAACTGGCACAGCTACAGGAGACAGCTATTCGTGATTTACGGGTGATGTCTGAAGTGGCGGCTCACTGGCAGCGAGTAGTGGCAGAAGACCAAGGGGTGCCGTCTCATCAGGTTATCTTGCCCTTCTGCTGGTCAAATCAGCCGCTAGGCGTGCCAGCCATTCAGCAGAATGAGCAGGGCCAGTGGCTAGTACAAACCCGGTTTATTAATCTGCTACAGGCCGAGCAGGAAGCGGAGGAAATGGCAACTCAACTGCGGCATCGCCAACTGCGATCGCGCCCCTATCGGGGAACTCAATCCGTCTGGCTACGCGCCCTGCAATGGCTACAACAGCAGTGGCAAAAATGGTGGCCGCTGTTTAGTCAACAGTTGGGCTTAGCCGCTTCTCCACGTCGCGCTGCCCGTGCATCCAGCAGGCGATCCAGCTCCCATGCAGCCACACCTAATTCATCCCCTCATTGGGCTAGAGCATCCAGTGGACAGCCCTATCAGCAGTGGTCACAGCCGACAGGCAATTTCCAGGCCAGTGCGCCGATGGCCGGATCATCTCCACCTTCACCCAAATCGCCATCGCTCCAAATGCCTGACTTTTCGCTGCTGGATATTTCAATTTGGATTACCGGAGCTGCGATCGCGCGGGTTGGACTGGACTGGCTGTTAGCGAACCTGCCGTTTATGGCTCCGGTTGTGATTGGTCTGATTTTAGCGGTGACGGGCTGGGCAGTTTATCGAGCAACAACGGATTCGGAACTCACGCTGACGTTGGGCTATCGGGCACTACTTCTGATGATTGGGCTATTGCTCGGAGGCAGTTTGTGAACTATTCCTCGCTGCATGCTGGCAGGTCAAAGGCGAGGAACGAGGCAGAGGCAGAGCAAGGGGCTTCATTATGTAACTGAAATTCAGACCTTAACAACGGCTTATCCCACTTCGCTTGAACTGTGGTTACAGATTAATTCTCAGCACTCAGCACGCAATCATTTGTAGTGCCCAATCGCAAAGCTGATACTGTTCATCTTCATTGGAGAACGCATCATGAATCATTCACCTTACGGTCAACCCTATAATCCACCTTATCCAGATTCTTATCCGCCTGCTCCAGGTGCGTATGCTCCGCCCCAGCGGGCTTATCGGCAATCGGGCGGCATTGTCAAACCTGCGATCGCAGGTGGCCTGATGTTCGCATTTATGGGACTTTTCTTTGACTTTAGTAGCCTGTCCGAAAAGCTAAATATCGGCAGCAAAGCAGAGATGAGCTACAGCGCTTGCCAAGAGATTGTATCCGAGGAATCAAGACTATCTCGCGAGCAGCTACTTCAGCTCCTGGCAATTCCAGAACGAGACAGCAAAGAAAAGGTACGAGAAGTCGTACAGGAACCCTACTGCACGCTGCCAACAGTAGAAATTCGCTCAGGTGTTGCTGCTGAGCGCGAAGCCTATCCTCTAGAGTTTGAGCCGGAAACGCGTCTGGTAATTCTCTACGAGGATAATGAGTATGCTGGCTATCGCTTTAGCTTTGAGTAGGATGTCGTATCAGCTATCCCACATACGACGATGTCGATTCCTGCCCGCTTGGTTGCCAAAGCCCAGGTACAAAAGGCTTTATAGCAAGCTAGCTAGCCTATTTAGTGCGCTGTTAGTAGCCAGTTGCCAGTCGGCTAATCCTCAAGCTCAACCGCGACCTTTACAGGTGCAGCAAAACTGGGAACTCCAGCCCGGTCAGGTGGTGGCTGGACACCGGATCGCTGCTGGACTGGGCGACATCACCGTATCGCTAGATGGCGGAGCAGCCTATGCACCATTTCCGGGTCAAGTGGATGCGATCGCAGAAGAAGGCTGCGTTGTCTATTCCAGTCCGGAGATACCTGCTTACTTATTCCGGCTGTGTGGCTTACGGCGACCCCGATTCGGCTCTCTTGAGGCAGGACAAAAAATTGGCTCAGGACAATATTTACACTTTGCCGCTCTACGGCGTCAGCCAGACGGAACTTGGGTCATTGTAGAACCCGCGCTGGACATTTTGGAGCAAATGTTAACCCCATGAAACAGCTTCAATCAACAACTCGCGCCACGCTGACAACATCTCCACCGAAAACACCGCTGAGGGCACCTCTCGTAGCAGCCAGTATGCTGAGTGCGGTATTGAATTCAAGCATCGGCTCAGTTGCTGTGGCCTATCCAAATATTGGTCTAGAGTTTGATCTGGCTCCAGCCTCTCCGGCAGAGTCTCGCCCATCCACTTCGGCTAGCAACCATCAATCCTCTGATTCAAATCCAGATCGATCTACGCTTTCCTCGACAGGTGAAACCGTGCAAGCCCCTACTCATAGCACTTCAGGCACTTCAGCTATCGCAGATGAAGAGATTCCCCAATTCTCTGAATCGACGTATCAGCCAGAATTCCCGGTTTCTCCTGAGCGTCTGCCTGTCCCTGACTATGCTGGCAATCCTCCCCTAGCCAGTGCAGATTCTCAGACATTTGCAGTTGTTCCGCCAACCCCACCTTACCTAGAACCCTCATGGCTCTTCGCTCAGCAGCCTTCAGCTAGCCCGAATCCTGATTCAGATGTTGCCGCTACTGCTACTGAACCAGTGCAGAGCGAGACAGATACCGACTTGAGTGCGATCGCAAATAGCGCAGCCTCCGAGTCTGACGAATCTGATACGGATAAATCCGAGACAAATGAATCCAATACTGAAACCTCTAGTCCCGAAAAATCGTCATTACCAGCCTTGGGCAGTCGTCCAAATATTGGATTCGAAATTGGCCAGAATCAGCAGGTCACCGTTGCGGCTGTTCCGCCTGATTTGATATCCCAGGCTCAAGCTAAATCGACGGCTGAATCATCGCCAGATCCGTCATCCGATTTATCAACATCTAGTCAAGAAACTGATCAAACTCCAGAATCTCCAGCCAGCAGGGATTTAGACACACAAGCTGAGAGCAAGATCAAAGCCAGCAGCGGCACGGAAACGCAGCCGATTTCTCGTACCGATCAGCTATTTGCAGGTAAAGCAGATTCCCTAGTAGCGCGGGCAATTGGCCATGCTGAAGGCACTCGAACTATCTCTGGAGAGCGAACTCCCGCTTACTACGGTCACAATGATCCGGGTAACGGTAAGTGGAACCTAGGCAGCTTTTCTTATCAACATGGAGCCAGTACTCCAGAAGTCGCTGATGACCTCCAGCTTCAGCGTTTGAAGGAACAGTATCAAACCCTCCAGCAGCAGGCCCAGCAGCTCAAACTCGATCTAAGTCTTGAAGAGGATCTCAATGGGCTTGATCTAGCTAATCAAGCTCCCCGCGCTGCCTTAGGAGAAGCTGGCTATTTGGCCCGCCTAGCCGAAGCACAAACGATGGGGCTGCGGGACCATGACGCGATTTTGTGGGCTAGAACGCGAGCCTTTCTTGATCCGGATACTCAGCAGTGGAACGCTCCCGGTTTAGGCAATACGCTGGCTGGAATTTCGCGAGATCAAAAGCGGCGAATGACTGCTATTCAGCACATTCTAGAAACCGCACCCGCTTCTATTTCCGTTCATCCAGTCATACTGACTCCTGAGGGTTCAGCTACACCAGTTGCGCCTAGCACCGCGCCAGCTCCAGCGTCAGAACCTTTACCTGATAAAGCTTTAAGACCTACATCAACAGCACAGCCGCAGGCAGAATCCCAGCTTCAATTGCAGCCCAGGCAAAATCTGCCACGCCTTAGTGCTGATAGCCGTTACGCTTCTCCACCCGATCAACTGACTGCACTATCGACAGTTACAGATCAAGAACCGCGATCTCACTCGCATGTCCACAACCGTTCCCAGACCCGTGCCGATGTAATAGAGCGCATCTTTGCCTTTAATGCCTCTGTCTAAGTCATACAAAACGCTCGTAAAAAACAGTTTCTATTTTTTGTAGAAGGCAGGCATAACCTGCCTTCTACGAAAAATTCGGGTTCTTTCTAGCTGAATTCAGTATTATGTCTCTTCAGGTGGCGATGAGAGAAAACTGAGATTTTTCTCATCTAGCCATCAGGTCAGCTTCAGATACATGGTGGATAACTAAAACAAAGCGGACTATGAGAATAGCCCGTTGCCCGAACGCTGAGTTATTTCCCCCAACATCTGGAGCTACAAGTCATGCGCCTAATCTCTCGTTGGACAGCCCTAATTGCAGTCGCAGCCGTTGCCGGAACAGCAGCCACTGTTTATTTGAAAACTGCGATCGCAGAATCGCCGCAAGCAACTGTTGCCGTAGCTAATTCAGTTAGTGCTGATTCTGCTAAATCGGTAGACACTTTATCCAATATGGCTCAGACCAGCGTATCTACACTCACATCTGGCCGCTTTGTCACGGTTGATCAAGATCATCCAACGGCTGGCACTGCTCAAATCATCGAAGAAAACAGTCAGCGTTTTATTGTGTTTGATCAGGCTTTTACAACCGCCCGTGGCCCCGCAGTTGAAGTCATTCTCTACAAAGGTGATTCAGTACCAGTTGCGATCGCTGAGGGTGATTACATCACAGTTGCAATGCTAAAAAGCTTTGATGGAGCGCAGCGCTACGCCCTACCAGCCGATATTGATATTAGCCAATACGGTTCTATTGGTATCTGGTGCCGTGAATTCAATGTCACCTTTGGTTATGCTCACATCTTGCACCCGTCATGAGAACTCGAAACGATTGTTTCTATCAAGTCTGTGAATAAACACCCATTTATAGTTTGTAAAATGTTCGCTAAGCGAACATTTTACAAACTATAAATGGGTGTTTCTGATCTGATTTAGTATTATTATTCGCCGTCATCTTCAAAAATAAACTGTATATTCATACGGTTTATTTTTGATCGAATAATATATTTGATTAGAGCATTAATAAATATGGCGAGACCTACCATCTCACACAGCTCTTCTGCCATAACAATGAGAGAATAAATAATATTATCTCGCCCGTAAATCATATCGTGATTTGCGCCAATCGCTTCGATTCCTACTGCACCACCAATATAGATAAACGCCGCAATTAAAAACTGCCTTTTAGTAGATTTTGGCAAATCTCTAATAAATTCAAAGAAGATAAATCCTAGAATGCCTAGAACCACAATGGCTGGCATAATCCAAGGATAGTATAGAAATCCACTAAATCTCTCAAAGTCATCAATTTTGTTAGGAATTCGACCAGCGTATTCATGTAGGCTAATATTTTCGTCAATAGCTAAATATAAGAAGATCAGTGAAAGCGTGAACCATGTTGTTGAGTAATAACTGGCTCTCGTTTTTTCTATATTGAATATCAAAAAAAGAAGAAACGAACATACGAGTAGCAGCAAACTAGAAAACAAAGCAGGAAAGTTTCCCTCGCTATTTAAGTTGAATTCCTCATTAAATATGTCGCGTCCAGGGAAATCGGGTAAAAACAAATAAGCTAATTGACCTAAAAGGAAAAAACTGGCTAGCAAAGCAATAGTCGCTGTAATCGTTCGAGTGACATTTTTAGGTCTAAAGTCTACATTTAGAGCGGTTGACCTCTTGTGAGTAGAATCAAAAAGCATATCGCTAGGAATTAATCAATGTATTGGATTTAACGTACTTATAATAGTTTTTTAACTCCAATTTAACCAGAATTTATCTGAATATAAAGAGCAACCTTAGCCGATTTAAAACTTTCAATAAATCCAAAAAATTGTCCGGATCATAAAATTTGTTTTGGAAGAATAGATCTTATTCAGTCCTGCACTTCACATTCTCTTGACCATCAGAACTTCAACTTCATGAAAACTTGACATGATTTGTACGGTTCAGGCAGATCTACGTAGATCAGTGGAACAGCAGAACGATATATCGATCTGTCTTCTGTTCCTGTGATTGACTTGCTTTGCTCACCATTTTCCTCTATAGCGCTGAGTCTGGTTCATGACGCACATTTAAGCCGATATTAGGACGCTATTCTGTGAAAATTGCCTTGGTTCATGACTATCTAACCCAGAGAGGTGGCGCAGAGCGCGTTTTTGAGATGTTCTGCCACCATTTTCCGAATGCGGATATTTTCACGTCGATTTACGATCCCAAGCGGACTGTAGATCTGCGCGATCGCATTATCCACACAACGGGTCTACAAAATATTCCCGGTGCCGCTCAGTACTTTCGTCTATTTGCACCGCTATATTTTCCGGCCTTTCAAGCTCTCGATTTACAAGCTTATGATTTGATTTTGAGCAGTTCGTCTGCCTTCGCTAAAGCTGTACGTAAGCGACCTGATGCCAAGCACATCTGCTTTTGCCACAATGTCACCCGCTTTCTGTGGGATACGCAAACTTATTTGAAAGGCTATAAAGAGTTTCAAGTGCTTGCTCCATTGATCGAGCCAATTTTTCAGCAGATGAAAAAAATTGACTTAGAAATGGCTCAAGAACCGGATATTTATGTAGCAAATTCAACCACCGTAGCTGAGCGAATTCGGCGAATTTATCAGCAAAAAGCCATTACAATCAACTATCCCATTGATGATAGTCGGTTTAAGTTTACCGATCAGAAAGAAGACTTTTATCTATCATCCTGTCGGTTACTCAGCTATAAGCGAGTTGACATCATTGTTGAGGCATTCAACTGGCTCGGCTGGCCGCTGATTATTACAGGTGATGGGCCAGAACGGAAGCGGCTAGAGGAAAAGGCATTGCCGAATATTCAGTTCCTCGGTCACGTTACGGATGAGGCACGAACGCACCTAATTGCCAAAGCCAAAGCCGTGATCGTAGCAGCATTAGAGGATTACGGATTGGTACCAATTGAAGCGAACTTCAGCGGTACTCCGGTAATCGCCTATGGGGCGGGTGGTGTATTAGATAGTCAAGCTCCAGGTGTGACAGGGCTATTTTTTGATCGTCAGTCTCCGGATGCGCTACACGCAGCACTATTAGAGGCAAGCGAAATTAAATGGAACTATCACCACATTCGAGAACATGCCCAAAATAATTTCACAGAATCTGTTTTTTTCCGGAAGGTCGATCAGCTCGTTGAAGAAGTGTTAAGAGATTCGACCTCACCCGAATTGGAACTGTTGTCTAGACCAATAGGGGGTTAGACCGGATGCAGAGTGATACGTTGAATCCCGCCATGAATCCCGCTCTAGAACCAGAATCTGAGTTTGGTTATGGTCAGCTCTTTGGCATTATCTGGCGGCGGCGCTGGTGGTTTTTAGGAGTTTTTGGAAGCGCGATCGCAATTGCAGCTTTTTTTGCATCGCAGGAAGAACCGCTATATCAAAGTTCGATGCAGCTTTTGGTTGAACCGAACTTTGAGGAAAGACTCATTCAGGCAGATTTGGACAATAATTCGACCAACTACAGAAGCCCAAATGATTCTGACTATGCAACGGAACTCAATTTATTACGAAGCGAGACGTTGATTAGCCGTGCAGTTGAAGCACTACAAGCTGACTACCCTGAACTCACTGTAGAAGAGGTTCAAGACTCATTACAGTTGTTTCGACTGACCGAAGATGATACCAATACTCGAATTTTTCAGGCCAGCTATATTAGTGATGATCCAGTGCTGGTTCAGAAAGTATTGCAACAGTTGCAAGTTGTCTATTTGAACTATAATCTTGAACGCCAAGAAGACAGATTAAGTCGAGGTTTAGACTTTATTAATCGGCAATTAGAAACAGCACGACAAAATCTAGGTGGTTCACAGCAGGCGCTCGAACAATTTCGCCAACAAGAAGACTTAATTGATCCCGAGCGACAGGGATTGACTGTTACCGATATCCTAAACGAATTGGGTCAGGAACAGGTCTTGGCAGATGCACAATATGAAGAGCTTCAGGCTCAGTATCAGTTGTTGAGAGAGCAGGTTGGCTTATCACCTGAATTAGCTTTAATTCAATCAAAATTGAGTCAGTCGCCTCGATTTCAAAGCCTACTTGATGCTCTACAAACGAGCGAGCTAGAAATTGCTGAGCAGCGAACGGTGTTTACAGATTTAGATCCCAGTGTTCAAGTGCTGCTCGATAAACGGGACAATCAAATTAGCCTGTTACAGCAAGAAGTCAGTCGAGTACTTGGCGCGTCGGCTAATGCGATCGCACTCAATGAGCAGGACTTATTAACAGCGGGTCAGCTTAGCACGGTTGACACCAATTTAATTCTTGAAATGGTAAAAACACAAGCAAGCTTGAATAGCTTAGCTGAGCGTCGTGCCGTGCTAGCGCAGAGAGAGCAGGAGCTGAGGGCAGAATTTCAGCGCTTCCCAGGTTTGATCGCCGAATACGATCGAATTCAGCCTGAAATTGAAATTGAGCGAGCCGTTTTGCAGCAACTTCTGCAAGATCGAGAGCAGCTTAGAGCTGAGCTGGCCCGTGGTGGCTATACCTGGCAGATTGTCGAGGCTCCTGAAAGAGTCAAAGAAGTTGGGCCAAATCGCACCAGGACGCTTGCACTGGGTGGAGTTGCAGGTCTGTTTTTAGGCGGTGTGGCAGCCTTTGCCCGTGAGGCACTCGATGGTGCTGTTCACACCTCAGAAGACCTATCCAAGCAAATCGCTCTGCCGCTGTTGGGCATGCTGCCAACACATGCACTCCAACAGTCAACCACACCATCTCGATATCTACCAGCAGTGCAATCGGGATCTGCGATCGCATCTACCCCAACCCTTGAAATTATCCAATCGCTGGCGTTTCGCGAAGCCGTAGATCTGATTTATAAAAACATTCAGTTCATCAGTGCCACCAGCCAGCTTAAATCCCTAGCCATTACTTCAGCCCTGCCTGGAGAAGGCAAATCAACCCTAACATTGGCACTAGCATTAACTGCTGCCCGCTTAGGTCAAAAAGTGCTGGTAATTGATGGTGACCTACGGCGACCAACACTGCATGAAAAGCTCGGCCTGCTTTGGGATGCCCAAGGGTTATCTACCTTCTTAACAGGCAAAGTGGATGTCTTGACATCCTATCCCCTGACCTGGCTCAACCAAAATATTGACGTTTTGCCCGCAGGTCTAGAACCCGCCGATCCAGTACAGCTCATTGGTTCACACCAAATGCAGCAGCTCATGCAAAACTATGAGCGCGACTATGACTTGGTTTTAGTCGATACTCCCCCGGTCATTGGCACGGTAGATGCCCTGCAACTTGCCTCTTACTGTAGTGGCGCTGTGATTGTGGCACAGCTTGAACGGGCCAGTCAGGCCGAACTTAATCAAGCCAGAAATTTACTCGCTCGTCTCAACGTTCTGGGCATTGTTGCAAATGGTGCCCGGAAACGCTCACTATCCTATGCCAGCAGTGGAGAGACCAGCGCAACCTACTGAGTCGTCAACCAACTCATTCAACGATTCAGTGGTCTCATTCATAACACTATTGGGTGCTTTTATCACCAAACGTTATTAAACGGACAGACCGTTTTCGTGTACGTCCATGCCCGACAGTTGAAGGAGCTCCAGCATGTCAGTATCTAACTTCATGATTCAGACCTCTAAATTGTCACTACTGAAACTGCCCAATTCATCAGACCAATCATTTTCATCCACATCGCCTTATTGTCAATTGCAGTGGCGAGCGAACAAATTATGGGTCAAGCGAGCTGAACGGGTCAAAACTGGTAGCCCAACGTTGCCTGCGCTCGAAAGCGAGCAATGGCTGCGAGTCTGCCTAGAACATTCACCCATTGATGCAGTTTGCCTAGATCCTGCCTTAGGTGAAGCTGCGATTCAAGCCTGGGCTGATGCATGTGAACAAGCTGGCAAATCCGTTTTTTTGCGCGTACCCCCCATTCCAGGACTACCCAAGCAACGTAAGCCTTATATTTGGAAAATTAAACGGATTGTTGACTGGGTACTTGCCGCACTAATTTTACTAATTCTGAGTCCAGTTTTGCTGGTATTAGCAACCTTAATTCGCTGGTCAACATCTCAATCTTTTCTAACTAAAGAGTGGGCTGTTGGTCGCCAAGGCCAGCTTTTCAGACTGTATCGGTTTAATGTTTCTAATTCGGAACAAAAGCTTCCTGATTTAAAGCACTGGATGCAGAAATGTGGTTTAGAAAAACTACCTCAATTCATTCATGTTATCCGGGGACAAATGAGTTTAGTTGGCCCACATGCCTTTTCACTATCTGAAGCTGAACAGGTTGATCCTACATGTCTCCATCGCTTGAAAGTCTTGCCAGGCATCACAGGTGCTAAACAGTTGATGTCGAAGTTTTCTTTCCCTAGTTCCCATCCTGCTCAACAGCCTGAGTTTCAGTATTTGGAAAGCTGGACATTGACCCGCGATTTTCAGTTTTTGTTGCTTGCAATTCCTAAAGCGCTACTTGGATTCAGCCCTTATTAAAGGTTGGGATTTAAATAAGCCAGTTCGATAGTTGGCAAGGACAGGTTTGACTGTCAAATTCAGGAAAAATTATAGATTGGCTATTAACTCTACCCCTACAATTTGCGGATCTATTAAATCCACGTTCCTACTAAGAATTCTTGGAAAAATTAACGTGCTGAATTTCTTAAACAGATTGTCAGGTAGCCCAAACCCAGAGCGCTTCTTTAAAACAGATCATCTTCATACTGATCTGAAAGGCCGCTCTGTGCGTAGCGGTGCAGTTACCATTGCAGCCCAGATCGCCAAATTTGGCCTACAGACTGCAGGAACGTTAATTTTGGCGAGGCTCCTTACGCCGGAAGACTTTGGTCTAATCGGTATGGTGGCTGTCATTCTCAACTTTATTGAACTCTTCAAAGACTTAGGACTTGCCACGGCAACTATCCAGCGTCCCAGCATTAATCATGTTCAAGTCAGCACTCTGTTTTGGATCAACATTGCCCTCACCGGGGTGATCACATTACTAACGGCTGCCATAGCTCCTGCGATCGCACGTTTTTACGGAGAACCCAGGCTGCTCCCGATCATGATTGCCTTAGCCCTTGCCTTTTTGTTGGGTGGACTGCCTGTTCAACATCGGGCACTCCTCAAACGACAAATGCGCTTTGGCGTTCTTGCGGTGCTTGAAATCGCGGCCATGCTCAGCGGCACCATTGCGGCTGTAGCCGCCGCTCATTGGGGGGCTGGCTACTGGTCATTAGTCATCTGGCGTTTGGCCCAAGCCGTAACAGATGCTCTGGGAGCCTGGATAGCCTGCGGCTGGCGACCGGGTTTACCTCGGCGGCGCTCCGGCGTTTGGTCAATGATCAAATTCGGTTCCAGCATCACAGGATTCAGAACAATCAACTATTTCTCCCGCAATGCAGACAACATTCTGATTGGTCGCTTTCAAGGTGCTCAAGCCCTCGGAGTCTACTCAATTGCCTATCGGCTCTTACTCATGCCCATCCAGCAGATCAACGCTCCTGTTACCAATGTGGCATTACCAACGCTCTCCAGACTCCAGGAAACCCCTCAGAAATTTGCCAGCTACTACTACAAAGCCCTACTGCTGATTACCACCGTCAGTATGCCGCTGATTTGCTTCTTATTTTCGGCTGCCGATGCGCTGGTTGAGCTGCTCCTTGGTCAGCAGTGGCTAGAAGCTGCTCCCATCTTCCAACTACTTGCTCCGGCTGCTTTTGCAGGCACCATCAATGTCTCCTTGGGCTGGGCCTTCATCTCTTTAGGACGAGTCGATAAGCAGCTAAAGCAGGGAATTGTTGCCTCAATCGTGACGGTTACGGGATTTGCGATCGGAGTTCAGTGGGGAGTCATGGGTGTGGCCGCAGTTTACAGTATCACCCAACCGATCGTCATGCTGTTCTCCCTAATCTACTGCTATCAAGGCACTCCACTTCGACTGCAAACCTTCCTACAGTGGATTCGTTTTCCGGCTGTGGCAGCAATCACCGCAGCAGTTGGAGTATTGGCCGTCAATCACTTCATTGCGCTGCCCATCGCAATTAGCTTGCGAGTTCTTATGGACTTGGTGATCTACAGCGCACTGTATATCGGCATTTGGACACTAACTCCTAGTAGCAGATCTGTCCTAAGAGAAGTTATTTCTGCGGCAAAGGCTATCAAACAGAAAAAGACTTGAGCCATTCATCAAATAGAGAGCTAGTTGAGTCATTTCAGTCAGAAATAAACTCTATGAAAATTGCATTCCTAGTCAAAACTTTTCCAAGCCTGTCTGAAACATTTATCCTTAATCAAATCACCGGATTAATTGATCAAGGGTACGATGTTGACATTTATGCCTCAGAGGCAGAGCCATCAGAAAAAATTCATCCTGACGTTATTTCATATAATCTATTAAATAAAACTCACTATCAGCCCTCTTTTCCTAAAAACTACCTGCAAAGAGTCATCAAAGCAGTTTACTTATTCTTCAAATATTTTCCACTAGCTCCTGTAGGCTTGATCAACTGCCTGAACTACGCCAAATATGGCAAGCCAGCCGCGTCTTTACAACTGCTGTATTTAGCAATTCCTTTTATTAAAGAGAAAGCCCAAAAGTATGACATTATACACTGTCATTTCGCTGGTGCAGGTACTAGAGGAGCTTTTATTAAAGAATCACTCAACCTAAAGGCAAAAATCATTACAACTTTTTATGGCTATGATGTGAACGCTCATCCTCTGAAATATGGGAAAGATGTATATCTACCCCTTTTCGAACGAGGAGATAGTTATATTGCAATATCTAACTTCATTGCCCAAGAAGCAATTTCTCTAGGATGCCCAAAAAATAAAATCACTAGGCTGCCTCTTGGCATCAACCCCCAAGAGTATACATTTTCTCTTAAATGCCTGAGCGAAAATGAGCCTATTAAAATTGTTACTATTGCTCGGTTAGTAGAAAAAAAGGGTCTTGAATATTCAATTAAGGCCATTGCTCATCTGACTAAGACATATCCTCACATTCTGTATCGCATTGCTGGAGATGGTCCTTTAAGAAAACAGCTTGAAACTCTGATTGAAGAGCTAGGGATTTCGAGAAACGTAAAACTACTCGGCTGGCAAACTAAAACTGAAGTGAATCAGCTATATGAAGATTCACACATTTTTATCTTGGCTAGCGTAACAGCATCTAATGGAGATAAAGAAGGTCAGGGATTAGTTTTGCAAGAAGCACAATCTATGGGTTTACCCGTAGTGGCTACTCTTCATAACGGCTTTCCAGACAGTATCCAAGATGAGGTTTCTGGCTTCTTAGTACCTGAGCGAGATGTTGAAGCACTAACCGAAAAAATCATGTATCTAGTCAGAAATCCTGATCAATGGGCATCAATAGGTAAAGCCGGAAGAATATTTGTCGAAGAAAATTTTGACAACACGAAGCTAACAAAAGCATTGCTGAGATTTTACAAGGAAAACTTAAATTCAACTTAAGGCAAACTGCTAAAACTTTAGCTTGCAATAGCAGCCTGAGAAAACAGAGGTTCTGTTCATACAAAAGGATAATAGGCAAGATAGCAGATATGTTATTAGATGCCTTCATAACAACGACTATAATGATGAACTGAATCATTGCAGGAATCAAAATGATAAAAAACTACGTCTTTATTATTGGTTCAATGAAAAGTGGAACAACGAGCTTATTTTCCTATTTGAAAGAACATCCTCAGATTGCTGAATCTCGCGAAAAAGAACCATGTTTTTTTTCTAGAGAAGACATTCTTGCTAAAGGATGTAACTGGTATCAAGCTCTTTGGGATTGGGATGATTCAATTCATAAAATTGCAATGGAAGGATCTACCAGCTATACAAGAATCCCGACATATGCCAATGCAGCAGCAAACATCAAAAAATTCGCACAAGATACTGGTGCTAAGGTCAAGTTTATTTATGTTGTGAGAGACCCGATTCAGCGGATTGAATCGCACTACACCTACGCAAAGGCGTTAAAACATAAAGAATATTTTAAATTTACCGAGCAGCCTCTTCATTCTGATTTTTTAGCTCCTTCAAGGTATGCCTACCAAATTAGCCAGTACTATGAGAGATTCTCCCCAAGCAGGATTCTTATTGTCGATCTCAAGCGTCTTAAAGAGCAACGGACTGAGGTGCTCAAGGAGATTTGTGTGTTCTTAGAAATAGATAGCTCCTATCAATTTTTAGAGGCTGACAAGGAAATCAATGCCAATCAAGGTCGCATAGAAAATGATGCTCTTTGGCTGAGACTCAAAAAAACCCAGTTTTTGCATCCTATTGCAAAAAAAATTCCTAAGAAATATAAGCAACTAATTCATGGTTTATACGGTCAGAAGATTAAAGGAAACATACCTTTAACTGAGGAAGCAAAGTTATTTGCAAAAGAACAATTGAAAGAAGACATAGCTCTGTTTGGCTCAGAGTATGGTTTTGATATCACATCTTGGAAGCTAGATTGATGTTTTTTTAGTCAGTCCGGATAGAGCAAAATGAAAATTCTTCTGGCAATTCATGAACAATTTAGTCCTGATTCGGGTTCTGCTGGCAGCACATTTAGGCTAGGCCAACAATACGAAAAGCTCGGTCATAATGTTACATACTTTTCTCTTGAACATGTTAATTCACAAGTTTCTCCCTATATACGAAAAGCATTTTTTCCTGAATTTTTAGCAGCTCAAGTCTCTCAACTGTCACGACAAAAACAGTTAGATGTTGTTGATGGTTCTCCGGGTGACGTATGGTTCTGGGCCAAGCTTGCGAAGCTACAGAAACGTCAACTTCCCTTGGTCGTTACTCGTAGCCACGGTTTGCAGCATCTGACCCATTTATGGAACTTAGAGGAGGCGAAGCGAGGAAATAAGAAACTGAGCTGGATGTATCCTCTATATCGTGGAAGCATTATGCTCTGGGAAATAGCTAACTCTCTCCGAGATTCGGATTTAGTTTTTCTGCTTAATCAGGAAGAGCAGAATTATGTTGCTCACCATCTCAAAGTCAATAAAAACAAGACCTATATTTTACCTAATGGTATTCCTGAGTCATTTCTTGGCTTGCCTCTTCAACCCCTACCTAAAAAATTAGGTGACCCAATTCGAATTGCTCATATTGGTACTTATATTCCCAGAAAAGGGATTCAATATAGCGTTCCGGCTCTGCAGACTATTCTGAAGCGTTATAAACACGTTGAAGTAAGCTTTCTAGGAACAGGTTTCACGGCTCAGGATCCACCAGAGAAAAGAGTCTATGCAGACTTTGATCCAGTTTTACATGCTCGGATCAAAGTAGTTCCCCAATTTTCGCATGATCAGTTGCCCGAGTTGCTAAAAGACCATCACATCAAACTTTTTCCTACACTATCGGAAGGTTTTGGCAAAGCTCTCATTGAGGCGATGGCTTGTGGTTTGGTTCCAGTCACCACGGATGTGTCAGGCCCTATGGAAATCGTGCGTGATGGTCATGATGCACTGGTAGTGCCTACCTACGACAGCCAAGCAATTGTTCAAGCATTGGACAAATTAATCAATAATCTTGACTATCTCGCCGAGCTGCAGCTCAATGCCTATGCAACTGCTCAAAACTATAGCTGGTCTGCGATCGCAAAACAACGACTTGACTTATATTCAAAAGCTCTAGATCAAAAGCGTTCTACTAGGTAACTAGTAATTCTGCTGTAGTCAATTATGTTTATCTGAACTTACCACTGAACATAAGTGTATTCTTCATCTGCTAACTCTAACTTCAATCTCACAAAAGAGAAAAGCTGTCGAACAGCCATTTGGATTTTCTCTTCTTTAGTTGGCCTCCTGCTTTTAGCAGGCGCTGGCAGAGTTTTAGTACTGATTTTTCCAGCTTCTGCAGTTGCTCTAGCTCTCTATTTATATTTCCGATCAGCTTCGCTTTATATTAGTTTTACGTGGTGGATAATATTTATAGGCAATCTTATCAGGCGGATTATTGACTATCAAGCTGGCTATATTACCTTTGGGCCTTGGGGCCTAACTTCGCAGTTGGTAATGTTGATTTCTGGAATTGCATTCTTCAAAAAGTTACCCACTCTTCACAAAGATGGAGGCATACCCTTTGCACTGTCAGTTTTTTCAGTACTTTATGCCTTTTTGATTGGTTTTCTTCAAAATCCAAAGACGGGAGTAATTATTGGGACCTTAGATTGGTTATGTCCAATTCTTTTCGGCTACTATACATACTCAAACTGGCGACAGTATCCTATATTGCGAACAACCCTTCAAAAGACTTTCTTTTGGGGTGTAATTTTGATGGGGATTTATGGCCTTTTCCAATATGTTGTAGCCCCAGATTGGGACAGATTTTGGCTGAATAATATTCCAGCCGTCTCTTTTGGACAGCCTGAACCGTACAAGATACGAATTCCAAGCTCTATGGGATCTCCACAAAGCTTTGGTATCACCCTACTTGCTGGACTAATACTGCTTTTTTGCAAATCAAATAATCCACTCGTCTTTTTTGCTACCGGAGTTGGTTACCTGTCTTTCTTTTTGACTATGGCTAGAACAGCATGGCTTAGTGGGTTAGCAGGAATACCGACTTTTCTTATCTCACTCAAGCCAAGTATTCAGATGAGAATGATAGTATTTGTACTAATTTTAGGTTTAGGAGTAGTTCAGCTTGTTGCCTTTACGCCATTCGCTGAAGATATATATTCACGTTTTGACACTTTATCAAATGTTGAAACAGATAGCAGTTTTGAAGGTCGATTATCTGGTTATGATCAGCTTTGGGCTTCAGCATTAACCCAATTTATGGGGCAAGGATTCGGATTTTCTCCAGATCTAGACGTTAGACTTGGGGATAGAGACAGCACGTTTTTCCCAACTCTATTTTCGCTTGGTTGGTTTGGAGCAATTCCTTATACAACAGGCATTATGCTGCTCATTTTCAGCCTTTTTAGCAACAACAGGATAAAAGCAGACGTCTTTGCCTGTGGAACCCAAGCCATCGTTCTAAGCGTCATCACACAGTCGCCCCTAAACTTAGTTTTTGCAGGACCGCAAGCAGTTATTTTGTGGGGATTTCTAGGTGTTGGAACGGCAGCATGTAAATACTATTCAACAACTAAAATAGGCAGGCAAAAGAACCAATCCCTTAGCTAAGTATACATGTTGTTTTTGTTTTAATGGAATACTAGGTATGACTTCAACTTCAGGGAAAAAGACGAATTGTGAATCAGCATTGTCCACCGATCAAGCACCAATTTTTATCATTGGTGCACCTCGTTCAGGTAATACTTGGCTCGGAAAAGTTTTAGAAACACATGAGAATATTATCTGTTGGGACGAGACCAACAATCTTTGGACATTTGGAAACCTCGATAAACCAGATGATGTTCTATTAGCAGAAGATTGTAATTTATGGATATCACGATATATTCAGCAGCGATTTGATTCATATCTTGCAGACAAATCAGCCCAAAGGGTGTGTGATAAGACTCCTAGAAATTGCTTGAGAGTTTTAATGATTAAGAAGGTTTTTCCTAATGCAAAGTTTATTCTGCTTCTAAGAGATGGACGGTCAGTAATTAACTCAACTCAAAAAGAACTTCATCGTAATGGAGAGGAACCCATACATATTTTTTTAAAGAACCAACTAGCACAAACTTTCAGAAAGCTGAGGCAGATCACAATATGGGAAATACCAGGTTTAATTCCTAGTGCTATTTTTCGTATCAAAAGACTAATGGGTTTACAGCTAAGTTATTGGGGAGCTAGACCACCGGGATGGAAAGAGTGGATCAACAACTATCCTGAACATGTTCTTTTAGCTAAACAGTGGTCAGCAACGATCGAAACTGCAATAGAGCTTAGCCAGAAATTGCCTGTGGATAGCTTTTTAGAGATAAAGTACGAAGATTTAATGATTTATACAGAGCGAGAAATCCAAAAAATCGCTAGTTTTCTGAATTTGGAAAATGCGGAAGATGTAGTTAACTACGCCATTCAAACTGCTGATCCTAGGAGGATAGACAAATGGAGAAGTGAGTTAGATGACGCAAAGCTTGCAGATATAAAAGATATTGTGGAACCTACAATGAAAAAAATTGGCTATTCTTGGTAACTTTTCACCTACATAACAAAGGTCGTTAGCGTCATGAAAATTTGTTTAGTAACGCACAGCCTGATCAAAGGTGATGGACAAGGCCGAGTTAATTATGAAGTTGCAAGAGAAGCAATACGTAGAGGTCATGAGTTAACTGTTTTAGCTTCTGACATTGCAGATGATCTGAAAGCGAAAGCTGCTGTGACGTGGATAAAAATTTCAGTTGAAAAACTGCCTTCTGAAATTTTAAGGAACATTTACTTTTCATTTATCAGCGCTGTTTGGATTAAACGGAATAAAAATAAATTTGACATCATAAAAGTCAATGGAGCAATAACTAATGTTTTTTCTGATGTCAATGCAGTTCATTTTATACATAGCTCCTGGCTAACTTCATCAACTCATACAAGCAAAATACACAAAGGTTTCTATGGTTGTTATCAGTGGATTTATACGTGGCTTAATTCTTATTGGGAAAAACAAGCCTTTAGAAAGGCTAAAGTGGTTGTGGCAGTTTCTCAAAGAATAGCTAACGAGCTAATTAGCATAGGGGTACCAGCAAACAAGATACAGATTGTTTTGAACGGAGTAGACCTTCAAGAGTTTTCACCTAGCCCTAGCGATCGCAATCTACTAGGGTTACCTGAAAAATCTCCTCTTGCAATCTTTGTAGGAGATATACAGACTCCGCGCAAGAACTTAGACAGTGTACTTCAAGCTCTTGCTCAAGTTCCTTCACTTCATCTCGCTGTTGCGGGAGGGGTAGAAGGTAGTCCTTACCCCAAATTGGCTCAACAATTAAATATTGACGATCGAGTACATTTTTTGGGCTACCGGAGCGATATTTCACAACTCATGCAAGCAACTGACTTTCTGGTATTTCCTTCACGCTATGAACCTTGGGGTTTAGTTGTTGTAGAAGCGATGGCAACGGGTTTGCCTGTTATTACAGCAAGTACGGTGGGTGCAGCCGAATTGATAACTAATAAGAACGGCATTGTGTTAGAAGATCCGAATGACATACCAGCTTTGCTCCGGGCAATGGTTCAGCTTACAGATAACCCTACATATAGACAAAAGATGGGAAAAGCTGCCTATGAAAGTGTTCGAGCCTATAGTTGGGAAAAAATGTCGGCTCAATATATTGACCTCTTTGAAGCAATTCAGAAGCAGCAAGCTGTTAATGAAGCTTCTTTACATCAACTGAGTTAGTCAACCTATACAGCATGATTTAGGAGATTTGTTATGACTGATAGAAATCTTTTGTTACTGACTGCAACGATTACGCCAAAATCAGGTGTGCCTAATCTGAAGCGGGCCGATCCCACACAACGATTACAAGACTATGCTAAAGCCTTAAAGTTTTATGCAAAACAAATCCATCATTCTTACGATGGAATTGTATTTATTGAGAACTCAAACTCAAATATCACTTCTTTAGAATCGATGGTTAACAGCTTAGGAATTAAAGAAAAAGTTGAATTTATTGTATTCAATGGGCTTGATTACCCACCGCATTATGATAGAGGGTATGGAGAGTTCAAGCTTTTGGACTATGGTATGTCTAATTCTAAGTTGATTGCTGGCTCTGAAGATAGGGAAACCGTCATATGGAAAGTCACCGGACGTTACATCATTCAAAATATTGATAAGGTAATCAAAAACGCACCTAAAAATTTTGATTTATACTGTAACTGTCGAAACTATCCAAAGCATTGGGTCGATACTTACTTGATGGCTTGGACACCAGCCGGATATGAGATGTGTATCCGGGATATTTATCCTAGGCTTAAGACGAATGTTGCTGGCATCCCAGAGGGAACTGCTGCTGAAGAACTCTTCCGCAGTTGGCTTGAGCAACGGTTTATTCGCAAGAATTCAAATATTGTTCGTCGCTTCAGAGTTACACCTTCTTTAGAAGGAATTCGTGGCGCAGATAATCGGAATTATTCTGCTGATGATTCTTGGAAGTTTTATGCCAGAAATATGTTTCAAACTTTGACCCCTTGGCTTTGGCTTTAGTGGTTTTGGATGTCGTGTTAAATCTGAAATTACTCATCTAACTATGAACAGTTTAAATTTTCACTACTCTCGGCTGAAAACTGAATTTCGATATTCTATATGGGTCAATCTAAAACGCAGTTATCCATCTAGTTCTGATAAATTTCAAACAATTTTCATTCATATACCCAAAACAGCAGGCACGAGCATTTATCGATTAATTGGATATACCTACATTGGGCATGTTCCATTTTCGTGGTACAAGAATAGGAGTCCTGACAAGTTCAACACCTACTTTAAGTTTGCAGTTGTCCGTAATCCCTGGGACAGGCTTGTTTCCACTTTTTTTTATTTAAAAAAAGGTGGGAGCAATGCAATGGATTCTTATTGGGCCAGTAAAAATCTGGCTCAGTTTAGTGACTTCAATGATTTTGTATGTGATTGGCTGAGTAAAGACAATTCCAATTCCTGGATGCATTTTGTGCCCCAATACAAGTTCATTTATGATGAAAACAAACAAATACAAGTAGATTATCTGCTGAGGTTCGAAAATCTTGCTGAAGACTTTGATTATGTTAGCAAGCGATTAAATCTTGAGCGAAGTTTGCCCCATGTTAATGCCAGTTCAAGAAGCAAGTATCAAGATTATTATACTAACAAGACAAGAGATATCGTTGCGGATATCTATGCCGAGGATATTGATTTATTCGGGTATTCATTTGAAGATTGAAGATTAAGCTCTGTAGTTTGTTTTGTTTAGACGCTCAAGAACAGTAACCTTGTATATTCAATCAATATTTACTAAAACACAAGCTAGGTGATCACCACGAATAAATTCAAGACAGGGTTTACTTGATTGGGCTATCTCTTAAGAAAGATGTCGCTGATTATATCTCTGGGATTTCCCTATATTTAGTTCGAAAATAGGGTACATCTTCGCTGTATTACAATGCTCTATAAGCTGCGAACTCTATCAGATAAGGGTCTCGAATTTTGTAGAAATTCTGCAACATATAGAGACTAGGAGAACCTATTTTAGATTGATAAAGTTTAGCTGAAGCTGAAAAAACTTCCTGTTTTAAATACTTAGCCCAGTATAAGTAAATATACAGTTTCGATTTCGTCTTATTCCGAAAAGATAGTTTATTTCGGATGTTGATCGCGCAATAACTGCAAGATGTATTTATTCTGCTGAGTGGCTAATCACAATGAACATTCATTCTACCAAGCTAGCCAAAGTGTTAGTGATTGAACCTACTGTGTTTGGAGATGAAAGAGGATTTTTCTTAGAGAGCTTTAATCAAAAAGTTTTTGAGGAAAAGGCTAATACAAATTACACGTTCGTTCAGGACAACCATTCTCGTTCAGTCAAAAATGTTCTGCGTGGACTGCATTACCAAATTCATCAAGCTCAGGGAAAGTTAGTCAGAGCAATCGTTGGCGAGATTTTTGATGTAGCTGTTGATGTTCGTGGAAGTTCCCCTACTTTTGGTCAATGGGTTGGCACTGTACTTTCGGCAAAAAATAAAAAGCAACTTTGGATACCTCCCGGTTTTGCACATGGATTCTTAGTTCTTTCTGATGTTGCTGAAGTGATATATAAAACAACTGATTACTATGCACCCCAGTATGAACGAAGTATTCTCTGGAATGATCCAGATTTGGCGATTGATTGGCCTCTGGTTGAAGCTCCAATTTTGTCTCAGAAAGATCAGACAGGACAGCCCTTCAAATCAGCAGAGGTTTATGCATGATGCGGATTTTATTGTTTGGCTCAACTGGACAACTAGGGCAAGAATGTTTGTCTGTTCTATCTGATAAAGAGGTGACAGCAGTTGGTCGGGAGCAGGTTGATCTAACTGATCCCGCAGCAATTAGTCGAACGATTGTTGACTATTATCCAGATTTAATTATCAACACAGCAGCTTATACGGCGGTTGATAAAGCTGAGGTTGAATCTGATTTGGCTTTTGCGGTCAATGAAACAGCACCTCGCGCGATCGCAACTGCGGCTCAGCAAATCAGCGCTAGTTTCATCCATGTGTCTACAGACTATGTGTTTAACGGTCATAGCCATTTGCCGTATCAGGAAATTGATCCGACGCAGCCGATTGGGGTGTATGGACAGTCTAAACTTGCGGGTGAAGCGGCTGTGCAGCAGGAGTGCGATCTCAGCATTATCCTTCGTACAGCCTGGGTTTATAGCGCCTATGGCAAGGGAAACTTTGTCAAAACCATGCTGAAGTTAGGCAGTGAGCGCGAATCGATCAAGGTGGTGATGGATCAGATTGGTTCACCGACTTGGGCCCAATACGTTGCGGAGGCGATTCATCAACTCGTGCCGTTGATGACTGAATCACGCTTTGATCTAGAACCCAAAGGCATTTACCACTGTACAAATAGTGGCGTAGCGAGCTGGTACGATTTTGCGATCGCAATTTTTGAAGAAGCTCACCAGATTGGTTTTCCCTTACGAGTGAAGAGGGTGGAGCCGATTACGACCGCTCAATTTCCTACGGCTGCACAGCGCCCGCCATACTCCGTCTTGTCTAACAAAAAATTGGACTTAGTTTTGGGCAGTTCTGCCCCCTACTGGCGCACTAGCTTACGACAGATGCTTAGCCAACTTTACACCAAGACCTATGAAAGCACTTATTCTCTCCGGCGGTAAGGGTACGCGCCTGCGTCCCTTGACCTACACCGGAGCCAAACAACTTGTTCCCGTTTGCAACAAACCAATTCTTTGGTACGGCATTGAAGCCATTGTTGCCGCAGGAATTACCGATATTGGCATTATCATCAGTCCTGAAACGGGGGAAGAAGTCAAAAGTGTTACGGGTAATGGAGATCGGTTTGACGCTCGCATTACCTACATTTTGCAAGACCAGCCCGCCGGATTGGCTCATGCGGTCAAAATTGCCCAGCCGTTTTTGGGTGATGCCCCCTTTGTGATGTATTTAGGGGATAACTTGATTCAAGACACCCTACATCGATTCTGCGACACATTCAAATCCCGCCAGCTCGAAACGCTAACCCTGTTAAAGTCAGTCCCCAATCCGACAGCCTTTGGTGTGGCAGAAGTTGACGCGAGCGGCAAGATTCTGCGACTAGTGGAAAAACCACAGCATCCCCCCTCAGACTTGGCTCTGGTTGGAGTGTATTTCTTCTCGGCAGCAATTCATGAGGTGATTGCAACGCTTCGGCCTTCGGCACGGGGTGAGTTAGAAATTACGGATGCAATTCAAGCCTTGATTGACCAAGATAAAGCGGTGGAAGCATTACAGCTAGAGGGCTGGTGGCTTGATACAGGCAAAAAAGATGACCTGCTAGAGGCCAATCGCATCATTTTAGATGCCTGTACCGACTGTACGATTGCTGGAGACGTTGACGAACAGAGCCAAGTGATTGGTCGAGTAACGGTGGGGTCTGGCACTCGCATTATTAACAGCACCATTCGTGGCCCTGTCACCATCGGCGACAACTGTCATCTCGAAAACTGCTTCATTGGCCCCTATAGCAGTATTGCTGATCAAACAACGCTGGTTGATATGGATCTAGAACACAGCGTTATTCTGCGCGGTGCCCGACTCGAAAATATTCATCATCGGATTGTCGATAGCCTGATCGGTCAGAACGCTTGCCTCAAACCTGCCTCTTCTCGACCTAAAGCGGTTCGCCTGATGATTGGCGATGACTGTCAGATTGAAATGGTGTAAGGATTCTTCCTATGACGCTGTCTACCCCTGAAACATCTCTCCTAACCCCATCGTGCGCGAATCGGCGATTGCTGATTACGGGTGGAGCAGGCTTTATTGGCTCCAACTTTGTTCATCACTGGAGCAAGCAACATCCCCGCGATCGCATTGTGGTACTAGATGCGCTGACCTATGCTGGCAACCGCAGCAGCCTAGCTGATTTGGACACTCAGCCAAATTTCCGATTTGTGCAGGGCAATATTTGCGATCGCGCCCTCGTTGATGCTCTGCTGCGAGACGAACAGATTGATACCGTGGCTCACTTTGCCGCCGAATCGCACGTTGACCGCTCCATTCTGGGGCCGAATGCATTTGTGCAAACCAATATCGTTGGCACGTTTACCCTGTTGGAAGCAGTTCGTCATTATTGGTCTAAAGCCTCGACACAGTCTACATTTCCCGATCACTGTCGGTTCCTCCATGTATCAACCGATGAAGTCTTCGGCAGTTTAGGATCTGACGATCCAGCCTTTTGCGAAACCACACCCTATGCACCCAACAGTCCCTACTCTGCGTCTAAAGCTGGAAGCGATCATTTAGTGCGAGCCTATCACCACACGTATGGATTACCAACCCTGATCACCAATTGCTCCAATAACTATGGGCCGTACCATTTTCCAGAAAAGCTGATTCCGTTGATGTGCATCAACATTTTGCTGGGTAAACCCCTCCCTGTTTACGGCGACGGCCAAAATGTTCGTGACTGGCTTTATGTCAACGATCACTGCCGCGCACTGGATAGTGTGATTCAGCAAGGGAAACCGGGCGAAACCTATGCGATTGGGGGCAATAACGAAGTCAAAAACATTGATCTGGTTCATGTGCTATGTGACTTGATGGATGAGATGGTGCCCGATTTACCTGTTCGTCCGGCTCGCAGTTTGATTACCTTCGTGAAAGATCGCCCTGGTCATGATCGTCGCTACGCCATTGATGCCACCAAACTCAAAATAGAACTCGGCTGGTCACCCTCTGTTACGCTCCAGGACGGACTGCGCCAGACTATTGCCTGGTATCTCGCTCATCCGCACTGGTGGCAACCGCTGCTCTCAGAGGACTATCAGATCTACTATCAGCGCGTTTATGGGGATTCGTCTTATGCAGCCCTGTCCTAGAACGGCGGTGATTGGAAATACCTGGTTCCCCGATCAGTCCGGCGGACTGGATCGGTATGTTTATGAGCTTGTTCAAACTCTTGCAGCTTCAGAGATCCCTATTGACTTGTTTGGCATTGGGTTGCCGAGCCAAAGTCCCTGGTCATCGGTTCAGTTGCATAACTTAGCTGATGTCGATTTGTCCCTGAGACAACGACTCATGGCGGCTTATCAGCAGTCTCGCCGTCTTACCCATGCTCGGCTTGAGGCCGTTAATATTCACTTTGCCCTTTATGGTCTAGCAGCCCTACCTCATCTGCCTAGAGATGTGCCGATTACCTGCACGTTTCATGGGCCTTGGGCGATCGAAAGTCAAGCCGAACGAGAGAATCCGCTGAGCGTTTGGTTCAAGCAGCAAATTGAAACGCTGGTTTATCGGCGTTGCGATCGCTTTATTGTTTTGAGCAAAGCCTTTGGTGAAATTCTGCATCGGCAGTATGGCATTCCCTGGGACAAAATCTACGTGATTCCCGGCGGTGTTGATACTCAACGGTTTCAACCCAACCTATCTCGTCAGCAGGCGCGTGAGCAGCTCGGCTGGCCGTCGGATCGCTTTATTTTGTTTACGCCTCGTCGTTTGGTACACCGGATGGGGCTGGGTCAATTACTCAGCGCGATCGCACATCTTGAGGCTCACAAATCAGACCTGTGGCTTGCGATCGCAGGCAAAGGCCCGCTCCGAGAGGCTCTAGAGCGTCAGGCGGCTGAGCTAGGGCTGAGCCATCACGTCAAATTTCTGGGCTTTTTACCCGATGAGCAGTTGCCAGTTGCCTACCAGGCGGCTGATCTAACTGTGATGCCAAGCCAATCTCTAGAAGGCTTTGGGCTTGTGCTTTTGGAGTCTCTAGCTAGCGGTACTCCTGCCCTCTGTACGCCTGTTGGCGGTATGCCAGAAGTAATTGGCGATCTGTGCCCAGAGTTGATTACGGCATCTACGAGCGATCAGGCCATAGCTCAAACGTTGACAGATATCCTTTCTGGACATGTACAGGTATGCGATCGCAACACCTGCCGCACCTACGCATCTACCCGTTTTAACTGGCCCAATATTGCTAGCCAAGTTCGGAGAGTACTGTTGGACTAAATACAACACGACAATGTGATTTAGAAATTCAGATGATTTACCAAACTAAACAACCCGTTAGCTTACCTAGAAAGCTGGAAATACTTGAGAGTTTAAGAGGCATTGCTGCCCTGCTTATCTTGACTTACCATACCACAAGTTTATTCAGATTAAAATTCAATCAAAGCTTCTTATTTTCGTTCTTTTCATTTGGAGACTCTGGGGTCGATTTTTTCTTCACTCTAAGCGGCTTTTTTCTAGCTCTATCCAGCCTCAAGCTTATTGGAAAAAGAGAAGAAGCAAAGAATTTTTTGCTCAAAAGAGTGTTTAGAATTTATCCTCTTTACTGGACAATAAATTTATTTATTATTCCAATCTACTTTCTGATTCCATCCTTTGGAAGGGGACATGAACGAAACATAGCCGTCATCATAAAATCTATTTTGCTTTTTCCTCAAGACAAATTACCTATTCTTTCTGTGGCCTGGTTTCTTAGCCATATTATATTTTTTTACTTAATTTTTAGTACATTAATATTTTTCAAGTCCAAGATTCCTGGTCGAATTATCGCTTTATGGATCGCACTGTCAATATGTTTTTTACTGGCTGATATTGTCACTGAGCCTTCGCTCAGAGACAATACTAATTATCTTTTAGTTTTTATATTCTCTTATTACAACTTGGAATTTATTTTTGGTTTTGCAATCGGATTATTAATCCAAAATTTTAGGATGAAAGAGCGAACAAGTCTAACGATTCTATTAATTGGTTGCCTGACATTTCTTTGCTTTGGTTTTTTGAAAACAAATCTTTTTCAGTCAGAGATAAACATACCTCAATATTACGATTTTTTTGCATATGGATTGTCCTCAACCTTAATTGTTGGCGGTGCTGCATTTTTAGAAATCAGAAAAAAGATAGCGGTGAACAAAAGCTTCTTGATCCTTGGGGCTGCCGCTTTTTCAATTTACCTAACTCACTACCCCGTTCTTTCCATATCCACAAAGGTTATTCAGGCTACAAATATAGAAAACTACATTTTTCAGACGTTTGGGATGATTTTATCCTGCATATTTGCCGTGTTTACTGGCATATGGATACATCTCTTTATAGAGAAAAAACTTGCTTCTGTCATCAAAAACAAAATGATTTTAGATAAAGCATGAGAATTTTATTCCTTGACCAAAGCAATAAGCTTGGCGGTGCTGAGCTGTGTCTTGCCGATATCGCTCAGCAGTTTCGCGATACGAGTCTCGTCGGCGTCTTTACCGAAGGTGCATTTCCAGACTATCTGCGCCAGCTCAACATTCCGGTCGCAATTCTGGCTCAACGGGCGCTACAGGTGCAAAAAGACAGCGGACTTCGGGTTGGGCTAAAGAGTGTAACCCAGCTCATTCCGCTGATTACCACTACAGCACGGCTCAGCCGAAACTACGATCTGATCTATGCCAACACCCAGAAAGCGCTGGTCGTTGGTGCACTAGCCAGTCGCCTCAGCGGTCGTCCCCTGGTTTACCACCTGCACGACATTGTTTCACCGGATCACTTCAGCGCCACTAATCGCCGCATTATTATCACCCTTGCTAATCAAGCCGCCCTCGTGATTGCCAACTCCCAGGCCAGCCGCGACGCCTTTGTTGCCGCAGGGGGACGAGCCGACAGGGTTCACATCGTTTACAACGGCTTCCGCCCAGACCGCTACCAAACCGCCAGCACCAGACACCAAGCTCTGCGACGCGAACTCAATATAGAAGACAAATTCGTAATTGGTCACTTCAGTCGGCTGGCTCCTTGGAAAGGACAGCATATTCTCCTTAAGGCTCTGGCTGACTGCCCTGACTCAGTGGTCGTTCTGCTAGTCGGCGATGCCCTATTTGGCGAAGCGGATTACGTCACCCACCTCCATCAACTGGTGAATGACCTCAAGCTGGCAAACCGCGTTCACTTTCTAGGCTTTCGCTCAGATGTGCCCGACCTGATGGGCGCGTGCGATCTGATTGCCCATACGTCTACTGCACCGGAACCCTTTGGCCGGGTCATTGTCGAGGCCATGCTCTCCGGTCGTCCAGTGGTTGCCTCCGCTGCGGGCGGCGCGATGGAACTTGTGCAGCACGGGCATAATGGCTGGCTCTTTCCGCCCAGCGAAATCCCAAAGCTGACTGAGATTATCACGGAATGTCAGCGTGACCCCTCCCACATCCGCAGACTGGCCACCCGCGCCCAACTGGACGCCCAGCACCGCTTCAACCTTTACCAAACAAATCAAAACATCACTCACCTATTGACGACTGTTATGAAAACCTGATCTCAATCTCCAGATGCGGTATGTTTCACTCACTCAAATTCCCTGGCGCTCTCTCCAAACCCAGTATCGTCTTCGCCTTAAGTGTCGGTGTCGGTTTAATCTACCTTGCTTTCCTGAAGCCCGTGATCTGGGGCATTGACGGCAATGAAGTGCTGAAAGTTGCGTATGCCCTGGTTACAGAGCAGCGTTTTAGCTTGCCAACGGGGGCTGGGGGGCTAGAAGGCGCCGATGGACAAAGCTACTCAATTCGCTATCTTTTATTGCCCATTGTCATCTCTCCGCTGGTGGCAGTAGGGGTTGTGCTGAGTGCCTGGTTGGGTTTACCCGCGCTGTCTACATCTGCCGTATTTGCGATCGCGTCATCCGTTTTCTTTACTACTGCAACCACTGTCTTGGTTGCCCTACTGGCGCTGAGATTGGGCAGTACCAAGCCAGGAGCCTATATGGCTGCACTAGCCTATGCCTTTGGCACCATTGCGCTTACCTATGCTCAAACGCTCTTTTCCGAACCTCTGCTGGCATTTCTCACCATTGCTTGCGTATACTTCGCGTTTGGGTTCGTTCGACGAGCATGGATATTATCGAGTTTATTCGCAGCTCTCGCAATTCTGGCCAAGCCAACCGGGATCGTCCTCGGCCCTGTGGTTGCTTTATACTTTTGGCTCAAGCGATATCCGCTCTGGGTGGTATTAGGGCCAGTGCTTGCGCCAGCGTTGGGAGGCGCATTTTATCTGTTTTATAACTATTTACGATTTGGTAATCCGTTCATTACAGGCCAGCCTGTTTCTGTTGGGTTGAGCGCATCGGGAATGCTGGAGCGGTTTTGGGGATTTCTCTTTGGCTTTGGCATGGGCGGCGGACTGCTGTGGTACTGCCCTCCAGTTGCTCTAGCGGTAATTGGTTGCTATAAAGCGTTGAAAACAAAGCCTGTGGAAGCGGTTGCGTTGTTAGGGATCAGCACCAGCTTTGTCGGGTTGCATTCATTTTGGTTTTGCTGTGGCTGGGATTGGGGGCCTCGCTTTTTGGTGCCGCTCTTGCCATTGCTAATGGCGCTGGTTGGACTAATTGACTATCACAGTCGCAAATGGTTACTCATCTTGAGTGCGATCGGGTTTGTCATCAACGCTCCGACCTTGTTTTCCTTTTACCAGCGCTACTACTGGGAACTGGAAACAGCAGGTGGCGCAGTTACAGATCTGAGTCTTTGGACAGCCCTCACTCAGTCCCCTTTGCTGCATGTTTGGGGCGCAGCATTTCGCCAGGTTGGTGATGCCCTACAGACCGATGTCAGAGATTTTCTGTCGGAAACGGAATCAATGCGGGTTATGCAAATTGTGCCGACCTGGTGGTGGATGCTGCCCGTTGTCGGCATCCCGGTCTGGATGGGGGGAATTGCTGCTGGTTTAATGGTGGCCATCGGAATTAGTCTGTTGATCTGGGGTTGGCCAACTCATCAACCTGAGGTTCCAGTCAAGTCAAGGGAACTGAGCGTTAACCGATAGGCTCTACTGGGTTCTGATATATCATTTTTCCAAGGGAGGCGATAGCTTTCGTAAGCCCAATAGGATGCCCGTGTCTGGCAGTCTAAAATCTGGAGCAGGTGTTTGGGGCAAGATGCGATCGCAAACGCAAACGCGATCGCAAACACAGACATAGACATAGACGCAACAGCAGGGGAAACATGAAGGACGTCAAAAAAACGCTGCTCAGCACGCTGACCGGAGAAGCCTATATGCCCATTCGGCTGTATTACCGAGTCAAGCACGAAAAGATCCTCATGACCAAGCTAGAGCGGCTGAAATGCATGCAGTATGACGAAGCGAGTCAGCAGTGGGTATGGCTCTACAGCAAAGAGGCGGAATCCATTGATTTACCAACCTCAGCCAAAGCCGTACCAAAAGAATATCGCCCAGTCGTATTAGGCCGATTTGGGTTCCAAGACGACCTGATGTTTTTAGACCTGCACTCAATTGAGCGGACACTGGCAGCGCTGAAATTCTTTGATGATAAGGTGCCGCGCCGTGCAGCAGAGGTGATTCACCTGCGAATTGTAAACAAGCTATTTAGTGCCGAAACAGATGATGCGAATGAAACGTCGGTGCATCCGGGACTAAATCACTTCTTTGATGACGATAGCCGTGTCGATATTATTAGCGAGAATTCACTAGAAGAGAAGATTGAGGCTATTAAGGCCAAATACGAAGATAAAGCCAAACAGATTGAGGCCGTCAATATTTTCCTAGAACGAGAGTCGAATAAACCTTTTTCTGAAATTGAGCAAATCCCAATTTACTTCTATGAAGAGGGACTAACACGCGCCCAAATGATGCTGCAAATGCGTCAACTGGTAGCGTTTGAACACTGGAAAGGCAACACGGACTTTACGCAAGCGGATGCTGTACAGAAAGCATTTGGGTTAGACACCCCACGTTCTGGAGATATCCTCAATATGTAAAAACCTCAAGGTGATTTTGCCGCTACATTATGACAGCAAAATCATCTTGAGGTCTGTATAAATTAGTTGGAAACGGCGCTTCCTTGCTCCCTTTCACCCTTGCTCACTCCTAGACTCAGGCGCAGGCAACAGTCCTAGCTACTGGTTGCAAGTTCCGGATTTTCGCTCTGCTGATTTTGGTTATAGCCCTGGGAGCCTTTTTGAATCAGCTCAATTTTGTAGCCGTTGGGATCTTGTACAAACGCAATCACCGTCGAGCCATGCTTCATGGGGCCGGGCTCGCGCACGACTTGCCCGCCCTTGCTGCGAATGTCGTCACACATTGCATAAATATCATCGGCTTCAATGGCAATATGACCGTAGGCATCGCCCAGATCGTAGTCATCTTGGCCCCAGTTATAGGTGAGTTCCAGGACGGTGTGATCTACTTCATCGCCGTAGCCGATGAAGGCTAGCGTAAACTCGCCGCCGGGATAATCCTTTTGGCGCAACAGTTTCATACCCAAGACATCACAGTAGAACTGAAGGGATTGCTCTAGATTCTTCACCCTCAGCATGGTGTGTAGTATTCGCATAGTTGAATTCCGCCGATTTCTACGCCTTCAATTTTAACGAGCTTTAAGCCGACATCAGATTTTGAGGCGTTATCGGAAAGGCTGAGGAAACAACCTCCTCACCGGAGAGAGCAGACTGATGATCCTGAATCGTTAACCGAGCCAGCGGTGTAGGTTCGATTAGGGAGCGAATTTCCACCCAGACGTACCACTCACCCGTCTCTTTTCTAGAAATCACGGTCTGTGTCTTCTGAGATTCGAAGTGGCGAGCTAAACTGACTGCTTTTTTGGATTGTGATGCTGAGTAAGTACCCACTAACTTGAACAGGTCGCCCTGATAGATAGCTCCCCGATAGACATGGGCATCAGCATAGAAGTTAAATTCGTAAAGCTGTGATGCTTTCAGAACGTTAGACAGACTCATTAACAGGAACACACTAGAAACTTCATATTTCTTAATGTATTCTTGATTATTCAGGTTTGTAAAGGCAGTGGATCAACAGGTTCCTGTCAATGCACTTTAGTGGAGTCTTTCTATACCAATGGTAGTATTGCTTCTCTGAACGATGGTTACACATCAACTCTCAGTAATGTGAGGCGAGAGGAGTCAGGAGTGAGGCGAGTTAGACAACTCAGCACTCAGCACTGGACTTCTCTGTAGCGCTAAATTGCAAAACTGATAGTAGACAAATGGGTAGTTCTCAAGCCGTAATGATTTTGGGTGGTGTGGGCGCTGCCCACACCACCCAAAATCATTACCTACATACCACTACCGACAAATGAACCGAATACTGAGTATGCAAGCATTTATGCTTCCTTTTCCCCACGCCCTCATTTTTGCTTAATCGCGTGAATAATGTTTTGAAATGGCTTAGTCAGCAGCAGCAGCACGGGAATAATTTCCAAGCGACCCATCCACATCAGCGCCATCAGAATGACCTTGACATCCCAACTGGCGCGTGGCCCGGTAATTCCGGTTGATAGGCCCGCACTGCCTAAGGCAGAAGAGGCTTCAAAGAAAACGTCGCTTAGGTTGTACTCAGCGGGTACTCGGTGAATCAGCAGCAGTACACCAGTTGCGATCGCACCTAGCCATAGCAACAAAAGTACGGCTGCGGACTCAATCCAGCGGTAGGCAATCTGTTCTGACACTACTTGTTCACCAATTTGATAGCGCGGCATTTCGTGGGCTTTCAGTGAGATACGACGAAACCGCCAAAAGACCGCTTTCATGAGCGTATTGAAACGATTTAGTTTGATACCGCCAACGGTTGAACCAGCGGCACCGCCGATGATCATGGCGGTACTGAGCAGCAGCTTGCTGGTGGGACTCCAAAACTGAATTCGCTCGGTATAAAACCCGCTAGTTGTTAGCGCTGATATCCATTGAAAGCTGACATCCAAGAATTGCCAGGTGCCAGTAAACCAGTAGTTCTCTAGTAATAGCACGCTGATCCCTATACCAATCAAACACCATAAGGATTGATGCTGTGGATCTTGCTGTAGGGCTTTGAATCGGCCTTGTAGCAGCCAAGCATCAAGAGTGGAAAAACTAATTGCGCCCAGGATCATAATCCAGATGAGTGCAATTTGAATTGAAGCGTCGTAGCTGCCCATGCTGCGATCGCTAACAGTGAAGCCCCCGGTTGCACACATCCCATGATTGAGGGCATCCCACCAAGGCATACCCACAAAATGCAGAAGAAGAATGCTGAAAATGGTGTAGATGGCATAAATTTTCCAAATTCGCTTAACTGTTCTACCCACAGTCAAGCCAATCCGATCAGTGCGCCCTTCCGCATTGTAGAGTTTATAGGCATCTGTACTGGGATTGAGAATAGACAACATCAAAACAATGACGCCTACTCCACCAATCCACTGCATAAAGGAGCGCCACCACTGCAAGCTATGGGGCAACTGGCTAGGCCGAATCGTCATCGTTAAGCCAACGTGCGTAAAACCTGAGAAACTTTCAAACAGTGCGCTCCAAAAGTTTTGGAAGTAGACAACCGTGGGCGGCACTTCCGGCTGAGAGGCCAGGTTATAGGCAATCGTGATAAACGGGATGGCTCCAATCCAGGGAATGATGCCCCAACTGAGCGCCACGATTATCATTGACTGCTCAAGCTGTGCGGCTTTGGCTCCTGTACCAAGATGGTAGAGAAGCTGTCCCAGGCTGAAAGAAACAAGGGTTGTGAAGAGGAAGGGTGCGATCGCAAAATATTCCTGGCTAATAATGCTGACGGGCAGCGACAGCAGCGCCATAATGCCGGGAATGTGCAGCAGGAGGCCGAGATCGTGGCATAGCGTTTTGATGAACGGATTCACGGTTAGCGTATCAGCAAGATGTGGGCAGAATGATAAGTTGGAGGAAGGGGAGCAGGGGAGAACGGGAGCAGGGGGGAGCTTGATTTATAGCTGTAGTGTGGCGATTTGAGGATAAACAAGCATTTTGTAGCTGTAGTCACATTGGTTAGAACGTTGGGAAACTCGGAAAACGTTCAAACGTTGGATTTTGTAAATGTCTCGACAAAAGTGGCAATGGCTATAGTGTTGTCTTGCTAATCATCGGTCAGAAGGTTGTAAAGCTGTTGGGCAATGATGGTGGCTGGATCGCTGAGAATGCGGGCATTGAGCTTTTTGAATAGATTGCGATGATGGGCGTCGTTTAGCAGGCTGACACGAGTTTCAATGCCATATTCCTGACCGAGCACCATCGTCATTAGGTTGGTGGCATCATCACGGGTTGTGGCAACAATGGCGTTTGCATTGTGGGCATCAGCTTCATCAAGAATGCCACCCACGGCAATGTCGGCATTAAAAACCTGAATGTCATGCTGCTGCAAAACGCCCCGCGCATTCTCTTCGTTTTTTTCAATCAGTGCCACTCGATGACCTTGCTGAATCGCGAGGTCAATCAGCTCTTTCCCTTCTGGCCCAGCGCCAACCACAATCACATACATAACCACTCACTGCTCAAGCACGTCGCAAAACGCCTAGCAGTATAGATTTGCCGTCTGTTTCAGTGCGAGTATCTGTAGACAGAACCTCCGCTACACCATAGGGTGAGCAGCATCTGTTTGGCGCAGGTCTACGTTTGCCTCATCCCCCAGTCCCTCGTGGGAAGCAGGGTGATTTCTTTTTGCCAGAATAAATTCTAGAATCGCCATTTCGCGTAATTGGTAGGGGCGAATGGCCATTTGCCCTTACGCAACGTTTCTGGTTCTAAACTATTTTCTGTCTAAATGAAAGTGCCCTGCTTTTTAAGGGGAATTTAGACGAACTATTCAGATGTGTATAAGCAATAGGCAAAGGGGGAGAGAGCACAGATTACGGACATCCCAATGATGCGCGGGTGGAAACGCCTGTGGTTGAGTTCACACCGTTTGCCTGCTGACACAGCCATTCAATCTGCTTGCCGTCCAGAATGGCATCGGTAAAGTCGGCACCTGTGATGTTGGAGGCGTCGTCAAATATGGATTGCAGCAGGAGGGCTTGCGTTAGGTTGGCATTGCTTAAATCCACGCTGTTGAAGGTGGCGAAATCCAGCAGCGCATTGCTCAAGTCGGCCCCGTGAAAATTCACCTCGGTCATGACGGAACCACTGAACAAGGCACCGCGCAGGTCGGCGTATTCAAACGTGGTGTATTCCAGATTGGCGTTAGAAAATTCGGTCGCCGGAAGCTGCTGTCCGGCAAAGTCGCGGTTTTTTACCTGGGCGTGGTTGAACTTGAGTGGTGTTGACCAGTCGGCCCAGGCGGGTAGTGGTTGGAGGCTGTAGATCAAGCCAATCGTGATGATGAGTAAGAACAGACTGACTAGTCGTTTGAGGGTCATTATTCTAGACTCCTGATGATTGGCTGATGATACTCATCATCGGAGATTGGAGGTGCGATCGCAAATCACCATCGGATGACTAATCAAACAATCGGGATCAAAAAGAGCGATCGCGGATGAATGTGCGATCGCTCTTTTTGTTGATATGCACAAAAACAAACGTCTGTAGGGGCAGGTTTATCCGTCCAGTTGTGATCTCAAGTCAAAACGAATCAACAAAACCTGCCCTTCCGGGATGGAGATCGGCTTGGGTGCTGATCAATCAGCGTTAGTCGTTATCGAGATGTGCGAAGCGGCTGATCAATTAGCTAAAGCGAGAACGGCTTATGGGTTAATGGCAAATGTATAAGCGTTAGTCGCTAGGCAGTGAAGGAGTGTAGCGAATGCTTATGGGTTAGCAGCAAATGTATAAGCAGTAGCGGCTCAGCATTAAGTATTCATCCGGTTTGCTTATGTGTTTGCTGTAAAGGTATAAGCGTTAGTCGCTAGGCATTAAGCAAATGCAGCAAACGTTTATGGGTTAGTGGCAAATGAATAAGCGTGAACGCGATCGCAGATCATTATAGATTGGATTGAGCCAATATTTTGGCGTAGGGTATGCAGAGCAAAGTGAAACGCATCGATAACAATTGATGCGACAAGTTGGTGCGTTCCAGAAATACCAGTTATAACCGACAAAGGTTGTATTAAGGGGACGCACCTACAAGATTTGCGATCGCACTGTTGTCAAAGTAACGCATTATTTGTCGTCGGTGGCAGATTAGTGTTGCTATACAAAAGAACTGCTTCTTATAATTTTAAAGGATTGCAATTAGTAAGAATGGTACTGGTTTCGTGGCAAATCAGGAGCAACTAAACCTGCTAAAGCAGAATGTTCAAGCCTGGAATGCTTGGAAAGAAGAACATCCAAATGAAACTGTGGATCTTTCTTATGCAGATCTTAGACGCGCTCGACTAAGCAAAGCCAATCTTAAAGGTGCTAACCTTTCTCATGCCAACCTCTCTGACGCTAGCTTATCTGATGCTGACCTTCAAGATGCCGATCTTCAAAACGCTAATTTGAGCGGTGCTCTAATGTTCTCCGGAGTTAAGCTTCAAAGGGCTAACCTTAGTAGGGCCAAACTTAATGGAGTTCATCTGCCTGTAAATAACCTGAGTCAAGCTAGTTTTTTTGCCGCTGATCTCCGCAATACGAATTTAATGGGAGCTTTCTTTCTTCGCGATACTGATTTCAGAGAAGCAGATTTTCGTGGAGCTAATCTTGAAGATACTGATGTAGAAGGTGCCGACTTTCGTGGAGCTAACCTCAGCAACATTAATCTCGGCATCATGTATCCCAGAGGTGGTGACTTCCGAGGAGCTAATCTCAGCTATGCCAGGATTATGGAGTATGGAGATCATATCAGCGGATTTGATCTCAGCAACACTAATTTTGAGCAAGCAAATCTCAGTGGAGCTGATTTTCATGACACAAATCTCAGTGGAGTTAGCTTCCGTAATGCCAAACTTGAAAGAATTAATTTAAGTAATGCGAATCTTCAGCAAGCCGATTTTCGAGGCGCTGACCTTAGTGGTGCAAATTTGAGTAGAACTGATCTTAGCAATCTTAATTTTCAATACGCTAATCTTAGTGGTGCGAACCTTCAGAACACAAATCTCAGAGGTACTAACTTTCACAGTGCTGATCTCAGCGACACTGATTTGAGTAGTCTTGATCTCAGAAAGGCTGATCTCCAGAGCGCGAATCTACGCAATGCTAACCTTCATGCATCTCAATTTCTAGGAACCAATTTATCTGAAGCAGTATTAACTGGAGCATGTATTGCAGATTGGCAAATCAACAGTACAACGAAGCTTGAGGGAGTGAAATGTGACTATATTTTTCGCACTTACGACCCTGATAATGGGGAATTTACAGGGCGTCTGCCGCTAGCTCAAGATGGAGCCTTTGCCCCAGATGAGTTCACGCAAAGGTTCCAAATTATTGCTGATGCTCTTGAAACTATTGATATTACTTTTACTAAAGGGATTGACTGGCAAGCTTTCTTCCGTTCTTTTCAAGAACTACGATTCAATCACCCTGAGGCAAATATCTCGGTTCAAGGAATGGAGCGTAAGGGAGAAGCTTTTGTTATCCGGTTAGAGCTTGATGAGAAAGCCGAGAAAGCACCTATTGAGACAGAGCTAAAGCAACTTTATGCCCAACAAGTTCTGGCAATAGAAGCTCAATACAAAGAACAGCTGCGTTTGCAAGGCGCACATTTAGAAGAAGCTCAACGAACTATTGAAGCAGAACGTCAAAGAAACTCAGAAATCATACAGGTGATTAGTACTATGGCTCAAACTCAAGGTGGTCAAAACTTTTATGGTCCAGTTGGGAACGTAGCCAATACAAACCAGGGGAAGATGGAGGCCGTGCTGCACAACTATGCACCTGAGCAACGCCAGAATTTAGCCGAGGCCGCAGCGGAGATCCAGGCATTGCTGAGTCAGCTTTCTGAAACATACTCGCCTGTGGAAGTGCCAGGAAAAGCAGTAGAGAAGATTGACCAAACTCCACAGCTAAAAGACCGAGTGATTGGTGCTCTAAAAGCTGGTGGCAAAACAGCACTGGAAGAATTGGTGGAGCATCCTGCTGTGGCGATCGTGTTGGCAGCGATCGAGGGCGCTATTGAACCATGATTCCAACTGATAAGGCTTTTGTTTGTAGAGTAGTAGTGCGATCGCAAATCTTCCAGGATGCGTTTGAAATGTAATGCACCTTTTCTATTTAGATTTGATAACTGCGATCGCAATTGAGGCTGGCTTCAGGAAAGCTGCAATAGGAAAAGTGCGATCGCACTTCACACCTGCTCTTGCCAACAAGCCTGATTGCTCTGTGGGATATCATGAAAACAGCTTCTGGGAGGTTACTTTGAGGTTACTTTCATGACTTCGGCATCCAACAACCCAGCCATCATTCGCACCGAGCGGGGGCTGACCATTGCAGGCACTCGGATTACTCTGTATGACGTGATGGACTATGTGATCGGTCAATATCCCCCTAAGTTCATCCAAGGATTATTTGAGCTTACGGACGAGCAAATTGACGCTGCCCTAGCCTACATCGAAGCCAACCGCCCCCAAGTCGAAGCTGAATATCAGCAAGTAATCCAAGAAACCGAAGAACTGCGGCGATATTACGAAGAGCAAAATCGTGAGCGGGTGGCTCAAATTTCTACTTTATCTCCCCCACCTGGGCTGGAAGCCGCCTGGGAAAAACTTCAGGCATCCAAGGCGCGTCATCAGCTACAGTCGTGATTTTTTTAGTTGATCATAATCTGAAGGGACATGCACGTATTCTGCTTACACTGCCAACTACATGGGTGCAAGACGAGTTTTCATTCCATGAAAATGTAGCAGCATAATGCAGTGCGATCGCACATCCCCAATCATGTCTGTCAATAAACCGTTATTGACTCCGCAGAGCAAATCCCGTACTGTGAAACGTTAAGTTGCTAACGCAAACATCACCTGCA